>CAZTJR010000034.1:0-32314 GCA_964613795.1 uncultured Alteromonadaceae bacterium | reverse complement strand
GATGTTGAAGATCAAGCGCGATGACGAAGTGATCGTCCTGGCGGGCAAGGACAAGGGTAAGCGCGGCAAGGTGCGTAGAGTGCTGGATAACGGCAAGCTTATCGTGTCGGGTGTAAACGTGGTGAAAAAGCATACCCGCCCCAACCCGCAGGCCGGGGTGCAGGGAGGCATCGTCGAACAGGAAGCCGCTATACAGGGCTCAAATGTCGCGATCTACAATGCCACCACCAGTAAAGCAGACCGTGTGGGCTTCAGGGTTGAAGGCGACCGCAAGGTCCGTGTGTTCAAGTCAAGCGGCGACGCGATCGACGCGTAACGCAGCGAATACAGGTATCTGAGCAATGGCTACATTGAAAGACAAGTACCGCGATGAGATTGCGGCCCGGCTGAAAGAAGAACTCGGGCTCGCAAACGTGATGGAAGTGCCGCGCATCACCAAGATCACCCTGAATATGGGCGTGGGTGAGGCCGTGGGCGACAAGAAAGTCATGGAGAATGCGGTTAGCGACATGGAGAAAATTTCCGGCCAGAAGCCGGTGGTTACTCTTGCCCGGAAGTCCATTGCCGGTTTTAAGATCCGGGACGGATGGCCGGTTGGCTGTAAAGTCACATTGCGTTCGGATCGTATGTATGAGTTTCTGGAACGCCTGATCAGTATTGCCATCCCGCGTATACGCGATTTTCGCGGGATCAGCCCCAAGTCTTTTGATGGTCGGGGTAATTTCGCCATGGGCGTGACGGAACAGATCATCTTTCCTGAGATTAATTACGACCAGGTGGATACGCTGCGCGGTATGGATATCACGATCACGACCACCGCACGAACGGATGAAGAGGGCCGTGCACTGCTGCGTGCTTTCAACTTCCCGCTGAAGGGTTAAGAGGTTTAACTATGGCCAAGAAGTCAATGATCGCGCGTGAGCACAAGCGCACCAGAACAGTCGCGAAGTATGCGGCGAAGCGGGCAGAGCTCAAGGCAGTCATCGTGGATCCGCAGGCGTCGGACGAGCAGAAGTGGGACGCTCAGGTGGCACTGCAGAAATTGCCGCGGGATGCGAGCCCGGTGCGTCAGCGTCGTCGCTGTCAGATCACCGGTCGCCCGCACGGGGTGTATCGCAAGTTCGGTTTGTGTCGCAACAAACTGCGTGAGGCGGCCATGCGCGGCGATGTGCCCGGGCTGGTTAAGTCCAGCTGGTAACGGAGAGTTATAGATTATGAGCATGCAAGATCCGCTGTCAGATATGCTGACGCGCATTCGTAACGCCCAGATGGCCGGAAAGACCACGGTCGATATGCCTGGCTCGAAGTTGAAGAGCGCTGTGGCGAACGTATTGCAAAGTGAAGGTTACATTGAAAGTTTCGAAGCGCGCGTTGACGAAGGCAAGCCGCGTCTTGCGCTCCGCCTGAAGTATTTTCAGGGTAAACCCGTGATCGCGGAAATCGATCGGGTCAGCCGGCCGGGGCTTCGTAGTTATTCCGGAAAAGACGGTCTGCCGACGGTTAGGGGCGGTCTGGGAATAGCGATTGTATCAACGTCACAGGGCGTAATGACCGATCGAGCGGCGCGTGCCGCAGGCGTGGGCGGAGAAGTGCTCTGCACCGTATTCTAAGGGCCCGAATTGAAGAGCAAGAGACATGTCTAGAGTTGCAAAGAATCCGGTGTCATTGCCGGGCGGAGTTGAAGTCAGGATCGACGGCGTCGATCTCACCGTAAAGGGCGCCAAGGGCGCCTTGAGCATCGCCCTGCAGGACGGTATCACTGTGAGCCAGGAAGACGGTGTCGTGACGTTTGCCTACGACAACGACAAGGTCAAGGCAATGGCGGGCACTACCCGCGCACTGTTTAACAACATGGTGAAAGGCGTCAGTGAGGGGTGGCAGCGCAAGCTGGTCCTCAACGGTGTCGGCTACCGCGCCAAAGCAACCGGTAGCAGCGTGAACCTCACGGTGGGCCTATCTCATCCAGTGGATTACGAGCTGCCCGACGGTGTGACGGCGGAGACGCCGACACAGACAGAGGTTGTGCTGAGCGGCATCGACAAGCAGGTAGTCGGCCAGGCGGCGGCAAAGCTGCGTAGCTTCCGTCCGCCGGAGCCATACAAGGGCAAAGGCATTCGTTACGCGGACGAGAACGTGCGCCGTAAAGAAGCCAAGAAAAAGTAGGTGTCGAGATGAGTATCAAGAACGAGTCACGTTTGCGCCGCGCCCGTCGGGGTCGCGCAAAGATGCGTACGCAAGGTGTGAATCGCCTCAGTGTGCACCGCACTCCGCGGCATATTTATGCTCAGGTGTTCACGCCGGCGGGCGACAAGGTGATCGCGAGCGCGTCAACGCTGGATAGCGAACTTCGCAGCGGGTCTACGGGAAATATCGACGCTGCGGCAGCGGTTGGTAAGCTGGTCGCGGAGCGGGCAAAACAGGCGGGCATTGAGAAAGTGGCGTTTGATCGCAGCGGCTACCGTTATCACGGCAGGGTTGCGGCACTGGCTAATGCTGCACGCGAAGGTGGACTGGAATTCTAGGAAAGCGATATGGCATTTAACGAGCAGTCAAAGCAGGACGGTGATCTCCAGGAAAAGCTGGTTCAGGTCAATCGCGTTGCAAAGGTGGTCAAGGGCGGCCGCATTTTTGGTTTCACCGCTCTCACGGTGGTTGGTGATGGCAAGGGCAAGGTCGGCTTCGGCCGCGGCAAGGCACGTGAGGTGCCGGTTGCGATCCAGAAGGCGATGGAAGCAGCGCGTCGCAACATGATCCAGGTCGACCTGAACGGCGATACTATTCAGTACCCGGTCAAGGCGCGTCACGGTGCGTCCAAGGTATACATGCAGCCGGCGTCCGAAGGTACGGGCATTATTGCCGGTGGCGCCATGCGTGCGGTGCTTGAGCTGGCCGGCGTGCATAACGTTCTCGCGAAATGCTATGGGTCCACCAACCCGGTCAACGTGGTTCGTGCGACCTTCAACGGCTTGCGCGACATGTCATCTCCGGACTCAGTGGCCGCAAAGCGCGGCAAGTCTGTTGAAGAAATTCTGAATTAAGAGCGAGTTGTCGAGTCATGGCTAAAGCAACGATCAGGGTGACGCTCGTGAAAAGCGTTCACGGTCGCCTGAAAAATCACAGGGCCTGCGTCAGTGGGCTGGGTCTGCGGCGCATCGGTCACACCGTCGAGGTGGAAGACACCCCGTCTGTGCGCGGCATGCTCAATAAAGTCAACTACCTGGTTAGGGTAGAGGAGTAAGTCATGTCAGAGACAGAGATAATGCGGCTCAATACCCTGAGTCCGGCGCCGGGCGCGAAAACAGGCGCCAAGCGCGTCGGCCGCGGTATCGGCAGCGGTTACGGCAAGACGGCCGGTCGCGGCCACAAAGGGCAGAAAGCCCGTTCGGGTGGCAAAGTCAGTCCCGGTTTCGAGGGCGGCCAGATGCCGCTGCAGAAGCGCCTGCCCAAGTACGGCTTTTCGTCGAGAGTATCGCGCACGACGGCGCAGCTTCGTCTGTCGGAGTTGGCAAGTGTTACAGCTGATGTAGTGGACCTGCAGGCGCTCAAGGACGCGGATGTCATTCGCAACGACGTTGAGCGTGTCCGCGTGTTCCTGTCAGGGGAAATTGATCGCTCGGTGACCACGCGTGGCCTCAAGGTCAGCAGGGGCGCTCGCGAGGCGATCGAGCAAGCGGGCGGCAAGGTCGAAGAGTAAATGGCCGAGAAACCAGGCAACAAGAAGGCCGGTCTGGGCGAGCTGTTTGCTCGCCTGCGCTTTGTTCTGCTCGCGATTATAGTGTACCGAATAGGTACGCATATTCCCGTGCCGGGCATCGACCCCAACCAGCTCGCGGCGCTGTTCAATCAGAACCAGGGAACGATACTGGGTCTGGCAAACATGTTTTCGGGTGGTGCGCTGGAGAGGATGAGCATACTTGCACTCGGCATCATGCCTTACATATCGGCGTCCATCATCATGCAGTTGATGTCGGCTGTAACGCCGCAGCTTGAGCAGCTGAAAAAGGAAGGCGAGTCGGGACGGCGCAAGATCAGCCAGTACACACGGTACCTGACGGTGGTGCTCGCTTTCGTACAAGCGACAGGTATGACAGTGGGTATGGCCAATCAGGGTATGTCCTATGATGCCGGAGTCGTGTTTTTTGTGATCGCTATCACGTCGCTGGTAACGGGCGCTGTATTCATGATGTGGCTGGGAGAGCAAATCACTGAAAAGGGCGTCGGCAACGGCATCTCCCTGTTGATTTTTGCCGGCATTGTCGCAGGGCTGCCCTCAGCAATAGGGCAATCGCTCGAGCAGGCCAGGCAGGGCGAGATCAATATCCTGGTGCTGCTTTCAATCCTTGCGCTGGCTATCGCCGTGATTTACCTGATCGTGTTTATTGAGCGCGGGCAGCGTAGGATCACCGTGAATTACGCCAAACGCCAGCAGGGTCGGAAGATGTATCAGGCCCAAAGCAGTCACCTGCCGCTCAAGGTGAACATGGCGGGCGTGATACCGGCGATCTTTGCCAGCAGCATATTGCTGTTCCCGGCGTCTATTGCCCAGTGGTTCGCAAGCTCGGGACAGGCTGACTGGTTGCAGGATCTGGCCGTCATGATTGGTCCAGGGCAGCCGTTGAATATACTGCTGTTTACGATATTCATTGTGTTCTTCTGCTTCTTCTACACGGCGTTGATGTTCAATCCGCAGGAAGTGGCCGATAACCTCAAGCGTTCTGGCGCGTTTGTGCCTGGAATTCGCCCAGGCCAGCAAACCGCAAATTACATCGACGGCGTGCTGACGCGGCTTACGGTGTTTGGTTCGGCGTATATTGCTCTGGTGTGTCTGCTGCCGCAGTTCCTCGTGGTCACCTGGAATGTTCCGTTTTACCTTGGCGGTACGTCCCTGTTGATCGTTGTGGTCGTGGTGATGGATTTTATGGCGCAGGTGCAGAGCCACATGATGTCTCATCAATATGATTCAGTCATGAAAAAAGCAAACCTCAAGACTTATGGCGGAGCTGGTCGCGCACGTTGACGGCCGGTGTTTTGGAGAAAAGGCAATGAAAGTTCGTGCATCAGTAAAGAAGATCTGCAGAAACTGCAAAGTGGTGCGTCGTGGTGGTGTGGTGCGCGTGATTTGTGCGACCGATCCCCGGCACAAGCAGCGCCAGGGCTAGTTTCTTGCCAAACATGATTGATTTCTATGGAGTAAATCGCTAAACTCTCGCGCCCTTCGCGGGGGCTCTTGCAGAGCACGGGTTCCACAGGGCTGAATGGTTTAGCGTCACACGATTGGAGAAGGTTGAATGGCTCGTATCGCCGGCGTCAATGTCCCGGATAACAAGCACACGGTTATCTCGTTGACCTATATTTACGGTGTCGGTCGCGCCCAGGCGCGCCGTATCTGCAGTGCCTGCGGCATTGCGGAGACTACCAAAATGAGTGAGTTGACTGACGGCGAGCTGGACACCTTGCGCGCGAGTGTCGGTGAGATGACGGTTGAGGGTGACCTGCGGCGCGAGCTGTCCATGAACATCAAGCGTCTCATGGACCTCGGCTGCAATCGTGGGTTACGTCATCGGCGTAGCCTGCCTCTGCGTGGGCAGCGGACGAAAACCAATGCGCGCACTCGTAAAGGTCCGCGTAAGCCGATACGCCGATAACGCTCTCGTTGGAGCGTTCAGCGTTTCCGGGTTTAGTGTAGCTGCATCATTTATGCAGTGTTGATATTAACAGGAATTGAAATATGGCAAAGCCAGGTGCCAAAAGCACTCGCAAGAAGATTTCACGCACGATTGCCGACGGCATCGCGCATGTGCATGCTTCGTTTAACAACACCATTGTCACCATCACCGACCGTCAGGGCAACACCCTGAGCTGGGCGACTGCGGGTGGTTCTGGTTTTCGTGGCTCGCGCAAGAGCACTCCGTTTGCGGCGCAGGTTGCCGCCGAGCGCGCCGGTGAAGCGGCGAAGGAATATGGTCTACAGAACCTGGATGTGCAGGTGAAAGGCCCAGGCCCCGGGCGCGAGTCAGCTGTCCGCGCACTCAATGCCTGCGGCTACAAGATCAGCAATATCACCGATGTGACGCCCATTCCACACAACGGTTGCCGCCCGCCCAAGAAGCGTCGCGTTTAAAGCAAACAGGACTATAGATTATGGCTCGATATATTGGCCCCAAGTGCAAGCTGTCACGGCGTGAAGGAACGGATCTTTTTCTGAAGAGCGGCGTTCGCTCACTCGACTCCAAATGCAAGCCAGAATCGGTACCCGGACAGCACGGCGCCAGGCGTGGCCGTCTTTCCGATTACGGCGTGCAGCTGCGGGAAAAGCAGAAGGTACGTCGTATGTATGGCGTTCTCGAGAAGCAGTTCCGCAACTATTACAAGGAAGCGGCGCGCCTTAAGGGTGCAACGGGTGAAAATCTGCTGCAGTTGCTTGAAAGCCGCCTGGACAACGTGGTTTACCGCATGGGGTTCGGCTCGACCCGTTCTGAATCGCGTCAGCTGGTCGCACACAAGGCCATACTGGTAAACGGTAAGACGGTCAACATCGCGTCCTACCAGGTGCAGCCCGGTGACGTTGTCGCCGTGCGTGAAAAGGCCAAGAAGCAGCTTAGAGTTCAGGCGGCCCTCGCTCTTGCCGGTCAACGCGGCGAGCCAGAGTGGATGGAGGTCAGCGTGGAAAAGCTCGAGGGAATATTTAAGGCAGCGCCGGAGCGGCAGGAGCTTTCGTCTGAGATCAACGAAAACCTGATTGTCGAGCTCTACTCCAAGTAGTAGAAGCGCAGGCCAGTCTACCAATTAGCTACAGGTGCCCCAATGCAGAGTGCAGTAAACGAGTTATTGACACCCCGTGTCATAAAGGTTGAGGAAAAAAGCAGCACGCGCGCACAGGTGACTCTTGAGCCTCTTGAGCGCGGTTTTGGGCATACCCTCGGCAATGCGTTGCGACGTATTCTCCTATCATCCATGCCTGGGTGCGCTATCACCGAGGTTGAAATAGATGGCGTTCTTCACGAGTACAGCACCATGGAAGGCGTCCAGGAGGACGTGATCGAAATCCTGCTCAACCTCAAGGACGTCGCGCTTGTGATGGCCGGCAAGGATGAGGTCGAGCTGACCCTGAGTAAGAAGGGACCGGGTGCCGTGACGGCGGGGGACATACAGACTGACCACGACGTGGAGATCCGCAATCCTGAGCATCTGATATGCAATATCAATGCGGAAAAGTCGGTGAACATGAAGCTGACGGCGGTGCGTGGTCGTGGGTACTCTCCTGCGGACTCGCGAGAAAACCCAGAGGAAGAGACCCGCTCCATCGGTCGACTTCAGCTGGACGCGACGTTCTCTCCGATTCACCGCGTGGCCTACGTTGTCGAGGCGGCGCGGGTTGAGCAGCGTACTGACCTCGATAAGCTGATACTCGATCTTGAGACCAACGGTACGATCGACCCGGAAGAGGCTATTCGGCGCGCGGCGACCATTCTTCAGCAGCAGCTTGCCGTGTTTGTTGATCTTGAAAGTGAAGCGCAGTCGGTATCCTCCGACTCTGAGGATGAGGTCGATCCTGTGCTGTTGCGCCCCGTGGATGATCTTGAATTGACCGTTCGCTCGGCGAATTGCCTGAAAGCAGAGAATATCTACTATATCGGGGACCTGGTGCAGCGTACCGAGGTCGAGCTTCTGAAGACGCCGAACCTTGGCAAGAAGTCCCTCACCGAGATCAAGGATGTGCTGGCTTCCCGCGGGCTGTCGCTGGGCATGCGCCTTGACAGCTGGCCCCCGGCCAGTTTGAAAAATGACGAGCGGGTGCTGAGCGCCTGAGCGCCCGCGTGAGAACAGCGTGCTGAGACAGCACAGAGCAAAGGATTAGTAAGATGCGTCATCGTCACAGTGGACGTCAGTTAAACCGAAACAGCTCTCACCGCAAGGCCATGTTTCGCAACATGACCAGCTCGCTGGTAGAGCACGAACTGATCAAGACAACGCTCCCCAAGGCCAAGGAGCTGCGCGGTTACGCGGAGCCCCTGATCACGCTGGCCAAGCAGGACAGTGTGGCCAACCGCCGCCTGGCGTTTGATCGGCTGCGAAACAAGGAAACGGTTGGCAAGTTGTTTGCCGAGCTGGGGCCGCGCTATCAGACCCGGCCGGGCGGCTATATTCGTATTTTGAAATGCGGTTTTCGCACGGGTGACAAGGCGCCTATGGCGTATGTTGAGCTCGTTGATCGCCCGCAGCCAGAGCATGTTGACGACGAAGATTGATCCCGCTGCCGTCCGGTCGTCTCTCGGGCATTAGCCGGGCTTGAAACGATAAAAAAGCCGGATATAGATCCGGCTTTTTTGTGTCCCGCGCTTGAGCAGGCTGGGTACATTCTCCCGGCCGTGCTGCTTGATCACGCCACCTTTTTTGTCTTCGCACGTTTTACTTTTGCCGGGCTGCTGGCCTTGCCCGTATCGGGCTTGCCTGCATCGGACAGATCGCTTCGAGCGAGCAGGGGCTTTAGGAAGCGGCCCGTGTAAGAAGCGGTGTTTTGTGCGATGGCCTCAGGCGTGCCGCTCGCTATGATGTTCCCTCCGCCACTGCCACCTTCCGGCCCGAGATCGACAACCCAGTCCGCCGTCTTGATCACATCGAGATTGTGTTCAATGATCACAATCGTGTTGCCGTGGTCACGAAGCTTGTGCAATACCGCGAGAAGTTGCCGAATATCCTCAAAGTGAAGTCCGGTTGTCGGTTCGTCCAGAATGTAGAGCGTGTTGCCTGTGTCGCGCTTCGACAGCTCTCGGGAGAGTTTGACCCGCTGCGCTTCACCGCCCGACAGCGTGGTCGCCGCCTGACCTAGGCGGATATATGACAGACCCACGTCCATCAGTGTTTGCAGCTTGCGCGCGATGGACGGCACCGGTTCGAAGAAGGACAGGGCGTCTTCCACTGTCATTTCCAGAACTTCGTGGATGTTTCGGCCTTTGTAGCGGATATCCAGCGTTTCGCGATTGTAGCGCTTGCCTTTGCAGACGTCGCAGGGGACGTGGATATCTGGGAGGAAGTGCATCTCGACGCGGGTGACGCCATCTCCCTGACATGCCTCACAGCGACCGCCCTTGACGTTGAAGCTGAAGCGACCAGGTTTGTAACCGCGTGAGCGCGCTTCCTGGGTGCCGGCGAACAACTCGCGAACCGGTGTGAAGATGCCGGTATAGGTGGCCGGATTGGAACGCGGCGTGCGGCCGATGGGGCTCTGGTCGATATCGATGCACTTGTCGATGTGCTGAAGCCCGTCGATGCCCTCGTGCGCAGCGGCATTCAGTGTGGTTGCGCCATTCAGTTCCGTGGCGGCCAGGGGATACAGTGTGCCATTGATCAAGGTCGACTTGCCGGAACCGGATACGCCCGTGATACAGGTCAGCAGTCCCACTGGCAATTCAAGCGTGACATTCTGCAGGTTGTTGCCGCTGGCGCCGTGCAGATGGATAAGGCGTTTATCATCTGCGTGATGTCGCTGCGCCGGAATGTCGATTCGGCGCTTACCGGACAGGTAGGCGCCGGTCAGCGAGCTCTCGTTGCCGACAATGTCCTCCAGGGCTCCCTGCGCCACAATCCTTCCGCCGTGCACGCCGGCGCCGGGGCCGATGTCTATGATGTGATCCGCGCTGCGGATGGCATCCTCATCGTGTTCGACCACCAGAACGGTATTACCGATGTCGCGAAGATGCGTAAGCGTGCCCAGCAGCCGCTCGTTGTCACGCTGATGCAGACCTATAGAGGGTTCATCGAGAATGTACATGACCCCGACCAGGCCGGCACCAATCTGGGACGCCAGCCGGATTCGCTGCGCCTCACCGCCAGAGAGGGTCTCGGCACTGCGATCCAGTGTCAGGTAGTTGAGGCCGACATCAACCAGAAACCGGTAGCGTGCGCGAATCTCTTTCAAAATCTTTTCCGCGATGGTCCCCTGACGGCCGGGCAGCGTCAGCGCATTGAAATACTCCTCTGACTCGCCCACCGGCATGGCCGTAATGCTGGGGAGCGTCCGCTCATCGATAAAAACATGTCGGGCATCGCGACAGAGGCGGGTCCCGCCGCAATCAGGGCATGGTGCGGTGGCGAGGAAGCGTGAGAGCTCCTCGCGCACCGACTGCGATTCCGTATCGCGGTAGCGACGCTCCATGTTGGGCAGAATGCCCTCGAAAGGGTGGCGACGCTGAAAAACACTGCCGCGATCGTTAACGTAGGAGAATGAGATCTCCTCACCCTTGCTGCCCGTGAGAATGATGTCGCGATGGCGCTGGCTGAGTTTCTCGAACGGTGTATCGATGTCGAAGCCATAATGTTCGGCAAGGGAGGTCAACATGTGGAAGTAATAGACGTTGCGCCGGTCCCAGCCCCGTATGGCGCCTTCGGCCAGGCTTGCCTCAGGATGCAGAACGACGCGCGCAGAGTCGAAATACTGCTTGACGCCAAGGCCATCGCAGCCGCCGCAGGCACCCGCCGGGTTATTGAAGGAGAACAGCCTCGGCTCGAGTTCGTCGATGCTGTGACCGCATTCGGGACAGGCAAAACGGGCTGAAAACACAATATCGTCGCCATCGTCATCCATGTGGCTGACGGCAGCGAGGCCGTCGGTAAGCTGTAGGGCCGTTTCAAACGATTCCGCCAGTCGCAGGCCCAGATCTTCACGCACTTTGAACCGATCTACCACGACGTCGATCGTGTGCTTCTTTTTCTTGTCAAGGTCTGGCAGGTCGTCCAGGTCGGTAATGCGGCCATTGATACGGGCGCGCACGAATCCCGCCGCCCGCAGTTCTTCGAAAACCTGCAGATGCTCCCCTTTGCGGCCGCGCACAACCGGCGCCAGCAGCATAAGCTTTGCGCCCTCGGGCATGGCGAGCACACTGTCGACCATCTGGCTGACTGTCTGCGCCTGCAAAGCGCGGTTGTGATCCGGACAGCGTGGCTCGCCGATACGCGCGTAAAGCAGTCGCAGATAATCATAAATCTCGGTAATCGTGCCAACCGTTGAGCGAGGGTTGTGTGACGTGGACTTCTGCTCGATGGATATAGCCGGCGACAGGCCTTCGATGTGGTCCATATCCGGTTTTTCCATCATGGACAGAAACTGTCGCGCATAAGTGGACAGGGATTCGACGTAGCGGCGTTGGCCCTCGGCGTAGAGCGTGTCGAAGGCCAGGGATGATTTTCCCGAGCCCGACAGACCGGTGATGACAATCAGCTTGTCGCGGGGAATATCCAGATCGATATTCTTGAGGTTGTGGGTGCGCGCACCGCGAACCTGAATCGTGTCCATGTCGTATCTACACTGGTAACGGAAAACCCTACAGTATAAGCGCATGTCGCGCGCGGCAAAACCGGTCTCTCGCGACGCCGCTGCCTGTGGATGTCGGCCGCGCGCGAAGCTGCTAACATCGCGCTATTCCTGGGAGAAACAGTGTGTTGACAAAAAATCCGATGACGTCCGTCGAGCGCCGTGCTGTGGGCGCGCTCGCCCTGCTCTACAGCTTCCGTATGCTGGGCCTGTTCATGGTCCTGCCGCTGCTGGCTCTGTACGCGGTTGACATGCCCGGCGGCACGCCGTTGATGATTGGCCTTGCCCTTGGCGCCTATGGTTTTAGCCAGGCTCTTTTGCAGATTCCGCTTGGTTGGCTGTCGGATCGCATTGGCAGAACCCCCGTTATTCTAGGCGGGTTGCTGATGTTCGCAGCCGGCAGCCTGGTGGCGGGTCTGGCAGAGACAGTTCCCGGTATTGTGGTGGGTCGTCTGTTGCAGGGAGCCGGCGCCATTGCCAGCACTGTCATGGCGCTGGTGGCCGACGTGACCGATGAGGAGCAGCGCACCAAGGCGATGGCTATTGTCGGTGCCAGTATCGGTCTGTCTTTTGCGGTTTCCCTTGTGCTCGGTCCGGTTGTCGCGGGCTTTGGCGGTCTGTCCAGTGTGTTTCTGCTCACGTTTGTACTCGCGCTGGGGGGAATTGTCGTGGTTTTTGTTGGGGTTCCGCGCGGTGTGGTGAGCCGCGAACACGCCGAGGTGGGGGCCCGTCCCGGGATGATCCGGAGCGTCCTCGCGACGCCGGCACTGCGGCGGCTGAATTTTGGCGTTTTCAGTCTCCACTTCATTCTGACGGCCAGTTTTCTGGTAATACCGTTTGCCCTCCAGGATACGCTGTCCTTGCCGCGTGAGGCGCATTGGAAGATCTATCTGCCGGTGCTAGTGGCGTCATTGATCGGTATGCTGCCGCTGTTACGCCTCGCCGAACGCCATGGCAAGGTGAGGCCGGTGCTCGTTAGTACCGTTGTCATGTTGCTGGTATCGGTTGCCGGAATGACCCTGCTCGCGGTGCCCTGGGTACTGTGCGTTGCTCTCTGGCTGTACTTCGTTGCGGTCAACTACCTCGAGGCGACGCTGCCCTCGCTGGTCAGTAAGGCAGTTTTTTCCGGCGGCAAGGGCACGGCGCTTGGGGTGTACTCCACCTGTCAGTTTATCGGCGCCTTCACGGGTGGTGCCTGTGGCGGCCTGGCGCTGCAGTATGGCGGCGTGCTGGGTCTGTTCGTGCTGTGTCTGATCCCCGGACTGCTCTGGGCACGCAGCAGTCTGGGCGTAACTGCTGCACCGCCCGTGGCTTCACAGGGCGCTACATCTGTCTCCTGACCGCTTTCGGCTGTCGCATTCGCCCGGCGGGATTGCTATAGTCCGCGGCTGGATTGCAGCGTATTTCGGGGGTTCTATTCATGGCATCACGTGGTGTCAACAAGGTTATTCTGGTGGGGAATCTGGGCAATGACCCCGAGACCCGTTACATGCCATCAGGTGGCGCTGTCACCAATATCAGCGTCGCCACCTCTGAGGTCTGGAAAGACAAGCAGAGCGGGCAGCCTCAGGAACGCACCGAGTGGCACAGGGTGGTGTTTTTCAACAAACTGGCGGAAATCGCCGGCGAATATCTTCGAAAGGGATCGAAAGTCTACTTGGAAGGGACGCTGCGTACACGGAAATGGCAGGATCAGTCAGGCCAGGATCGCTACAGCACGGAAGTGATTGCCAACGAAATGCAGATGCTCGACAGCCGCGGCGGCGGCGATGGTGGTGGGATGTCGCGTCCCGACCCCGTGTACGATCAGAGCGCTCCACAGCAGCCGCCGCCTGGCCGGAGCGCCGGCAAATCCGGTCCCGCTGGCTCCCCGGCCCCCTCCAGCGAAACGCCGCCGGACTTCGATTTCGACGACGACATTCCATTCTAAGCGGGTGAGCTGTGCTTGCGTCCACCCGGCGGGCGGTACTCAGTGCATATTCTGTTGATTGCGGCGGACACGCCACTCGGCGTCACACTACAGTCCACCCTGTCGCGCTGGGGGCGCCATCGTGTGTCCATAGTGTCGCAGGCAGTGAGCCGCTGGAAAAGTGAGCGACATGCCAAAAAGGCGATTCGCCGTGTCGATGCCGACATCATCGTTGATCTGCGCACTCCCCATCTCATGGCCTCGGGTGACTGGGTACAGCCGATCGATGTGCAGCGCACGCACTGGCTGGCAAAAATCTGCAGCCGCGCTGCTATCCCCTATCTTTACCTTTCGGATCCGCGGGTATTTTCCGGGCGGCTGAGTCATCCTTATCGGGAGCAGGAGGCGCCGGATGCCGACGATGCCCTCGGCCTGGGCCTTGTCGGTGCGGAGGAGCATGTCCGCGCAACCTGTGAAAATCACCTGGTGCTGCGCCTCGGTCCCCTGTTTGCCGCCTTCGACAGTAACCTGCTGACGCAGGTTCTGGCATCGCTCTCGAGTCAGGCGCCGCTCGCGGTGGATGATCTCGATCAGCTGTGCCCTGTTGAAGCCAGCGATGCTGCCCGCGTGATCTCGGGCGTGCTGGACCAGCTTGATGCGGGGGCCGCGGTCACAGGCACCTTCCACTATAACAGTCCGGACCGCACCACTGCTTACGGATTTGCGGAGGCGGTCCTCGCCGCCGCCTCGCAGTTCATCAAGGTGGCCGACGATGCGATCATCCGGCTTGAGCATGATCCTGATCGGGTGGCGCGGAACTGGAGCCTCGATTGCCGTGAAATCCGCGATACCTTCGCTATCAAGCAGGTTGCCTGGCGTGGGTTTATCAGCAGCACGGTCAAGCTCTATCTGGCGCCCTGATCAGCGTAAATTCGGGAAATCTCATGCCCTCAGAAGATTCTTCCATTGTCGCACTGAACATAGCGGTCCTCACGGTTTCGGACACACGCGGACCCGATGACGATACGTCGGGACGCTTTTTGTGCGAGGCGGCAACGGCAGCGGGGCATCAGCTCGCCGACAGGGCACTGGTGATCGATGACGTGTACCGGATTCGCGCTCAGCTATCGATCTGGATTGCCGACCCCGACGTTGAGGTGGTCCTGATAACGGGGGGGACGGGCTTTGCCGGACGTGACTCGACGCCGGAGGCGGTTGAGCCCCTGTTCGACAAGGCCATCGTCGGTTTCGGTGAGGTGTTTCGCGCGCTGTCGCTGGCAGAAATCGGGACATCGACCGTACAGTCCCGTGCGCTCGCGGGTCTGGCCAACCGCACGCTCATTTTCTGCATGCCTGGATCCACGGGTGCGTGTCGCACTGCATGGACTGGCATTATCAGGGAGCAGTTGGACGTGCGCCACCGTCCATGCAATTTTGTCGGCCTGCTGCGGCCGGAAAGTCACTGACCATGCTGTCACCGTCGCTGGCGCTATCAAGAATGCTGGCGGCCGCCATGCCGCCGCCACCTGTGCAGTGCGCGCAACTCGCAGATGCGCTGGGTGCCACACTTGCTGTCGATGTGCGGGCGCCGATGGCGCTCCCCGCCTTTGATAACAGTGCTATGGATGGCTACGCGCTGAGGGCTTCCGATGTCATTGGCGGCAGATCATTCCCAGTGAGTCAGCGCATACTGGCAGGCCAGGCCCCGCTCCCACTGACGTCCGGTACGGCGGCACGGATATTCACCGGGGCGCCGCTACCGGAGGGTGCAGACAGCGTTGTGATGCAGGAGGCCTGTGCCGTGGCGGACGGGTCGGTGCGGCCGCTCAGTGCGGTCACGGCCGGCAGCCACGTTCGGCGACGCGGCGAGGACGTCGCGCAGGGCGATCTTCTGTTACCGCGCGGTCGCCGTTTGCGGCCTCAGGATCTGGGTCTGCTGGCCTCTGTCGGCTTGTCGTCCGTGGCGGTCTATCGTCCCCTGCGCGTTGCCGTTCTGGTCACGGGTGACGAGTTACGTGAGCCCGGCGGCCCGCCGCTGCAGGCTGGAGAGATCTTTAACAGTAATGGCCCGATGCTCTCTGCCATGGTTCGACGATGTGGCCTTCAGGCCATCGAGACAGAGCGGGTCGCAGACAGTGAGCAGGCGGTTGCGCAGGCTCTGGGTGAGGCTGCAGTGACGGCGGATGTCATTGTCAGCACGGGCGGTGTATCTGTTGGCGAGGCAGATCACGTGAAATCCCAAATTGAGAGGCTCGGCGCCCTGTCGCTGTGGCGCATCGCCATCAAACCAGGCAAGCCGCTGGCGTTTGGCCGCGTGGGTGATGTGCCCTTTATCGGCCTGCCCGGCAACCCGAGCTCGGTGTTTGTGACTTTTGCCGTGTTCGCGCGTCCGTTTCTGCTCGCCTGCCAGGGTCGTGATGAGCGAGAGCTGCCTCGCGTCACAGCGCGTGCCGGTTTTTCCGTGACATCAGCGGGCTCGCGCGAGGAATACCTTCGGGTCGCGCTGCTGCCTGGTGATGATGGTGCTGAAGCGGTACCCGCAGGCAACCAGAGCTCTGGTGCACTGTCGGCTGCCACGCGTGCGCAGGCCCTTGCGATTGTGCCACCCGGTAAGCTGATAGCGCGGGGTGACGCGGTGGACCTTATCCTGCTGGACGCGCTGATTCCCTGACAATGCGCAAATCAGTCGCCATGCCAGCGCGAGAACACCAGCGACGCGTTTGTGCCGCCGAAGCCGAAACTGTTCGACATCACCCGCTGTAGGGCGACGTTCTCCTGGCGTTCGGTCGCGATCGGCATGCCCTCAGCTTCGGGATCGAGCTCATCTATGTTGGCCGAAGCGGCAATAAAGCTCCGTTGTTGCATGAGGAGACTGTAAATGGCTTCCTGCACACCGGCGGCGCCCAGGGAATGGCCGGACAGTGATTTGGTGGAGCCAATGGCAGGTATGGCATCGTTGCGCTCGGCGTAGACCGAGCGCACGGCCTTGAGCTCCTGGATGTCGCCGGCAGGCGTGCTGGTGCCATGGGCGTTGATGTAGTCCACCGGGCCGTCAACAGTAGCCAGTGCCTGCTGCATGCAGCGCATGGCACCCTCCCCCGATGGCGCGACCATGTCATGTCCGTCGGAGGTGGCGCCATAGCCGATCAGTTCGGCGTAGATCTTCGCGCCCCGGGCGCGGGCGACCTGGAGCTCTTCGAGCACCAGCATGCCGCCACCGCCGGCAATCACGAAGCCGTCCCTGTTGGCGTCATAGGCCCGGGAAGCGCGTTCCGGTGTATCGTTATAGCGAGTGGACAGCGCGCCCATGGCATCAAACAGGCTGCTCAGGGTCCAGTGCAGCTCCTCGCCGCCGCCGGCAAAGACACGATCCTGCTTGCCAAGCTGTATCTGCTCCATCGCCGAGCCTATGCAGTGGGCGCTGGTAGAGCAGGCCGAGGATATGGAATAGTTGACCCCCTTGATGCGGAACGGTGTCGCCAGGCAGGCGGATACGGTGCTGCCCATGGTCTGGGTCACCCGATAGGGGCCAACGCGGCGCAATCCGCGCTCCCTGAGAATATCGGCCGCCTCTGTCTGGCTGGCTGAGGAGGCGCCACCCGATCCGGCGATAATGCCAGTGCGCGGATTCGATATCTCCGCGTCCTCGAGACCGGCATCGCTTATCGCCTGCTGCATGGAAATGTAGGCGAAGGCTGCAGCATCCGCCATGAAGCGCAACTGTTTACGATCGATGTGCTCTGCCGGGTTGATGTCGGGGGCGCCGGCAATGTGCGAGCGCATGCCCATTTCGACCTGTTCCTGGCGCAAGGCAATGCCGGAGCGCCCGTGGAACAGCGAATCAGCCACGCTGTCTGCGTCGTTGCCAAGACATGACACAATGCCCAGACCCGTGATGACGACTCGTCTTGTCATGGTTCAGAATGACTCCGTTGACTGAAACAGGCCCACCCTCAGGTCGCTGGCCTGGTAGATATCCCTGCCGTCCACCGACAGCGTACCATCTGCGATGCCCATGATCAGCTTGCGCTCGATAACGCGCTTGAGCTGAATACGGTAGGTTACCAGACGTGCCGTGGGCAGCACCTGGCCGCTGAACTTGACCTCACCGGATCCCAGTGCGCGCCCCCGTCCCGGATTACCGCGCCAGCCCAGATAGAAGCCAACCAACTGCCACATCGCATCGAGGCCGAGGCAGCCCGGCATGACAGGATCGCCCGGAAAGTGGCACTGAAAAAACCACAGGTCCGGGGTGATGTCGAGCTCTGCAATGACCTCGCCCTTGCCGTGGTTGCCACCATCGGCGCTGATGTGGGTGATGCGGTCGAGCATCAGCATCTCATTTACGGGCAGTTGTGCGTTGCCCGCGCCAAAAAGTTGACCCGTGCCGCACTTTATCAGCTCGTCCTTGGCATAACTGCTTTTTCCGGTCATGGTGCGTCCGTTGGTTGCGCTGCAAGAGAGTGGTGGTTGGAATGTATTCTCGGGGCTGTACCGGCATGTGGATGTGGTTTGTTACCGGCCTGTTGCGTATTTTAATGAATGCGGGCGACAAGTCCAGACTCGCGGTCCCGCGTCCACGGCTAGAGGCCAGGCCGCCCACTCGCGTAAAATGATGAGAGCGCGCCGGTTCCGGTCTACAGTGGCGGCTCGGAAGATGCCCACTATCACGGTCATACACAAGCAAGGAAGCCAGATAAGCCATGTTAGTTCCCGTCCTTTTATCCGGTGGTGTAGGCAGTCGCCTGTGGCCTGTCTCCCGCGAAGCGCATCCCAAGCAGTTTCTGCCGCTGGCCAGTGAGCTGTCCATGCTGCAGGCGACGCTGGAACGAACCTCGTCCCTGCGCGCGTCTGCACCGCTGGTCGTCTGCAACGAGCATCATCGCTTCATGGTGGCTGAGCAGTTGCGCCAGCTGTCCGTGCAGCCCGCGGGTATCCTGCTGGAGCCAGAGGGTCGTAATACGGCGCCGGCGGTAGCTCTCGCGGCGCTGCAGGCGCTCCAGACCGACCCGGATGCGATTCTGCTGGTCCTGCCCGCAGACCACATCATCAAGAATACCGAGGCGTTCACCGACGCGGTGGCCGCCGCCATGCCCCTTGCCGAGCATGGCTATCTGGTGACATTCGGTGTTGTGCCTGTGTCAGCCGAGACCGGCTACGGCTATATACAGCGGGGCGATGCGGTGGATGAGGTCGGCTTTGAGCTACGCGCATTTGTCGAGAAGCCTGATGCCGATACCGCTAGCGCCTACGTCGGGAGTGGCGATTTTCTGTGGAATTCGGGGATGTTCCTGCTGCGCGCATCAACCTATCTTGAGGAGCTGGACAGTTATGCGCCGCACATGGCAAAGCACTGCCGGGCCGCCATGGCAGCGGCATCATCGGATCTGGACTTTGTGCGACCGGACCGCGCGGCATTTGCCGCATCGGCCAGCGACAGCATTGATTACGCGGTCATGGAGCGAACATCCCGCGGCGCCGTTGTGCCTCTCGACTGCGGCTGGAGTGATGTCGGCGCCTGGTCGACGCTGTGGGAGGTGTCGGCGCACGATCACGATGGCAATGTCCTGCAGGGGGATGTGATCGCCGAAGACTGTCGCGGCAGCTACCTGCGCAGCGAGTCGCGACTGCTGGCTGCCGCCGGTATCGATGACCTGGTGGTGGTGGAAACCGCCGATGCCATTCTGGTCGCTAACCGGCATCGCGTGCAGGACGTAAAGCGCATCGTCACACGCCTGCGGGAGGAGGGGCGCAGTGAGGCATCGCTGCACCACAGGGTTTATCGTCCCTGGGGCAGTTATGAGTCCCTTGTGGTGGCAGAGCGCTTTCAGGTGAAGCGGATTATCGTCAACCCGGGGGGGACGCTGTCCCTGCAGATGCATCACCATCGCGCCGAGCACTGGATCGTCGTCAGCGGTACCGCCGAGGTTACCTGTGAAGAGAAAACCTTTATGCTCGGCGAAGACGAATCGACCTACATCCCACTCGGCCACAAACACCGTTTGGCCAATCCTGGCAAGATCCCGCTGGAGCTGATTGAAGTGCAGACAGGCAGCTACCTCGGTGAGGATGATATCGTCCGCTTTGAAGACAAATACGGTCGCAGCGGCTGATTCGCCGGCTGGCGGCGACGACAGGATAGTTCATCAGAAACGGAGAGGCTCATGATTTCCAAGTGTATGTTTCCGGTTGCCGGCTACGGAACGCGATTTCTGCCCGCTACAAAAAGCATGCCGAAAGAAATGCTGCCCGTGGTGAACAAGCCGCTGGTGCAGTATGGCGTCGAGGAGGCGATCGCGGCGGGAATGACCACTTGCGCCATGGTCACCGGGCGCGGCAAGCGTGCCATCGCCGATCATTTCGACATCAGTTACGAACTTGAGCACCAGATTGCCGGTACCGGCAAGGAGGCCTATCTCGACAGCATTCGCAATGTGCTCGACAAAGGCACGTTCACCATGGTGCGCCAGCGGGAAATGAAGGGGCTCGGGCATGCCATTCTTACCGGCGAAACGCTTATCGGCAATGAACCCTTCGGCGTGCTGCTGTCTGACGACCTGTGCCTGAACGAGGAGGGGCCCGGCGTGCTCAGCCAGATGGTGGAGCTGTACCGTCAGTTCCGCTGTTCTATCGTCGCGATCATGGAAGTGCCCCCTGACCAGACGCACAAATATGGCGTCATTGCCGGTGAGTCGTTGAAAGATGGCATTTACCGTATTGATCGCATGGTGGAAAAACCGAAGCCCGAGGATGCCCCCTCCAATCTTGCCATTATTGGCCGCTACCTGCTGACGCCGGATATCTTTGACATTATTCGCGAAACGCCGCCGGGCGCGAACGGCGAGATACAGCTGACGGATGCTCTGCAGATCCAGGCCAGGCGCGGCTGCGTCATGGCCTACAAGTTCCAGGGACGGCGCTTTGACTGCGGAAGTGTTCCCGGTTTTGTCGAGGCCACCGACTACGTCTACAAAAACGTCTATCAGCAGCCCTGAGGGATTGATTGACATGACCGACGTGGACATGAGCTGTTTCAAGGCCTACGACGTGCGTGGCCGTGTTCCCGACCAGCTCAACGAGGATGTCGCCTATCGTATCGGTCGCGCCTTTGCAGAGGTGCTCGGCGCGAGGCGCGTGGTAGTTGGCCACGATGTGCGGCTGTCGAGCGAGATGATCAAGGCTGCCTTGATCAAGGGGCTGCGTGACCAGGGCGCCGATGTCTTCGACATTGGTCTTGCGGGAACCGAGGAAATCTATTTCGCAACCAGCCATGGCGCCATGGACGGTGGTATCGCCGTCACCGCCAGCCACAATCCCAAAGATTACAATGGCATGAAATTTGTTCGCGCCGGGTCGCGGCCGGTTTCCGGCGACACCGGGCTTTTCGACATTCGCGACCGAGCCGGGAAGAATCGCTTTGCCGCGGTGTCGCGGCGGGGAGACCTGCAGCCGCTGGATACGGATGACGCCTATATCGAGCACCTGCTGGGCTATGTCGACCGGGCATCTCTCGCGCCGCTGCGCATCGTCACGGATCCCGGCAATGGCGGCGCGGGTCGCATCATCGACCTGCTTGCGCCGCATCTGCCGTTTGAGTTCATCAGGATCAACCACGAGCCGGACGGTCGCTTCCCCAATGGCGTGCCGAATCCGTTGCTGGCCGAGAATCGCGCTGCGGCAGCGGCGGCAGTGCGCAGCCACGGCGCTGACATGGCGATTGCCTGGGATGGCGATTTTGATCGCTGTTTTTTCTTCGATGCAGACGGTGACTTTATTGAGGGCTACTACCTTGTCGGCCTCCTGGCCGAGGCCTTCCTGCGTGAGCATCCGGGCGAGGCCATCGTGCATGACCCCAGGCTGACCTGGAATACGCAGGACATCGTGGGCGCAGGTCGGGGCCGTGCCGTGGAAAGCAAGACGGGGCACGCCTTTATCAAAGAGCGTATGCGCCAGGAAAACGCCGTTTACGGCGGCGAAATGAGCGCGCATCACTATTTTCGCGAGTTTGCCTATTGCGACAGCGGCATGATTCCCTGGCTGCTGGTCGCCGGGCTGATCAGCGACCGCCAGCAGAGCCTTGGCCACATGGTAGAGCAGCGCATGGCGGCCTATCCCTGCAGCGGCGAGATCAACCGCACAGTGAACGACCCGGTTGCGCTGCTGGACAGCGTGGAGCGGCGCTATGGGCCGGATGCGCAGTCGGTGGAGCACGTAGATGGACTGAGTGTCAGCTTTACCGACTGGCGTTTCAATCTCCGCTGTTCCAATACCGAGCCCGTTGTGCGTCTCAACGTGGAAAGTCGCGGCGATACAGCGCTGATGACCGAAAAAACGGCGGAGATTATGGCGCTTATTGACGCCGCCTGAGCGGGCGGGTCAGGCGTTGGCGTCGCGCCAGCGCTGAATCAGCGCTTCGGTTGCCGTATCCAGCGCCGTTGATTGCCCATTCGCGTTCTCCGGTGGGGGGGAGAGCATGATCTCGTGCACCTGTCGACCGATGTCCTTGCCGAGTTCAACGCCCCACTGGTCGAACGCGTTGATGTCCCAGAGGACGCTGCTGCAGAAGGTGCGGTGTTCATAAAGCGCCAGCAATGCACCCAGGCTGTGAGGGGTGAGGCGCTCGAATGACAGGACACTGTGCGGCCGGTTGCCCGGCATCGCAAGGTGCGGTGCCAGCCACTCAGCGTCGTCATTGCGGCCGCGCTGTCGCAGGGACTCCTCTGCCGCAGCCGCACTGCGCCCTACCATCAACGCTCGACTCTGTGCCAGGCAGTTGGCAACCAGGCGGGCATGGCGCCCGTCCTCGTCCCTGTCTCCCGGCGCCAGCGGTAGAATGAAATCCACGGGACACAGGCGGGTGCCCTGGTGCAGCAACTGGTGGAAGGAATGCTGGCCGGTCGTCCCCGCGGCGCCCCACAGTACTGGCGCCGTGTGATAGCCGACGGCGTCGCCGCTGCGGTTCACGCGCTTGCCGTTGCTTTCCATCGTCAGCTGCTGCAGAAAATCCGGCAGGTGACGCAGGCGGCAGGCGTAGGGCAGCACGGCGTGATTGGCCGCTCCCAGAAAATGACAGCACCAGACTTCGAGCAGGCTCATCAGCAGGGGCAGGTTTTTCTCGGGTGAAGTGTCGCGGAAATGCTGGTCCATGGTCTCCGCGCCGCGCAGCAGCTCGCAGAACGCGTCCCAGCCGATCGCGATGGCAGTGCTGAGCCCGATGGCTGACCACAGCGAATAGCGACCGCCCACCCAGTCCCACAGTGGCAGGCAGTTGCCGGGCGGAATACCGAATTCCGCTGCAGCCTGCAGATGGGTTGTCACCGCGACGAAATGCGCTGCGAGATCCTCCTCGGCGGCGCCTGCGCTTTGCAGCCAGCGACGAGCGGCCAGTGCGTTGTGCAGGGTTTCTTCGGTGCTGAAGGACTTGGAGCACACAATGAACAGCGTGGTTGCCGGATTCAGTGGCGCAATGACACTGCGCAGTTCTTCAGGGTCAATGTTGGCGACGTAGTGAACGCGTGGCGTAGCGGGGCCGGCCGGAACCAGGGCCTCGCTGGCCAGCCGCGGTCCCAGGTCCGAGCCACCGATGCCCAGGTTAACCACATCGCTGATCGCCTCGCCGGTAAAACCCCTTTGCCGCTGGCTGCGCAGTGTCTCCACGAGCTCCCGCATGCGTTCCCGCGTGGCGACGATCTCCGTAAAGCGCGCAGAGTCGTCCGCTGCGCTGGCCCGCAACCACATGTGCAGGGCGGGACGTTTTTCCGTGTGATTGACGTCGCGACCGGCAAACAGAGCGGCGATATGCGCCTGTATGTGTGCCCGTCGCGCAAGCAACAGCAGGTTTTCCAGTGCGACGCTGTCGAGAAGGTGCCTTGAAAAATCGAGATGCAGCCCCGCGGCCTCGCAGCTGAACGCATGGGGTCGCGTGGCGTCTGCCAATAGCATGGCCGAAATGCTCTGTCCCCGAAGGCGTGACGCCTGTGCGGACAGGTTGCGACCTTCCTGTGAATCGAACAGGCTCATGTCTGTCACTGGTGTAGAGTGCAGCTTGAGTATAGGTAGACCCCCGCTCAGGGGCAATTACCGCACGCCGGTGCTGGCGCGGGGTCTCAGTGACTGCGGTCTACGGACAATGCTGCCAGGGCCTGCATGGCGTCGCGGGCGGGGCTTTCGGGAAGTCTTGCCAGGCAGGCCAGGGCCTGGTCGCGGTGGGATATCGCGGCGCGGCGGGTATAGCCCAGGCTGTCACAGTCGGTGATGGCCTGCATGATAGCCTCAAGCTGGTCCGCGCGTTTGTCGGTGATGGCAGCGCTGACCAAAGACGCCTGCGCCACGGTGCCGCTGCTGATGACGTGGATGAGTGGCAGGGTAGGCTTGCCCTCGGTCAGGTCGTCGCCGACATTCTTGCCCATTGCCGCGGCGTCGCCTTCGTAATCGAGCACGTCATCGATCATCTGGAAGGCGATCCCCAGGTGCAGGCCGAAGTCATACAGGTCCTGAGCCTGTGGGTGTTCATCGCCATGTAGCTGCGCTGCACCGCGGCAGGCGGCGGCGAACAGTACGGCGGTCTTGCGGGTGATGACATCAAGGTACTGGGTTTCGCTGGTGCTGGCGTCACCGGCGCGAGCGAGCTGAAGCACCTCGCCTGCGGCGATCATGTTAGTGGTATCGGCCATCTGGGACAGCAGAGCCATATCGTTCAGGCTTACCATCAGCTGGAAGGCCCGTGTGTAGAGAAAGTCTCCCACCAGCACCGACGGTGCATTGCCGAAAGCGGCGTTGGCGGTGAGTCGTCCGCGGCGCAGCTCTGACAGATCAACCACATCATCGTGCAGCAGCGTTGCGGTGTGAATGAACTCGATGACCGCGGCAAAACAGATGTGCCGGGGTGTGCATTCACCGATGGCGGCGGCTGACAGCAACGCAAGCAGGGGGCGCAGGCGCTTGCCGCCCGCATCTACGATGTAGTGACCGATATTCTCGACCATGTCGACGTCGGATTCGAGTTGCTCGATGATCAGGGTGTTGACCTGATCGAACTCGCGCTCGACAACGGCTCGGATGTTTTGCATAGATGATGTCGGCCGGAAAAATGCCCGCGAATGCTAGGTTGCGTCCCGTGCGCTGTCAAGCGGCGTTCCGGCGATCCTGCGGCACCGTTGGCGCGACCAGCCCCGCGGGTCGCCTGAACAATTACTGCTAGTACTGCTTGTCGCAGCCGCATCATTTGCAGTAAAATGCGCGCCCCCTCGAAGCCGTGAGCGGAATCGAGCCTGTTGGTGCCTGGCCCTGCCCATCGCCGTTGCGATGTTTTCGAAATCTGCGGGAAGGCGAACTGAACGGAGAGAATCATGTACGCAGTAATAGAAAGCGGCGGCAAGCAGCATCGCGTTGTCGAAGGCGAGCTGCTGAAGCTGGAGAAAATTGAAGCCGCGACCGGTGAGACCGTCGAATTCGATCGTGTCCTGATGGTGGGCGAAGATGGTGACGTTAAAATCGGTCGCCCTCTGCTCGAGGGCGGCAAGGTTACAGCAGAAGTGGTAAGTCAGGGCCGTCACAAGAAAGTGAAGATCGTGAAATTCAACCGCCGCAAGCACTACCGTAACGAAACCGGCCACCGCCAGTGGTACACCGAAGTCAAGATCACCGGCATTACGGCGTAGTCAGTCGGTCAACAATCACTTTTGGGAGGTAATCGGTAATGGCGCACAAGAAAGCAGGTGGTAGTACCCGAAACGGACGCGATTCGGAAAGCAAACGTCTCGGCGTGAAGCGTTTCGGTGGACAAGCAGTAACGGCGGGCAACATCCTGGTGCGACAGCGTGGTACACGCTTTCACCCTGGCGAGAACGTACGCTGTGGCAAGGACCATACCTTGTTTGCCACGGTCGATGGCACGGTTGAATTCGTCACCCGTGGTCCGAACGGACGTAAGTTTGTTCAGGTAACCGGCGCGTAGCGCGCTACCGGTAGCGAGTCCGGAAGCCTCGTCATCCGACGGGGCTTTTTTTTGCGCCGCGTGCGGGTCTTTTTGACCAATGCTGCCGCCCAGCGCCAGCGCGGAGTAGAATCCAGCTTATGAAATTTGTAGATGAGGCGACCATCAAGGTCTTCGCGGGTAACGGCGGCAACGGCTGCCTGAGTTTTCGCCGTGAAAAATATATCGAACGCGGTGGGCCTGATGGCGGCGACGGAGGTGATGGCGGCAGCGTGATCATGCAGGCCGACAGCGCTCTGAACACTATGGTGGATTATCGCTACCAGCGCGCCTATCGCGCCGGGAACGGTGAGCCGGGACGGGGTCGCAACTGTACCGGCGCCAGTGGCGAGGATCTCGTTCTTCGCGTGCCCGTGGGCACCACGGTCATCGACGAGGACAATGGCGAGGTGCTCGGCGACCTGTCCGAGCCGGGCGCTCAGCTGGTGGTGGCGCGCGGTGGATTTCACGGTCTTGGCAATACACGCTACAAGTCGTCGGTAAATCGTGCCCCGCGGCAGACCTCACCCGGCTCTGAAGGCGAGCAGCGGACGCTGAAGCTGGAGCTGAAAGTGCTCGCGGACGTCGGTCTCCTTGGACTGCCGAACGCCGGGAAATCCACGTTCATACGCGCCGTTTCAGCAGCACGTCCACGCATCGCCGATTACCCCTTCACCACCCTTGTGCCCAATCTTGGGGTGGTCAAGGTGGATGCCTACCGCAGTTTCGTGGTGGCTGATATTCCTGGTCTGATTGAAGGTGCCTCCGAGGGCGCCGGTCTCGGTGTTCGCTTTCTAAAGCATTTGACACGTAACCGGATCCTTCTGCATCTGGTCGACGTTGCGCCGCCCGATGGTAGTGATCCGGTGGACGCGGCAGCGGCTATTGCCCGCGAACTGTCGGCATTCAGCCCGGCGCTCGCCGCCCGGCCGCGCTGGCTGGTGCTGAACAAGACTGACCTGATCGACGAAGAGTCCCTCGCCGACATCAGAACCCGCGTCGTCGATGCGCTCGCCTGGCAGGGACCTCTGTACGCCGTTTCCGCGATCAGCGGGGAAGGCACCACCCGTCTTTGCCAGGACATCATGAACTGGCTCGAGGAGCGGCGTAGCGAAGAGGCCGCTGATCCGGAGCTGTCGGCGCAGGAAGACGACGCTCAGCGCCGCATGCAGATCGAGGCGCGTGCGCGCATCGAGTCACTGCGGGCGCAGCATCGCGCTTCCAGGGGGCGCGAGGACGACGATAGCGATGATGGTGACGATGTCGAGGTCGAATACGCGCCGTGAAAGCCGCACCTGAACCGCCGGCAACGCGCACTGCGCTGTTTGCTGCCCGCCGCTGGGTGGTCAAGGTGGGCAGTGCGCTACTCACCAATGACGGGCGTGGTCTCGATACCACCATGATCCGCCGCTTGGCGCAGCAGGTGGCCTGGCTGCGTGGAGCCGGCTGCGAGGTGGTTCTGGTGTCGAGTGGCGCAGTTGCGGCGGGTCTGGTGAGACTGGGTTGGCCGCGTCGTCCCGCGGCGCTACACGACCTGCAGGCCGCCGCCGCCGTCGGTCAGTCAATTCTGCTGCAGCACTATGAGCAGGCATTCCAGCAACACGGCCTGGCGACGGCACAGATTCTGCTCGGCCATGATGATGTCGCTGCCCGCGATCGCTACCTGAATGCCCGCGGCACCCTGACGACACTTCTGCGCCTGAATGTTCTGCCGGTCGTGAACGAAAACGATACCGTTGCCACCGAGGAAATCCGCTTCGGCGATAATGACTCTCTGGCCGCACTGGTTGCCAATCTGATCGACGCCGACGCTCTCCTGTTGCTGACAGATCAGAATGGCCTGTTTGATACGGATCCCCGCCTGCAGCCGGGGGCGCAGCTGCTGACAGAGGTTGATGCCCACGATCCGCGTCTGGATGGCATGGTTGGCGACGGCGGCTCCCTCGGTCGGGGCGGCATGGTGACCAAGCTGCGTGCGGCGCGCCTTGCCGCACGCTCAGGCACACAGACCGTTATCGCCGGGGGGCGCCTCGATAACGTCATCCAGGCCGTTGCCAGCGGTGATAGCGTGGGCACCTGGTTGCGCAGCGGACGTCAGCCGCAGAGTGCGCGCCGGCAGTGGCTGGCAGGGCTGCTCCAGCTGGGTGGCAGACTGCAGCTGGACGACGGAGCTGTGCGCGTTATCCGTGAGTCAGGGCGCAGTCTGCTGCCGGTTGGCGTACGCGATGTGGAGGGCGATTTTCGCCGCGGTGATGTGGTTGCCTGCTGTGATGACAGGGGTCAGGAGGTGGCGCGCGGTATGATCAACTACGGTGCGCCGGAGGTGCGCCTGATTGCCGGTCGCAGCTCGACGGCGATTCCTGTGCTGCTGGGTTACGCAGGCGATGAGGAGGTCATTCATCGCGACAATCTGGTGGTGGCAGACCTCCATGACTGATTATCCCGGCACGTTGCTCCTCTTTTACAGTGCGGCGATCGCAGCGGCATCGCTGCTGGGTGGCTTGCTGCCCAACGTTATCCGTATGACACACACGCGCACCCAGATGGCAATGAGCCTGGTATCCGGGCTGATGCTGGGGGTGGCGTTCTACCATCTGTTGCCTCATAGCATTGTTATGCGACCGGTGCCTGGCGCCATTGATTTCTCGGTGTGGTGGCTGGTTGTCGGCCTGGTGGTCATGCTCTTGCTGCTGCGCGCCTTTCATTTTCATCAGCACGAAATCAATCCTGAATCGGTAGCGTCGTCAGCGGCGCACGAGGCTTATCATCAGCATGGGCAGGGTCATGTTCATGCCCACGATTCCACAGATGCATCGGCACCGGCAGCCGCACACCGGCTGAGCTGGGTCGGCATCGCGTTTGGCCTCGGACTGCACACCCTGATTGATGGCGTGGCGCTGGGTGCTGCATTGCTCGGCGCGGAGACGGCGGATGTCGGCAACCTGCTCGGCGCGGGGGTGTTCCTCGCCATTCTGCTGCACAAGCCACTGGACGCCATGTCGATTACCGCCATCATGCAGAGCGGTGGCTGGGGTAGCCGTGCAATGAAACTGGTGAATATCGGTTTTGCCCTGTTGTGCCCCCTCGGAGCGCTGCTGTTCTACTATGGCATTGATCTGGTCACCATTGATCCGGTGGATGTCGTTGCTGCGGCCCTCGCCTTTGCTGCCGGAGCCTTTATCTGCATTGCCCTGAGCGACCTGCTGCCCGAAGTGCACTTCCACAGCCATGACCGGGTCAAGTTGACCATGATATTCCTGCTGGGGGTCGGCATCGCCTACGCCATTGTCAATCTGGAGCCGGCAGGTGCGCACCAGCATAATGTAACGATGAACGAGACGTATCGAGAAAATAGCGTACGGGAGGGACTGGGAGAGCCATGACGACCCAGCGGATTATCTATCCACCCATGTGGCTTGTATTTGGCGTCATCGGGATTTTCGTGTTAAACGAATTTGCGCCGGGACTGCGCTATACAGGTCATGCCAGTCAGTTTGCGGGCGGCATCATCATGCTGGCCGGACTCGCGCTGCTGGTTGTGTCCGGCGGCCTGTTTTCCCGGGCAGGGACCGGGATGGTGCCCTTTCGCGACGTGAAAGTGCTGGTAACACACGGTGTATATGGCCGCACACGCAATCCCATGTATCTGGCGATGGTGCTGGTTCTCGCTGGTGTCGCCATTACGGTTGGCGCGCTGTCGGCGTTAATCGTGCCGCCGCTGTTCATGCTCATCGTCTACCGGCGCTATGTGCTACCCGAGGAAGAGATGCTGCGGGAGCTGTTTGGCGACGAGTACCTTGCCTATTGCGCGCGCGTCAGGCGCTGGCTCTGATCGGCCGCTGATACCCTGACCGGGACGACTTGCACCTGCCGCGACACTCAGCTTTTGGGCACGTAGCCCATTTCCGCCGCCAGCTTCGCAGAAAGCGCGGGATCGGTGCGTTCCTCCAGCCATCCTGACAACTGCTCTTCCGCGAGATCAGCGAGAAATTCGATATGCGCGGGTGTCGCGTTCAGGCAGGGAATATAGGCGTAGTCTTCTCCGCCCGCCTCCATGAAATATTCCCGGTTTTCCTCACCGATTTCCTCGATGGTTTCGAGACAGTCAGCAGAAAAACCGGGACACACCACCTGCACTTTCCTGATGCCCTGGTCGGGCAGGCTCTTCAATGTCTCGTCCGTGTACGGCTGCAGCCATTCCTCGCGGCCGAAGCGCGACTGGAAGGTCGTCAGGTACTCATTCTCGGCGAGCCCGAGTGACTCTGCCACCAGCCGGGTGGTCTTGTGGCACTGGCAGTGATAAGGATCGCCCTCCTCAAGATAACGCAGGGGTTCTCCGTGATAGGAGAAAATCAGCTTATCGGCGCTGCCATGGGCTTCGCGGTACGCTGTTATGCTGTCTGCCAGCGCACGGATGTAGCCAGGATGGTCGTGGTACTGTGCCACGAAACGCAGGTCCGGAAGCCAGCGACGAGCGCGGAAATCCTCGGCAAGGGCATCGAAGGTCGAGCCGCCGGTGGGTCCGCTGTACTGTGGATACAGGGGTATGACTACCAGTTTTCGAACGCCGGCATCAAGCATCGCCTGAATCCGGTTTGACACGGCAGGTCTGCCGTAGCGCATGGCATAGTCAACCAGAATGCGATCGCCATGCCGCTGCGCGAGCGTCTCCTGCAGGGCGACGGCCTGATCACGGGTGTGCAGCAGCAATGGTGAGCCCTCGTCCTCCCAGACGGTGGCGTATGCCTCAGCCGAGCGCGCCGGACGGACGTTGAGAATAATTACGTTGAGAATAAACCACCACAGCAGGCGGGGTACCTCCACCACGCGAGGATCCGACAGGAACTGCTTGAGGTAGGGCTTGAGCGCCTTTTTCTCGGGCGCCTCCGGCGTCCCGAGATTGGTTATCAGAACGCCGATGCGCGGTGTCTGCGCATGATCAAACCCGGGGGAACCCTTGTATTTCATAACCCACGCCAGTCTACTTCAAGAATAATCACTGCGTTGGCACAAGCGCCAGAAACAGTATGGTGTTGTGCAATAACGAATTATCAACTTACGGATGATGCGGTCGTGCGGATGGCTTTCACCGGCCACAGTGATAAGGTACTGACCGGAAAAAACAACAACCGCCGAGGATACCATATGCAGCGGCCATTGATCGCATTTACCCTGCTCTTTGCTACGCAGCTGCGCCACGATGATCCGCCGCTGGCCAACCGCAGGTAATGCAAAGTCATAAAGCGGTAACAGTTGCCGCGTAATCTTGCAATTTCCACGATTTTCTGAGGTGTAAACGATGTTCTCGAGGCGAGATTTCCTGCGCGTTTCTTCTTTGCTGGGCGGCGGCGTTGTCCTTTCTACGGCGTTGTCGGGTCGCTCAGTGCTCGCGCGGGCGCCCGCACTCTCCGCGGCGACGTTTGCGCACGGGGTGGCCAGCGGCGACCCCTTATCGGATGGCATGATCCTGTGGACGCGGGCGACGCCTGAGGGTACGCCCACCTCGCTCACGCTGTTCTGGGAGCTGGCGCGCGACGACGCGTTCCGTGAGGTGCTGCGCAGTGGCACTGTCGAGGCTGCGGCAGAGCGCGATTACACGGTGAAGATCGATGTCCGTGAGCTTGAGCCGGGTGAGACCTACTATTACCGTTTCCGTTCGGCCAGTGCCGCGAGCGACCATGGCCGCGCAAGAACGCTTCCGGTTGCGGGAGTCGCTGCGGTGAAGCTTGCGGTCCTATCATGTTCGAACTACCCGGCCGGGTATTTTCATGCTTATCGGGAAGCGAGTCGTCTGGATGACCTGGATGCCTTTGTGCACCTGGGTGATTACATCTACGAATATGGCGCCAACGGCTATGCTACGGAGCGCGCGCAGGCGCTGGGACGTCTGCTCCCAGACAACAATGCCGGTGAACTGTATACCCTGGATGACTATCGCCGCCGCTATGCCCTGTACCGCAGCGATGACGACCTCAAGGCGATGCACGCAGCCGCGCCGTGCATCGCGGTCTGGGATGACCACGAGGTGGCCAATGACACCTGGCGCGGTGGCGCCGAGAATCACGCCTCGGCTGAGGGCGATTTCGATGCCCGCAAGCTCGCTGCCGTGCAGGCCTGGCATGAATGGCTGCCCGTCCGCCCGCCGACGGGGGTACCTAGCGAGCAGATATACCGCAGCTTCAATTTCGGCGGGCTGCTGGCCCTGCACATGCTGGATACCCGGATCATCGCCCGGGACAGGCAGCTCGACTACGCGGATTACCGCGATCCTGAGACCGGCGAGATGGACGCCGAGGGCTTTTCCGCGGATCTTTCCCAGGCAGACCGGGTACTGCTGGGCGACAGCCAGCTCGGCTGGCTGGGTGCGCAGCTGGCGCGCTCCGACGCCACCTGGCAGGTTCTTGGACAGCAGGTGCTGATGGGGCGCATGTTGATGCCGGCTGAGGTTCTCGCTGCCGAATCCTATAGTGATATTCCGGCGCGGCTTGAGGCGCTGACAGTGCTCAAGTCCCGTCTGCTGGCGGGAGAGTCGCTGAGCCAGCAGGATCTCGCCCGGCTGCAGCGCGTTGCGCCCTACAACCTGGATGCCTGGGACGGTTATCCGGCAGAGCGTGAAAAGCTCTACGCCGTGGCACAGCAGGCGGGCAGGCGGATTGTCAGCCTGGCCGGTGATACGCACAATGCCTGGTGCAGCAGGCTGAGCGACCGCAACGGCAACGCAGTGGGCGTTGAGCTGGCGACATCCAGCGTGACGTCCCCAGGCATGGAGACCTATTTCCAGATGAACGCCGACACTGCCGCGCGCCTCGCCGAAGGGCTGACCCTGCTGATCGACGATCTTCAATACTGCAATCTGCATCAGCGGGGCTACCTCACCGTGACAGCGACGGCGTCGGACCTGCAGGCCGAGTGGACGTTTATCGACAGCGTGCACACCCGGGATTACCGCGTGGCGGGCGTGCACCGGGAAGTCTTTACTGCCTGATTCCAGGTGAGATGCTGTGCACGCAGCCTGCAGTCACCCGACAGCAGCCTGCGTGCGAGAGCGGCACGGTGCGTCTGTGGCTAGTCGCCGAACCGCATGTCAACCTGTACACCCCAGAACAGGGGCGGGCCGGCG
>CAZTJR010000033.1:17727-33313 GCA_964613795.1 uncultured Alteromonadaceae bacterium | reverse complement strand
TCGCGCCCGCACAGCGGCTCTGAGCGTTACCGAACTTACCGCGTGGCCCACTAGCAGCGTCAGTCCGGTGATGTCCTCGACGTGTCGCTGGAGCGTGCCGCGGCATACTGCCATACTGCCCTGGCACCCAACCCTGGCTGACGGTGGATAGGCGCGTGTTCCTCACTCTTGCACAGAACGTCGGATTGATTCTAGCTGCCGCCCTGATGCAGCGATTTATCCGCGATCGCTGGCCGGCGTCGTCGCCTCGCGGCCAGGTGGTTTCAGGTCTGTTGTTCGGTGCGGCGGCGGTCATGGCCATGTCGCTCGCCTATACGCTGCAATCCGGCGTCATTTTTGATGCGAGAACGGTTGTTCTCTCCGCTGGCGCACTGTTTGGCGGCGTGCTGGCCGGCATCGTCTCCGGCATAGTCGCCGCGGCTTACCAGGTGTTTTATGTGGGGGGAGTGGGTGCCTGGGTCGGGGTCGCAGTCATTGTCACGGCAATCGCTACTGGTTGCGTCGCCCGCTACGCCTGTCGCGGTCGGGTGGCTGCCTTGCGTTACTGGCATTTCCTGGCGCTGGGGCTGGTCGTGCATGTGCTCGGCGTGTTCTGGTTCGCCCTTCTGCCTGTCGATTACCTCAACGATATCCTGCTCGGTCTGGCACCCGCATACATCCCGCTGCTCACTGTCGCAACGTTGGTCATGGCGCTGGTACTGCGCGAGCTTGATGTCATCCGCGACTACGAGCGCTCACTCCTTGAGTCGCGCGCGCGCGTCCAGTATCTGTTCGAGAATGCGGGCGTGGCCATATATGATGAGGATCTGTCGGATCTGCTTGCGGCGCTCTCGGCACTTCGGGAGGCCGGAGTCAGCGATATACGACGCTATCTCGCCGAGTGGCCCGACGAGATCGACCATCTGGCGTCACTGATTCGGGTTGTGCAGGTGAACCCCGCCGCCGTTTCTCTGTTTGCCGTGACGTCTCGCACCGAACTGCTGGGATCGGTTCATCATTTCTTTTCCGATGAGGCGAGGCGCATGTTCGTTGACGAGCTGGAAGCCTTCTGGACCGGTCAGGACACCTTTCAGGCCGAGGCCACGTTTATCCGCTCGGATGGATCATCGGTGGACGCCGTTATCGCCATGCCCATACCGCAGACTCCGGAGGCGGCGCGACACGTGCCCGTAAGCCTTCTGGACATGACGAGCGTGCGCGGCAAGGAGCGTGAACTGCAGCGACAGAAGCAGCGCCTCGAAGAGGTGATCTGGGGTACCGATGCCGGTACCTGGGAATGGAACATTACAACCGGCGAAACCCTGTTCAATGAGCGCTGGGCAAATATCATCGGTTACACGCTGGAGGAGCTGTCGCCCACCACCATCGAAACCTGGAGTCGCTTTGCGCATCCCGAGGATCTTGAGCGATCCAACGAGGCGCTGTCGCGGGTCTTTTCCCGTGAGACGACTGCTTATGAGTGCGATGCCCGTATGCGTCACCGCAATGGCGAATGGGTCTGGGTGCTGGATCGGGGGATTGTTGTGGAATGGGACGCGGACGGGCATCCGCTGCGTATGTCCGGTACCCACATCGATATCACGGCGCGCAAGCGCGCCGAGGCGCGGGCCGCGCATCTGGCCGGACTGCGTGACGCTTTGCTGCACTGCCATGCTGAACTGCTCAGTGCCGCCTGTGAGGACGACCTGTTTTTCAGAACAGCGGAAATACTGGTCAAGGAGCGTCACTACGCGCTGGTCTGGGTGGGGATTCCCCGGGAGGATACCCGCAAGCGCATTGAGCCGGTTGCCGCCGCGGGTGAGGCTGTGCGCTACATGGACGGTTTTGAGGCGCTGTGGTCGGATTCGCCGTTGGGGCGAGGGCCGGCTGGCCAGGTCGTCCGCAGCGGTCAGGCGCTGGTAATACGGGATCTGGCGCGCGAGGATGCGTTCATGCCCTGGGCGGATCGCGCCGCGCTGCAGGGGCTGCGAACAATGATGGCTGCACCGGTTGCGGCAGGGGAGCACGAGCGACCTGCCGTGCTGTGTCTGTACAGCCGGTCTGGCGACGCCTTTGATGAAGATGAACAGGCCCTGGTGCTCCAGTTGAGTCGCAGCCTGGCGCTGGCATGGCGCTCTGTGCGTCTGCAGGAGGACCGGTCGCGGACGGGCACGGGCAGGCCGGAGAGTGCCATCAGTGACTCTTAGCGGACCGGTTGGTTGCCGCCCTGCGGCGGCCTGCTACAGGCCAGTCTCTCGCCGCAGTTTGGCCATTTCTGCCTGTTGTTCTTCGGGCGCGAGCGGGTGGGGATCATCCCGCTCCAGCGCCGGCGGTGCGGGCACCTCCAGTGTCTCGCCGCGCATGACCCGGACGCAGTACCGCTGGTAGTGGTCTCGAAAAACCGGCCAGGTTTCCCGCTCACTGTGAGTCGACAGGAAAAACCAGTCGCTGTCGGCGCCGGCGTGGTAAACCGCCGGGTGTGACCAGCGCTGTGCCCGGCGCGGCGATGGAGCGTTACAGGCCTCGCGATAGGCATCCCGCGCGGGAGGCAGCCCGTGTGCAGAGGCGCTGTCCTCGCAGCATCGGTGCATGCGGTTCAGCGTCGGCAGGTATTCGCTGGTTTCAATAGCGTGTCGGGCGCCCAGCAGGATCTGCTCTACTGAATAATCCGACAGGGATTCCAGCCAGAGCTTCTTGATCTGGCTGAGCTGCGAGGCATCGGGGAAAGCCGCGTAATACTGGTTGTGGTAGTTCAGGCGGAACAGCGCGAACACCTGGTTGATGACCTCGATGCGCGAGTGAACCTCCTCGCGCCGTTGGTCAGTCCGCCCAGGAGGTGTCTCTGAGGTCCTGTTCGAGGCTGCGATCCCGCGTGCGACCTGTTCCACCAGCGTTCGGGTGTCCGTCATGGCCTGCACTCCTGTTGTTGAACTGATTCTGTCTCGCCCAGTGGTATTTTACATGCTGCAGGAACTTGGTGTTCCAGGAAGTATGCAGCTGGTTGCTGTCGCGCCAGAAAAGGATGAATTCCGGCACCAGAGTCATCGCGAAGGCCGGGTCGATATGTGACAGACGCAGAATGTCCACGACATCATTGCTTGGCTGCCAGTCTTCAGGAATGCGATGGGGGTCCGTGCTGTGGCGAACGCTGGACGTGTATTTCGCCCACTGCAGGCGGATGTGCTTGATGAATCGTGAGTTCAGCTCTCTGGGCGCGCTGCCGCGCTCGCGCCAGTACAATATGAACTCCGGAATGGCATCCTCGATGAACTGGCGATCAATCCCCGCCCGCAGCATGATCTCCATGGCATCCGCGTTGGGGTGCCACTGGTTGTCCAGCGGACGTTCCGTTGTCTGAAACGCTGCGCCGGCGTTTTGCTGCTGGCGCCGCCAGCTGCTGAGAACGTGCTGACGGAACTTGTTTTCCCAGGCATGACTGGTTTCGCCGCGCTCGCGCCAGTAGAAGATGAAATCTTCCAATTGATCCAGCGCGAAGGACCGCGGTATGTTGTGGTTCAACGCAAGCAGCTGCAGCAGATCCTCGCTGGGCGCCCATCCAGAGGGCAGCAGTCCTGCATGTGTATGGGAGCCGGCGGAACCGCGGGTTTGCAGCGCGGCGCCGGGGGCGGCAGCGCGGAGCGTTGATGGTGCTGGCGACGGCGGCGCAGCGGATCGCCTCCGATTGCATTCGGCGGGGGTTTCGTTGAGTGCGTACAGTATACTGTCGATGCCAACGGCCGGATCGAGCAGGATGACGCCCTTGGCCGCCAGGCTGGCGCAAACGCGCTGCAGGTCGTGAGTTTTCCAGAATGGCAGCTGTCTCAGCAGCTGCGCGCGTTCCACTCGCACCCAGTCCCGGTTATCACGACGTCTCACGGGCAGGTAATCGAGCAGGCCATGCAGGAATTGCAGCAAAATGGCTTCCTCCAGCCCCAGTGTCGCTGCCAGGCCGGGAGAGAATACAAGCTGTTGCTCGGGAACGAGCGACGATTCGGCCATCATGATACCTGAATGCGGTGGACGGCCAGCTAGGATACCTAGCCCCCCGTCGCAGTTGAAGGTATCGCCGGTTTTTATTGCGGGAGAGACATGGCAAAACAGAAAACGGCATATGTTTGCACGGAGTGCGGTTCCGACTACCGCAAGTGGCAGGGCCAGTGCAGTGATTGCGGCAGCTGGAATACGCTCAGCGAGGTTCGGCTCGGCAGCACCGGTGGCAGTAGCGCCGCTTCTGCCCGTTCGTCGGCGCTGGCGGGGCGTCGCGCCGGTTTTGCTGGTGCGGTACCGGAATCGCGACTGCTCGACGATATCGACTGTGAAGACGTCGCGCGCTTCACCAGTGGCACCGGTGAGTTTGATCGTGTGCTCGGTGGTGGGCTCGTTCCTGGATCGGCCATACTCGTGGGAGGCAGCCCGGGAGCCGGCAAGAGCACGCTCTTGCTGCAGACACTGTGTCATCTGGCGCAGAGCATGCCCTGTCTTTATGTTACCGGCGAGGAGAGTCTGCAGCAGGTGGCGATGCGCGCGCGCCGGCTTGGGCTGCCGACGGATCAGCTGCGCCTGATGTCCGAAACCCATCTAGAGTCCATGCTGGCGGCACTGGATGAACATCGACCCAGGGTTGTGGTGATCGATTCCATTCAGGTAGTGCACAGCGATGATATTGCCTCCGCGCCCGGGAGTGTCTCCCAGGTGCGTGAATGCGCGGCGGCGCTGACACGCTATGCCAAGCAGTCGGGCACAGTGCTGCTGCTGGTTGGTCATGTCACCAAAGACGGATCGCTGGCGGGTCCCAAGGTCCTTGAGCACATGATCGACTGCTCCATTTTGCTGGAAGGCAGCGACGATTCCCGTTTCCGCACACTGCGCGGACAGAAGAATCGCTTCGGCGCCGTCAACGAACTCGGCATTTTCGCCATGACCGACGGAGGCCTGCGGGAAGTGCGCAACCCCTCGGCCATTTTTCTGGACCGGAGCGACGAGGTCGCCGCCGGCAGCGCTGTCATGGTGGTCTGGGAGGGAACGCGGCCGCTGCTGGTCGAGATACAGGCACTGGTCGACGAAAGTCAGCTGGGGAATCCGCGGCGCGTCGCCGTGGGGCTGGAGCAGAACCGTCTTGCCATGCTGCTGGCAGTTCTGCATCGCCATGGCGGCCTGCAGGTCGGCGACCAGGATGTTTTTGCCAACGTGGTGGGCGGCGTCAAGGTGCTGGAGACCAGCGCCGATCTCGCGCTGCTGATGGCGATTGTGTCCAGTTTTCGCGACCGCGTGCTGCCGCGTGACATGGTGATCTTCGGCGAAGTCGGCCTCTCCGGGGAAATACGACCGGTACCCAGTGGTCAGGAGCGCCTGGCGGAGGCCGCGAAGCACGGCTTCGGGCGTGCGCTGGTACCAAAGGCTAACGCCCCAAAGCATGCCATTCCCGGTATGCAGGTGATTCCCGTGGGCAAGCTGGGTGAGGCACTCGACGCGTTGGAGTCGTGACATCGTCTGGCCGCCCTTCCATCTACCGCCAGCGCTGCGATAATGCGCAGCAGATTCAACAGGGATGCTATTCATGTACAGGGATTTATCGCTCGAGACTTTCATGCAGGGCGTTATCCGGCGCAACCCCGGAGAGCCAGAATTCCACCAGGCGGTGCACGAGGTTGCAGAGTCCGTGGTGCCCTATATTATTGAGCATCCGGCCTACCGGGAGGCCGGCATTCTGGAGCGCATGACAGAGCCCGACCGCACCATCATGTTTCGTGTGGTATGGGAGGACGATGCGGGAAATATTCGGGTCAATCGGGGATACCGGGTTCAGTTCAACAATGCGATTGGCCCGTACAAGGGCGGCCTGCGTTTCCATCCCTCGGTGAACCTCAGCATTCTCAAGTTTCTGGGCTTTGAGCAGACCTTCAAAAACAGCCTCACGACCCTGCCCATTGGAGCCGGCAAAGGTGGCTCTGATTTTGACCCCAAGGGCAAGTCCGATCGCGAAGTCATGCGCTTCTGCCAGTCCTTCATGACAGAACTGGTGCATTACATCGGGCCCAACATTGATGTGCCCGCGGGCGATATTGGCGTTGGTGCGCGGGAAATCAGCTTTCTTTTCGGCCAGTACAAGCGAATGGCGAGGGAGTTTACCGGGGTTCTAACGGGCAAGGGGCTGGAATACGGCGGCAGTCTCGTGCGCAAGGAGGCCACGGGTTACGGCGCCGCATTCTTTCTGGAAGCCATGCTTCACTACCGTGGCGAACAGCTGGAGGGAAAGACCTGCGTGCTCTCGGGGGCGGGTAACGTTGCTTTGCACTGCGCTGAAAAACTGCGGCAGCTGGGGGCGAAGGTGGTCACGCTGTCGGATTCGGCGGGCTTTGTGTACGACGTGGATGGCATCGATGAAGAAAAGCTGGAGTACATCAAGGTGCTCAAGGGAGAGCGGCAGGGCCGTATTGCGGATTACGCCGAGCGCTACGGCTGCGAGTATCACGCCGGTAAGGCGCCCTGGGGTGTTGCCTGTGATGTTGCCTTCCCCTGCGCGACCCAGAATGAGCTGGATCAGCAGGACGCCCGCGATCTGGTTGCGAACGGCTGCCGGGCCGTCGTCGAGGGTGCTAACATGCCGACCACCGTCGAAGGCATCAAGGTCCTGACAGGCAACGGTGTGCTCTATGCCCCGGGCAAGGCCGCGAATGCCGGCGGAGTCGCCGTCTCAGGGCTGGAAATGACCCAGAACAGTATGCGCCTGGCGTGGAGCGCCGAGGAGCTCGAGGGCCGGTTGAAGGACATCATGCAGGACATTCACGGCAAGTGTGTCGAGTTCGGATCCGGTGGTGAGCAGGTCGACTACGTCAAGGGCGCGAATGTCGCCGGTTTTCGAAAAGTGGCCGATGCCATGCTGGCCTATGGCGCCGTGTGAAGCGCTGCCGGCGATAACAGCTGCTGCCCCTTACGTTCCAAGCCGCTGAATCTCTGCATCGAGTGCGCTTGGATCATCAACCTGTGTGACCAGCAGGTCTCTGAGCGGTTCGATATTCTCCTGATCGACATGCTCCACTGAAAACCCCAGTCGACCGTTTTCAACGTGCTGCAGGTAGGCGTGCAGTTCGAGTTCCCGTTTATCCTCCAGGTGGATAATCAGCGTGAAGGGCTGGTTGTACTGGGCGTCCCAGACATCTGGCTGATCAGTGGCGACGCCGGCGAGAGAGATATCGACCAGCCGCTGATGCCAGACGCTGCCGCCCTGGTGCACATCGACCGCCAAATCGGGACGGCCGCGCAGGAACTCCCGCCGCTCGTTCTTGAAGTCGCTCATGGCATCTCGCTACTGACTCTCGTTAGCCTGACTATACCGGTCGGGCAGCGCTAAATCGACAGCGCGTGTCACTTCAGCTTCCGGTACTTGACCCGATGCGGTTGATCCGCAGCAGCCCCGAGGCGCGCCTTGCGATCCTCCTCGTAGTCGCTGAAATTGCCCTCGTGGAAGACCACGCTACCGTCGTCCTCGTAGGCGAGGATATGGGTGGCAATGCGGTCGAGGAACCAGCGATCGTGGGAGATCACCATGGCTGAGCCCGGGAATGTGAGCAGTGCTTCCTCCAGCGCGCGCAGGGTTTCCACATCCAGATCGTTGGTGGGTTCGTCGAGCAGCAGCACATTGGCGCCCTGTTTCAGCAGCTTGGCCAGGTGCAGGCGGTTGCGTTCGCCGCCGGACAGGTCCTTGACGTATTTCTGCTGGTCCGAGCCCTTGAAGTTGAAACGACCGACATAGGAGCGGGAATTCACCTCATAGCTGCCGATGCGGATCACGTCCTGTCCGTCGGAGATTTCCTCCCAGACAGTCTTGCTGCCGTCCAGATCGTCGCGTGACTGGTCGACGTAGCCGAGCTGCACTGTCTCGCCAACCGTTACGCTGCCGCCGTCGGGCTGCTCATGACCCATGAGGATGCGGAACAGGGTGGACTTGCCCATGCCGTTGGCGCCGATAATGCCTACGATGCTGCCCTTGGGCACCGTGAAAGAAACGTTCTCGAACAGCAGTCGATCGCCGAAGGCTTTCCTCAGATTATCGACCTCGATAACCTTCTCGCCCAGGCGCGGACCCGGGGGAATATAGATTTCGTTGGTCTCGTTGCGGCTCTGGAACTCCTGGGACTGCAGCTCTTCAAAGCGCTGCAGGCGCGCCTTGCTTTTGGCCTGTCGGCCCTTGGGATTGCTGCGCACCCACTCCAGCTCCGACTTGATCGCCTTCTGATGCGAGGCCTCCTGACGTCGCTCCTGCTCCAGGCGCTTCTCCTTGGCTTCCAGCCAGTCGGAGTAGTTGCCTTCGTAAGGGATGCCGCGGCCGCGGTCGAGCTCGAGAATCCAGCCCGCGGCGTTGTCGAGAAAATAGCGGTCGTGGGTGATGGCGACCACGGTGCCGGAGAAATCATGCAGAAAGCGCTCCAGCCAGCCCACGCTCTCGGCGTCCAGATGGTTGGTCGGCTCGTCCAGCAACAGCATGTCGGGCCCTGACAGCAGCAGTCGGCACAGCGCCACGCGGCGCAATTCACCGCCGGACAGGGTCTCGACGCTGGCCTCCCAGGGCGGCAGACGCAGGGCGTCCGCGGCAACTTCCAGCTTGTGCTCGAGATTGTGCGCGTCGGTGGCCTGAATGATGTCTTCAAGCCGCGCCTGCTCCTTGGCCAGTGCGTCAAAGTCCGCATCCGGCTCCGCGTAGGCGGTATAGACTTTGTCCAGCTCTGTGAGAGCGTCGATGGCCTCCTGCAGTCCTTCCTCGACATTGCCACGTACGTTCTTTGCCGGGTCCAGCTGTGGTTCCTGAGGAAGGTACCCGATCTTGATGCCCGCCTGTGGGCGTGCCTCGCCGAGGACATCCGTATCGATGCCCGCCATGATGCGCAGCAGGGTCGATTTGCCTGAGCCGTTAAGGCCCAGCACGCCGATCTTGGCGCCGGGGAAAAAGGACAGGGAGATGTCTTCAAGGATTTTTTTCTTCGGGGGGACGACCTTGCCCACCCGGTTCATGGTGTAGACGTACTGGGCCATTGCGTTGATATCACCTGTGATTTGCGAGGTGCGCAGTTTAGCAAATCGGGGGCTGTGGCACGAATCCGGCGCCCGCTTCTTGCAGGGTATCTCGCGGTGGTCGCGGCATTTGCGAGGTCCGGACGCGGGCCAGCTTCGGGACGCCGGTCGCGGCGGTGCCGGCAGCAGCGGCCGCTGCGTAACTCACCCGGAATCGCCAGGCGATTCCGGGCTCAGACAGTGCTCGCGGACTGCCCCGCTGCTGCCGGCACCGCCGGGCGCAACCTGATTGGCGTCCTGAAGCTGTCCCGCGCCCGGCCCCGGACATCGCGCCACGCGGGACTTTTGGTGGGGTCGCCGACGAGTACCGGGCAGGCCGGATTGGCAGGCCTGCTGGCACGCGTTCCGCGTTGTCGCCGCTAATGGAGTGAGCGCCTCTGTAGCCATGGCATGCGATTGTCACTGCGGGTCGCTGCGTCCCCGGGTTCTTTCTGTCTTCGACGTTGGCACAGTGCCGGAGTGGGCCGGGTGCGGGGCGGGGGTGGCTCGCCAATCAGGTCGCGCTCAGCGGTGCGCGGGGCAGCGGGGTTTCCGCGAGCACTGTCTGAGTTCTGCAGTCGCGCAGCGATTGCAGAACGAGTTGCGCAGCGGCCGCTGCCCGGCGCACCGCTGCGACCGGCGAGCCACCCCCGCCCCGCACCCGGCCCACCCCTCACTGCCCGCAGCAGAGGGACAAACCACCCGAAGTACCCACCCACTTACCGCACAGCCCCGTTTTCGCTAGAATAAGCCCCCTCGCATTCCAGACATCGCCCGCAGGCAAGGAACCAGACCATGTTCGATCGCGATATGACCATCGAAGGCTTCGACGACCAGATTTTCGCCTCCATCCAGGCCGAGGAGCGCCGTCAGGAAGAGCACATCGAGCTGATCGCATCCGAGAACTATGCCAGTCCGCGGGTCATGCAGGCGCAGGGCTCCGTGCTGACCAACAAGTACGCCGAGGGCTATCCCGGCAAGCGTTATTACGGTGGCTGCGAATACGTAGACGTCGCAGAGGAACTCGCCGTGTCGCGCGCAAAAGCCCTGTTTGGTGCCGACTATGCCAACGTGCAGCCGCATTCCGGTTCTCAGGCGAATGCCGCCGTATTTCAGGCGCTGCTCAAGCCGGGTGACACCATTCTTGGCATGAGCCTCGCCGATGGCGGTCACCTCACGCACGGTGCCAAACCGAACTTTTCCGGCAAGACCTACAGCGCCGTGCAGTACGGGCTCGATTACGCCACCGGCGAAGTCGACTATGCGCAGGTTGAAGCCCTGGCGAAAGAGCACCAGCCGAAAATGCTCATTGCGGGATTCTCCGCCTATAGCCGGGTCATGGACTGGGCGCGCTTTCGGGCGATTGCCGATAGCGTCGGCGCCTGGCTGCTGGTGGACATGGCGCACATCGCCGGGCTGGTGGCCGCGGGCGTGTATCCCAATCCCGTCCCCCACGCCGATGTGGTGACCTCGACCACCCACAAAACCCTGCGCGGGCCGCGCGGTGGCATCATTCTGGCGCGCGCCAATCCCGACCTGGAAAAGAAATTTCAGAGTGCGGTGTTCCCCGGCGGACAGGGTGGACCGCTCATGCACGTGATCGCCGCCAAGGCCATCAGCTTTCTCGAGGCGCAGTCATCCGAATTCGTGGAATACCAGGAGCAGGTAGTGCGCAATGCCCGCGCCATGGCGGCAACCTTCATGGAGCGCGGCATCAATATCGTGTCTGGCGGAACGGACAATCACCTGATGCTGGTCGACCTGATCGGCAAGCCCTATACCGGCAAGGACGCGGATGAAGCCCTGGGTCTGGCCAATATCACGGTCAACAAGAATGCGGTGCCGAACGATCCGCGTTCACCCTTCGTGACCTCCGGGCTGCGTGTGGGCACGCCGGCAATTACGACCCGGGGGTTTGGTGAGAAAGAGACACGTGAGCTGACGCACTGGATGTGTGACGTCCTGGCGGCACTGGAAGCCGATGACGCGCAGGCTACTATTGCCGAGGTCAAGAGCAAGGTCCTGGAAATCTGCGGCCGCTTTCCGGTTTACAGCCGCACCCGCTCTGCAGGCGCGGCGGCGGCCTGATCCGCAAAGCCCGGGGGGCTTGAAGTGTACTGTCCGTTCTGCGCCGCCGAAGACACCAAGGTCATTGATTCACGACTGGTCGCTGACGGGGTGCAGGTACGGCGTCGCCGCGAGTGCCTGTCATGTCACGAGCGTTTCACGACGTATGAAACGGCCGAACTGGTGATGCCGCGGATTATCAAACAGAACGGCAATCGCGAGCCCTTTGATGAGGACAAGCTCCGGGCAGGGTTTTTGCGTGCACTCGAGAAGCGTCCTGTCTCGGTAGAGTCTATTGAGTCCGTGATCAGCCAGATCAAGCATTCCCTGCGGGCGACCGGCGAGCGGGAAATCAACTCCCGGGTCCTTGGCGAACTGGTCATGGACAGTCTGAAGCAGCTGGATCAGGTGGCCTATGTGCGCTTTGCCTCCGTGTACCGGAGCTTTCAGGATATTGCGGAGTTTCGTGACGCCATCGAGCGTCTCGAGGCGGAACCCCGCGGCACTGTAGACAGCGACGCCTGATCCGTGAGCGAGGATGACGATAGTGCCCGCGACCGGGTGATGATGGCGCGCGCCCTGGTGATCGCCAGGCAGTCCCGCTTCATTGCAGCGCCCAATCCCCATGTCGGCTGCGTACTGGCAAAGGGCGACACCATTATCAGCGAGGGGCGCACCCAGTACGCCGGCGAATCTCATGCAGAGATTATGGCGCTTCGGGCCGCCGGTGCGGCTGCGGCGGGGGCCACGGTCTACGTCACGCTGGAGCCGTGCTCACATCACGGCAGGACGCCTCCCTGCACGGATGCCTTGATAAAAGCCGGCGTCGCGCGGGTGGTGGCGGCGATGGAGGACCCGAATCCGCGGGTATCCGGTCGCGGGCTGCAGCGTCTGCGGGATGCCGGCATCAGGGTGGACTGCGGTCTTCTCGGTCATCAGGCAGAGTCCATTATCAAGGGTTTTGTCCTGCGCATGCGTCGCGGCCGCGGGCGCGTGCGCGCCAAGCTTGCCATGTCCCTGGATGGGCGCACCGCCATGGCCTCGGGTGAGAGTCAGTGGATTACCGGCGCGGCGGCGCGGGCCGACGTGCAGCGCCAGCGCGCCGCCAGCTGTGCGATTCTGACCGGGTCTGGGACGGTGCTTGCGGACAATTGTGCGCTGACTGTGCGGCCGCAAAGCTTCGCCGACACGCTGGGAGCGGCTCAGCCGCCAGGCAGGCGCCAGCCTGTGCGCGTGGTGCTGGACTCCCGACGGCGTGTGCCGGCCAGCGCGCAGATTCTGTCGGCAGATGCACCGGCGCTGCTGCTGCACGCCCCGGATGCGCCGGCTGCGGCGCTGCCGAGCCATGTCGAGCAGGTGGCGATCCCGGCAGGCACCTCCGGGGTCGATCTGACCGCCGTTATGCGCGAGCTGGCGAGGCGGCAATGCAACGAGATTCTGGTAGAATGCGGGCCCAGGCTGAGCGGCGCGCTGTTGCAGGCCAGTCTGATTGATGAGCTGATTGTCTACATGGCGCCTTGCATCATGGGCAGTTCCGCGCGCCCTCTGCTGCAGCTGCCGTTGGATGCCATGTCGGACAAGGTGGCGTTGACCACCCTCGATGTTCGCCGTATCGGCGAAGACTGGCGTTTCACTCTGGTCCCGAGTGCGCCGCACAAAACAAAGGAGTAAGGCATGTTTACCGGCATTGTGCAGGCGGTCGGTGAGATCGTCGCGCTGGAACCACGTGGGGGAGACACGCGCCTGCGTGTGCGCACCGGAAAACTGCCGCTGGACGATGTCCGCCCCGGCGACAGTATTTCAACCAACGGTGTATGTCTTACCGTCGTCGATCTCCCGGGTGATGGCTACTGGGCTGACGTCTCGATAGAGACTCTCAATTTTACCACGCTCGGTGATCTTACGCCGGGCTCTGCCGTTAACCTGGAAAAAGCGTTGACGCCAATGACCCGCCTCGGCGGGCACATTGTCAGCGGGCACGTCGACGGTGTGGGCGAGGTTGTCCGGCTGTATGAAGAGGGGCGCTCCTGGCGCGTGGTTCTGCGCGCGCCCGATGAGCTGGCCCGCTATATCGCCAAGAAAGGCAGTATCTGTGTGGATGGCACCAGTCTTACCGTCAATGGCGTCGACGGTGCGGCGTTTGACCTGAACATTATTCCCCAGACAATGTCGGAAACGGTCTTCGGAACCTATGCCGTGGGGTCGAAAGTCAACCTGGAAGTCGACGTGATTGCGCGTTACCTGGAACGCCTGGTGCTCGGTGATGCCGCCGCGCAACCCGGCTCTGCCGGTGTCACCCTGCAGACGCTGGCCGACAACGGGTATCTGACATGAGTCCCGGCCTGCAGGAGGACAGCATCAACACGGTTGAGGAACTGCTCAGCGATATCCGCCTTGGCCGCATGGTGGTCTTGCTGGACGATGACGGGGATACTCGCAACGAAGGTGTGGTTTTGGTGGCGGCTGAGCACTGCACGGCTGAGCACATCACCTTCATGGCGCGTCGCGCCCGCGGTCTCGTGTGTCTGGCGTTGACGCAAGAGCGCTGTCAGCAGCTCGACCTGCCGCCCATGGTTGAAAACGCCGATTCCGAGAACGCCAGTTTCACGCTGTCCATCGAGGCGACCGAGGGTATTGATACCGGCATCTCCGCCGCCGATCGGGCGCATACGGTGCGGGTTGCGGTAGCGCCCCATGCGGTGCCATCGGATATCGTTCAGCCCGGACATATTTTCCCACTCACCAGTGCCGCGGGCGGCGTACTTACCCGAGCGGGCCACACCGAGGCCTCTGTCGACCTGGCAAGGATTGCCGGGCTGCACCCGGCGTCGGTGATGACCGATGTGCTCACCGATGCCGGCGAACTGGCCGGCGGGGTGGAGCTTGTGGCGTTTGCCCGCGAACACGGCTTGAAGATTGGCACCGTCGCCGACCTCATACATTATCGCCTGATGAACGAGTGCACGATCGAGCCGGTGCGCGAGGGTCGACTGCAGACGCTTCACGGTGAATTCAATCTCAAGGTCTATCGTGAGCAGACAGCAGACGACCTGCACCTGGCGCTCTATTGCGGCAACATCAGTGCCGATGTCCCGACGCTGGTGCGGGTGCATGCGCGGTCGACGCTGCGGGATCTGCTCGGCACCGATCTGCAGGGAAGCGACTACTGGCGTATCGGCGATTGCCTCGCTCATATCGCCCGCGAGGGCAAGGGGGTCCTGGTACTGCTGGCCCGCCGCGAGACCGATGAGCAGCTGCTGCACAGTGTCGATCTTGCCCTTGGCGCCGATCGCGGGATCGACAGCGAAACGACGGATACCTATACCACGGTGGGGCTGGGTTCGCAGATTCTGCGTGACCTGGGTGTCGGCAGGATGCATCTGCTGGGCGCCCCCATGAAGTACAATGCCATCTCCGGCTTTGGCCTGGAGGTGCTGGATTATGTGCGGCCGGCAAAGCACGGCAACAGGGAGTGAATCAATGAGCACGATGACAACTTACGAGGGGTCGCTGGCGGGTAACGACGGCAACTACGCGCTCGTGGTAGGACGCTGGAACAGCTTTGTGGTGGAACACCTGGTGGATGGCGCGATCGATACCTTGCGGCGCCACGGCATTGACGACAAGCAGCTGACGGTGGTCCGCGTGCCGGGGGCTTTCGAGATTCCGCTGGTCTGCCAGCGCCTGGCCACGAAGGGCGGCTATGATGCGATTATCGCGCTGGGCGCCGTGATTCGCGGGGGAACGCCGCATTTTGAGCATGTCGCCGGTGAGTGCACCAAGGGAATCTCGCAGGTCAGCCTCGAACACGGCGTGCCAATCGCCTTCGGCGTTCTCACCGTCGACTCGATCGAACAGGCCATAGAGCGCGCGGGTACCAAGGCGGGCAACAAGGGGGCGGAGGCGGCGACCTCGGCGCTGGAAATGGTCAACCTCTTCAAGCAGATCGGCTAGATGGCCGGCGACCACAACCTGCTCGCGGCTCGTCGCCGCAAGGCCCGTCATTACGCGATGCAGGCGCTGTACCAATGGCATATGGCGGACACGGCGGTGAACGTTATCGAGGCGGAGTTTCGCAGCGACTATGATTTCAGTAACGTCGACCTGGAGTATTTTCAGGCGCTGCTGCACGGTATCCCTGCCGCTGTCGACGATCTGGACAGCACCTACGAATCACTGCTCGACCGGCGACTCGATGAGCTCGACCCGATTGAGCGCACCCTGCTGCGCATGGGGACCTGGGAGCTGAAGGAACGCATTGATGTGCCCTATCGGGTGGTGATCAACGAGGCCGTGGCTCTGGCGCGCAAGTTTGGCGCGACGGATGGCCACAAGTACATCAACGGCGTTCTCGATCGCCTGTCCCGCGATCTGCGCAGCGTAGAAGTGTCAGCGCAGAACTGATGGCTGGCGGCGAGTTCGGGCTGATAGCACGGCATTTCTCTGCCTTTGGCCGCGGGCCCGGCGTTGTCCTCGGTGTCGGCGATGATGC
>CAZTJR010000033.1:0-17627 GCA_964613795.1 uncultured Alteromonadaceae bacterium | reverse complement strand
GGCGATACCACCCGGGGCCCCAGGACGATTACCGTGCAGGTTTTCGGCGTGATAGAGCGCGGCAGGGCGGTACGCCGCAGCGGTGCCCGACCCGGAGATTCCGTATGGGTGTCCGGCACGCCTGGCGATGCAGCGGCCGGGCTGGCGGTGCTTCAGTCCCGCTGGCAGCCCGAGCCCGATCACGGCGAGTATCTGCTCGCTCGCTATTACCGCCCGACGCCGCGCCTGGCGCTCGGTGCGCAGCTACCCGGTATTGCGTCAGCCGCAGTGGATGTTTCTGACGGCCTGCTGCAGGATCTGGGGCATATCGCTGCAGCTAGCGGCTGTGCCATCGAGATTCAGGCAGACCAGCTGCCGATGTCAGCGGCACTGCAAAGCCACCCCGATCGTCAGCAGCAGTTGGCCTGGGCGCTCAGCGGTGGCGATGATTATGAGCTGTGTATTACGCTGCCCCAGTCCTGTCATCCCCCGGAAGGGTTCACGCGAATTGGCACCGTGCAGGCAGGCGAAGGCATTGTCTGTGACGGTGCCGCGCGGCTCGAGCAGGCGGGTTACACGCATTTCTGAAGTAGATACACTGAGAGCCGCAGCATGTCCCAGGTGATTGCGTGACGACAGGCAACAACCCCGCGGTGCCGCGACCCTTTCGCAGCCCGGTCCAGTTTCTGGCGTTCGGCTTTGGCGCCGGGCTGTCGCGGTGGGCCCCGGGTACGCTGGGCACGCTGGTGGGCGTTCCCCTGTACCTGTGTTTTGCACAGGCGCCGCTGTGGCTGTATACCACTCTTGTTCTGGTTGCTGCGATAGCGGGTGTCTGGATCTGTGGCAGGGCCAGTGAAGAGCTTGGCGTTCACGATCACTCGGGGATTGTCTGGGACGAGTTTGTGGGGCTGTGGATTGCGCTCTGGGCAGTGCCTGTGGAACCCCTGTGGGTCGTGCTCGCTTTTGTGCTTTTCCGAATTTTCGATATCGCCAAGCCCTGGCCCATCGGGCCTCTGGATCGTCACGCCGAGGGTGGCTTCGGCATTATGATTGATGATGTGGTCGCGGGCGTGTTCAGCTGTGCGGCGCTACATCTGGCGATTCTTCTGGCCCGGGAAAGCGGAGTACTGGTGTGAGGGGGCCAAAGTCGGCTGACGGCGGCCTCGCTGGACAGATTGCAGCCGCTGGCTGGCGCGTTACGATGCTATTTTTTTGCTGTGCTGCTGCTGCGTCCGGCCCCGGGGCCGTGGCTCAGGCGCAGGTGAGCGTCGAGGCGCTGATGCCCGGCATGGCGGTGCTGACGATCGATGGCAAGCGCCATACTATCAGGCGTGGAGCCAGCGCCGCCGGCGTGACGCTGATCGACGCCAACGCAGAGGAAGCGGTGCTCGAGATCGCCGGCGAGGAGCGCCGTCTGGGCGTATCCGATCGGGTCAGCGCGGCGTACACGGTGCCCGGGGTGCGACAGATCGATATCCCTCGCAATGATCGCATGCAGTATCAGACCACCGCATTGATCAACGGGCGACGCGCCGATGTGCTGGTGGATACCGGCGCCAATATCGTTGCGATGAACGCCGCCCAGGCGCAGCGGCTGGGAATACCCTCGGGAACCGGCCAGGCGACGCGGGTGGAGACTGCGGGTAACACGCTGGTGGGGCGCTCGATCAATCTCGACTTTGTCAATGTCGGGGGAATACGGGTCGATAATGTGCGTGCGACGGTGCTGGAGGGTGACTACCCGCGGATGATCCTTCTGGGGATGACCTATCTCGAGCATGTCAGTCTGCAGGAGCGCAACGGCATCCTGTCGCTGTCGCGCGACTGGTAATGTGAATAGCTCGTTTGCGGCTCGCGGCGACCGGCTGCTCGGAGGTCGCTACTGTCTGTCGCGCTTGGTAGACTAAGGCATTCCATTATTGCAGGTTTGCCGTGTGTCAGTCCGTTTTGTTGCGTCATCCCGTCTCCCCACTGAATGGGGCGATTTCATTATGCACGGCTTTGAGGATTCCGCGTCGAACAAAGAGCACGTGGTTCTCACCATGGGCGATTTCGACGATGGCGAACCGGTGCTGTCCCGGGTGCATTCTGAATGCCTGACGGGTGACGCTCTGTTCAGCCTGCGCTGCGACTGCGGAAATCAGCTGCGCGCGGCACTGCAGGCGATTGCCGCAGAGGGCAGGGGAGCGCTGTTCTATCTGCGGCAGGAGGGTCGCGGTATCGGTCTGCTCAACAAGATCAAGGCCTATCGTTTGCAGGATGCGGGCGCAGACACTGTCGAAGCCAATGAGCGTCTGGGTTTTGGCGCGGATATGCGCGACTACAGCCTGCTCGGACCGATGTTCGCACATCTTCGCATAGCGTCGGTTGACCTGATGACCAACAATCCGCGCAAGGTGATGGCGCTTTCAGATCTGGGGGTCGAGGTGCGACAGCGTCTGCCGATAGAGACCAGCAGCAACCCCCACAACGAGAAGTACCTGCGCACCAAGGGCGCAAAGCTCGGCCACATGTTCCGCGCTGACTGAGGGAGTGTTGCTAGTGGGCCGCGTTGCACTCGCTTGAATTGGCGACGGCCAGTCCTGCGCTCGCGCGCCTTGCCCACAGCGCTTGTGCTGCGGCTGAGCATTACCGAACTTACCGCGTGGCCCACTAGTGCTTCCGCGCCACAATGAAGCGGGCAACGTCACGCAAGGGGTCGGCCCGTGAGCCCAGGGAGTCCATGGCCGCCAGCGCGGCGTCCAGTAGTCGACTGGCTTCCGCCCGTGCGCCATCGAGTCCCAGAAGACTGACGTAGGTCGCCTTGTGTGCGGCCTCGTCCTTGCCGCCCGTCTTGCCAAGCGTTGCGCTGTCGCTTTCCACGTCCAGAATGTCATCAACTACCTGGAACGCCAGGCCGATGTGCTGCGCGTAGGCATCCAGGGATTGCAGCTGCTGCGACGTGCCGCCCGCAGCAATGCCGCCTAGTCCTACGGCAGCGCGAATCAGGGCGCCGGTTTTCATCGCATGCATCGCCTGCAGTTCATCAAGGCTCAGGTCGGTACCGGTTGCCTCCATGTCGCGGTACTGTCCGCCGACCATGCCGCTGAAGCCCGATGCCTCCGAGAGACGGGCAATCATGTCGACACGCTGAGCTGCCGTTAATCCAGGTGCTTGCGTAATCATGGAAAATGCCTGCACCTGCAGGCCATCACCGATCAGAATGGCGGTGGCCTCATTGAAGGCGCGGTGCAGTGTGGGCCGGCCCCGACGCAGGTCGTCGTCATCCATGGCGGGCAGATCGTCGTGTATCAGCGAGTAGGTGTGTACCAACTCAAGGGCCAGGGCGGCATAATCCAGTGCCTGCGGCTCCCCCTCCGCAATTACTGCCGCCGCGCGGTAAACCAGTATCGGTCGGATACGTTTACCCTCTCCTGCAATGGCGTAGTCGATGGCTGAAACGAGCGTCTCTGGAACCGAATTGCCCCGGTAGCTCACCAGCAGCTCGCCCGCCATAAGCCGTTTCATTGCGGAATCGAAGCGCTGCAGCTCGTTGTCAAATGTCATGCTGTGTACTGGCGGGCTGTCATCGCTCGCTGCCGTCGTCTTCAGCGGCGACAAGTGGCGCGGCCTGCGGTTCGCCGGTGCTGCTTTCCGTAAGAAGCTGTACCTTCTGTTCTGCTTCACGCAGCATTGTCTGGGCCTGGCGCGTGAGGCTGATGCCTTCCTCAAAGTCGGCGAGCGAGGCTTCGAGGGGCTGCTCTTCCGATTCCATGCGCTGGAGAATCTGTTCGAGCTTCAGGAGCGTGGCTTCTATGGACGGGCTGTCCCCGGCATCGTCTTTTTTAGGTTTCGTGGCCATGGTTTTTTCAGGTTAACAATGGAGGGCAGAGGCTATCACAGTGGCCTGCTTCAAAGGAGACGGCGTTGCGCGTTTTACCCCTCTGCGGTTCAGGATGTGCCGGGCTCTATCGGCCAACGGGGGCCGTCTGACGCAGGACGCTCTCCACCACTTCTGGCTTTCTCATTCGCGCGACGGCCTCACAGATACCCTCCGCACTGAGACCTGCCAGAGCGCGGAGAGCCTGCTGGTCGCCATGCTCCTGAAACTCATCCGGGATGCCAAGTACTACCACAGGGGTTGTCACGCCATTGGCGTGCAGTAATGCCTCGACGCCATTGCCAGCACCGCCCGTCGCTGCATTTTCCTCAACGGTAACGAGCAACTCGTGAGCGGCCGCGGCTTCCAGCACCAGCGCCTCGTCCATCGGTTTGACCCAGCGCATGTCGATAACGGTGGCATCCAGTGTATCCGCCGCCTGCAGGACCTGATCGAGCAGGGCGCCAAAGTTGAGGATGGCAACGCTGCTGCCCTTGCGGGTCATCACGCCTTTGCCGATTTCCATGACGGACATGGTGTTCTCGATCAGTTCACCGCTGCCGTTGCCGCGAGGGTAACGGATGGCGGCGGGCCCTTCGTGCTGATAGGCGGTGTACAGCATCTGGCGACATTCATTCTCTCCGGAGGGCGCACCGATCACCATATTGGGGATACAACGCAGGTAGCTAAGGTCGAATGCGCCGTGATGGGTTGGCCCGTCCTGACCCACGAGCCCCGCCCGGTCTATGGCGAAGGTGACGTCCAGATTCTGCAGTGCAACGTCGTGGATCAGTTGATCATAGGCGCGCTGCAGGAAAGTAGAATAAATCGCGACGACCGGTTTGACACCGTCGCAGGCCATGCCGGCAGCCAGCGTTACCGCGTGCTGTTCCGCAATGGCGACATCGTGGAAGCGGTCGGGATAGGCTTTGGCAAAGTCGACCATGCCGGAGCCTTCACACATTGCCGGGGTAATGGCGATGAGACGGTCGTCGTCGCGTGCCATATCGCACAGCCAGCGACCAAAGACATCCTGGTATTTGGGTGGCTTGGGCCTGGGTGATGCCGGCGCGGCTGCCGGTGTGATTTCCTTGCGCGATTCGATTTTGTTGATCGCATGGAAGCCGACAGGGTCGGCCTCGGCCGGCTTGAAGCCCTTGCCTTTCATGGTGCAGATATGCAGGAACTGAGGACCTTTCAGGTCGCGCATGTTTTCCAGCGTCTGTATCAGCTGTGGCAGGTCGTGACCGTCTATCGGGCCGATGTAGTGCCAGCCAAGCTCTTCGAACAGGGTGCCCGGTGCCACCATGCCCTTCATGTGCTCTTCGGTCCGTTTTACCAGATCCCAGGCCGGCTTGATCTTTTTGAGGACCTTTTTGCTGCCCTCGCGCATGGTGATATAAGTCTTGCTGGCCCAGATTTTCGCAAAGTAGGCGGCCAGCCCACCGGTGTTGTAACCGATGGACATCTGGTTGTCGTTCAGCACGACCAGCATGTCAGGTCGCACGTGCCCGGCATGGGCGAGGGCCTCGAACGCCATTCCGCCGGTGATGGCGCCATCCCCGATAACGGCAACGGCGCGTCGGTTCAGCCCCTGGGCTCTGGCTGCCAGCGCCATGCCCATGGCAGCAGAAATGCTGGTGGACGAGTGGCCTACGCCAAACGTGTCGTAGTCGCTCTCGCTGCGTTTGGGAAAACCGGAAAGGCCCCCGGCTTGCCGCATGCTGTGCATCCGCTGCATGCGTCCGGTAAGGATCTTGTGCGGATAGGCCTGGTGGCCGACATCCCAGACAATGCGGTCGTCCGGTGTGTTGTAGATGTGGTGTAAGGCAATAGTCAGTTCAACGACACCGAGACCAGCACCGAAATGCCCGCCAGACTGACCGACGCTGTAAAGCAGGTAGGCGCGAAGGTCATCGGCCAGCTGCACTAGCTCGTCGGCTGACAGTTCACGGACGGGACGGCCGCAATCCACCGCGTCGAGCAGAGGGGTTTCGGGGCGTGATGCTGGGATCTCTGAGAACATGGCACAATGGTAGCGTAATTTTTATTCGGTGTGACCAATTTTACGGCGGGATTACCCGCCTGGATGTCTGTATCTAACGCCGTTCCCCGTCAGCCCTCCCGAAAACGGTGTATCTGACGGCGTTCCTTTTTATTGGGCTTGCGTACCGGGCGTTCCAGCATCCCGCCCGCCGCCTTGCGGGCGGCGGCTGCGCTCTCTCGGCGCTCTATGCTGTCAGCGCTTTCCTCATACAGGGCCTGGGCCTCCGCGGCACCGCGGCGCTGGTCGGAGATGCTAATGACGGTGATGTCTTTCTCGTCCCAGCCCTGGCGTATGCGCAGTCTGTCGCCGGCGCGGACTTCCCTGGACACCTTGACCCGGCTGCCGTCGAACTGCACCTTGCCGCTTTCAATCGCAGCCTTTGCGAGACTGCGCGTCTTGAAGAAGCGCGCGGCCCAAAGCCACTTGTCGAGTCGCACACCGTTCTTGCCATCGCCGCTCATGTCGTGCTGCCTGTGGGCATGATTTCATCAAAGTGGTGAATGCCCGGGAAGCGGGTGTCGAGCCGCTTGCCCTGCTCGCTATCGGGCTGCAGCAGGGTAAGGAGGTGAGCAATACCGTATTCCCGGGCCGTATCCAGCACACTTTCACTGTCGTCGATAAAGAGTGTGCGGGCTGGATTAAAGGGGTGCTGTGACTGCAGCTGCTCCCAGAATGCCAGCTCTTCCTTCGCCGCCCGATACTGGTGTGACACCACAACGTGGTCGAACCAGGGCCGGATGTCGATTTCAGCCATCTTGATGTCAAGCGTCACCGGGTGGGCATTGGTAACGAGCAAGGTTGTTGTGGGGCCAGCGTGTAGACGCTTGAGGAACTCCAGCGCAAACGGCCGGATACGGATCATGTGGCGGATTTCCCGCTTGAGCGCGGGTATATCGAGCTGCAGCTGCTCCGACCAGTGATCAAGGCAGTACCAGTCGAGCTGTCCGCGTCTGGCGTCCAGTTTCCCGAGAAGCTCGATTCTGCCCTCTTCGTCGGAGAGTCCCCGGGATCTGGCGTAGGCGACAGGCAGATACGTCAGCCAGAAATGGTTGTCGTAATGCAGGTCAAGCAGCGTGCCATCCATATCGAGCAGCACGGTATCGATGGTGTTCCAGTTGATCATTGCGTTCCTTCAGGTCCCCGTGTCTTTGCCTCAAGGCACACTCCGCGGCGCATTGGGACAGTGCTATAGTCTAGCGCGATGAACACGCCAATCCCCAGCCTACTGACGCCGCCTATCGTGGATGCCCTACTGACCCTCTGTGCTGAGGCCGGGGAAATTATCGCGCGGGAGTACCACGGCGCGCACGCCGATGAGTATCGGGAAAAATCGGATGATTCGCCCATTACTCGCGCCGATGTTGCGTCGCATCACTGCCTGGTGGATGGTTTACACAGGCTACTCCCGGATATTCCTGTTCTGTCCGAGGAGTCGCCGCGCCATGCGATTGCGCAGCGACGTCACTGGCAGCGGCTGTGGCTGGTGGATCCGCTGGACGGAACCCGGGAGTTTCTGCAGCGCACTGGCGAATTCACGGTCAATCTGGCGCTGATCGAAGACGGGGCGCCGCGTCTCGGCATTCTGTACCTGCCCCTGAAAAGGATGGCCTACCTGGGCATACCCGGAGTGAATGGCTGGCTGTGTCAACGTCAGGGGGAGGCATGGACGCGCCGGGTGCTGGCGCCGAGGTCCCTTGTCGCTAACGGCGGCGTGACGGTTGTCGCCAGTCGCCGGCACCGCAGTGACCTTCTGGATCGCACGCTCTCGTTGCTCGCAGAGCGCTCGGGACCAATCACTCGGCTGAGTAGTGGCAGTGCGCTGAAATTCACACAGCTGGCGGACGGAAACGGAGACTTCTATCCGAGATTCTCTCCCTGCAGCGAGTGGGATGTCGCGGCGGGTCAGGCCTTGCTGGAATCGGTGGGTGGGGCGGTTCTTGGTCTCGATGGTCGACCGCTTCGCTACAACGCCCGCGAGACTCTGCTAAGCCCCCACTTTTTTGCCATGGCCGATGCCAGTGCGTCGCTCTGGGCAGAGCTGCTTGATCGCCTGGGGTGATGCTTGTGTCGCGACCGGCTGCAGGTATAGTGTTCATCACCAACTGGGAGACGAGATGTATGGCAGGATGTTATGCGCTGGCCGCCAGCTAACGGGCAGGGACCGGATTCCCTGACGCCGGCGGCAAACGAGGTCATGACGCCGGAAATGCGATTGCGCCAGCTGCAGGCGCGACACCGGGCGCTCGACAACAAGATCAGTGAAATGCAGGGATTTCCTTACCAGAATCACATTCTGCTGCAGCGGTTAAAAAAGGAGAAGCTGCGTCTGAAAGACTGCATTGCCCAGCTCAAGGACGAAATCATCCCCGATCTCGACGCCTGAGCGGAGCACTGCGAATGGCGTCAGTGAGTGGGCCGGTGACGAGCCTGCCACAGTAGAAAGAGCGCAGATATGGCGATGATCACGTCGACAGCACTGCGCAGCTGTTCCCATTCCGCCACCGGCAGCGGGTTCCAGGCGTAGAGCACGCGCAAGGCGGGCATGAGCGCCGCGAGAAACAGCGCAAAGCGCGAAACGCCGAAGAGGCCCAGGGCCAGCATGAGATACAGACATCCGGCGAGCGCTACACCCAGTACGGGAGCCCCCAGTTCAAGCACCCACAGCAGTGAGATCTGGCCGGTTGCCGAGATGCCTGTGAGCAGCGCGGTGGCGTGGCGCAGGGGCGTTCCCCGGGTAACAGGCATGTCGCGGGATCAGGGCGTTGCAGTGGTGTCTTGCGCCTGCGCGCTGCGGCGTCGGTTGCGCGCGGTAGCCACGCGTGAAGCGTTCTCTCGGCCAAGCGCTGCAGAAATGGCATTGCCGGCGGCAACCAGGCGATCCAGATCAATGCCGGTATCAAAGCCCATCCCGTGCAGCATGTAAACGACATCCTCGGTCGCGACATTGCCCGTGGCGCCAGGGGCGAAGGGACAGCCGCCGAGGCCCGCCACGGCAGAATCGATACGGCGCAGACCGTGCTGCAGCGCAATCAGGATATTCGCCAGCGCCTGACCGTACGTGTCGTGGCAGTGCGCAGCAAGTTGATGCGCCGGAATGTTGGCAAGCAGCAATTCGAGGAGCGCCTGCATGCTCCCGGGGGTGCCCACGCCAATGGTGTCGCCCAGTGATACCTCGTAGCAGCCCATGTCCAGCAGCCCGCGGGTGACCCCTTCAACGGCGTGCGGACTGATGCTGCCTTCGTACGGGCACCCCAGGACGCATGAAACGTAGCCGCGGACGGGAATACCTGCGGCGGCTGCCTGCGCGAGTACCGGTTCGAAGCGCTGAAGACTCTCGGCAATGCTGCAGCGGATGTTGCGCTGTGAGAATGACTCGGAAGCAGCGGCGAATACCGCGACCTCGTCGACCTTGGCGGCCATGGCGCGCTCAAGGCCGCGGCTATTCGGTGTCAGCGCGGTGTAGGTAACCCCTGGCACCCGTTTGAGTGTTGCAAACAGCGCGTCACTGTCAGCCATTTGCGGGATGGCCGACGGACTGACAAAGCTGCCGGCCTCAATAGTACGGATGCCGGCGCTGGCAAGTTCGCCGATGAGGGTCAGTTTGGTGGTCAGTGATACCGGCGTCTGTTCATTCTGCAGTCCGTCTCTGGCGCCCACTTCAACAATGGAAACCTGTCTGTCGGTGGCCGTCATTCTGCGTCCTCCGCGACGAAGTCTGCCAGGCTGGCGCCGCCATCGACCAGATCGCCGGGGGCAAACAGAAAGCGCTCCAGCATGCCGTCAGCGGGTGCCCGCACCGTATGCTCCATTTTCATCGCTTCCATGATCAGCAGGGGTGTGCCCGCTACGACGCTCTCACCTGGCTCGACCAGCAGGGTCACAATGGTGCCGTTCATGGGCGCGCTGAGTGCAGCAGCGGTATCCTCTTCACTCGTCGCATGCTCGTCGTCGACTTCGTGGAATTCAACGGTGTGGCCGGGAAACACCAGTGAGTAGTGAGCATTATCGCGTATCAACCTGCCGCGCCGTCGGTGACCGTTGATCGTGATATCCAGGCGCGTCTGGTGCAGCGCGCCGTACACGGTGGTCTCCTCGCCGCTGGCGGTGACCCGAAAGGCCTGATCGCGCTGTTCCACCTGCAGGCCGTGTACGCTGCCATGGTAGCGGAGCGTCAGCCGGTGCAGGGCGGGGGCATTGGCGCGCCAGCCGCTGGTCAGTCGCCAGGGACTGGTGGGGTCGCCATCATAATTATCAGCCTGCGCTCGCTCATGCTGCCGGGAGAGCAGTACCGCCACTGCACCACTGGCAAGATCGCACGCGGCGTCGGTTTCCAGGCGTCGGAAAATGGTCTCTTCGTGGCGCGTAATGAACCCGGTGTCGACGTCGCCCTCGCGGAACGCATCCACCTCGATAAGCCGGTAGAGAAAGTCCAGGTTGGTCACAGTACCTGCAACGTGAAAACCGCGCAGCGCGATGCGCAGGCGATTCAGCGCCTGCTCGCGGGATACGTCCCAGACCACGAGTTTAGCGATCATCGGATCGTAGTAGGGGCTGATGCTGTCGCCGCTGCGCACGCCCGTATCGATTCGCACATGCTCGCTGGCGGCCGGCAGCATCAGCTGGCTGATGCGGCCTGTGGCGGGAATGAAGTCCTGGGATGGGTCCTCGGCGTAGATGCGTGCCTCGAAGGCGTGACCAGTGAGCTGGATATCCGCCTGGGCAAGCGGCAGGGGTTCTCCCTGGGCCACGCGCAGCTGCCATTCCACCAGATCCTGTCCGGTAATCATCTCGGTCACAGGATGCTCGACCTGCAGGCGGGTGTTCATTTCCATAAAGTAGAAACGACCATCGTCATCCAGCAGAAACTCCACTGTACCTGCACCGCGATAATCGATGGCGCGGGCGGCGTCCACCGCAGCGGCGCCCATTGCGCTGCGCAGGGTGTCATCGACACCCGGAGCCGGCGCTTCCTCAAGCACTTTCTGGTGGCGGCGCTGCACGGAGCAGTCGCGCTCCGCGAGATATACGGCGTTGCCGTGATTGTCACAGAACACCTGCACCTCGACATGGCGGGGTCTGGCCAGGTATTTCTCGACCAGCATGCGGTCGTCGCCGAAGCTGGCGCGGGATTCCCGGATTGCCGCCTGCAGTGCAGTCTCGAACTCTGCATCACTCTGGGCGATGCGCATACCCTTGCCGCCACCACCGGCAACGGCCTTCAACAGTACCGGATAGCCAATGGCTCCCGCCTCACTGCGCAACAGTGATGGGGTCTGCTCCTCGCCGTGGTAACCGGGGATCAGCGGTACGCCGGCATCGCCCATGATGCGCTTGGCTGCCGACTTCGACCCCATGGCATCAATGGCGCTGGCGGGCGGTCCGATGAACAGCAGGCCGTTGTCCTCACACTGCTGTGCAAAGCCGGCGTTTTCAGAGAGAAAGCCATAGCCAGGATGAATGGCGCTAGCGCCGGTGCGCTGTGCCGCCTCGATAATGCGTTCGCCACGCAGGTATGACTCCCGTGCCGGCGAGGGCCCGATCCACACGGCTTCATCCGCCAGATCAACGTGCAGGGCGTCGGCGTCGGCATCCGAAAACACGGCGACGGTGGCAATGCCCATGCGTCGCGCTGTCCTGATGACGCGGCAGGCAATTTCGCCGCGGTTAGCTATCAGCAGCTTGGTGATCATGTGTCATTTTCCTCGCTAATTCTCCAGGCTGGCGCGCGTTTCTCGAGGAAGGCCTTCAGTCCCTCCTGGCCCTCATCGGACACGCGCAGGCTGGCAATGCGCTGGCAGGTTTCCCGGATAAGTTCATCGTGCGCCGGCACACCGCAGATTTCCGTGATGAGGTCCTTGGCGGCGCGCACGGCCTGGGGGCTGTTATCCAGCAGGGTGTTACACAGCTGGGCAACGGTCGAATCAAGATCTTCCGGCGCGACGACATCGCTGACCAGACCGTGGCGCAGCGCGCAGTGGGCATCGAAGGCCTCGCCGGTAAGGAAAAACCGACGCGCGGCGCGCTCGCCAATGGCGGCTATGACATAGGGTCCGATAGTGGCTGGAATAAGGCCGATGCGGACTTCGGACAGCGCGAAGCGTGCGGTGCTGGCGGCAATGGCTATATCGCAGCAGCTGACCAGGCCGACGGCGCCGCCGAAAGCTGCCCCCTGGACCTGTGCAATGGTTGGCTGTGGGACCTGTCTGAGATCGTGCAGCATGCCCGCGAGATCCTCGGCGTCCCGGAGATTGTCATCGCGGTCGAAGTCCGCCATGCGCTGCATCCAGGCGAGATCGCCACCGGCGGAAAAATGTCTGCCCCTGGAGCTGAGTACAATGACCCGCACCGAGGCATCCTCCGCAAGCGTATTGAAGGTCTGCCGCAGCGCGCGAATCATGCTGTCGTCAAAGGCATTGTGCTTGTCGGGGCGATTGATCACGACGTTGGCGATACCGCGCGCACCGATGCGCGTTTGTACGGTCGCTGAATCCAGTGTCTTTTCCATGGTGAGATCCGTCCTGTTACATGCGGAACACGCCGAACCGGGACTCCGGTACCGGCGCGTTCAGGCTGGCTGAGAGCGCGAGAGACAGCACGGTTCGCGTGTCGACGGGGTCGATGACCCCGTCGTCCCAGAGGCGTGCAGAAGCATAGTAGGGGTGCCCCTGCTTCTCATAAAGGTCGAGTATCGGCTGTTTGAAAGCCTGGGTCTCGGTATCACTCATGTTGCGGCCGTCGCGGGCGAGCTGATCCTGCTTGACTGTGGCCAGTACGCCCGCCGCCTGCTCCCCGCCCATCACTGAGATGCGCGCATTGGGCCACATGAACATGAACCTGGGGTCATAGGCGCGACCGCACATCGCGTAGTTTCCTGCGCCGAAGGATCCACCGATGATCACAGTGAATTTTGGCACATCGGCGCAGGCCACCGCGTGGACCATTTTGGCGCCGTGCCGCGCAATGCCGCCGGCCTCGTACTGTTTACCCACCATGAAGCCGGTAATGTTCTGCAGGAATACCAGCGGAATCCGGCGCTGCGCGCAGAGTTCGACGAAGTGCGCGCCCTTCACTGCGGACTCGCTGAACAGAATGCCATTGTTGGCGACAATGCCCACCGGGTAACCATGCAGCCGTGCAAAGCCGCATACCAGCGAGGTGCCGTACAGTGCCTTGAACTCGTCGAACTCCGAGCCGTCCACGAGGCGCGCAATGATCTCGCGTATATCGAAGGGCTGGCGGGTGTCTGCCGGCACAATGCTGTAGATGTCGGTTGCCGGGTAGGCGGGGTCCCGCGCCGGCTGCACGTCGATATCCAGCGTCTTGCGGCGGTTCAGGCGCGCCACGGCGCGTCTGACCAGTGTCAGTGCATGGGCATCATCCTGCGCCATGTGGTCGGTGACGCCTGACTGTCGGCAGTGCACATCGGCGCCGCCAAGTTCCTCCGCGTCCACGACTTCGCCGGTAGCGGCCTTCACCAGCGGCGGTCCGCCGAGAAAGATGGTGCCCTGGTTGCGCACAATGATGGCTTCGTCGGCCATCGCGGGCACGTAGGCGCCGCCGGCGGTGCAGGAGCCGAGCACGGCAGCGATCTGAGGTATTCCTTTGGCAGACATGCGGGCCTGGTTGTAGAAAGCGCGGCCGAAGTGTTCGCGGTCGGGAAACACCTCGTCCTGAAGCGGCAGGTAGGCGCCGCCGGAATCCACCAGGTAGAGGCAGGGCAGGTGGTTCTCTTCGGCAATGAACTGTGCGCGCGCCTGCTTTTTCACGGTGAGCGGGTAGTAGGTGCCGCCTTTGACAGTCGCGTCGTTGACGAAGATCATGCATTCAACGCCGCTGACCCGTCCGATGCCGGTAATCAGGCCGGCACAGGGTACGTCGTCGTCATAGACCCTGTAAGCGGCCAGTTGAGACAGCTCCAGGAAGGGGCTGCCGGGGTCGAGCAGGGCATCGAGCCGGTCCCGGGGCAGCAGCTTGCCGCGCGAGGTGTGCCGCTCCCGCGCCTTCTCTCCGCCGCCCTGGCTGATCTGTGATACCAGCTCGCGCAGCTCATCGACCTGACGCTGCATCGCCCTGGCGTTGCGTGCGGCATCCTCCGAACTCAAGTCCAGTTTGCTGATTATCCGGTTCATAGCGCCTCCTAGGCCGAGGCCGAGTAGAGTTCACGGCCGATCAGCATACGTCGTATTTCGGACGTGCCGGCGCCGATTTCATACAGCTTGGCATCGCGCAGCAGGCGACCCGCGTTGGCCTCATTGGTGTAGCCATAGCCACCCAGGGCCTGTATGGCCTGCAGGGCCATCTGTGTGGCTTTCTCCGCGGTGTAGAGAATAACTGCGGCGCAGTCCTGGCGCGTCTCCTCGCCGCGGTCGCAGGCCGCCGCCACCGCGTAGAGATAGGCGCGACAGGCGTTCAGGTCGGCATACATGTCAGCCAGCTTGCCCTGCATCAGCTGGAACTCACCGATTGGTTTGCCGAACTGCTGGCGAGTGTGCAGATAGGGCAGGACTTCGTCGATACAGGCCTGCATGATGCCGACCGGCCCGCCTGACAGCACGGTACGCTCGTAGTCGAGGCCGGACATCAGAATGCGCACACCATCACCCTCGCTGCGCATGACGTTCTCGGCCGGAACCCTGCAGTCCTCGAAAACCAGTTCGCAGGTGTTTGATCCGCGCATGCCAAGCTTGTCCAGCTTCGGCGAACGCGAGAATCCCGGGAAGTCGTGCTCGACCAGAAAAGCGGTGATGCCGCGCGACCCGGCGTCGGGGTCGGTCTTGGTGTAGATCACATAGACATGGGCGTCAGGGCCATTGGTGATCCACATCTTAGTGCCATTGAGGATGTAGTCATTCCCCTCCCGGCGGGCGGACAGGCGCATGCTGACCACGTCCGAACCGGCGTTCGCCTCTGACATAGCGAGAGCGCCAACGTGCTCGCCGCTGCAGAGTTTTGGCAGGTACTTCTGTTTCTGTTCCTCGCTGCCGTTCTTGTCGATCTGGTTCAGGCACAGATTTGACATGGCACCGTAGGACAGACCGACAGACCCCGATGCCCGGCTGATTTCCTCCATCACCACCGAGTGCGCCAGGTAGCCCATGCCGCTGCCACCGTAGGCCTCGTCCACCGTAATGCCCAGCAGGCCCATGTCGCCCAGTACGCGCCACAGGTCCTGCGGGAAGGCGTTCTCGCGATCGATGTCTGCCGCGCGGGGAGCGATTTCCCGGGCACACATCTGCTGCACTGACTGACGCAGCATGTCGATGTCTTCACCGAGGCCAAAGTTCAGTGTCGGGTAGCCGCTGTTCATCCTGTTCTCCTGGTTTTTACAAGGGTTGAGTCGGGTGCTGATGCTTTCTCCGCCAGCGCGGCGCGACACAGGCCGTCGACCTCCCGAAGGCTTTCAAGCATGGCATCGATATCAGCGCGCTGCCTGATCATCTGTGCGCGCCGCTCGGCAATGCGCTCGATCAGCGTCTGAAGCTGCGCGGCGTTGTTGCCGCTGGGGTCATACATGTCGATGATCTCGACGCTCTCGGCCAGGCTCAGGCCAATACGCTTGCCGCGCAGAATAAGCTTGATGCGCACCCGGTCGGCACTGGTGTAGCGACGTTGCTGACCGATACGGTGCGGGCAGATGAAGCCGCGCTCCTCGTAAAAGCGGATCGTCCGTGGCGTGATTTCCAGCTCGCCAGCCAGTTCGGAAATGCTGTACGTCTTGTCATTCATGTTGCGTTTGCTGCGTTCCTGACGGACACCTTCCGACTGTAGCTTAGGTTAACGTTTACGTAAAGGTTAAGCCGGTATGTCCGCAAGATCGGCGCGCCGTGACAGACGTATCTGTTAATATGACGCCGCAGAATAACCCGGGATATCTCTATGCCACAGGCAGATCTACTCGCGCGGCTTGCCGATGGCGAGTTCCATTCTGGCCAGGTGCTGGCCGATGACATGGGTGTCAGTCGTACCGCGATCTGGAAGCAGCTGGCCCGTCTTGAAGGACTGGGCCTGCAGCTCGAGTCCGTTCGCGGCAGGGGTTACCGGATTCCCGGCGGCCTGGACCTGCTCAGTGAAGAGAGAATACGGCTGGGGCTGTCGAGCGAGGCAGAAAAGCTGGCCGCAGAGATTGCAGTGCTGCCGGTGGTCGACTCGACCAATTCCGAGCTGCTGCGCCGGCAACTGTTTCCCCCGGGGCAGTCGTTGATCTGCACTGCGGAACAGCAGCAGTCAGGCCGTGGACGTCGCGGCCGTGACTGGATCAGTCCCTTTGCCCGCAGTGTTTATCTGTCGCTGACCTGGGATTTCGCGCAGGGCGCGGCTGCGCTCGAGGGACTGAGTCTCGCCGCAGGGGTCTGCGTTGCCCGCGCCTTGAGAGCGACCGGGGTTGCCGTGCCGCAGCTGAAGTGGCCGAACGATGTGCTGTACGACGGTCGCAAGGTGGGTGGCATTCTGATCGAGATGACGGGCGACGCGGCGGGTCCCGCGCGGGTTGTCCTTGGTGTGGGTGTCAATGTGGCGATGCCGTCCGCCGTGGCTGACGGCATCGATCAGCCATGGACGGACCTGGCGGCGATTGCCGGGCGCGATCTGCCGTCCCGCAGCGCGCTGGTTGCCGGGCTCCTGAATGCCCTGCTGCCGATGCTGGCGTCATTCGAAAAGACCGGTTTTTCTGGCTGGCGCGAGGAGTGGAGCGCGCTGGACGCCTTCGCCAACAGACCACTAACGGTGACCGTGGGCTCGCAGAATACGGTCGGCATCGGCATGGGTGTGAACGATCGGGGCGCGCTGCTCCTCGACACGTCGAGCGGCACCATAGCGGTGTATGGAGGTGAGGTGTCGGTGCGAGCGTCATGACTCAGCCTGAAGACCGTCATGTGCTGCAGATCGATCTTGGAAACAGTGCGCTTAAATGGCGTATGGTCAAGGCTAAGGTCGTTCTTGACCGTGGAACGCAGACACCTGCAGGCGACGCAGCGTGGAACCTGCAGGCTATCAGGCTCGCGCCCTCCGACGTGCTTGTTGCCAGCGTGGCGTCTGAGGAGAGCGAGCGACAGCTGTCAGCGGAAATCCGTCAGCGCTGGGGCGTGGAGCCCTGGTTTGCCCGCTCAGAGCGGGAAACTCTTGGCCTGCGAAACAGTTATGCTGATCCGGGACGAATGGGGGTGGATCGCTGGCTCGCCATGCTGGCCGCCTGGCATTGCAGGCATGAGCGCGTCTGCGTGGTGGACGCCGGCTCTGCCCTGACCATTGATATTGTCGCGGCGAGTGGTCGGCACGAAGGCGGCTATATCCTGCCGGGTGCGGATCTGATGCAGCATGCCCTGACGAGCAGGACGCAGCGCGTGCGCTTTAATGACGTTATTGTGCCGACTCTGACGCCAGGCTTGAGTACCGCAGAAGCCGTTTCTCATGGCGCCGCTCTCGCCCACTGTGGCGCAATTCAGCTGGCCCTCAGGATGGCTGCGGCCGACGGTGCAGGCAGGCCCCGCCTGGTCGTCTCCGGCGGCGGCGGCAGTGCAATCGTTGCGCTGCTTGAGGAGGCGGCTGAGCACAGACCTGGCCTGGTTTTTGAGGGACTTGCTCTCGCGGCGATTGCGCGAGCGGGCAACATTGTCTAACATCCGCACTCGCGGCGACGGCAACTCGACAGATTTCGCCGCGCTAGGCTGGCGTAGCTCAGTAGGTAGAGCAGCTGATTTGTAATCAGCCGGTCGGGGGTTCGATTCCTCTCGCCAGCTCCAATTC
>CAZTJR010000032.1:0-33428 GCA_964613795.1 uncultured Alteromonadaceae bacterium | reverse complement strand
GCTCAGGCTCAGGCTCAGGCTCAGGCTCAGGCTCAGGCTCAGGCTCAGGCTTCATAGTGGACGGTACGGGCACAACGCTGCTGCCGACAATCGCTTCTGCTCGACGCATAGCGTCTGCATCGCCGAGCTCACTCAACGCGCTGAGTTGTTCCCCGGCTTTATCCGGCTCACCCATATCGACGTAGAGTTCGATCAGCTTCAGGCGATAGGCCGCATTATCGGGGTCAGCCTCAATCGCGGTGGTCAGCAGTTCCGCCGCCTGCAGATATCGTCCATAGGCAATGTAAATATCAGCTTCGGCAAGCGCATCGCCCGCGCCCGCGTCGTCAATGTAATCATCGTAGCGACGCTCACCGTAGCCGCGGTTATTCCGCGGGGGTACCGCATCAGCACTTCCCGCTTGAGACTCTGCGGAAACAACCGGCGTGGCAGGCTCGTCTGGCGGCTTCTGTGCCGCCGGTTCATCGCGAAGCGTAACGCCAGCGAACACATCGTCGCTGTCATCGTCGTGCACGCCATCGGGGTCGAAGCTGTCGTCGTCGAGCGCCGCCTGTTCATGCCGTCGGCGCCAGAACAGCAGGCCGAGAAGCGCGACCAGTAGCGCAGCCGCGATAGCGTAAAGCCAGCTGCCCAGACGCTCGAGGAGACCGGGCGGCTGCGGCGCTGGCGCTGGCGTGCGCACTTCCACGACCGGCGACGACTGCGATGGTGCCACAGCAGACGGCTCCGCGGTTTCGACTTGCGCCGAAGACGCTTGCTGCGCCTCGAGCCGGGCTTCCTGGAGTGCCTGCTCCAGCGTCGCGATCTGCTCATCCTTGAGGGCAACAATCTGTTCCAGCGTGTCCAGCCTCTCCGACATCTGTGCCAGCTGACCCGCAATCTCACCCTGTGCAGCGGCCTGCCCCGCCCGGGCACTTCCATCACCCGGTTCGGCTGTCGCCGCTTCGTCAACTGCACGTACCTGCCCGGTTTGCGTAGGCAATTCGGTGTCGTCTGCCGTACCGCCAGCGGCGCTGACATCAACCGCCTGGCGTGACGGCTCGCCCTCAGGCGGCGCGTCTCCAGCGCCGGCAGGATCTGCAGAAATGCGCAGGGAAGCCGCTGCCGTCACGCCGGGGGTACCCCTCCGCTGACTCGCCCAGTCGGCGTTCTGCTGTTTCACCTCGGCCAACGCCTCGGAAAAATCCCCCGAGCTGATATCGCCATCGGCAGGGAGGTAAATGATGTAACCGGCCTTCACACGATTGATATTGCCGTTGATGAACGCTTCCGGATTCAGACGCTGAATGTCCAGCATCGCCTGCTGTACACTGACGCCCTGCGGGCGTCCCCGGGAGGCAATCTGCCACAGCGTTTCATCGCGCCGCACCATGTAGCGCTGACCCGGCGCCGGAACTTCAGCCGTTTCGGCAGAAAACGCCCGCCGTGGCATCTCGCCCGGCGGTAGTTCGCTGCCGCTGGCGGCAGCCTGCCCGCCAGCCCCGTCGTCGCTCGTGTCGGGCTCCGTCGAGACGCCGGACGCGTCATCGCTACGCTGTTCTCTGCCCTCAGCCGCGGCAACTTCCGCGGATGCAGAGACTATCAGCGGCTCTTCGCGAAACACGGGGGGGTCAACCAGAACCGTGTATTCCCTCAACAGCCTGCCAGAGGGCCAGCGCGCCTCGATAATGACGTCCACAAAAGGCTCGACCACCGGCTCTGTGGTTGTCAGGCGGATGACGCCGGTGTTGCTGTCGCGGTCGATACTGACGTCGAACTGTATGCGCGTGAGGAAATAGCTGCGCTCGACGCCGAGCCGCTCGAAATCTTCCGCCCTGGCGAGGCGAACCTTGATCTCGTCTGCCACCAGATCGCGCGTGTCGTTGAGCCTGACTTCGGCTTCAAGGGGCTCATTGAGATATGACTTCAGGGTGATGTCACCAAGGCCAAGAGCGGACACCGTTCCAGCATGCAGCAGACTGCCAATGAGAACAGCTGATGAAAGGTGAACTCGCTTTGCCATGTATCGACGCCTTGTTATTGTCCTGACTCCCGGAGGCGATATTGCCTGGGACCCCCCCTCAGGGACTCACAAAATACACTGCAAAATGCCATTATTCACAACGGCTTGCAACGCAGTATGAACAAAATGCTGAAAGACGCCTCAGTGCTGTGGCCAACCCTCCGCGGCAACGAGATCAAGTATCGAGTAAGGCCCTGCGTTAATCAAGATAATCACGGATCATCAGTTCGGCGATCTGAACGCTGTTGAGCGCTGCGCCCTTGCGCACATTATCAGCGACCACCCAGAGGTCGAGACCTCTCGGGTGCGATATATCCTCGCGCACACGGCTGACGAATACCGGATCCGTGCCAGCAGCCTCGGTGACCGCGGTGGCGTATCCTCCATCGGCGCGATCATCGAGCAGGGTAATCCCCGGGGATTTGCGCAGCAGTTCCTGCGCCTCTGCGGCCGAGATCTTGTCGACTGTCTCAATGTGCACAGCCTCTGAATGCCCGAAAAACACAGGCACCCGGACGCAGGTCGGATTCACCAGGAGCTCGCTGTCGCCGAAAATCTTCTGGGTTTCCCAGACCATCTTCATTTCTTCACGCGTGTACCCGTTATCCTGGAAGCTATCGATGTGCGGCAGGGCGTTAAACGCTATCTGCTTGGGATAGACGTCGGGCTCCGCGGGCTGCCCGTTCAGCAGGCGGGCAGTCTGGCCGGCCAGTTCCTCAATGGCTTCTTTCCCGGTGCCCGAGACAGCCTGGTAGGTGGCCACGTTGATGCGCTTGATGCCGACGGCATCGTAGATAGGCTTCAATGCGACCAGCATTTGAATGGTGGAGCAGTTGGGGTTGGCGATAATGCCGCGATCACTCCACGTAGCCAGCGCCTCCGGATTCACTTCAGGAACGACCAGCGGTATGTCATCGTCGCGACGGAAATGCGACGTGTTATCGATGACAACGCAGCCCGCGGCCGCCGCTTTTGGCGCGAACTCCGCCGAGATGGACCCTCCCGCGGAGAAAAGCCCGATGTGCGCCTGGCTGAAATCAAAATCGGCCAGATTGCTGATGGTAATACGCCTGTCTCCGTAACTGATCGTCTTGCCCGCAGAGCGCTCACTCGCCAGCGCGTAGAGGTTTTCCACCGGGAACTGACGCTCTGCCAGAATCTCAAGCATGACTTCGCCGACCGCGCCGGTTGCACCGACGACGGCCACATTGTAGGTTTTTGACATCTGGCGGTATCTCTCCTATCAACTGCTTCTGGTACTGCTATAACGTAAAAGTGCGCAGGCGACGGCATCGCCCATCGCTTCGGTTGTGATCGGCGTCTGTCCCTGCGCGCAGATATCCGCGGTGCGCGAACCTGCATCGAGAACCTCGCCGACCGCCGCCTCAATGGCGACAGCCACATCGGGCTCGGCAAGCGTATAACGCATCATCATGGCAACAGACAATATGGTCGCCAGCGGGTTGGCTTTGCCCTGCCCCGATATATCGGGCGCCGAACCATGACAGGGCTCATACAGACCGAAACCCGCCTCATCCAGTGATGCAGAGGGTAACATACCTATGGACCCGGTGAGCATTGCGGCCGCATCCGACAGAATGTCGCCAAACAGATTGCCCGTGACCATGACATCGAACTGCTTCGGCGCCATGACCAGCTGCATGGCCGCATTATCGACATAGAGGTGCGTCAACTCGACATCGGGATAAGACGGCGCTATCGACTCGAGAATCTCGCGCCACAGCGCGGTGACTTCTAGCACATTCGCCTTGTCGACAGAGCACAGGCGCCGACCGCGCTGGCGCGCCAGCCTGAAAGCGAGATGCGCGATTCGACGTATCTCTGACTCCCGGTAAATATCGGTATTGAACCCCTCCCGCTCACCGTTTTCCAGCGTGCGAATGCCCCGCGGCTCACCAAAATAAATACCACCCGTCAGCTCTCGCACGATGAGAAGATCAAGACCGGCGACGATGTCCGGCTTCAGGCTCGAGGCCTCCGCCAGCTGCGGATAAAGCAGCGCCGGGCGCAGATTACCGAAGAGTCCGAGTTCACTGCGGATTTGCAGCAGCCCACGCTCCGGCCGCAGCTCTCGGGCAACCCCATCCCACTCTGGCCCGCCCACTGCGCCCAGCAGTATGGCATCCGACTGCCGGGCGCTTGCCAGCGTATGCTCCGGCAGCGGCACTCCGTCGGCGTCCAGTGCAGCCCCCCCGATCAACCCGTAATGCAAATCAAGATCAAGCCCAAAACGCCTGTCGGCCGCGCGCAGCACCTTGTCAGCCTCCGCGACAATCTCGCCGCCGACATGGTCGCCGGGCAACATCAGAATCCGGCGGCCCACGCTACTCTTCCGCCGCTTCATCAAGACTGCCGAACAGCCATGGCGACCGTTCCCGCCACCGGTCCTCGAAACGCCGGATCACGTCCGCGCTTTTCAGCGTCATGCCAATATCATCAAGGCCTTCCAGCATGCGCTGCTTGCGGAAGCCGTCAACCTCAAAGAAAAACACCTCTCCCGCAGGCGATGTCACGCGTTGTGCCGGCAAATCGACCGCCAGCGTAAAGCCCTCGCTCGCGTCGACGCGGGCGAACAACGTGTCCACCTGTTCTGCTGTCAGCACCACCGGCAGCAACCCGTTCTTGAAACAGTTATTGTAGAAAATATCCGCGAAACTCGGTGCAATAATCACTCGGAAGCCGTAATCCGCCAGCGCCCAGGGAGCGTGCTCACGGCTGGAGCCGCAGCCGAAGTTCTCGCGCGCAAGGAGTATTGTTGCGCCACGGTAGCGGGGAAAATTCAGAGGGAAGTCTGGATTCACCGGTCGCCCGCTGCAGTCCTGGCCGGGCTGTCCCTCATCGAGATAGCGCAGATCATCGAACAGATTGGGACCAAAACCTGTTCGTTTGATGGACTTGAGAAACTGCTTGGGAATGATCAGATCGGTGTCTACATTGGCTCGGTCCATGGGTACGACCAGGCCCTCGTGATGCGTAAACGGCGTCATGCGGCGACCTCCGCCAACTGGCGAACATCCGTAAAATGTCCGGTGACGGCTGCAGCAGCCGCCATGGCCGGACTTACCAGATGGGTGCGACCGCCAGAGCCCTGCCGACCCTCGAAATTGCGGTTGGAGGTCGAGGCGCAGTGCTCGCCGGCGCCGAGCCTGTCGGCGTTCATGGCCAGGCACATCGAGCATCCCGGTTCGCGCCACTCCATACCCGCCGCCAGGAATATCCGGTCTAGACCCTCGGCCTCCGCCTGACGCTTGACCTGGCCCGAGCCCGGGACCACCAGTACCTGCTTGACCGAGTCGGCTTTGCGCCGGCCCCGGACAACGGCCGCCGCCTGACGCAGATCCTCAATTCTGGAGTTGGTGCAGGAGCCAATAAACACCCTGTCGGGCCTGATATCCGAGATCGGCATACCGGGCTGAAGCCCCATGTAGTCGAGTGCCCGCCGCACGGCGGCTGCGCGCGACGGGCTGTCCATGCTCGCCGGATCCGGTACGTGACCGTGCACCGATGTCACCATCTCGGGCGAAGTGCCCCAGGTCACCTGTGGCTCGATGGCCGCACCGTCGAGCTCAACCACGCGATCAAAGGTCGCGCCGTCATCGCTGTGCAGGTCACGCCAGGCTGCGACCGCCGCATCCCACATGGCGCCCCGGGGGGCGAAGGGACGGCTGCGTACGTAGTCGATAGTGACCTCATCCACCGCAATCACGCCCACGCGTGCACCGGCTTCAATCGACATGTTGCAAAGCGTCATGCGGCCTTCCATGGAAAGTGCACGCACCGCTTCTCCGGCAAATTCAATGGCGTAGCCCGTACCCCCTGCAGTGCCTATCCTGCCAATGATGGCGAGCGCCAGATCCTTGGCGCTGACGCCTGGCTGCAGGCGACCACTCACCCGTACCAGCAGATTCCTCATTTTCTGCTGGACCAGGCACTGCGTGGCCAGGACGTGTTCCACCTCGGAGGTGCCGATGCCGTGCGCCAGCGCAGCAAAAGCCCCATGGGTGGAGGTATGGGAATCACCGCACACCAGCGTCATGCCTGGCAGTGTGGCTCCTGTCTCGGGGCCAATCACATGCACAATGCCCTGGCGGACATCATTGATGGGAATTTCGACAATGTCGAACGCGCTGCAATTATCGTCAAGCGTCTGCACCTGGAGACGGGATATGGGATCGAGAATACCCGCCACCCCGCCACGACGCTCATCGGCGCCGGTTGGAACATTGTGGTCCGGGACGGCCAGATTGGCCCCCAGGCGCCACGGCTTGCGACCGGCGAGACGCAGGCCCTCAAATGCCTGTGGCGAAGTCACCTCATGCAGCAGGTGACGATCGATATAGATCAGCGCGGAGCCATTATCCCACTGCTCTACCAGATGGTGATTCCAGAGTTTGTCGTACAGCGTCATTGCAGTCATCGTTGATTCTCCGACATTCCTGGCAAACTGCCCGAGTGCAGCGTATCGCGGCTTTTACAATTACTCCAATTTATTATTTTTATTTATAGCATAACCAAATACTATCGTTTGACGCACTGTAAGAGCCTCCCCCGTGTCAGCCGATCTCGACCTGAACAACCTGCGCGCCTTTCGCGCCATCGCCGAGACTGGCTCGTTCTCGGCAGCGGCAGTGCGCCTACACCTGTCTCAGCCGGCAATCAGCAAGCGCATTGCACTCCTGGAGGCCCATCTCGGGGTAGCCCTTTTCGATCGCGTTGGCAGACGCGTACTTCTGACCGAGGCAGGTTCCGCGCTGATGCCCCACGCTGCTGCTGTCGAACTGTCGTTTGCCGCTGCCGAGCAGGCAGTGAGAGATCTTGATGGTGAGGTATCCGGTCGGCTGCACCTGGGTACCAGTCACCATATCGGGCTGCACCGGCTACCGCCGATTCTGAGCGCCTTCACCCGTGCCTATCCCCGAGTGCGGCTCGATATACAGTTCCTCGATTCCGAGCAGGCTTACGCGGCGCTGGCCGCGGGAGACATCGAGCTGGCCATCGCCACGCTGGCGCCTCGAGACGGCCGGCAACTTGCCAGTCACGCCTTGTGGCGGGATCCACTGGATTTCATGGTGGCCGCAGACCATCCCCTGGCCAGCGGCTCCCACACAACGCTGACGACGCTCTCGAACCACGCAGCAGTGCTACCGGGCCTTGACACCTTCACCGGTCAACGCGTTTCACACTGCTTTGACGCGGCGGGGCTTCAGCTTCAGATCGCCATGTCGACCAACTACCTTGAAACGCTGCGCATGATGGCAACCGTAGGCCTCGGCTGGACAGTGCTGCCGCGCCGCATGCAGGGCCGCTCGCTGCACCGTCTCGCCGTCGCGGGTGTGCAGCTTGAGCGCACCCTGGGCTATGCCATTCATCGCCAGCGCTCACCGTCACGCGCCACCAGCGCCCTGATTGCGGCCCTACGTACTGCCGGCGATGGCGCAGTCAGGCGCTGAAAATTTTCGCGGCGGCGGCACGGCCGGCATCGTCTTTCCATACGCCCTGATGATCAGGGATATAGAAAGTGCCGCTGTAGCGGGCGATGACATTATCGCCATCGCGAATGACACCCGAGCAAAACCCGAAGCGACGCTTGGTCTCCACGTGATCTGTGTGCGTCTGAAGCCAGTTGCCCTTGCGGCCAGGCGCGATGAAATCGAAAGACAGGCTGACGGTGGGCAGACCGCGTGGCGCCTCGAGTTGAGAGCTCACCGTTGAGGCCGCGGCAATATCCGCCAACGTCATGAGGGCGCCGCCGTGACATATCCCCATCAGGTTGCAATGCTGGTCAAGCACGCGCAGACCGAACATTACCTCCCGACTGGCGCCCACACAGCGATAATAGGGTTGCAGACTGTCGCTGTAGGCCAGGCCTTCCGGCATTGGCTCAAAACCTTCGGGTACGCTATCTGATGACAAGGTTTCCTCCTGTTTGTATCGGCCGTCTCAGGCCGTTGCGGCTGTATGATCAGAATATGGCCATCGCCACCCCGGTGGCGAAAGCTTCACCGAACTCGCGGGCAGCATTGAGCGCCTGCTCATCCGGCAGGCCGTGAAGTATTTGCGGCTCGGTCGCCAGTGTAAAGGGAATACCCTTGAATACCCGCTGCGCCTCGGCGACCGCGCCCTGCCCGTCACTGCCAGCGCTGATCAACAGTCCGTAGGGAAGCACCAGGTTTCTGCCTATCATCGGGTAAAAAATACGGTCGAGAAAATCCTTCGCGCCGCCGTTTAGACGCCCGTTGTTTTCGGCACAGACTAACAGCAGGGCATCCGACCGGGCCAGGTCCGCACTGCCGAGGTCCGCGCATCGATCGCAGCGTACACCCAGCTCACCGCTCGCTGTTGCTCCGCCGGCGGCAGCGAGCGCCAGAGCCGCGCTGGCGCCGCTCTGGCTGTGGTAGGCAATAAGCAGGGTCTTCATGGCAGCGCCCTGTGGCGATGCGAGAAACGAAAGCAGACATGTGGTTTTTTACCTCGACGAAAATCGGGATCGAGTGTCTGTGCGGTAATGTCTTCACAGCAGAACTCCTCGGCCATCGCCGGATCGAGCTGAAACCTGCGCTTGTTGTTAGAAAAGTACATCACGCCATCGGGACGCAATCGCCTCATGGTGGCCCGGATCAGCGCCGGGTGATCGCGCTGAAGGTCAAACACATCTTCCAGTCGCTTCGAGTTGGAAAAGGATGGCGGGTCCAGAAGGATAAGGTCGGCGTCCTGGCCACCACGTTCCAGCCAGGCTCGGACATCATCGCGCACAAGTTGGTGACGGTTTTCTGCCAGCCCATTGCGCGCCAGATTTTTACGCAGCCAGTCGAGATAGGTGTTCGACATATCGACGCTGGTGGTCGAGCGGGCGCCGCCCAATGCTGCGTGCACCGTCGCGGAGCCGGTGTAACAGAAGAGATTGAGAAAATCCCGCCCTCGCGCTTCCTCTGCAAGACGACGACGCAGGGGCCGGTGATCAAGAAACAGGCCGGTATCGAGGTAATCCTGCAGATTGACCAGCAGTGTCGCCTGCCCCTCCCTGACAGTCAGCAGACGGTCGCTACTGTCCTGGCGCACGTATTGAGACGTTCCGCGCTGTCGCTGCCGCTGCTTGAGCACGATGTGCGACGGTGCAACATCCAGCGCACCGGGAACAGCCTGCAAAACATCCTCGAGGCGAAGCCGCGCCGCCTCGGGGTCGACGCCCGCCGGCGCGGCGTATTCGGCGATATGCACCCAGTCTGCATAGATATCGACCGCCACCGCATACTCGGGCATATCGGCATCGTAGACGCGGTAACACTCAATCGCGTTGCGCTTCACCCAGTTGGCCAGATGACGACGATTCTTGCGCAGACGGTTGGCGAACATGACCGCACCCTCACTGAGTGACGGCCTGTCTTGCGAGGGTGCTTTTTCTGTTGCCGATGCAGCCTCTGGCCCGCGCTGTCGCTGCGCATCCCGCAGGCGATTTTCGCGCAGCGCAAACAGCAGCAGTGACGACTTCAGCGCGCCGTTGTAGAGCGCGTACTGCCGATGACTGCGCAGTCCGATCGCCCGCCCCAGCTCCAGATCAGCGGTAAACACCGCCGCGTCCCAGCCATCGAATTCATCGTGCAGAACCTGTCCGAGACGCTGATACAGGTGCCGCAGCGAGGCTTTTTCCCCCAGCCGCTCGCCGTAGGGCGGGTTACAGATAACCAGCCCCTGAGACATCGGCCGGTGACTGGGCCGGCGGAGCTCAGCGAGGGGCTTGCAGCTGACCCTGACCTGGCGCTGCAGGCCCGCCGCCGCGATATTGGCCTGCGCATAGCGCACGACAGTCGGATCGGCATCGTAGCCGCGAATGTCCGGGAGATCCCGCGCGCGTCCGATGGCAGCGCGGGCACGCGCTTCACCCAACACAGCCTCCCACTGCCGGGGATCGTGTGCGAGCCATGCCTCAAAGGCAAATCGCTGGCGAGAGAGTCCAGGCGCACAGTCCGCGGCCATCAATGCCCCTTCGATAAGCAGGGTCGCGGATCCGCACATCGGGTCGACCAGGGCGCCGCCGCGGGCAGCCATTCCCGGCCAGTCCGCGCGCAACAGCAGCGCCGCCGCGAGATTCTCTTTAAGCGGCGCATCTCCAGCGCGAACCCGATATCCCCGCTGGTGCAGGCTGCCGCCGCACAGATCCAGCGCCACTCTGGCCAGCCCCTTGAACAGCTGCACACTGACACGGATATCAGCCTGCCGCCGATCCACATCCGGCCTGGGATGGCCACGATCACGGAACGTATCGACGATGGCGTCTTTGCTGCGCTGAGCACCGAACTGCGTATTGCGAATTGCCGGTGTCTGACCGTGGAAATCCACTGCAAAAGAGCGCTGCGCAGAAAACAGTTCGGGCCAGTCTATCTCCCTCAGGCCCCGATACAGTGCATCGGGGTCTGTTGCCTCGATATCCGCCAGCGGCAGCAGTATCCGGTTGGCGAGCCGGGACCAGAGACAGGCGCGGTACAGGGTCGCCCGAGTACCGGCGAAGAAAACCCCCGACGGGGTCTCGCGCACATCCGATGCCCCCAGGGCAGCAAGTTCGTGCGTCAGCAGAGAACCCACCCCACGCGGGCAAAGGGCGAGGTATTCGCGCGTCGTATCGGCGTTCATGGCGTCGGGTAGGTCTCCAAAGCAAATATCCGCTCCAGCAGGCTGCGCCATTCGGCAAACTGCTCGCGCAGTGAACCCTGTAGCCGAAAGATGCGATCGTCGACATCGACAACGGTTGCGGTGACCTCATTATCAAAGCCCGTGGCCAGCTCATACAGGTCCTGCTCGTGTACCTTCGCCCGACGAAACGTGTTGTAAGTCTGTTGCATCGCTGAAAAAGTTCCCCGTCGGCTCTGTATCTCTCGCTGCGACGCCCGCGCCACGTAGTCTTCCTCGTACACCACCAGTTCGCGACTGTACTCCCGCCACAGGTGGTAGGTAGGGGCAAACTCCTCCACCAGAACCCGGTACTGCTCATCCACCGTATCGATGAAAAGATTTTCCTGGCGCTGCAGGCGTCGCACCCGCTGTAGCATGCTGTCGCCCTCTGCAGGAAACCCCGTCAGCGCCAGGCGTCCCGATTCCGTGCGCTCGAGATAGTCCGAAAACACCGCCGGCGCCAGGCGTTCGGCGAAGCGCATCAATGCGATGTCGGGCAGCGTGGCAATAGTGGCGGCATCACTGCCTGACCGCACGGCCTGCAGATCATTGGCAATCTGATTATAAACGCTTGCGAACGGATCGCGGCCGTCATCAACCGGATAGTCGGTCGCAGAGGTGCGTCCCCGGTAGATGCGCGACAGCCATTCACGGCCGGCCGCATCCACTGCCGTGACCGACAGCACCAGATCGCGCCCATCGGCATGCAGAATCTTCCCCGATACGCTGAGCGCAGTTGAATCCGGGCGCTCCGGCACAACGCGGACTACCCCCCAGTGACCACTCTCCTCCAGCGTCCGGCGCAGCTGCACGGGAATGAACAGCGATTCCGCCTTGCGCACCTCGGCGAACACCGTGTCGACATCGCCCTGCTGCACCGTATCGAGACCGGTGTCGAAAACCAGCACAGCAACGTCCAACAGGGGGTGCTCCATCGCGCCGCCGGCGCGCTTCAACTCGGTCACTGCCACGGGGTCAGGCCAGGAGGCGTCCGCCGCGGCGGGCCTGGTGACCGGCGCAGACCGCGACGAGGGCACCGACGAACAGGCGCTCAGCAACGCAGCGCAAAGGCACATCAGCACACCAATCCACCGGCCACGCATTATTCACTCTCCGTCGTGCAGACTCGCCCGCGGGTGAGCGTCATTTCACAGCGGTATCCGCGATCGCCGGGCTCGAAGCGGTTGTAGACACGCTGCACGTTGAACGGCGAACTGACGCGATCCGAGAATACCGTGGTGTAGACCCCTAGCTGATCGCCCGAGGGCGCGAGGCTGAAGCGATGACGTATTGACAGGCCCTCCGGCAGGGCTATGCGGAACACAAGCTGTGAGCCGTCCCAGCCGCAGGCCTCGCGACCCACGCCAAGATCACGCACGCTGGTGGCCTGGCGCAAAAAATCACAGGTCAACGCGAAATTGCCCTCGCGTTTAACCTCTATGCGGGTGCGGCTCTGCTTCACCTCGAACAACTGAGACTCTGTAATCAGTTCAGCCATGCGAGCCAGACCGATCACCGAGGGCGCGCTGTCCGTGCCGGATCCGCCGAGCACAACACCCGGTCCTCCGCGACCGCCCCGCTCGCCGCGCATCGCCGCCCGGCGCTCAGCCTGCTTGCGCAGATTACGCACCAGGGCGCTCATCTGCGCCTGGACGTTATCGCTCTCGGCGAAACTCAGCTCCCAGTGGCCGGAAAAATCGACGGGGGCAGCGGCAGCTGGCTCGCTACGCTCCTGCACCGTCTGCGTGCAGGACGCCAGAAAAGCGGCAATAACGGCAGTGCACCACGTCCATATTCTGCGTAGGTCGCGGCGGGTGCAGGCAGCGCCAGCGGGGCAGCCTGCGCGTGGCAGACATCGACGCCCTGACCCACCGCTGCGATCCTCGAATAACACCACGCGCATAGTCGTCTTGTCGTCTCAGATAAATGACGCATGGTACATGAAACAGTATACTCGCGCTCCTTGACTCAAGCTGCAAGCAGCATCTGGAGAGACCATGGCAAAGCGCGTTTACCTTTTCAATGAGGGCAACCGTGACGATCGGGACCTGCTGGGAGGCAAGGGCGCGAATCTCTGTGAAATGACCAACCTTGGGCTTCCTGTGCCCTTCGGCTTTGTTATCACCACGCCGACCTGCCGGGAATTTTTTGAAAACGGCAATCATCTGCCGAACCTGCTGGAGCAGGAATATCGCGTTGCCCTCGACCTGGTCGAAAAGAAAATGGGGGCGCGCTTTGGCGACCCAGAGAATCCGCTGCTTTTCTCAGTGCGCTCCGGCGCGCCCATCTCGATGCCGGGCATGATGAACACAATTCTCAACCTTGGGCTGAATGATGCGATTGCAGCCGGCCTTGCCGACAAAACGGGTAACCCTCGCTTCGCCTACGACTCTTACCGACGCTTCATCCAGATGTTCGCCGACGTGGTGATGGATCTTGACGGCGCGCAGTTTGAACGGGAAATTGAGCACTACAAGCAGGCAAGAGGCTATCAGAGCGATATCGACATGAGCGCCGCAGACTGGCGCGCCATTGTCGAGATCTTCAAGGGCATTGCCGATTTTCCGCAGGATCCTTTCGTGCAGCTGCGCAAGGCCGTAGAGGCGGTGTTTCTCTCGTGGCATACGCCCCGCGCCAACGTCTACAGAGAAATGAACAATATCCCGGACTCGCTGGGCACGGCGGTAACCGTGCAGGCCATGGTGTTCGGTAACTTTGGCGATGACTCCGGCTCTGGCGTGGCATTTACACGCAACCCTTCTACCGGCGAGCACACCTTTTTCGGTGAGTTTCTGTTCAATGCCGCGGGCGAGGATGTGGTGGCCGGCACGCGTACACCACAGCCGATCTCGACGCTGGAAGATCGCCTTCCCGAGGTCTACCAGCAGCTCGATGAAACCCAGCGCCTGCTTGAGAGACACTACCGCGACATGCAGGACATAGAGTTCACGGTTCAGGAAGGCCGCTTCTACATGCTGCAGACCCGCAGTGGAAAGCGCACCGGGCGCGCCTCCATCAAGATCGCAGTCGACATGGTTAGAGAGGGCCTGATCAACGACAAGGAAGCGCTGCTGCGGGTATCGCCCGAGCACGTCGAAGCGTTCCTGCACCCCATGGTTGACCCCGCCGCAAAAAAGGATGTCGTTGCCACGGGCCTGCCGGCAAGCCCGGGAGGGGCAACCGGACACGTGGTGTTCTCGGCTGACGAGGCAGTGGAAGTGGCTCGCGATGGCCGCCCGGTCATTCTGGTACGCCGCGAGACGACTCCAGAGGACATTCATGGAATGAAAGTCGCACAGGGCATACTGACTGAACTCGGCGGCATGACGTCACACGCCGCCGTTGTTGCGAGGGGCATGGGGGTGTGTGCCATTACGGGCGCCACGGGACTTGGCGTAAATATTGAGGCGGGGACGGCCACCACAAAGGATGGTCACGTGATCGAGCGCGGCGATGTGATCACCCTCGACGGCAGCAGCGGCGAAGTGATGCTCGGCGATATTCCAAAGACCGAAGCCAGCTCGAGTGACGACTTCCAGACACTTCTGTCCTGGGCCGATACCCATCGCCGACTGAAAGTCCGGGCGAATGCTGAAACCCCCGAGGATGCGCAGCGCGCGCGTGACCTCGGCGCAGAGGGCATCGGTTTGTGCCGCACCGAGCACATGTTCTTCGACCGTGAGCGGATTGATCTCATGCGCGCAATGATACTGGCACGCAACAAGGAGGAGCGTGAGCCCTACCTGCAGAAACTGCGGGTTTTCCAGCAGGAAGATATGCTCGCGCTATTCAAGGTCATGGATGGCCTGCCGGTGACGGTGCGCCTTCTGGACCCGCCGCTACACGAGTTCCTGCCCCACGGGGAGGAGGACGTGGTCGAGCTGGCGAGGCGACTCGACCGTTCAGCAGACGAGGTCCGTGAGGCTGCAGTGTCGCTGTCTGAGGTCAATCCGATGCTTGGCTTCCGCGGCTGCCGTCTGTCGGTGGTCATGCCTGAGATCACCCGTATGCAGGTTAGCGCCATCATTGGCGCAGCGATCGAGGCCATCGAGCAGGGCTACCAGCCCTACCCGGAAATCATGATTCCCCTGGTGATCAACGTTCGCGAAATACGCCTGATCGGGGAGATCATCGACAGCAGCATCCGCAAGATGCTCAGGGAAAAGTCCGTATCGCTGCGCTACAAGGTCGGCACCATGATGGAGACGCCGCGCGCGTGCCTGGGCGCCGATCGGCTGGCTCCCGCAGTGGAGTTCATGAGCTTCGGTACCAATGACCTCACGCAGATGACCTATGGTTTTTCGAGAGACGACGCCGGCCGTTTCATTCCCGACTACCTGGAGAAAAAACTGATCGAGTACGACCCTTTTGTCAGCCTCGACCAGCGCGCGGTGGGCCGCCTGATGCGAATGGCGGTGGAGGAATCGCGCGACGCGAACAAGAACATCAAGTACGGTATCTGCGGTGAGCACGGTGGCGATCCGCGTTCGATAAAGTTCTGCCACGACCTTGGCCTCGACTACGTGTCCTGCAGCCCCTTCCGCCTGCCCGTCGCACGGGTTGCCGCGGCGCAGGCGCAGGTTCTGTCCGAAGGTTGACGCGATAGTCTGACTACCGACCAGAACAGGAGTCCGCTGCATGAGCCATAGCTTTCATCCACCACAGCGAACGCTGATGGGCCCGGGTCCCTCCGACGTGCCGCCACGGGTGCTGGCCGCCCTGGCTCAGCCGACCATCGGCCATCTTGATCCGTGCTTCATTGAACTGATGGATGCGATAAAGAAGCAGCTGCAGTACGTCTTCCAGACAGACAACCCCCTGACACTGCCCATTTCGGCGCCCGGCTCTGCTGGCATGGAAGCCTGCTTTGTGAATCTCGTATCGCCCGGCGACACCGTCATCGTTTGCCAGAACGGGGTTTTCGGTGGCCGTATGAAGGAAAATGTCGAACGCTGCGGTGCGACAGCGGTGATGGTAGAGGATACCTGGGGCGACCCCGTCGATATCGACAAGGTCGCGGCCGCGTTTTCCGCCCACCCCGAGGCGAACTTGCTGGCTTTTGTGCACGCGGAAACCTCCACCGGCGTACACAGTGATGCGGCTGCGTTGTGTGCGCTCGCACGCGACAACGGGTCGCTCAGTATCGTTGATTCGGTCACCGGACTGGCAGGTATTCCCGTCACGGTAGATGCCTGGGGCGCTGACGCAGTGTACTCGGGCACACAGAAATGCCTGTCCTGTGTGCCCGGCATTTCGCCAGTCACCTTCAGCCCGCGCGCCGTAGAGCGCATCCGGTCACGATCGCACAAGGTCCAGAGTTGGTTCCTCGACATGCAGCTGGTCATGGCCTACTGGGACGGCAACAGCAAGCGCGCCTATCATCACACTGCACCGGTCAATGCAATGTATGCACTGCATGAAGCGCTGTTGATGGTAGAAGAAGAAGGGCTGGCAGCGGCGTATGCGCGTCATCGACGCAATCATGAAGCGCTGGTTGCCGGCCTTGCCACCCTGGGTCTGGATATGGCAGTAGCGCCGGCGCATCGGCTGCCACAGCTGAATGCAGTATGTATCCCCGAGGGCGTAGACGATGCCTCGGTCCGTGCGAGCCTGCTGGCCGAGTTTGACCTGGAGATCGGCGCCGGCCTGGGCGCACTTGCCGGAAAGGCCTGGCGAATTGGTCTGATGGGGCACAGCAGCCGGCCGCGAAATGTTTTCACCTGTCTGTCCGCGCTCGAATCCATACTCTCGCGCCAGGGCGCCATTTCGGTTGCGCCTGGCAGCGCGGTCACCGCGGCGAGGTCCACATATGGTGCAGACGACCAGACGCAGTAGTGCACCAGCGGATTGAATCGCGTGTTTGAAGCGCTGGAAACCGGGAAAAAGCTGCACAGTAAAGAGTTCAAGCGCCTGCGGAATGCACTGCGCCCTGCCCTGCTGTCCCAGCAATTCGAGTTCCAGGCAAGGCAATACCCGGTAATTGTGATCCTCGGTGGCCTCGACGGCAGCGGCAAGGGCAGCGTGAGCCACCGCATCAATGAGTGGATGGATCCACGCTTGATTGACACCTACGCATTCTGGCTGCACTCCGACGAGGAAGAATCGCGACCGCGGTTCTGGCGTTTCTGGCGCTGCATGCCGCCGAAGGGAAGCACCAGCGTAATGCTCGGCGCCTGGTACCAGGAACCCGCTTATCGGGCAATGGCGAATGAAATCTCCGACCGGGAGTTTGTCTCCCGTCTACGCGACATCGAGGCCTTCGAACGCATGCTGAGCGCTGACGGCACCCTGATCGTCAAGATATGGCTGCACGTGACGCGCAGGACCCAACGCAAACAGCTGGCGGAGGAACTGCCCCAGAAGGCCAGAAATCCGCGAGTGCCCGCCGATGCCAAAGCCTGGTGGAAACGTTACCCGCGCGCGCTGGAGGTTTCCGAGGAGATGCTGCGCCTGACCGACACCAGCCATGCGCCCTGGCATCGCATTGAGGCGGATAACCACAACTATCGCGATATTGCAGCTGCCGATGTCATTCTTAAAGCCATGCAGGCACACGACAGACGACGGGCGCAGCGTGGCACAGCGCCTGTGGCGGCGCCGGCGGTAGAGGATCTGGGCGAAGATTCCGCCGAGCCCTCCAGCGGACGGATGCCGACCGTGCTGGATCAGGTCGACCTCAGTCAATCCCTGAAAAAGCACAGGTACAAGAAAAAGCTCGCGTCACTGCAGGCAACCCTGGAGGATCACGCCTGGCGCGCCCACCGTGAGAAGCGGTCACTGGTCGCAGTGTTTGAGGGCTGGGATGCAGCAGGCAAGGGCTCTGCCATCCGGCGTGTCACTTCCGCTATCGACCCGCGACTCTACAAGCTGCTGCAGTTCGCCGTACCCAGCGACGAGGAGCGAGCACAACACTACCTCTGGCGCTTCTGGCGGCGTCTGCAGCGCGACGGCTGCGCAACCCTGTTCGACCGATCCTGGTATGGACGTGTGCTGGTGGAACGCATAGAAGGTTATGCGACGCAGGCGGAGTGGCAGCGTGCCTACAGCGAGATCAATCAGTTCGAAGCCCAGCTGGCCGCGCACGGCTGTATCATCGCGAAGTTCTGGCTGCACATCAGCCCGAAGGAGCAGCTGGCGCGCTTTCGGGAACGCGAGGAAACCCCACACAAGCGCCACAAGATAACAGACGACGACTGGCGCAACCGCGATCGCTGGAACGATTACGCGATCGCCGTAGAGGATATGGTGGCAAAGACCAGCACCGCCCATGCACCCTGGACACTGGTTGCGGGGGAGGACAAACGCTTTGCACGGGTGCAGATCCTGAGTACTCTGTGCGACCTTTTCGAGGATGCGCTGGGCAAGACCTGACGCATCGATCAATGATCCAGCCAGGAAAACCGGATGCACCCACACGTTATTACCACGGGCGGCACGATCGACAAGATCTATTTCGATGCCAAGAGCGACTATCAGGTTGGCGAGCCTGTCATCGGCGATCTGTTGCGGCAGATGGGCGTCGCCTTCGAATTCACCGTGGAATCGGCGATGCGTAAGGACAGCCTCGACATGACCGAGGCCGACCGCGATCTGATCAGGGATCGCGTGCAGGCGGCAGACAGTAACCACATTCTTATTACCCATGGCACAGATGGCATGGTGGCGACTGGCCTCGCGCTGGTTGGCAACCCCGCCCAGAAGCGCATCGTGCTGACCGGGGCTCTGCAGCCAGCCGCCTTTGCGGGCTCGGATGCCATTTTCAATATCGGCTGCGCCATCGGCGCACTGCAGTGCGTTGAACCAGGGGTTTACATCGCCATGAACGGCCGGATTTTTCCCGTAGAAAACGTTAGAAAAAACCTCGAGAAAAATCGCTTTGAACCACTGCGCTGAGTCCGCTCAATCAAAGCTGAACCGGTTCACCGGGTCATCGGGGACCACCCTGCCTTCGCGCCCGACGCAATCGTTGTGCAGCAGCGTGTCGCGGGCTGCCTCATCCAGGGCATGGGCGAGACAGCGCCGACCATCATCAAGGCGACCAACGATAATCCCGTGGCTCGGTTTGCCGTCTTTAAAGGGAACGGCATGCGCTTCCACCACGATACGTCCCCCATCCGGATGCGCGTTGAGTACAGGGTGTGCCAGGGCATCCACACTGCGCTGCACGCTGTCGCGGTCTCTCTCAAGCCAGGGGACGGCCGGCGCAGAGAGCCCGTAGATACCTACGGCATGCTTGGTCAAATAACCGCCGTTTGCACTGACGAGACCACAGCGACTGCGGCCAACGCGCAACAGGTCGACCATGCGGGCAATGGCATGCAGCGAGTAATTGTTGCCGGGCCCGCCGAAGCGCATCAGACCACCGGTAATTGTGACACCCCGGGGATCATCCGGCGCCATCCCCAGTGCATCGCAGGCGACTTCAACGGCAGAGGGAAAGCAGCTGTAAAGGTCAAACAGGTCTATGTCACCGACGGAAATACCCGCCATGTCCAGCACCTGGGAAAAGCATCCGGATAGCGCAGGGGAGCGATAAAAATCCACGCGCTCAGACGTATGCCAGACATCGTTTGCCTCGGCTCCTGCCTGCAGATACACCATTCTCTCGGGCGGGACACCCAGACTGCGGGCATGGGCATCCGTTGTCAGGATGACGCTGGCCGACATATCCACGGCAAGAATAGCATTCATCGCCCGCGTGTAGGGACTGGTAATCATGCGGTTTCCCGCTTCGGTGCTGAGAACAGCCTCCGCTAACAGCATATCTTTTTTCCAGGCCATGGGATTGCTCGCCGCCACCTGGCTCATGCGACTGACGAGCCCGCCGAGGCGCGCAGCCTGTTCTCGCTCTGACCAGCCGTAAGCATGTCGCAGCGCGCTCTCGAATAGGGGGTACGTGTTGATGGGTTCGAACAGGCCATGTGTGCGCTCTGCCGGCAGACAGGGCGCGCGGCCGAGCCCCAGATCCCGGGACTCGCGGGTGCCACCCTGCTGCCATGAAGACAGGTCAGCACCGCTACGCAGGCCGGCGAACAGGGTCGCCATGAGCTCGCAGCCGCTGAGCAGCACGGCGTTGACCTCGCCGCGGACCAGGTCATCGGCGCAGCGATTGACAAACCACTGCGGCAGGTTGCCGCCAAAGTCGGAAGTGAGCAGCACGTCTGGCTCTATACCCAGTGCTTCGGCAACACCGGAACCTGCTGTGGTCGGAAACATTGTCCCGAGCTCGGGAATCTGACGCGCCAGGAAGGGTATCGTAACGAGACAGTCGATGCTCTGCAGCAGACCGTCGCACCCGGTATCCGCAATGGCGAGACGCGCGCTATCGACCAACGCGTCAATGGGCGTCCGTGTCGCGTCAGTATCGCGGTACGTGCACTGCCCGACGCCAATCACCACCGGATGTAACGGCTGTCCCATATCCTGTCTCTCCCTGCTCGTGCTGCTATCATCTGACGTTGGGTTACAAGTCTACCCGAAGGCAGAGCCCGCATGGGCGACTGAGTGACCGCCACCAGCCAGGTTTTTTTCACGCCAATGACAGCGATGCAAGCTTCCAGGAACCTTTTTACCGCCACAGGAATGTCCTGTGCCTTACTGATGGTGCAGGCTGCGCTGTTTACACCGCCGGCCAAGGCCTGGGGAGCCCAGGGGCATCGCGTTGCCGGCACCCTCGCCGAACGGCACCTGAGTCCTGCCGCACAGAAAGCCGTGGCCGGCATTCTGGGCAGCGAATCAATGGCAAGTGTGTCCACATGGGCGGACCGGATGCGCTCCGACCCGTCGCCGTTCTGGCAGACCAGGGCCGGACCGTTTCACTATGTCAGCCCCTCGGCCAGCGGTCGCTACCATCCCCGGAACGCACCGCCCGGCGGTGACGCTTATACGGCACTGGCAGATTTCGCCGACGCAGTCAGGGATGACAGCCTGTCGCTCGATGAGCGACGGTTGGCGCTGCGCTTCTCCATTCACATCGTGCAGGATCTTCACCAGCCGCTGCATGCCGGAGTGCGCAACGATCGCGGCGGCAACGATTTCAAGGTCAGCTTCGGTGGACACGACAGCAACCTGCACCGTGTGTGGGACTCGGGACTGTTGTCAGCCGCAAAGCGCAGTGACCGCGAATGGATCGCCCACCTCGATCGGACTTTCAGCAAGGCCGAGCATGACGGCTGGCAAGAGCCAGACCCGCTGGTCTGGATCCATGAAAGCGCCGAACTCAGCCGCTCCATCTATCCCGACTCGAAGGTGTTGGCCCGGCGCTACGTGGAACGCCACCGTGACACGGTCGAGCGAAGACTGGCGCAGGCTGGGGTGCGCAGCGCTGTCTGGCTCAACGCGCTGTTCGATCACAACTCACAGCACCCATACGATGTCGCACCGACCGCAACTCGCTGGGAACGCCTAAAACAGTTCCTCAAGAAAATTATACAGTGAGCGATGGGAGCGTCGATTCGCGGACTCACTGTACACCGCCCCGAAATCCGGGTCGTTAGCCTCGGGAACCGTAAAGGCGTGCATCGTGTTGCCGTAGGCATGCACCTGCCAGTCCGCCCCGGCAGCTGTCAGCTCGCGACCCAGATCGAGAACACTTCCTGGCTCAACCATCGGATCGTCGTAACCGTGCAGACACAGGACTTTCGCCGTGATGGGCGTCGGCTTGTCGCCAACGACCCCGGGAGGCGTAAACAGGCCATGGAAAGAGATCACACCACACACATCGCTGCCGCTACGCGCCAGGTCCAGGACACACAGACCGCCAAAGCAAAAGCCAATCGCGGCAATCTTCTGCGCATCGACCTCTGCCTGCTCACGCAAAACATCGATCGCTCGGTGCATGCGACGCGCCACCCGCGCCCTATTCTCCATGAATGGCATCATCAGTGCCTGGTTCTCTTCCGTGGAGTTTCCCTTCACGCCCTTGCCATACATGTCGAGAGCAAAGCCCACATAGCCATTCGCCGCGAGATCCCTCGCCTTGGCCATCTCGAACTCTCCCCGACCGCCCCAGGCATGCGCAACAGCTACCGCGGGTGATGCCCCGGAAGCGCCGGGATCAAAAGCCAGATAGCCCTCAAGCAGGGTGCCGTCGCAGTCATACTCGATAAAGCGCTCTTCAATCGCCATGGAAAAATCCTCCTCAGTGACTTGCTGACGTATCATTACCGCGGTTCTTCCCCGGCGTTGCCGTCATGTAGGCGTCAGGATCGAGACGCCGCATCTCTGCTTCTATCCAGGCTTCCACCTCATCCATTACGGGACCGGGTCGACGACCCCCTGCGTCAATGGGCGAGCCAATCGATACATCAATCGTGCCGGGAATCAGCCAGAAAGACCGTCGTGGCCAGCAGCGACCCGACGTCAGTGCTATCGGAATGATGCTTGCACCGGTCGCCACCGCGAGGCGACTGGCGCCCGACTTATAGCTCCCCTGTTCACCGCGTGCAGCGCGGGTGCCCTCAGGGAACATGATGACCCACTTACCGCGATCCATGAGCCTGGCACCCAGCGTGGCGACACGCGTCCATGCGGCCGAGCGCTGGCTACGGTCAATCGGAATCATATCGAGGCGACCCAGCGCCCAGCCAAAAAAGGGGATGCGCAGCAACTCTCGCTTGAAAACATAGGCGAGCGGATGCGGCGTAATGCTCGGAAAAAAGAATGTTTCCCAGGTCGACTGGTGCTTCGGACACAGGATCACGCGCTGCATATCATTGGGACCCGGCAGGTTTTCCCAGCCACTGATGCGATAGCGAACGCCGCCGACCCGTCGGGCGGCGCCAATAACGCCACGCAGCCAGGGCACAGCAAACCACCACCACAGTCTGTCCGATGAAACGAAAGGAGCACAGATAAGAAGTCCCGCTCCCAGCGGCACAAGCGTCACGACAAGCCAGGCGAAAACCAACAGTGAGCGCAATGCGTTCATGCCGTCTGGGCCTGCTCTCGCTTCGGCACTTCCAGTGCTGTAACGAACTCTGCAATATTGGCGTACGCCTCTTCAGCTTCCGGCAGCTCAGGTGTAAACATCGGCCAGACATGCACCATATGAGGCCAGGTCTGCAGCTGAACGGGCGAACCCGCCGCCTGCGCTTTCGCCGCGTAGCGTCTGGCATCGTCGATCAGCATCTCCGCTTCACTCGCGAGTATCAGCACCGGTGGCAGTTTTTCCAGGTTGCCCCTGAGCGGCGACACACGCGGGTCGCTCGGCGGAATTCGCCAGCTGAACCAGTAGTACCACCAGAGCACAGGCGTTGGCACCTTTGTCAGTTTTGCGAAAGCCGGACCGAGCATCGGATCCGTCTCGATGTTGTCGCGCAGGCTGGGCGACGTCATCGTGGCATCGGTCGAGGGTGAGAGCGCCACGGCGGCATCGGGCATGCGCAGACCAGAGTCCCTTGCCCAGGCGATGACGTCGAGGGTAAGGCTGCCACCTGCGGAGTCTCCCGCAATCAGCAGGAAATCCGGCGGCTCAGCGTCCTCGGGGCCGTTGTGCAGAATCCAGCGATAGCCTTCACGGCAATCGACGATACCGTCTATGCGGCGGTATTCCGGGAGAAGACGGTAGTCCAGCGCAAACACTGCGGCATTCAATGTGCTCGACAGCTTATCCGTTACCGGCCTGTGGCTCAGCGGGCTGCCCGCAAACCAGGCACCGCCATGGATGTAAAGCACGCGGCGGCGCGTGTCCACGCCGGGCGACTGCACCCACTCGCCGCTGATGCCGTCGCGCTGGACCCTGGTGAACGTGCTGACGTAGTTTTTTCCGGCGGGAATGGAATCCATCAGCTCGCGGATCGCTTTGATTCGCCCGAAGCCGGACTCACCCTCAGCGACGCGAGCGAAACCCCGCAGCTGCTCCACCACGGCGTGATGGGCGTCACTAGGCCGGGTATCGGGAGACGGCTGCGGTGGCCGGTCGAGATAGCGCAGGTTCTCTCCCCGCAGATAGCTGACGCTGAACCAAACCAGCGCGACGACAATCAAGATGACCCAGATCATGCAGGTGCTCCGGCGAAACGAGAGGCGCATTAAACCAGACTCTTCGGAACATGAAAAATGCGCGGATGCATTGACGGCCGAATAGCGTAAAATGGTGGATTATTCAACAGAGAGACCCGCATACCAGGGAGCCCCCCGGCACGCCAATGAAAAAGCTGTTGACCAAGGCCGAACTGCGCGCACAACTGGCACAGGAAATGGAGCAGTACCTTAGCCAGGGCGGCGCGATCAACAGCGTGGATCAGGGCGTGAGCGGTCGCGACACGGGCGCACCTTTTCGAGCGACGACGCGTGAGCTGTTTATTGAGCCTCGCGCCGAGCGAACGCAAATCCCGGAGGTCATCGCGGCCCTGGAAGCCCGGCGCAAGCCAGCCCACAAGGCGCCGGCAACGGCTCGCAAGCGTCAGCGACGCAAGGTCATCTACGATGATTTTGGCGAACCGCTCAGGCACGTCTGGAGTGACGACTGACCAACACCGCGGTGAACTACGACCGTTCCGTCGCCGTATACCGCCGAGGCACAGGAGTTTTCCATGATTACGCTGCACGAAAGCATCACCGTCGACCGGAGGCGAAGCGAAGCCTTCCGCTACATTTCAGATTTCCGCACGACGACTGAGTGGGACGCGACCGCCATCAGGGCGGAGAAGACGACCCCAGGCGCCGTAGACAAGGGCACGGAATTCATAGTGCACTGCCGTCTCCCACTTGGCTCTGTCGCCATCCGCTACACGGTGGCAGCGTTGGAGCCCGACCACTACATCGAACTGCACGGATCCGCCTCCCTGTTTGATATCGTCGATCGCATTACTTTTGAAGACACGCAGTCGGGGACGCACATCGATTACGTGGCGGAAATCACCCCAAAGGGCGCCATGCGGATGGCCGAGAAAGCCCTGGTTCCGGGCATGCAGCGTATGGGCAGGAATTCCTTACAGGGTATGCAGCGTGCACTCGAAGATGATTTTCCAGCGCCCACCATTTCCTGTAGCAGCCGTCGCGCTGACGCGCTGGTGCTGCCCGGACTCGCCATGTTCAGCCGCTGGGGTTACCGCCGCGGCAGCAAGCACTGGAATCCGGTTTCTGCTGACCTGCGCGACAAGCACGTGGTAATCACCGGCGCCAATTCGGGAATCGGTTTCGCTGCCGCGCGACAGCTTGCCGAGCGAGGCGCTCAACTGACGCTTGTAATGCGCAACCCTGAGAAAGCCGCAGCAACCGTCGAGTCTCTGGTTCATGAGACAGGCAACCACGACATCACCGCGGAAATCGCTGATCTTTCCCTTATGCGCGATGTCGACCAGCTGGTGGACAGGCTGATGGCAGCAGACCGTCCGATCGACGTCCTCATCAACAACGCGGGCGCTCTGTTCAACCCGAGGCGCGAGACCGATGAGGGCCTGGAAGCCAGCTTTGCCCTGCTACTGCTGAGTCCCTATCGCCTGAGTCGCGGCCTGCAGCCACTGCTCGCCGCTTGTGGCGGCGGCCGCATTGTGAACGTTGTTTCTGGCGGCATGTACAGCCAGCCGCTCGAGGTCCACAAGCTCATAGCGCGGGAAAAGAATTATTCAGGTAGCGTCGCCTATGCACGGGCGAAGCGCGCCCTCATGGTCGTGACCGAGCAATGGGCAGATGACTGGGCGGATGACAACATTGTCGTCAACGCCATGCACCCGGGCTGGGCAGATACCCCGGGGGTGGAATCGGCGCTGCCCGGCTTTCACCGCCTGACCCGCCGCATTCTGCGCAGCCCCGACGAAGGTGCCGATACGATCGTGTGGTTGGCCGCCGCCACTGAGGCCGGTGCCGTGAGCGGAAAACTGTTTCTCGACCGTGAGCCGAGAACCACGCACCTGCGGGATAGCACCCGTGAAACACAGGAAGAACGGGAAAAGCTGCGCGCCTTCCTCGAGAACTTTAGCGTCGAGGACGCGGCGGGATAGGGCGACAACTCATGCAGCAGGCTATTCACCCTTTTCGTATCGACATCCCACAGGCGCAGCTGGACGAACTGCAGCGCCGACTGCTGCAGACGCGCTGGCCGGATGCACAAACCTGCGCTGGCTGGGATCAGGGCACCCCCCTGTCCTACGCGCAGGCACTGGCCGACTATTGGGCGGAAAGCTACGACTGGCGGCGCTGCGAGGCGAAGCTGAACAGCTGGCAGCAGTTCACGAGCGACATCAACGGCCTGCCCATCCACTTCATTCACCGGGTGAGCCCGAATCCGGATGCCCTGCCGCTGCTTATCACGCACGGCTGGCCGGGATCGGTCATCGAGTTTTGCAAGGTGATCGAGCCACTGGCAGACCCCACGGCTCATGGCGGTGATGCCGCGGATGCTTTTCATCTTGTCATCCCGTCCCTGCCCGGCTACGGCTTTTCCGGCAAGCCCGCACAGACGGGGACGTCTGTCGAGACGATAGCCGCCATGTGGGCAACGCTCATGCAGCGGCTGGGGTATGAACGCTATGTCGCCCAGGGGGGTGACTGGGGCAGCCTGGTCACGCTGGCCATGGCCACGGCCAGACCCTCGGGGCTTGCCGGTGTGCATGTCAACATGCCGGTGGCCGCGCCCGACGCAGACAGCATGGATTCACTGAATGCGGCAGAGAAAAGTGCATTGGCGGCACTGGAGCATTACCAGCGCTGGGATTCCGGCTATGCACACCAGCAGTCAACGCGTCCGCAGAGTCTCGCCTATGGCCTTGCCGATTCACCCGTGGGCCAGATGAGCTGGATTGTCGAGAAATTCCAGGCCTGGACGGATTGCGAGCGCAACGGTGTACGCCACCCTGAAAACGCCCTGAGTCGCGATGAGATGCTCGACAATGTAATGCTCTATTGGCTGAACAATGCCTCTGGCAGCGCAGCGCGGCTGTACTGGGAGAGCTTTCACAACACGGGCTTTGACCCCATCGAGCTGCCCGTTGGCTGCTCACTCTTCCCTGGCGAGATTCTGCGTACCAGCCGCCGCTGGGCGGCGAAGCGTTTCCTCAATCTCATTTACTGGAACGAGCCGCCCAGGGGTGGGCATTTTGCCGCATTTGAGCAGCCGCAGCTGTTTGTCGAGGAATTACGCCGCTGTTTCCGCGCCTTGCGCTGATCCGGCGGCGGCAGGACCGCCCAGCAGAATGTCGGCCAGACGTGCGCGATGCCAGGTGGCGTCTCCCCAGAGAACCTCACTGTGTTTCTGGCGTTTGAAATACAGATGAACGTAGCATTCCCAGGTAAAACCGATGCCGCCATGGGTCTGCACGGCACGGCCAGCGGAGAACGCCGCGGTGTCACAGGCAGAGGCCTGCGCCATATGTGCCAGCTGGCGTGCCCGGGCGGGTTCATAATCTACAGCGCAGGCAGCGCTATAGAGTAGTGACCGCGTCGCATCAATATGGATCATCACATCCACCAGGGGGTGCTTCACCGCCTGAAAGAAGCCCAGAGTATGATCAAATTGCTGGCGCGACTTGGCATACTCAACGCTGGTCTGCAGCAACCATTCCGCCGCACCCGCCATATCCGCCGCGAGCAGTATCCATAGCGCCGGCATGGCCCTGTCCAGGGCGGCGGCGCCAGCATTACCCAGCCTCTGGGCGGCCACGCCATTGAACCTGATGCGGCCCTGATCCCGGGTCAGATCGACGATGGCATCGGACTCAACGCCAACCCCGTCTGCCTCCACCGCCACCCAGAACAGCTGCATACCCTGCGCGCCGCTGGCGCTGACCAGGAACCGCTGCGCCTTGCGCACATCCTGAACAAAATGTGCGCTGCCGCTGAGTATCTCGCCCTCGTAAGTCATGCCGCTGCTGGCGGTGTCCCAGGAACCGGTGCTGTCTGTCAGCGCCAGAGCAACGGCACAACCCTCGACAATCTCCTGCTGCGCTGCGTGGCCGGCATCGCCGCACTCCGCAAGAACATAGCTGGCCGCCAGCGTACCGAGCAGAGGGCAGGGAAAAGCCGCCCTGCCGAGCTCTTCCATGAGCCCCGCCACCGCCACGCAGGGCATTCCAAGGCCGCCGGCGCTTTCGGGCACGGCCAGCGATGTCCAGCCGAGGTCCACCATTTGCTGCCACAAATCCTGCGGCCAGGGCGCTTCGGGACGTCGATTCGGATCGTGCGATCCGGCAACCAGTGCATGCAGCCTGTCGACAGGCAGGTGTTGGGCAAAGAACTTTGCCGCTGAGGTTTTCAGCAGCGCAGCTTCTTCCCCAAAGCCATAATTATTCGGTTGACTCATGATGTTCGCCCTATTTCGACTTTGCCAGTCCCAGCACGCGCTCGCCGAGTATATTGCGCTGCACCTCACTGGTGCCGGCGGCGATCGTCATGCCGAAGGAATTCATATACGCCAGCGGCCACTGGCCCCTGTCCGGCGCGTGTTCGTCTGCCATATACAGCGTGGCAGCGGCGCCCGCCACCTCGAGTGCGATTCGCGCCGTGTCCTGGCCGAGTTCGCTGGCGAGCAGCTTGTTCTGAAGCGGCAAACGCATGGGATGATCCAGAAGAGCCGGTACGCGCGCGCGCCGCTGGTTCTCCTTGAGTGCTTCCTCTCGTATCACCTGCTGCATCATGCGATCGCGCAACACGGGATCATCGGCCGCCGTGCCGGCGCCCCGCGGCGTTTTGCGTGCGAGCTCCAGCAGACTCCGCGCCGTCGCCGAGTGCGACTCCCGGGATTTGAGCCCGCCGGCCCGCGGCGCCTGGAGCTCACCGGCGCCGCGCTCGTGCAGCAGCGTTGTCATAGCCACCTGCCAGCCTTTGCCGAGCTCGTCCAGCCGGTAGCGATCATCGACTTCCAGCCCGTCAAAGATCACCTCGTTGAACCCCGTCTCCCCGGTCATCTTGATCAGCGGTCGTACGCTGACACCGCTGCCGATAGCCGCGCGGATGGGTACCACGAAATAGGACAGGCCCTCGTATTTGTGGGACTTGTCGGTGCGCAGCAGAATGATCATCCATTCGGCAAAGTGGGCCAGCGAGGTCCATACCTTGTGGCCATTGATCACCCACTTGTCGCCCTTCGGCTCCGCAAAGGTCTGCACCGAGGCAAGATCAGAGCCCGCGCCGGGCTCACTGAAGCCCTGGCACCAGATATCCTCGCCCGAGAACAGCCTCGGCAGGAGCTCTCGCTTGACGTCGTCCTGCGCATGGTGAAGAACCGTGGGCGCAGCCATGCCGAGACCGATCACGTTAGGAAAAAACGGCGTGCGCGCCGCCTGCATCTCCTCGTTGGCCACGCGCTGGCAGTCCTTGCGCCCCCCGCCACCAACCTCCACCGGGTAGTCGCAGCCGACCAGACCGGCATCGTAAGCAGCTCTCTGCCAGGCCTGGAGGTAGCCAAGCTGATCCCGGGTCATGATTTCCAGCGGCGACTGCGGCAGGCGCACCGTGGGCTCCCCGGGGTGATGGTCAGCCAGCCAATCGCGGCAGTAACGGCGGAATTCCGCCTGCTCCGCACTGTCTCGTTTTTCGCTGTCGCTCATGAGTCATCCTCAATAAACCTGATTGATCGCTCAATACCGAGCTGAAGTGTGGTGTATTCGCGACCGGGCCGCAACACGCAAGACGCTCTCAGTAATGCGGCGGCGGCTCTGCTGAGGTTTCCCCGGCGCCACCCTCCGGCGAAGAGCCTGCCAGGACTTCACGCAGTCTGGCCTCCAGAATTTGTATGTGGTGGCGCAGCTCGATCAGCTGCATCTGCTGTGCGGCGAGCGCGTCGTTGAGTGCCTGCACAGTCTCCGACTGATAGGCCTGCTCGGTTTGCAGACGTTCCAGCTCAGCTCGCGTAAAATCCCCTGCGTTCATGTTACCCACACCCTGACGTTGGCCACCGCAGCGTACACGCCCTGACAGCATGCGCAAACCGATGCGGACAGAAAAGGATTGCAGTAATGGCACGCAACAGCAGTCGCCCCGTTTACTCCACCGATGTCGGCAGACTCTGTCCCGGTTGCGGTAAATCCGTGAACCAGTGCCGCTGTCGGGCCATCCGCACGTCGCCCCCGCCGTCAGACGGGATTGTCCGCCTGCACCGTGAGAGCAAAGGACGCGGCGGCAAGGCCGTCACCATCATCCGGGGCTTGCCGCTCAATGAGCACGAACTCAAGGCGCTGGCGAAAAAACTCAAGCAGCGCTGCGGCGTCGGCGGTGCCGTAAAAGAGCGTGCGGTGGAAATACAGGGCGACCAGCGCGAGCTTCTGAAAACCCTGCTTGCTGACGAAGGTTACCAGGTCAAAATTGCCGGGGGCTGAATCGATCGCCCGACCGGCGTCCCGGGCCGCATCAGCAATTGCAGTCGCAAAGCGACCGACCCCGTGCGAGCAGGCCGCCACTTCTCTGGTAATCACGCCGTCCGGCCTCCCGCTGCTGCGTGGCTCGCCAGAGTGGCAGGTCCTCGGGACGGTCAATATCCTCGCGCCGCGGCAGGAGTGTATAAGACACCCCAACGCGGTGCGCCTGCGCAAGCGTCTGCGCCATTACGTCGGAGCTGCCCCATCCGATGCCGTCGAAACAGGCAGCGTTGACGCAAGTGCCACCCACCAGGACGTAACCGCCATCCGCAGCAGGCCCCCAGACCATGTCGTGATCATCGAGTGATTCGACCGCAGCGCGCAGATGGCCGACATCGAGTCCCGGACAGTCACTGCCAACCAGCACGACCTTGCGGAACCGGCGAAGACCATCCTGAAGCGCATCCAGCATGCGCTCACCGAGATCTGTTCCTCGCTGCAAATGCAGCCCCATCCCGTAATGCGAAGCAACGTGCGACAGCCACGGGTGCGCGACATCCCCGGTCACCCAAAGCTCGCGGGCGCCTGTCGATAGACGCGCCAGCTGAGTCGCCGTGTAAAGCAGCAGTTCACAGTGCAGTGCGCAGGCCTCCTGCGGAGCCAGAGCAGGCTGCATACGCGTCTTTACCCTGCCCGCCTGCGGCGCACGGGCAAACTGGATGTACAGACACTCTTCTGTCAGCAAACACTCACCCGCCATAGTACAGACGCCAGAGTATTACTGGTGACACGCCGCACACGTAAAGAAGACGCAGACACCACATTGTCAGAACCGTGCGCAGGATGCCGTTCTGTTCCCAGCGGCGGCTTGAGGTGCACACCTCGGCATCCAGCACAAGCGGCGCGGCAGCACGGCGCAAACGCTTGCACATGTCGACATCCTCCATCAGCGGCAGCGACGCGAAGCCCTGCACTTTATGAAACAGCTCCCGGGACACAAACAACAGCTGATCACCGGTGGCGACACGTGTCCATCGCGAGCGGAGGTTCATGCCGCGCTCCACCAGACGCAGGCCGCGGTGGGGGCCACTCAGCCTGACGCGACAGAACCCCCAATCCGGCGCGTGCGACATCGCCTGCTGCAGCTGTTGCAGTGAAAAACAGGGACTGGTGTCAGCGTGCAGGAAAAACAGATAGGCGCCCCTCGCACAGGCAGCGCCGAGATTCATCTGCGCCGCCCTACCCCGGGCGCCGAGCAGGACCACATCGGCGACGCCAAGGGCTTCCTGCATGCTGCGGTCCGAGCTTTCGCCATCGACCACGATCAGCTCACAGCCTGCGAACCGGCTTTTCAAGTTGGCGAGGAGAGGCCCGATGACCCCCGCCTCGTTACGCATCGGAATAATGAAGGAAAATCTGGGGGTCATGTCTCAGTAAAGCATCATGCGCTCCGCGGGGCGGAGCAGGTCAGGCATCTCGCCACGCAGATAACCAAAGACCACATTGTAGGCGAGCACCGCCTTGACGTAATTCCGCGTCTCCCGATAGGGCAGCGTTTCAATCCAGATATCCACGGGCACGCGCTGATCGCCGGTATTGCGCCACGTTCTTGCACGCCCCGGGCCGGCGTTGTAGGCGGCCAGCGCGAGCGGGCGATTATGATCAAAACGGTCCAGCAGTTCACGGTAGTAGACGCTGCCCAGTCGAACATTATGATTGACGTCGTAGAGCGATTGACTCAGGGGCGCGCCGACCTGTCGCGCCACCTGACGCCCCGTCTGCGGCAGGAGCTGCATCAGGCCGCGGGCATCCGCGGAAGAGCGCGCCATCGGAAAAAACGCGCTTTCACGCCGCGCTATCGACATGATCTCGGTAGGGCTTACGCCAACACTCGCGGCCTGGGCTGCAAAGACCTCGGGATAGGCCTCGGGAAAGCGCAGGCTGAGGGCATCGTTTGCCGACGCCATGTTGGCTGCATCAATTGCCAGGTGGTGCCAGCCTTCGCCCGCCGCCCACTGCGCAAGGCGTACCTGGTCCGCGCTGCCTTCCTGGGAAAGCGCATAGCGCCACTCTGAATGTGCGAGCCAGGGCTCACTGAGCGCCTGCAGCTCGTTGACACGTCGTATGCCGGGCAGTCTCAGAAAGGATCTGTCCTCAACGGAGGCGCGCTCAGGTGCCCGATTGTTGAGCTGATAGGCAACGCCCAAGGTATCTGCGGCAAGAAAGCCATAAAAGTTCCGCTGCTGCGACGCCGCGGCAAAAGAGGCCTTTGCACCATTCTCATCACCTGTCTCGCGCAGTGCGCGTCCGCGCCAGTACAGCCACAGGCTGGAATCCTGCGCCTCTGCACCGAGCACCGGCAGGGTCTGCAGCATCCCGTCCCAGCGCTGTTCGGCCAGCAGCCAGCGCAGCCGCATCTCCGTCAGTTGATCATCCCCCCAACGAGGCAGGTTCTCCTCCAGCCAGGGCTCCGCTATCGCGATCCTGTCCAGCAAACTGCGAAACGCAATGCGCTTTTCCGTTTTTACGCGCTCTTCGCTGCTGGCGGGCACCATCATCGGGGCGTTCTGCCAGAGCGCCAGGGCCTTTTCCGGGCTATACGTTGCAAGGCGCCTGATGCCGAGGTGAGTGACATCATCGCGATAGGCGCTGTCCGGCAGACTGGCGGTCACCCTGAGCACGGTATCAGGACGACGGTAAACCGATTCCGCCCGCTCTACCCAGGGAGCGAGAGATGCAGTTGCCTGCTTACCCACGTAGGTCATCAGGCCACCCTGGCGCGCTTCAAAGGCCAGTTTCAGCCGGTTCCATACATGCCTGTCTGTCAGACCGCCCGCGTCCATCCATGCCTTGAAAAGCGGATCGCATTCTTTCGGCCGGGACTGTCCATGCACCCAGAGTTCCGTCGCTCCCTGCCACGCCCGCAGCGCATTGCCCGTGGCCAGCTGGGCGCGGAAATAATAACACTGCAGTTCGATGTCGTTAGGTCTGTCCGGCATCACTGCGAGGTAGTCCTGCCACCGACGCTCGCGGCCTGCCCGCGACAGATAGGCCGCCAGAAAACGATTCGCAAGCGGCGAATCCCGACTGCGATCCATGAACTGCCGGGCAGCCTGCACCGTCACCCGGGAGGATCCCGAGCGCAGGCGAAAATAATCGAGATACAGCGCCAGTGGATAGTCGTCGAGACGACTGCGCAAGCGCTCGTACTCTGTCCAGCGACCACGGTCAATGGCCTGCCGGGCTTCGCCATAGCTGGCGCGATAACCCGACAGATCACTGTCCTGCAAGGGCTGTGAAAACGCAGTGGGGCAGAAGGTACCGACAGCGGCAAGCAGCGCGACGAGAGGTATCGCCCTTAAAGACAACAACGCAGACTCCTGTAGAGGCTTGGCAGGCAGTCTAGCACCGCGGCGCCAGAGTGCCTACGGGCGCCGGGTGAGTCACGGGAAAATGGTCCGCCTGGCAAGAGTCGAACTTGCGACCTACCGCTTAGGAGGCGG
>CAZTJR010000031.1:0-35427 GCA_964613795.1 uncultured Alteromonadaceae bacterium | reverse complement strand
GCAGAATCTGCTAACAAGCCGCTCAGTGGTGACGCCGCAGGCGGCGCACATTAGCGGAGCGTTATGTATACACAAGGGAAACCACCATGAAGATCAGATGTTTTATCTTAACTCTATCAATGTTACCGCCATAAGGTCAGTTTCACGCTGTCTCGGCGCTCTACTCGTGGGCCTGGTGCTCTCGTTTTCGTTTGCGGCGGGGTTTGAATTGGTCGCGACTGGCACCTTCCTGGCCTCATTGGCTGTCGGGTTGATTCTTCCGATTTACCGGGCCGAGTATGTCTTTGGTTTTGTGTTGGGTATGACATACGTACTTGGCGCGGTACTGCCGACCATTGCTGCGCTTGTCGGTGCTGGCATCTCGGCTATTGCGCACTTTGTTATACGTCCGATAATGCCTCGTGTATTCCGCGCCGGCTGAATCTGACAGATCACCACAGTCAGCGACGCTGCGCTGCCTGATCCGGGTGTTAATGTTTCAAGGAGAAACCTTGAGGTTTCTAGCGTTAATGAGTATCGCATTCTCTTTTGCGGTTGCGGCTCAGCCTGCACTGGTTAACGTCAATGAATTTGAACTTGAGTATGAAGCTGCAGATAGTGGCCGGCATATCGCGAGGAAAGATGGCCCATGACACACGCATCTGCACACTTCGTTCCGAGCGGGTTCACGGTTCCCGTCCAGCTTGAGACAAATGAGTTCAGAATTCGAACGCTCACCGTCAACGATGTTGTGAAGGACTACGATGCTGTGATGTCCAGCGTTGACCACCTGCGGACGACATCGTCGGATGATGACTGGCCGGAAAATCTGACGCTAGAGCAGAATCTTATCGATCTTGGGTGGCACCAGAAAGAATTTCAGCGGCGTCGGTCGTTTACCTACACCGTGGTCACGCTGGACGAGTCGCAGGTTATCGGCTGTATCTATATTTATCCCACGCGTAAACGGGGCTACGACGCCGAGGTATACCTCTGGGCACGCCAGAGCCGACTGGCGGATGGGCTCGAAGCCCGAATTTATTCAACGACAAGGGAGTGGCTGGCCTCGGTCTGGCCTTTCGGCAACGTTGCTTTTCCTGCCCGGAACGTTACCTTTGACAGCTGGCTGGAGATCCCCGATGGTTGATCGCTGGATCAATCTCCGGGGCGCTTTACGCCAGAGTGAAATAAAAAAAGGAATGGTGCATTATCAATGCCCGCCAGAATACGTTGGGGAATGACTCAGGGAGAGTTGCATGAAAAAAATAGTAGCACTGGCTATAGGCATCATTGCCTTCAGCAACGGGGTAAGCGCACAGAATGAAAGCGATGCGGCAGACGCCGCGCCGCAACTGACGGGGCTGAAAGTCGAAGCGGCGGCGCTGGTCGATGAGAAAAGAAAACTTACCCAGGAAATTGTTGATAGTCTGTTTTCGTTTTCCGAACTGGCGTTTCAGGAGTTCGAGTCACAGCGTTACCTGACCGACATACTGAAAGCCAATGGCTTCAGTATAGAAATGGGGGTTTCCGGTCTGCCCAGCGCCTGGTGGGCCACCTGGGGCAGCGGCAAGCCGGTGATCGCTCTGGGTTCTGATGTCGACGGTATTCCCAAGTCATCCCAGGTGCCAGGCGTGCCGTACCGCAAGGCGCTTATCGAGGGCGCACCCGGGCACGGTGAGGGTCACAACTCTGGCCAGGCAGTAAACATTACTGCAGCGCTCGCGGTGAAAGCGATTATGGAGCGCGATGGCCTCCCGGGTACGATTGTGGTCTGGCCGGGTGTGGCCGAGGAACTGGTTGGCGCCAAGGCCTGGTATGCGCGTGATGGGCGTTTTGACGGCATAGATGCGGTTCTCTTTACGCACGTCAGCGACAGCATGGAAGTCAGCTGGGGCCAGGCGACCGGCACCGGCCTGGTTTCCGTCGAGTACACCTTTGAAGGTCAATCGGCCCACGCGGCGGGTGATCCCTGGAAAGGGCGAAGTGCTCTCGATGCGATTGAACTCATGAGCGTGGGCTGGAACTATCGTCGCGAGCACCTGCGCCCGCTACAGCGCTCGCACTCCGTTATCACCGACGGTGGAGACCAGCCCAACGTCGTACCCTCGAAAGCGTCGGCCTGGTATTTCATCCGCGAAATAACGGCGGACCATATTCGCGAAAATTTTGCGACGCTGCAGCGCATTGCCGAGGGCGCGGCCATGATGACGGATACCACGGTATCGCGGCGTATTATCGGTGCGGCCTATCCGCGACACTTCAACAAGCCTATCGCTGAGGCGATGCACGAAAATATGCGCGCTGTCGGTATGCCTGACTGGTCTGAAGATGACCAGGCTTTTGCGCGGGTGTTTCAGGAGTACATGAAGGCCGATGAAATTACGGGCCTGAAAACCCAGATCGAGGAACTCGCTGCACCACGCGAAGAGCCCAAGTCGGGCGGGTCCGATGACATCGGTGATGTGTCATGGAGCGTTCCCACGGTAACCCTGCGCTTTCCGTCCAATATCGATGGCAGGACCGGCCATCACTGGTCCAGCGCTATTGCCATGGCGACGCCGGTTGCTCACAAGGGAGCGACGGCAGGCGCGAAAGTCATCGCGGCAACCATGATCGATCTGCTGCAGGACCCCGATCTGGTGGACAGCGCCTGGACCTACTACCGCGAGGAGCAGACGGCGAATGAATCCTACGTGCCCTTTATCAGCGCGGATGATCCGCCGGCGATTGAGAAGAATGTCGAGATAATGGCGACCTATCGGGATGAACTGCGCAAGTACTACTACGATCCGTCGAAATACAGCACCTACCTTGAGCAACTGGGTGTGGAGTATCCGCTGCTCACGGGCCCGGATAACGAGTAGCGCGTTGACCTCCAGCGGGACCGCCAGGTCCCGCTGAACAGCCTCGGCGCATGACGACCATTACACTCTACCTTCCCCTTTAATGACGGCTTCCGCTTCAATCTCGACGCGATAGTCATCGCCAACCAGGCGAGCCTCGACCAGTGTATTGGCCGGCCGAATACTGGCAAATCGCTGCCCGTGGGCCCGCGCCACGGGCTCCCAGTCATTGAGGTCGCGCACGAAGATTCGTGTGCGCACCACGTCCTCAAGGCGCCCGCCCAGTGACCGCAGCGCGCCTTCAATCTTGTCGATGATGAAATGTGTCTGTGACATGGGATCACTGCCGCCGATGACCCTGTCTCCGTGCGTGGCGGTGGTGCCTGAGACCAGTATCCTGTCACCGACGCGGACCGCGCGTGAGAAACCTGCGAGTGCCTCCCAGGCGGTGCCGGAGCCGGCCAGTACCCGATCTTCTCCGACAGACTCGGTCGGGAAGGGAGCCGGCATCTCATCCAGGTGGTGGCTGAGGTCGCCCGATGCGGTGAGGAAGGGAGGCTTGCGGTATTCATCGCCGCAGTCGCCGGGGATGGGAGTCAACGCTGCAAGCGCCGATGTGACGGCGGCGTGGTCTTCGGCAGTCAACTCCAGGGCCTGCAGGTGCAGGTTGTCATCGATGTGTTCGCTCTCGCCAAGGCGTGCGCCGATCAGCACCGCCGCTACCGCCGGATGATCGAGAATGCAGCGCGTCGCGACATTGGCCATGGAGACACCGCGGGCCTGGGCAATCTGCTGCAAGGTACGCAGCAGTGCCTGGTAGGGCTCCCAGCCGCCGGCCACGTCAATGTAGCGCTTGTACTTCATCTGTGACCAGGTGGTGAGGCTGTCGGTGCCTGGTTCGGGTTTGCCGAGCCAGCGTTCACTGAGGAAGCCACCGGCCAGTGTGCCGAAAGCCAGCAGCTTGACGCCGCGTTCCGCGCAAAGCTGCGCCATCTGTCCGTTCGCACGCTGATCCAGCAGCGAAAAGCACAGCTGATTGCTCACCACTTCGATACCGGAGTCAAGCACCACCCGAAGATGCGCGGTATCGAAATTGGTCAGGCCGATATGGCCAATCAGGCCCTCCGTCTTAAGCGCCTGAAGATGCTGCAGATCGTCGATGTAACTGAGGTCGCCATAGTTCCAGGTGTGGTACTGCAGCAGATCGATGCTATCTGTCTGCAGACGCTGCAGGGCGCGCTCGATGGCGGTACGTACCGCTTCTGCCGATGATCCGCCGGGCTCCGGTACCCATTTCGTGAGTACCCGGTAGCTGTCACCCGGATTGCACTTCGTCCGGAACAGGCCCGCAATGTCTTCAGCGGAGCCGTAGTGGTCCGCCATATCGAAGGTTGTCAGTCCGGCATCGACATAAGGTTGCATGCTCTGCGCAGCGGCGAGCAGATCCACGCTGCGGTCATCGCGTTCCATGTCGGCGATCTGCCAGAGCCCGGTGACGACACGATTGATCCGAAGGTCGGGGGCGAGATCAGTGTAGAGTGTATCGGGTGTTGGTTTGACCATGGGCTTTGAAGTTCCTGGGCGACATTACAAGGGAGTCGAAAGTTACACGCCATCCGTCGGGTCAACAAGTCTGGCGTGGCGATAAGGTCACGACACAACAGTGTGTCGCAGCGCGGTTTTTAGCGGCACAGCCAGCGAGGCCGGCAAGTCCTGCTGCAGAGAGAACAGCAGGTCCTTTGACCCGCGGGTCGAATCGAGCAATCCTGTTCACCTGTGACGCACCCAAGGAGGAGCTGCCAATGAACGCGTTGCGAACGCCTGATGCCCGACTCGCGTTCCCGTTTATTCATTGAATTCAGCCGGATGAAAATGCTTTCCATACAGCCGCAGGGCGATCTCAGTACGCTGCTCGTGGTCCTGGCAGCCCTGTTCTGGGGTCTGTCCGGCGGCATAGGCGCCATTCTTCTGGCCGAGGGCTGGGACACCTTCGTGCTGGCGGTTTACCGGGGCGGGGTGGGGCTGCTGCTCGTGGGTGTCTGGTTGGCGTTGCGACCAGCCCGGGCCGGACTGGGAAATGTTCGCCTGTGGCTCTGGTCGGCAGTGGCGGGAGTTGGCGTTGCCGGCAATTTCTCGTTTTACTTTATCAGCATCAGGGAAGGTAGCGTTGCAGTAGCTGCAACGCTGATGTATTGCGCCCCGGTGTTTGTCTACCTTGCCTCTTTCCTGCTCGGACTTGAACGCGCCACCCGCGCCAAGGGTGCGGCAGTCGTTCTAGTGGTGCTGGGAATTGTCCTGCTGACCGGTGTCTATGACGTCGATAAGCAGGCCATTACCCCGACCGGCGCCGGCGCCGGCCTGATTGCGGGCCTTTCCTACGCGGTCTTTATCTTCGGCTTCAAGTACGCCACACGCCATGGCAGCCCTCAGGCTGTTCTCACCATCGCGTTTTCGACACTGGTGGCGCTACTGATCCCGTTTGCCGGGACAGGACCGGTGATAGCCGCGATGAATTCAGCCGTCTGGCCGCTGTTCCTGGCGCTGGGGCTGCTCGGTGGGGGACTGTCTTTCATTTGTTACGTCGTCGGCCTGAAATATACCGCGCCCGCGGTGGCGTCACTGGTGGCGATGGTAGAGCCGGTTACGGCATCACTGTTCGGGGTTGTGATGCTGAGTGATAATCTGGCGGCCCTGCAGTGTGTCGGCATGGCGCTGATTCTGGTCACCGTGACGTCGCTTGGGGTATCGTCGAGCGCCCGATAAGCGCGGCGCATACGCACAAGGAACCTGAATGAACGTGAAAGACCATTTTGAACTCCTGGCACGTTACAACCAGACAATGAACTCGGCTATTTATCAGGCAGCCAGCCGGCTTCCGGCCGGGGATCTGGTCGAGCACCGCGGCGCCTTTTTTGGCTCCATTCTCGGGACGCTGAATCATATCGTCGTCGGCGACACCATCTGGCTGCAGCGCTTTTCCGGGCACCCCAGCAGCCCGGCTTGCCTGCGCGATTTGGCTGAACTGCCGTCGCCGACGCGTCTGGACCAGATCCTCTTCGAGGATCTGGATCGGCTGCGTGAACACCGCACCTGGCTGGATCGGCAGATCATCAGCTGGATCAGCGAACTCACCGCGGCAGATCTCGATTCCCTTTTCAGTTTTCACAGCATGAAAGGGATTCCCTCCAGCAAGCGCTTCTCGCGTGTGATTCTTCATTTTTTCAATCATCAGACGCACCACCGGGGACAGGTCTCCACGCTGCTGACTCAGGCAGGGGTGGATGTCGGAGTGACGGATCTGCTGGTGATGGTTCCGGAGGAGGGCCCGCAGGCCTGACTGGCGTGTTGATTTCTGTCAGCGCGGTGACCCAGGCAGGCCATTAGAGGGCGTTCGGGCCATGCTCCATATTGCTCTGCATTTCCTCGTGCCGCTGCTGGTTGCCCTGGCTGTGTACCGGCCTCTCTGGCGATCTGCGACCCTGGTCATGGTGGCGACCATGATGGTTGATGTCGACCACCTGTTGGCTGATCCGGTCTATGACCCCGATCGCTGCTCCATTGGTTTCCATCCGCTGCACACGACAGAAGCTATCGCGGCCTATGGTGTGTTGTTCGCCATTCCGCTGTTCTTTCGCGGGACAACTGGGCGGGGGGCTCCGATAAACGCGCTGGGGATTGTGCATCTGGCGGGGCTGGGGCTACTGATCCACATGGCGCTTGACGCCCTGGACTGTGCGGCCTGATCGACCACTCGGAACGCACAAGGGATGTCCAATGTGGGAAGACCGAAATACGCAAATCGCAGCGCGGACAATCCTTAAACCGCTGGCCGGTGCGTGTGCCGCCTGCCGGTACGCGGGGCTGGTTGCCTGCACGTCAGTTGTCCTCGCGCTGGCTGCATGCTCCTCACGGGATGCGCCAGTCGTGTCATCTACGCCTGCCTGGCAGCTCGGTGAGCATCTAGATGCCCTGCGTATCGCCTCATGCCCCGCAGGAACGGCGCCGGTTCGTGGTGTGAGCGTTGCGCTGGACGCGAGCGAGGTGACACTGAGCGACGTGGATCCGAAGAAGGACCTTCCCGGGGCGGCTTTCGTGGCAGGCTGGCATCTCAGCAGCGCCGATCCGGCTTTCGGCGGGCTGTCCGGTCTGGTGGTCGAGCCCGACGGCAATCTCCTGGCTGTGTCCGACGAGGGGGCCTTCGCCTGGATCCGGATGACCAATGGTGCCCCCTCTGCGCTACGTATTGCGCCCATGCGCGATACCAGTGGCGCCGTGATCGCCGATAAACGCTGGCGTGATGCGGAGGGCCTCGACCTGCACGATGGCATGGCATTCGTGAGTTTTGAGCGCGAACACCGTGTTCTCGCCTTCGATCTCGCGGGCTGTGGCGCGGCGGCCCGGGGTTCCAGTGTCGCGCAGGTCGGCAGCCGTATTGCCGGACTGCCCAATGCAATGCCGGCGAACGGTGGCGCCGAGGGACTGGCGCTGACCGCGGAAGGTGAAGTACTTCTCGCCATTGAAGCGCCGCAATCGGGTCTGCCCATTGCGCGGCTGGATGTCCGGGGCGGTGCCAGGCTTGTCGCGCTGATCCCCCGGCGTGGAGCCCCGGTTCTCACCGGCATTGACCGGGCTGGCGCCACGCTTTACGCGGTGTTGCGCAGCTACACGCCGCTGGTGGGTAATGTCATTGAGGTTGTTGCCCTGCCACTGCCGGGTCGTGAATCAATAGTGCCCGCCAGGCGGATTCTTCGTCTGGAACCGCGTCATGGCACTGACAACGTCGAGGGTATTGCACTGCAGCGGCGCGAGGATGGCAGCCTCCGGCTATGGCTGGTGTCGGACGACAACTTCTCAAGCCGGCAGCGCACACTGCTCTATGCGTTTGATCTGCATCCGCACATGCAGGGCGATGCGCCCTGAGTCGGCCAGCGGGGTGCTGATTCACCAGTGCGCACTGTGGTAGACGTTCTGAACATCATCCAGGTAATTCAGCATGTCCAGCAGCTTCTCCATCGTCTGAACATCGTCGTCGGATTCCAGCATCACGGAGGTCTGCGGCACGAACTGCACCTCATCCACCTCAAAGGCGATCGGCCCGAAAGTATCCAGTAGCGCCTGGCGTGCCTTGAAGTGATCGGATTGTGGAACGAAGGCGCTGATCATGCCGTCTTCACACTCGATTTCGGTGACATCGACATCCGCTTCCATCAGCGCTTCCAGCGCGGCCTCTTCATCGTCGCCCGGGAAAACCAGAATCGCGCTGTGGTCGAACAGGTGGCTGACGCTCCCGGGCGTGCCCAGCTTGCACTTGGTCTTGGTAAAGCAGAGGCGCACATCGCCGAATGTGCGGTTATTGTTGTCCGTGAGGCATTCCACGATCACCATGCTGCCGGCTGGCCCGAAGCCCTCGTAGCGGGCGAGCGTAAAATCCTCGCCTCCACCGCCCTTTGCCTTGTCGATGGCTTTTTCGATTACATGCGCGGGCACCTGGTCGCGCTTGGCGCGCTCAATCAGGCTGCGCAGGGCAAGGTTGCCGTCGGGATCAGTCCCGCCAGCCTTGCCCGTGACATAGATCTCCCGGGCATACTTGCTGTATACGCGGGCTTTGGCATCGGAGGTCTTGGCAATGGAATCCTTGCGGTTCTGGTAAGCGCGGCCCATGCGGGTGTCCTGTGTTGATGATGTGAGGCGGTGAATTGTGCACGATGGCGCCGCGTCAGGTGAAGCGTAAATATGTGCGACCTGCGGCGTCACTCCCGGTCAGGGACTCTCCGACTGGCCCGATGTGCATTGTCAGCCTCAGGCTTTGTGACATCCGCTTGTTAATGAGAATCAGACCCATTACCATCCCCGCAGCGTGGCCGCCGCCGTTTTCCTTTCATCTGTCTGCAGGAAGCCTCATGTCGAAAATTCAACAACCTTTGTCACCCTCTGCCACTGATCGTTTGTGCGCGACCCGCGCCGGCGGGTGCCGTGCCAGGATTCTGCCTCGTGCTGTGTTTTTCGTTCTCGCGGGTCTTTCTGCCGGCACCGCTGTGGCCGCCGATTCGCAGTCCGGGGAACTTGAGGAGATTGTGGTTTATGCCTCTCAGGTGACCCTCCCCGATGCTTATGCTGGTGGGCAGGTAGCCCGCGGCTGGCGTGCCGGAATGCTGGGTAATCTCGACATGATGGAGTCGCCATTTGCCGGCACCAGCTTCACCAGTGAACTGATGCTGGACCAGCAGGCGATCAGCGTGGCCGACGTTCTGCAGAATGATCCGGTGGTGCGTGTTGCCAAGGGTTTTGGCAATTTTCAGGAGCTGTACATGATCCGCGGCTTCCCGGTGTTCTCCGATGACATGACCTACAACGGGGTGTACGGCATTCTGCCGCGGCAGTTCGTGGCAGCGGAACTGCTGGAGCGAGTGGAAGTGTTTCGCGGCGCGAGCGCCTTTCTGAATGGCGCCGCACCAGGTGGTAGCAGTCTCGGCGGTGCGGTTAATCTGGTGCCAAAGCGTGCAACGGACGCTGATCTTACCCGGCTGACCGTGGGCTATACCGATCAGAGTCACGGTGTCGTCGCCCTCGATGCGTCCCGCCGTTTTGGCGCCGACGACAGCACGGGTGTTCGCCTCAACCTCGTACGCCGTGACGGTGAGACCTCAGTCGATGGCCAGGACCGCGCGCTCGACGTGATAGCGCTTGGCCTTGATCACCGCGGCGAACGCCTGCGTCTGTCCGCCGATGTAGGCTATCAGGATCATCGTATCGATGAGCCACGACCCAGCGTGACCCCACTGGGGAGCATCCCGGATGCGCCAGATGCCTCGAGCAACTTTGCCCAGCCGTGGACGTACACGGATGAGCGGCAGCTGTTTGCGGTGGCGCGGGCGGAATACGATATCGGCGAGCGCTCCCGGGTATGGCTGGCGGCGGGCTTGCGCGACGGTGAAGAGGAAAATGTCCTCAGCAACCCGAACGCGGATGCCAGCGGCGCAACCAGCGCTTTCCGCTTCGATAACGCCCGCGAAGACGACGTGCTCTCGGGCGACATGGGTTTCAATACGCTTTTCGCGACGGGCAACATCGGGCACGATCTTACGATTTCCGCGTCGGCCTTCTCTCTGGAGTCGGCCAACGCCTTCGCCTTCTCAAGCTTTGCCGGTTTTGCCGGCGATCTCTACCAGCCGGTTGCGGTGCTGCCGCCGGCAGCCGATTTCTTCCTTGGTGGTGATCTGAACGCGCCACTGGTAACGGAGAAAACCGAGACGCGCAGCGTCGCGATTGCCGACACGCTGTCTTTTCTCGAGGGGCAGCTACTTCTGACGCTGGGCGCGCGTCACCAGACGATTGACGTGCGGTCCTACGATTTCACCAGCGGCGAGCAGTTGTCCAGCTACGACGAGTCACGTGTGACCCCGGTTGCGGGTCTGGTGTTCCAGCCTGGCGACTCTCTGTCCCTGTACGCCAACTATATCGAAGGCCTCCTGCCCGGCGACATCGCGCCCAGCAGCAGTGGCGGCGTGCCGGTAAGCAATGCCGGCGAGGTGTTCGATCCCTACCGGGCCAGGCAGACAGAAGTCGGCCTCAAGTATGATAGCAATGGGCTGGGCGGCTCTCTCTCGGCATTCACCACCAGCCGCCCACGCAGTTATGTCGAGGATGGCGTGTTCTCGACGTTCGGAGAGCAGGAAAACCGAGGCATCGAGCTGACGTTTTTTGGTGCCCTCAGGGAAAATCTGCGCGTGCTGGGAGGCGTTACTCTGCTTGAGGCCGAGCTTGCCGATACCCAGGGAGGACTGCTTGATGGTAATTCGGTCATCGGTACACCCGAAGCCCAGGTCAATCTCAACGTTGAATGGGACCCCAGCGCCGTGCCCGGCCTGACGCTGGAGGCGCGCGGGCTGTATACCGATTCGCAGTATGCCAACGAGGCCAACACGGTGAGCGTCTCGTCCTGGACCCGCGTCGATCTCGGCGCGCGCTTTCGGACACGTATCGCCACGCGCGATGTCAGCCTGCGCGCGCGTCTGCAGAACGTGGGTGACAGTGATTACTGGGCATCGGTCGGAGGCTTCCCCGGTTCGAATTACCTGGTGCTCGCCGAGCCCAGGACGCTCCTTATTTCGGCTTCCATCGACTTCTGATGGCCTGGATGGTCACCGCGATTCTGACCTCGCTCGCAGGGATGGGCCTGGTGTACACGACCTGGCGGATGTCTGGTCTGCGGCGTGGCGCGATGCTGACGGCGCTTGGTTTTGCCTGTCTGCTGCTGGTGGCACTTCCCCTGTGGACCGCGGCAGAGGGTGCAGAAATCGGAGTCAGCCTCTGGCTGCTGGGTGTTGGCCCGCTGGCGTGGATATTCGTTGTTCTGAATGCCGACAGGCGGCCTGAGCGTGAGCAATCCATGCCGTCAGCGGCCATTACGGTACCTGGTCTGGCGGTCTCTGGCCGGCAGCTGCTGCGCAGCGTCGGTGTTTTGCCGCTGGCCGGCGCGGCGGCGGCTGGCGTAGCTCTCGTTCTTGCGTCTGTCCTGCCCTGGCAGTGGGCCAACCGGCTGTCGCTGGCAATACTCGCCGTGCCCCTGCTGTGGGGGGGCGCTGCGTACTGGGTGTGCGCAGACAGGGAGCCTTTGCGACCGCTGCTGGTGCTGGCATTGCTGGTCGCGGCCAGTGCCGCATGGCTTTGGGTGTCGGCACGGTGAGAAATCTCCTCTCCCGGACCCTGGTCAAGCGCAGCCTGGCGTCCCACGGGTGGCTGGGCCTGTTCAGTGGCGCTCTGCTCTATCTTATCTGTCTCTCCGGCGCGGTGGTGGTATTCAGTTACTTCCTGATGCGTTGGGAGCAGCCCGCCGTGCCCGAGTTCGAGCAGATGCCTGCGGCATCGCTGGACCGGGCCTACCGCGACATGCTTGCCGCTGCCCCGGATATCAGCGGTGATGCCCTGCTGATGCTGCCGCAGCGGGACGCACCGCGGTCCTACGCTGTCTCAACGGCTGGCGCCTGGTTCCTGAATGAAGATGGCAGCCGCGCCGGCGACATTGATCGCCCCTGGTCCGATATGCTCACCGACCTCCACCTGCATCTGCATCTGCCACACAAGGTGGGTCTGGTCCTCGTCAGCGGTTTTGGCGCAATACTGTGCGCGCTCATCCTGTCCGGGTTCCTGTCCCATCCCGGGCTGATCCGCGATGCGTTCCGCTGGCGGCGGGGTGGCTCGCTGCGCCTGGAGCAGGTAGACCTGCACAACCGGCTCGGCGTATGGGCGACACCTTTTCATCTGATGATCGGGGTGACGGGTGCCTACTTTGGTATTGCCGCCCTGATGACCACGCTGATCGCTGGCGTCTTTTTCGGTGGCGATCGCGATGCCGCTATCGCTGCCATTCACGGTGCGCCGCCGGCCCTGGAACAGCCGATCGCGCCGGCGGCGGTGGGCTCGGCGCTGCACAGGCTGGCGGAGGTGGCGCCGGCGGCTGAACCCTTCTATATCGCTATAGAAGATGTCAATACGCCGGAACAGTACATAATCATTGGCGGTCGTCATCATGACCGCCTGATTTACGGCGAGCAATACCGGTTCGACACGTCGGGCAATTATCTTGGTAAGGCCGGATACACCGATGGTCCGGCGGGGCAGCAGGCCATTTTCGCCACCTACCGGCTGCATTTTGGTCAGTTCGGTGGCGTGGGTGTGCTGTTTCTCTATGCAGGGCTGGGCCTTGCTCTGAGCGTGGTGGCGGTAAGCGGTGTCAATGTCTGGCTGCACCGACGCAAAAACCGGGACGCGCTCAATAATGTCTGGGTCGCCATTGTCTGGGGCGCACCATTGGCAATGGCGGTTCCGGCACTGGGAAGTGTCGCATCGGTGCTCAATCCCACGGCGCTGTTCTGGTTTGTCATGCTGGGTAGCATGGCGCTGGCGCAGCGTGTCGACGACCCGCAGTGCAGCCGCAGGTTTCTGCAGAGGCTGACCGCGGCTGTCCTGGTGGTTGCCGTTGCTCTGCATGTGTGGCGGTTTGGCGTGTATGCGATTGCCGCACCCGCGGTGCTTGGCGTCAACGTGACGCTGCTCATGCTTGCGCTGTTACTGGCGTTCCCTGCGCGGCGTGGCGAGCCCCTCAATCAGGCCTGCCCTGTGTGATACGGTGTCTGCCTATCCGATATGTTTGCGGAGGGCAATATGAACGGTACCAGTAACGCAGCCAACACGCGCGAAGCTCATCTGTATCGCATGCAGACCAGCGAACACGTCTGTCCTTTTGGACTCAAGACCCTCGATCTTCTCAAGCGAGAGGGCTACCAGGTCGATGACCACCCGCTGACGTCGCGTGAGGAAATCGATACGTTCAAGTCTGAGCAGGGCGTGGATACCACGCCGCAGGTCTTCATAGCCAACGAGCGGATTGGCGGCTATGAGGCATTGCGCGAGCACCTTGGACTGAATGTCCCGGACAGCGACGAGACCACCTATGCCCCGGTCATTGTCCTTTTCGCTACGGCGCTCGCCATGGGTGTAGCAATGCACAATCAGGTATGGGGAACGCTCGCGGGCCCCTTCCTCGCAGAGTACGCCATCGCAATCGCCATGACCCTGCTGGGCCTGCAGAAACTCAAGGACATTGAGAGCTTCAGCACCATGTTTCTGAACTACGATCTGCTGGCGCAGCGGCAGGTGCGTTATGGCTATGTCTACCCCTACGCGGAAACCCTGGCCGGTATCCTCATGCTGGCGGGGGCCCTGATCTGGCTGGCGGCGCCTGTCGCCCTGTTTATCGGCACTGTGGGCGCGGTATCGGTGTTCAAGGCGGTATACGTGGATCGCCGCGAACTCAAGTGTGCCTGCGTCGGCGGCGACAGCAACGTGCCGCTGGGATTTGTCTCCCTTACCGAAAACCTCATCATGATGGGGATGGGCATCTGGATGCCGCTGCGTCTCTACGTGCTGTAGAAGGCCAATCGACGGCGGACTCGACGCGCACCTCAGCCACCGTAGTGTGCGGAGTCCGTTCCGGCGAGCGCAGAAATATTCAGCAGTCCACGTGCGGTGATGGATGGCGTGACAATGTGTGCGCGATTATTCATGCCCATCAGTATGGGGCCGACCTCGAGCGCACCAGCACGCATCTTGAGAATATTGCGCACGCCTGAGGCGGCATCGCTGTTGGCAAAAACCAGTACGTTCGCTGGCCCTTCCAGTCGCGAGTCCGGGAAAATGCGTCGGCGCAGTGCCGGATCCAGGGCGCTGTCAGCGTGCATTTCGCCCTCGTAGTCGAAGTCGGGCTCGCGCAGTGCCAGCAGTTCCAGGGCCCTGCGCATGCGACGGCCGGTGTCGATATCCAGATTGCCGAACTGAGAGTGCGAGCATAGGGCAATGTTTGGTGTCAGGCCGAAGCGCCGTACGTGCTGCGCCGCCCCCATCACGGTTTCCATGATCTGCTCGGGGGTGGGCTCTGGATGTACATGGGTATCGGCGATGAACAGCGGCTCGTCTTCCATAATCATCAGTGACAGCGCGCCGAGCGGCTTGCGCCCATCGCGGGCGAGCACCTGGCTGACATAGTTCAGGTGCCAGAGGTACTGGCCGAACGTGCCGCAAACCAGGCTGTCGGCATCACCCCTGTGTACCATGATTGCGGCGATAGCGGTGGTGTTGGTGCGCATGATCACCCGCGCCAGGTCGGGCGTAACGCCGCGTCGGGCCATGAGCTTGAGGTAGGTCTCCCAGTAATCCCGATAGCGGGCATCATCCGCCGGGTTGACGATATCATAATGTTCCCCAGGTCGAATGGTCAGGCCCGCGCGCTCGCTCTGGCTGGCGATAACGTCGGGGCGACCGATGAGAATCGGGCGGTCGGTCATCTCCTCAACAATCGCCTGGGCGGTGCGCAGCACGCGCTCATCTTCCCCCTCGGCAAACACGATACGGCGCTGCGACTGTGCGGCAGCGGCAAACACCGGCCGCATCAGCAGTGCCGACCGGAATACGGAGCCGTCAAGGCGTGCCTTGTAGGCGGCAAAATCGTCTACCGGACGCGTCGCGACGCCCGACTCGATGGCCGCTTTCGCCACGGCAGTTGCCACCACACCCATCAGCCTTGGGTCGAAGGGCTTGGGAATGAGGTAGTCGGGCCCGAACACCAGCTGTTCGCCCTGGTAAGCGGCGGCGGCCTCGGCGCTGGTAGTCGCCCGCGCCAGTGCCGCGATTCCCTCTATACAGCCGATCTGCATGGCGTCGTTGATTTCCGTCGCACCCACATCCAGCGCGCCACGAAAGATGAACGGAAAACAGAGCACGTTGTTGACCTGGTTCGGGTAGTCCGAACGGCCGGTGGCAATGATGGCGTCAGGGGCGACTGTGCGCACCTCATCAGGCATGATCTCCGGGTTGGGGTTGGCCAGCGCGAAGACTATGGGTCGCGGCGCCATCTTTTTCACCATGTCTGCATTCAGCGCACCCGGTCCGGACAGACCCAGGAAAAAATCCGCGTCTTCGATCACGTCATTGAGGCCGCTTCGGTTGCTGTCCTGCGCAAAAGCGGCTTTTTGCGGGTTCATGTCCTCTGTGCGACCCGTGTGGACCAGTCCGTGAATATCGCAAAGCCAGATATTGTCACGGCGCACACCCAGCTTGACGAGCATATTCAGGCAGGCGATGCCGGCCGCGCCACCGCCGGCGGAGACGACCTTGATGTCCTCGAAGCGCTTGCCGGCCAGCATCAGGGCATTGGTGGCCGCCGCGCCGACCACGATGGCGGTGCCGTGCTGGTCATCATGGAAGACCGGGATGTTCATACGCTCGCGGCAGAGCTTCTCGACGATGAAGCAGTCCGGCGCCTTGATGTCCTCCAGGTTGATGGCACCGAATGATGGCTCCAGCGAGCAGATGATGTTGGCTAGTTTCTCCGGGTCAGACTCATTCAGTTCGAGGTCAAAGCAGTCGATATTGGCAAACTTCTTGAACAGGACCGCCTTGCCTTCCATCACCGGCTTGGCCGCCAGCGGCCCGATATTGCCAAGGCCAAGCACCGCACTGCCGTTGCTGACAACCGCGACGAGATTGCCGCGCGCAGTGTAGTCGGCGGCGCGCTGTGGATCTTTCTGGATTTCGATGCAGGCTTCCGCCACCCCTGGCGAGTAGGCGCGAGCGAGGTCCTGGCCGTTGGCCAGCGGCTTGGTGGCCCGGATTTCCAGCTTCCCTGGCTTGGGGTGTGCGTGGTAGTGGAGGGCGGCCTGGCGTGCGGCTTCCCGGTTTTTGCTGTTGTCCATGGTGTGTTGGCCCCAAAAAAAGGCCGAGTATAAAGCATCGTCGCGGGCTCTGACGCCTATGTGAACGTATTGTCAGTTCCGGCGCAGGGGCCTTGCAGCCGTGGTCCGGGTCGGTCGGTTACCCGGTAGGAGATGGCTCCGCCCCCGGATCGCCGAGGTAGCGGCCGGTCAGGACCCCGGCGGTGATGGAGCCGTTCACGTTCAGTGAGGTTCGCGCCATGTCGATCAGCGGCTCGATCGATATCAGCAGCGCCGCCACCGTCACCGGAAAGCCCATGGCCGGAAGAACAATAAACGCCGCAAAGGTGGCGCCGCCGCCAACCCCCGCAACGCCAAAGGAACTGATCGCAATGATGCCTACCAGGCCCGCAATAAAGGAAGGGTCTATCGGATTGACGCCCATGCTCGGTGCTACCATGGTGGCCAGCATGGCCGGGTAAATACCGGCGCAGCCATTCTGCCCGATCGTGGCGCCAAAGCTGGCCGCCAGATTCGCGATCGGCGGCGGTACGTTCAGCGCATCGATCTGGGTTTCCACGCTGAGCGGAATGCTGGCGGCGGAGCTGCGTGAGGTGAAGGCGAAGGTCAGCACCGGCCATACCTGCTTGATATAGTGAACCACGTTGTTACCGCTCAGAAGCAGCAGAGTTGCGTGGACGCCGAACATGATCGCGATGGCCAGGTACGACGCTGCAATGAAGCCCAGCAGGTTGAGGATGTCCGAGGCGTCGGAGCCCGCCACCACCCGCGTGATCAGCGCTAATATACCGTAGGGCGTTAGCGCCATGATCATCTGTACCAGCTTCATGACGATGGCCTGGGCCGTGTCGATGAACTCGCGGATAGCGCGGCCTCGCTGTGGATGTTCTCGGGAGACACCCAGGGCAGCGATACCGAACAGAATGCCGAAAATCACCACGCCGATAATCGAGGTCGGCCGTGCCTCGGTCAGGTCGAGGAATACGTTGGATGGAATGAAGCGCACCAGCATGTCAGCGAGTCCCAGGTCGCCGAGCTCCGCATACTGGCTGCTGAGATCACGTGCGCTCTCCATCTCCCGCGCGCCGCGCGTGAGGCTCTCGGCGGAAAGACCAAACAGGCGGGTGACGCTGATGCCCACCAGCGCGGCAATCATGGTGGTACCGATCAGAATGCCAATGACCATGCCGCCAATCCGGCCAAGCGCCGCGACATCCTGCATGCGCACCACGGCGGCAATCATCATCACCAGCACCAGCGGCGTGATGATCATGCGCAGCAGATTGATGTAGCTGCTGCCGATAACGCCGGTCCACACCAGCGTGTCATCGATGATCTCCGCTCGCCCGGCATAGACGAGCTGCAGGGCAAGGCCGAAAAGCACACCGGCGACCAGTCCTGCGAGGATGCGCCGGGACAGGGTGATTCGAGGTCCACGCAGGCGCGCCAGCGCAACAATAATGCCGGCAAAGGCGATCAGATTGAGAATGACAGGAACAGACATACCGGACCTCGCAGGGGGCAGCGCGCAGGATGGCGCGCAGGGCCGCATAATACAACTATGCGACGTCGATTGGTGCTGTGAGACACCGGCATCACGGGTAGCGTGAGTGGCGCAAGGTGTCCACACGTCGCGCACATTGGCGCAGACATGCGTTATGCTGACTCTGACCGCAGAATGCTAAAGGAGCATCGCGATGCCGCGCTGGTTACATGATTGGGTGGTACTGTGTCTGCTGGCGGCGATGACGCTGCCCGCTGCTGCCGCACGCGAGATATCATCGCTTCCCGAGGGGGATGAGAAAAACCTGGTGGAAGCGGTATGCAGCGGATGCCACAGTGTCAGCGTCATCACCCGCTCTGCGGGTTTTGCCTCTGCGACGGAATGGCGGGCACTGATCGACAGCATGGTGGATCTCGCCGATCCGCAGGCAGAGACACTTGCGTCGTACCTGGCGCAAGCGATCGAGCCCGACAAGAGCCGCCGCCCCACGCTGGTCGACGGTGATACCCGTATCCGCATCGATGAGTGGCGGGTGCCAACGCTGGGTCAGCGCTCGCGCGATCCCGCAGAAACCCCGGACGGCATGATCTGGTGGACAGGCATGTGGGCCAGCCTGGTGGGACGACTGGATCCCGAAAGCGGTAACATGGCGGAATACCACCTGCCACCGGCGGCACGACCCCACAGTATCGTGCCCGACAGCGACGGGCATATCTGGTACCTCGGCAACGGCAACGCCACCATCGGTCGTCTCGATCCAGAGACTGGGCTGATAAAGGAATACGCCACCCAGGCGCAGGATCCCCATACCGGCGTTTTTCATCCCAACGGACAGCTTTACTTTACCGCGCAGCACGCGGGGCGGCTTGGACGCCTTAACCCTGACACGGGCGATATCCGCGAGGTGGAGACACGGCAGCGGCCTTATGGCATACGCGTGGGGCCCGACGGTCAGCTGTGGATCGCGTATAACGGCACCAACAGCATTGGTGCCATGGCGCCGGACAGCATGGAGGTGAGCTATTTCGAATTGCCGGATCCCGCGTCGCGCGTGCGCCGGCTTGACCTCGACAGCCAGGGGCATGTCTGGTTCGTGAACTCCAGCCTGGGCCGCATCGGCCGACTCGATCCCGCCACCGGCAGTATCCGGGAGTGGCCATCGCCGAGCGGTCCTGACTCGCACCCTTATGCGCTGGCAGTGATCGACGATGTGGTCTGGTACAACGAGTCCGGTATGCGCCCGGATACGCTGGTGCGTTTCGATCCGGCGACCGAGCAGTTCCAGAGCTGGGCCATTCCCTCGGGCGTCGGCATCATACGGCACATGTGGGTGACGGCGGCCGGCGAGCTGCTGATTCACCAGAGCAGCAGCAATCGTGTGGGCCGTGTCGTGATAGAGCCCTGATTATGTGGCTCAGGACTCGCTGTGAGCTGGAATTCACCATTGTGGAGCCCACGCCCTTCGTGCTCATGCTGCGACCCTATCGCGGCCCCGACCAGTGGGTCGCGCAGGAGGAGTGTCGGCTGTCGCCGACGATGCCAGCTTCGGAATTCATCGACACCTTTGGCAACCTGTGCCTGCGTCTGGTAGCGCCGCCGGGTGAGTTTGCGCTCTATGCCTCGGCGGAGGTGATGACGGCGGACAACTCGGGTCGCGGGCATGGTGCGCCATTTATCGAGGTCCAGCACCTGCCGGATTCGGCGCTGACCTATCTGCTCCCCAGCCGGTACTGCGAGTCGGATCGCTTCCATACCATGGCAAGCGAGATCACGGCGGGTCAGCAACCCGGTTACAATCAGGTGGCGGCCATCGAATCCTGGCTCCGCGAGCGTATCCGCTATCTGCCCGGCAGCAGCGAGTTCCCCGAATCGGCGGTCGAGGTCAACCAGCGTCAGTCCGGTGTCTGTCGTGACCTCACGCACCTGGGCATTGCCCTGTGTCGCAGTCTCAGTATCCCCGCCCGGATTGTGGTGGGCTATCTGCACGATCTGCAGCCAATGGACATGCACGCCTGGTTCGAGGCCTATGTGGGAGGACGCTGGTATACCTTTGACGCGACTCAGGAGAATCTGCGCCGTGGCTACGTGGTAATCGGCTATGGGCGCGATGCCGCGGATGTGGCGCTTTACAACCAGTTCGGCGCGCCGGTTAACTGCAACCGGCAGGAAACCAGCGTTGAACGTATCGATTGAACGGCCCGCGCGCGATGGGCGCAGCGGCACATGAGGGATGAAAATACATGCGGCAATTAAAACGGCTTATCCTGCTCGCGGCGTTTCTGTCGCTATCGGGATGCCTCGGCATGCCCGACGGCGTTGAGCCGGTCCGTAACTTCGAGGCAGATCGCTACCTCGGGCGTTGGTACGAGATAGCGCGGTTGGATCACAGTTTCGAGCGGGGCCTGGAGGCAGTCAACGCAACGTACAGTGTTCGCGACGATGGCGGTATCAAGGTAGTCAATCGTGGTTTCGATACCGAGGATGGTGAGTGGCGTGAGGCGGTAGGCAAGGCGTATTTCGTTGAAGATGATAGCGTTGCCCATCTCAAGGTATCGTTTTTTGGCCCGTTCTACGGCTCTTACGTGGTATTCGACCTGGATCGGAGCAATTACGACACCGCGTTCGTGTCCGGTTACAACCATTCCTATCTGTGGTTGCTGGCGCGCTCGCCCTCCGTCGACGATAGCGTCAAGGCCGATTTCGTGCGCCAGGCTGAAGCGCTGGGCTTTGCGACGGAAGACCTGGTGTGGGTAGATCAGTCGCGCGTGGCCCGGGAGTAACGCACCGGGCGCAAACGTGATTCTGCGGGCTCTCAGACACCCCGCAGATAATGATGCTTTCCTTTTCTACAGGCGCATCTCATCGCTGCGATCAATCAGCCGCCACTGACGCCTGCCGTCAACGTCCTCGGTGTAGCGGTATTTCACCTTTGCGCCATGCGGCGCCTCGACAATGTCGCTGTCGCTCGGGACTTTGAACTGTATCCGGCGGCTGCGCTCTGCGCGTGACATACGGCAGGGGGCTTCTTCGCCGCGTTCGGCGGTGCGGAACACCAGGCGCACCTTTTCGCTACCGGAAGCGGTACGGGTCTGTTTAACAGTGCCTTCCAGAATACAGTCCTGGGTGATTTCTGCGTGCGCCTGTGCTGTGAGAGCCAGCGCGAGTGCGGATGCAATAATGCTGAAGCCTGTTTTCATGATTAGTCTCCTTCGCCTCCCGGCGATAAAACTCCCGTCGCTGGGAGCTGTGGAAGTCTGGTGCTGGTGGCATGACCTCGTGTTGCCGCTAGCGCCAATATTCACAGGGTTGTCACATTCCTGTCACAAAAAAATGCTAGGAACGATTCGATAGTAAGCTGGCGCCCCCGGAAAAGCCAGACTGTAACCTGACTGTCACAATAAATTCATAAACGCCGGTTTGCCGCTGCCTGGTTTGCTGGTTTATTTACTTCATGAAAAACAGGGGGTTGTGCCTGATTTTGCGTCAGTCGAATATGCCGTGGACAAACCACTGCCGCTCAATCCGGTCAAAAAACACCCAGAACGCCTCGCCGAGGGCATTTTTTGCCACGAAATAGTCGCGACTGGCGGGGCGATGCCACCAGCCGTCCTCGATGCGCTCCGGACCGCAGACCAGCGTCAGCAGGCCGTTCCAGTAAAGCGTCTGTGAATCCTGCTGGCGCGCGGGCTGCGGCTGTGGCAGCAGCCAGAAGGGTCGCTGGGATGCATGGGCGTGGCTCTTGTGCCGCATCGTGCTGAGCTCGGCTGTGCACTGTACGGCGAATTCCGGTAGATGCTCGCTGCGCGGCGCAACATGCTGCACCGCCGGCATGCCCAGGCGATTGCGCAGTCGGTCCGGCAGGCTCTCGAGCGGCTCGTCGTCGGCGCGGCCGAACAGGTCGGCGCTGGCCTGGGTTGCGCACTCCAGCTGTGGACTATCCAGCACGATGGTCTCCACGCCGTCGATCAAGGTCTGGCCCTCTATGCGAGCCGTGGTCAGCAGATGCCAGTGTCTGGCGCTGATCATGCCCTCACTGGCGCGGACGGACAGCGATTGCCGCCTGCGGTCTGCGCTGATGAAGTGCCAGTGAATTTCCCGCGTCTGCTGCTGCGTGTTGTGCAGAAAATGCTGCAGTGACTGCAGCAGTAGCGCGATAGCAGGCTGCATTTCCTGCAGATTGCCGATGTCGTAGCCGAACAGGTAGCTGTCACTGAAGGTTGATGGCGGGCGGAAATCCGCCTCGCGGTCGTGAACGCGCCCGGTTATCTGTCCCAGCAGAGAGATCAGACGTTGACCGCAGCGTTTGCCGAGTGCGGATGCCGGCAAATCCAGAAGGTCGCCCAGCGTGCGCAATCCCGCCCGCTCAAGGGCGTCAATGCCCGGTGCCAGGGGGGCCAGCAGGGACAGCGGAAGCGATCCCAGCCGCACCTCCAGAGCAGTGCCCGGATCGAGGGCGGTGTCGGTCGGAGCAAAGGTGAGTAGCCAGGCAGCCTTCGGAGTGGCCGCAATGCCGCTTTCGACATGGTAGCGGCGCTGCTCGAGTTCGCGATCGACCTGGCGCAAGAGGCTTTGCAGGCCGCCGAACAGACGCAGGCTGCCACCTATCTCAAGCAGCAGGCAGTCGCCGCGCCAGGGGTAGAGAGTCGGCGTGATGCCGTAAGCCCAGCAGCACAGCTCCTGCAGGCAGCGGGCCTCGGCCGCGGGGTCGCGCTCCAGAAGCTGCAGGCCCTGCTCGCCACAGAGAGTCCTCGCCGTGGCGATGCCCATTCCCGGCTGCAGGCCACAGGCGGCTGCGCTGTCATTCAGGCACAACAATCGCTGCCGCGCCACCACGGCCCGTGGGGCATCGTCATCCCGGCTCAGGCACTGCAGAGTAAGCCGGTTGAATCGTAGGCACAACCAGAGCATGACAGACCACTACTGTATGGATGAACAGTATCCATGATCGCAGACTGTCCCGTCTACACCGCAGCATTGGCATTTTGTCGGTCGTTACGCCATTATCCGCTTCGTTGTTTATGCTGAAGGAAGTTATCTTGAAACATCGACGCAACCGTGCGCTGGCGCTGGCGCTGGCATCCACTTTTGGTCTGATCGCCTGCTCTGACAAGGCCGATAATGCCGCGCCGGAGACGTCAATCACGGAAACGACCGGCAGTGCGAGCCCGATCAGCGAGCAGGAGGCTCCGGTCAGCTTTCGTGAGTTTCTTGAGGAAGCCTACGCCACGGATATGGAGCGTTATCCGCTCACGGCAACTTATCGTGGTATCAAGACCAACAACGACAAGTGGAACCCGGTTTCGCAGTCCTTTCAGCAGGAGACCCGTCAGCTGAATCAGGCGCGCCTGCAGCAGCTGGAGCAGTTTGATCGTGACAGCCTGAGCCCCAGCGAGCGGCTTTCCTATGATCTGTACAAGCTGAATCTGGAGCGACAGATTGCCAGCGACGAATTCCGCCATCACCACTACGTGATCCATCAGTTCCGAGGGCCGCACACTGCGGTTCCCAGTACGCTGATCAACATTCATCGTATTGCAGGCCGTCAGGATGCCGAGGACTATATCGGCCGGCTGCGTAACGTGGCGACCTATTTCGACCAGGTTATCTCGCAAATGGCTATTCGCACCGAGAAAGGCCTGCTGCTGGCAGACTGGCAGTATCCGAAGATGCTGGAATCGGCGCAGAACGTTATCGTCGGGGCTCCTTACGATGACAGCGGCATGGACTCCACTCTGTGGGAGGACTTCAAGACCAAGGTGGCAGCGCTGGATATTGATGACCAGATGCGGCAGGCGCTTCTGGATGAGGCGGAAACCGTCCTTGTAAACGTGGTCAAGCCGGCCTACCAGCGGCTGATTGCGGCGATTGCCCAGCAGGCACAGGAGGCTTCGGAATACGACGGCGTGTGGAAATTCCCGGACGGTGACGCGTTCTATGCCCAGCGCCTGCGCTGGTTTACCACAACGGATCTGAGTGCCGATGAGATCCATATCATTGGCCTCAACGAGGTTGAACGCATTCACGGCGAGATGCGCGCGATCATGCAGACGGTGGGTTTTGAAGGCGATCTGCCGGCGTTCTTCGATTTCATGCGCGAGGATGAACGCTTCTACTATCCGAATACGGAGGCCGGCCGCGAGGCCTATCTGACAGAGGCTCGCGCGGCGATCGACGCCATGGGTGAGCGCCTGCCGGACTATTTTGGCCTGCTCCCGGAGGCCGAGCTGGTGGTCAAGCGCGTAGAGGCCTTCCGCGAGCGTTCCGCCGGCAAGGCGTTCTATCAGGCACCCCCGAAGGACGCCTCGCGTCCGGGTATTTATTACGCCAACCTGTACGATATGGCGGATATGCCGACATACCAGCTAGAAGCGCTGGCCTTCCACGAGGGCGTGCCGGGACATCACATGCAGCGCGCGATTACCGTGACGCTGGACGATATTCCCGAGTTCCAGAAATATGCGAGTTTTACTGCTTTCACCGAAGGTTGGGGGCTGTATACCGAGGAGCTGGCCAAGGATATGGGCTTTTATGAGGACCCCTATTCAGACTTTGGTCGCCTGGCCATGGAGCTGTGGCGTGCCTGTCGACTGGTGGTCGACACCGGCATACACAGCAAGCGCTGGACCCGCGAGGAGGCCATCGATTACCTGGTGGAAAACACACCGAACTCACTAGGTGATTCCACCCGGGCAATTGAACGCTATATTGCCATGCCCGGACAGGCAACGGCCTATCTGATTGGCAAGCTGAAGATCATGGAGATGCGCGAGAAAGCCCGTGTCGCCCTTGGCGAGAATTTTGATATCCGCGATTTCCACGATGAAGTTCTCAAGGACGGGCCGGTGCCCCTGTCCATTCTTGAGAAGAAGATCGATGCGATGATCGAGAGGCAGGCGGGCTAGCAGTTCACTAGATGCCGCCGCTCTCCATCAGGTAGGTAATGACACCCTTGATCAGAAAGCCCAGGATGCCCATCCCCAGGGCGATAAACAGAATCAGCGTGCCGAACTTGCCCGCATTACTGCGGCGGGCAAGATCCCAGACGATAAAGACCATGAACAGTATCAGTCCGCCAACGCCGATAGTGACCCCGTAGTCGGTCAGCCACGCGTCCATACGATGACCTCAGCGACTGTGATGGACGTGGGTTGTCAGCTGCGGTTCGACGTTCAGTGAATTGGTGATCAGGCAGTTCTCCTCTGCCTTGTGGAGCAGTTTTTCTGCCTTTTCCGGATCGGTGTCTTCTGGCACTGTCAGTGTGGCTGTAATGTGTACGGCGGTGAAGCGTGTGACGCGCTCTACGCGATCCAGCGTGCCCTCGGCGTTGCACTCCAGCTGGCTCCACTCCAGCTTTGAGGCGCGGGCGATAGCGCGAAAGGTCAATATGAAACAGTCGGCGACCGCAGCAACAAGCAGCGATTCCGGGGACCACTGATCACCGGGCCCACCAAATTCAGCGGGTGCCGCGCTGCTGATATCGGGGACATGGGTTGCGCTCAGCGTGATGATGCCGGTATCAGCACCATTGGCGCTCGCTTGATAATGGTGTGGCAGATCCTGCATGTTCAACTCCTTGTGGATATCCATCTCCGTTATAACGAGAAAGTCAGGTGTCTGCTACCCCGGAGGGCGCAGCGCCCCCGTGCAGCATGTTGTCTGGCGGAGTCAACGTGCTGCCGGTGCGGCCACAGGGGCTGTCGCTGCCGGGCTGGCAGGCAGTTCCCAGAGCTGCGGTTGACCGGGAATATCGTCCGCCACAGGCAGTTCGACCGTCAGCCCCTGCTTGCCGCCGCGCTGCTTCAGCAGCTGCACCTGGCGGTATGCTGTCATCTGCAGACGCAGGGCGGCGGGCGCATGCTGCTGGCCCGTTTGTGCGGCACGGAACAATACCGATAGGCTGTTGCGGCTGGTGGCTGCCAACTGCAGCTTGCGCAGTTCGCTGTAGCGATAGTCAGTATTGCCCAGCCAGCTGAATACGGCGCTGCAGGTGCGACTACGCAGCGCCTGCTCGGTGCTCCAGAGGAGATCCTCGCGACTGCGCGGATGCACCAGCAGCACCTGTCGGGTATCGATACCACGGGCTTCCAGCAGTGGGGCATAGGGAATGAAAGGCGGCGCAATGAAGACCAGCCACTGTCGCTGTTGCGCGCTGAGACTGGCCATGGCGGGCAGGAACAGGCCCATGGCACCCATGCCCGAGGCATCGCTGAGCAGTTCAATGTTGTTGCCAAGGGGCCAGCCCTGTCCGCGAAGTGCGTTATCCAGCGTGCTATAGCCGGTAGACAGGTGTTCGCGACCGTGTCTGTCACTATTGGCCGCCGCGCGGGCGGGAGTGAATTGTTCGGCACGGCCGACCCAGGTGTCCTGGCGGCGCATGACCTGCTCGAGTACGCTGTTCATGGTGGCTCTCCTCACGATGACCGTCTGCAATGACTGTATGGATATACAGTATCGTCGGTTGTGTAGAAGCGCAAGTGCGATGATTTTCCGCCTGCCTGAAAAAACGACAGGTTGATTGGCGGTGTTACAGCGCCGGATGCAGGACGGTACGCCGCGCGATTGCCAGCAGCAGTGTTTCGAGGTGTTGCCAGGCATCGCCCGGACCATAGCCCTTGGCAGCCGCGTCCGCCTGCAGTGCCAGCTGAAGAATCCGCGGCATGCTGCCGCGGTCATGCCGCTCCAGAGCGGCGCCGACTGCCGGCAGGCGCGATTTCCATACCCGGTGCTGCTGCAGGGCCTGCTGTGGCCGCATGCCCTGCGCGCAGTCTTCTACCAGGGCCTGCAGCAGGCGTAGTTCCCGGGCCAGCACCCACAACATGACCGCCAGCTCCACGCCCTCGGCCCGCAGGCCCTGCAACATGCGCAGGGCACCGCGAGCGTCGCCTGCCAGAGCCGTATCCACCATGCTGAACACGCCAAAGCGCGCGCTGCTGAGAACGTTATTGGTGACGCTGTCGATATCGATACGTGTATTTTCGCCGAGCAGGGCAAGCTTCTCGATTTCCTGCGCACCGGCCAGCAGGTTGCCCTCGGTACGTTCTGCCAGTAGTGCCGCCGCCTCGGGAGTCAGGGTCAGGCCGGCCGTTGCTGCGCGCTGCTGCAGCCAGCGCGGTAGCTCACCGGCGCTTACCGGCCACAGGCTCAACGTGGCTCCGGCGCTGTCGATGGCGCGGAACCACTTGCTGTTGGCGGCGGTGCGATCCAGCTTGCCGGCGACGATCAGAAGAGTGTTATCGGGTGAGGGGTGATCGAGGTACCGACACAGCGCTTTGCTGCCCTCGCTGCCCGGTTTTGCGTCCGGCAAGCGCAGTTCAAGCAGCTGCTGCTGAGAGAACAGCGACAGGTTATTGGCATGCTGCAGCAGTTCCTGCCAGTCAAAGTTGTGTCCGGCATCCATGACAATGCGCTCGCTGCAGCCGCGTTCGCGTGCCGCCGCGCGGATGCTGTCAGCGCACTCCTGCACCAGCAGTGTCTCGTCGCCGCTGACCAGGTAAACCGGCAGCAGCCGCTTTTGCAGATCCCCCCGGAGTTTTTCGGGGTAGATACGCATCAGCGCTCGCTGGCGGCGTAAAAGGAAATACGGCGCATGATCTGCTGTGCCAGTTCGGTGCGCATCTCACTGCGCAGAATGCGGATTTCCTCCGCCTTGCCGACCACATTGCGCGGATCGTTCTCCATCTGCTTGGTGACGATGGCGTCGTCCGGTGGTAGCAACAGATTGCCGTCGCTGTCGCGCACCGCAAAGCGGGCGCGCAGCGTCAGCTCAAATTCTGCCGCCCGCGCCTGGGCGTTGATGGACAGGTTGCGCTGGTTGAAGCGTTCATTGCCCAGCTCGAGCCAGTAGGCCGCCTCACTGGCTGGCAGCCAGCGTATGCCGCTGGCGGTAAAGCGCGTGCGTACCACCCGGCTGAGTTCGCTGTTCGGGCTGGGCGTATTCAGGTGCATGGGCTGCCAGGCGTCGGGCAGAGAGGAACCGCCAGCGCCACCGCGCAGCTGGAAGCCGCAGCCGGCCAGGGCAGCAAGCAACAGGGTCAGTGTGCAGCGTGCGAGGCGGTTGCGAGTCACGTTCAACCCACCACAATATTGACCAGCTTGCCGGGCACGACGATGACCTTGCGCACGGTGCTGTCCTCAATAAACCGCTGGACGTTTTCCTGTGCCAGGGCTGCAGTCTCTGCGCCCTCGCGGTCAATGTCTGCGGGCACGGACATCCTGGCCCGCACCTTGCCATTCACCTGGACCACCATGTCGATGCTGTCGCGCGCCAGCGCGGCTTCATCGACGCTCGGCCAGGCGGCGACCATGGCATCGCCATCGCCCCCCATCATGCGCCACAGATGATGACAGAGGTGCGGGACGATGGGGCAGAGCATGCGCACAACGGCATCCAGTGCCTCATGGATGACGGCGCGGGACTGGTCGCCGTCATTATCCAGCCGGCCGATATCGTTGCACAGTTCCATGATGGCCGCGATCGCGGTATTGAAGGTCAGTCGGCGACCGTAATCGTCGCTGACCTTGGCAATGGTGGCGTGCGTTTTGCGGCGCAGCTCGCGCTGCGCATCACTGAGGGCAGCCGCGTCCAGTGCCGGTACCGGCCCGGCTGCCACGTGTCCCGAGACCAGTCGCCACAGACGCTTGAGAAAGCGGTTGGCGCCTTCAACGGCCGAGTCCGACCACTCCAGCGACTGTTCCGGCGGTGCGGCAAACATACTGAACAGACGGACGGTGTCGGCGCCGTAGGCGTCAATGAGGGCCTGCGGATCAACGGTATTGCCCTTGGACTTGGACATCTTGGCGCCATCTTTCAGCACCATGCCCTGTGTGAGCAATCGCGTGAAGGGTTCACTGGAGGTGATCAGTCCCTCGTCGCGCATCAGTTTGTGGAAAAACCGCGCGTAGAGCAGGTGCAAAATGGCATGTTCAATACCGCCGACGTACTGGTCAACCGGCAGCCAGTAGTTGGCGCGCTCGCTGTCGAGCATGCCATCCTCATAGTCGGGGCAGGTAAAGCGGGCGTAATACCAGGACGATTCCATGAAGGTATCGAAGGTGTCGGTCTCGCGCTCGCAGGCGACGCCGTCGAGGTCGAAGCGACGCCACTGTGGGTCCGATTTCAGGGGTGAGGAAACGCCGTCCATCACCACGTCTTCCGGTAGCAGCGCCGGCAGGCGATCCGCCGGGATGGGAATCTCGCCACCGTCCGGCAGATTGAGCATTGGAATCGGAGCGCCCCAGTAGCGCTGCCGCGACACACCCCAGTCGCGCAGCCGGTACTGGGTAGTGACCTCGGCGGCGCCCCGCGCCTCCAGCGCTGAAGCGATAGCATCGAAGGCTGCCTCGAATTCCAGGCCATCAAACTCGCCGGAGTTGATCAGCCGGCCGCGACCGCTGTAGCTCTCCTGCGAGATGTCGGGCGCATTGCCGTCGTCGTCGCTGACCACGACACGCAGGGCCAGGCCATAGCGCGTGGCGAACTCCCAGTCACGCTGGTCGTGAGCGGGCACGGCCATGATGGCGCCCGAGCCGTAGTCCATCAGTACATAGTTGGCAACCCACACCGGTAGCAGATCGCCGGTAAGTGGGTGCACGGCCTTCAGGCCAGTGTCCATGCCGCGCTTTTCCTGTTGCGCGAGATCGGCCTCGGCGACCGAGCCGTGGCGGCACTCACTGATGAAGGTGGCGAGTTCCGGGTTGTCCTCCGCCATCGCCAATGCCACGGGGTGGCTGGCGGCCAGGCTGAGGTAGGTCGCGCCCATAAGCGTATCCGGGCGCGTGGTGTAGACCTCCAGGGTGTCGACGCCGGCAACGGATGACGCCAGATCGAAGCGCAGGTTGGCGCCGCGGCTCTTGCCGATCCAGTTGCGCTGCATGGTGCGCACCTGCTCTGGCCAGTGATTGAGTTTCTCCAGGTCGTCGAGGAGCTCCTCGGCATAGGCGGTAATGCGGATAAACCACTGCGGAATATCGCGGCGCTCAATGGGGGCTCCCGAGCGCCAGCCGCAGCCGTCGATAACCTGCTCGTTGGCCAGAACGGTCTGGTCAACAGGGTCCCAGTTCACCGTGGACATTTTCTTGTAGACCAGGCCTTTCTCAAACAGCCGGGTGAAGAACCACTGCTCCCAGCGGTAGTACTCGGGGCGGCAGGTGGCGATTTCCCGCGACCAGTCAAAGCTGAAGCCGAGCGCCTGCAGCTGGCGCCGCATCTCGTCGATATTGGCGTAGGTCCATGCTGCCGGCGCCGTTCTGTTAGCTATAGCCGCGTTCTCGGCGGGCAGGCCGAAGGCGTCCCAGCCCATGGGATGCAGCACGTTCTTGCCGAGCATGCGCTGATAGCGCGCGATGACGTCTGAAATGGTGTAGTTGCGCACGTGCCCCATGTGCAGCTTGCCGCTGGGATAGGGAAACATGGACAGGCAGTAGAACTTCTCGCGCGTAAAATCGTCGCTCGCGGCGAAGCTGTCATTTTCCTGCCAGAATATCTGCGCCTTGCGCTCAAGGTCTTGCGGATCGTATTGCTCTTGCATGCCGTAGGTCACTGAAAAGCGGCGATGTTATCACCAATCCACAGGGGTCGCGATCATTCGTCGCTTTGCGCGCGCTAGTGATCATTGCGCCACAGGGTCAGGTAAGCGAGCGCCATCAGGGCCAGCAGAATGGCACAGGCCATGATGACGGGCATCGGGCCGAAGCTGGTAAACGGCGTGTGTCCGAGCATGACTTCCGCCGTCCCCGTGAGCGTGGTTTCAACGAACTGCTCAGTCTGCGCCGTGACCTTGCCGCGGTGGTCGATGATGGCGGAGACACCGTTATTGGTGCCGCGCAGCAGGTAGCGGCCATTTTCGAGCGCGCGCATGCGCGCCATCTGCAGGTGTTGCAGCGGTCCGATGGAGGCCCCAAACCAGGTGTCATTGCTGATGGTAACGAGCAGTTCGGCACGGCGGGCGGCCCGGGCCACCAGGCCAGGATAAACGATCTCGTAGCAGATATAGGGCGCCACGCGGTGACTGCCAGCGCGCAGTGGTGGCTGGTCGGGCGGGCCGCTGCTGAAGCTGGACATCGGCATGTCGAAGAAGGCGATCAGCCCGCGCAGCCAGCCTTCCAGTGGGACGTACTCGCCAAACGGTACCAGGCGCTGCTTGTGGTACATGCCTTCGCCGAGGCCCATAGCGACAATGCTGTTGCGGTAGGCGCCGCTATCATCGCGGGACGGGACGCCCGTGATCAGGGTGGAGTCCGTCAGGCTGGCACGGCGTGCCATGGGGTCAAGAAAGTCGCGGGCATTGGCGTAAGTGCGAGGAATCGCCGATTCCGGCCAGAGCATGATGTCCTTGCCGAACATCGGACGTACGGCGCGCTCGTATTGCTGCAGAATGGTGTCGTAATAGCGTCGATCCCATTTCAGCTCCTGGGGAATATTCGGCTGGTACAGTGCAACGCTGAGCGGTGCCTCGCTCGCGGGCACCACCCACTCGATCGGTCGCAGGACCAGGCCGCCAACCCATAGGGTGACGACGATGCCGGCGTAGGTCACGAGTGACGCGGCACCGCGGCTGCGCCAGGCCAGGAACAGGCAGCTGGCGGTGAGTGCGGTGAAAAAGCTCAGGCCGTAAACGCCGGTGATCGGCGCCCAGCCGGCGATCCAGGTGTCGATATGCGCGTAGCCGAGATAGAGCCATGGGAAGCCGGTCAGCAACCAGCTGCGCAGCCACTCAAACAGGACCCAGAGTGCCGGGAAGCCGATCAGCATGCCGCCGGGCAAACCGCGCACCCAGCGCACGTAAAGACCGGCAAAAAGGGCGGGCAGCAGCGCGAGACCGGCGCAGAACACGGCCGTTAGCAGGCTCGCCAGCACGACACCCGCCTGTCCGTAGACGTGGATGCTGACGTAAACCCAGGAAGCGCCCGTCCCGAACAGCCCCAGGCCGAACAGCCATCCGCGCCAGATGGCAGCGCCGGTGCCGCAGGTGCAGAGGAAATAGCCGAACAGGGCGCAGCCGGCAATGCCCGCTGGCCACAGTCCGAAAGGAGCGAAGGAGAGGGTCAGCAGCGCCCCGGCGAGGGGCATCAGCAAGAGCAAGACCTAGTCCCGGATGGGGCGCATGCGCAGGCTGTGTATCTTGCGCTGGTCGGCGTTGATGATCTTGAACTCGAAATCGTCAATGCGCGTGGTTTCGTTGCGTGCGGGCATGTGTCCGAAAGCGTGAATCACGAGGCCGCCAATGGTGTCGAATTCCTCGTCGCTGAAGTCGGTCTTGAAGTAATCATTGAAATCTTCGATCGGCGTCAGTGCCTTGATAAAGAACTCGTCATCGCCGATGCGGCGGATATGCTGGTCTTCTTCGATATCAGTCTCGTCCTCGATTTCGCCGACAATCTCTTCCAGCACATCCTCGATAGTGACCAGTCCCGCCACGCCGCCATATTCGTCAATGACGATCGCCATGTGGTTGCGGTTTTCGCGGAATTCGCGCAGCAGAACGTTGAGCCGCTTGCTCTCCGGGACAACCACGGTCTGGCGCAGCAGCTCACGGATGTCAAAATCCGCATTATCCTTCTTCAGAATCTGCGGGAGCAGGTCCTTGGCCAGCAGGATGCCGAGGATGTCATCCGGGTTGTCACCGATCACCGGGTAGCGGGAGTGCGCCGAGCGTATGATCTGCGGCAGTATCTCTTCCAGCGTTGACTCTGACTTGATGACCACCATCTGCGCCCGGGGAATCATGATGTCCCGGGCCTGCATGTCGGCGACCTGCATGGCGCCCTGGATGATGCTGCGGGCGTCCTCATCGATGACTTCGTTATCTGCGGCAACGCTCAGGACATCTTCCAGATCCTTGCGGCTGCGGGGCTCCGAAGAGAACAGCTGTCCTATCTTGCTCAGCCAGGAACGCTCGTCCTGATCCTGGTTGTTGCGCTCGTCACTCACGACGCGAAACGCTCCTTTTCAGTGAGAAATGTATAGGGACAGGGCAGTCCGAGGGCAGCGAGAATGCGCGTCTCCAGCGACTCCATGATCTCGGCGTCTGCCGCTTCAATATGGTCGTAGCCCAACAGATGCAGGCAGCCGTGGACGGTTATGTGCGTCCAGTGGCTGCTTGCCGGCTTGCCCTGCTCAGAGGCCTCCCGGAGCACCACGGGGGCGCAGATGACGATATCGCCCAGCAGAGGCAGTTCAAGACCTGGCGGCAGATCCGCGGGAAAAGAAAGCACGTTGGTGGCGCCATTGCGCTGGCGATAGCGATGATTCAGCGCCGCCATTTCGCTCTCGTCCGTCAGGCGCAGCGATATCTCGGCGTCGCGGGTATAGCCTGCTTCGCCAAGGGCGCAGTCGATCCAGCGGCGTAACTCGGATTCCTCCGGGGCCGGATCGGAGCAGGCTGTCTGTACGTCCAGCGTGAGGGTCATCGGCGGGTATTGTCGATGGCCGTGGTGCGCGCATCGTGGCTGTCATAGGCCTCGACCACGCGCTGCACCAGCGGATGACGGACCACGTCCCTGTTGGCAAAATAGGTGAAGCCGATGCCTTCGACATCCGCGAGTATGTTTGCTGCGTGGGTCAGGCCCGACTGGGCGCCGCGGGGCAGGTCGATCTGCGTGGCATCGCCGGTAATGACGGCGGTGGAGCCGAAGCCGATACGTGTCAGGAACATCTTCATCTGTTCCCGCGTGGTATTCTGCGCCTCATCGAGAATGATGAAGGCGTTGTTCAGTGTGCGACCGCGCATGAATGCCAAGGGCGCGACCTCGATGATGCTGCGCTCGATGTACTTGTTGACCGTCTCGAAGCCGAGCATTTCGTAAAGGGCGTCGTACAGCGGCCGCAGATAGGGATCGATCTTCTGGCTCAGGTCGCCGGGAAGGAAGCCGAGCTTTTCACCGGCTTCCACCGCCGGACGTACCAGCAGAATACGGCGTACCTTTTCTTCCAGCAGTGCCTCTACCGCGCAGGCCACCGCGAGGTAGGTCTTGCCGGTGCCGGCGGGTCCAATGCCGAAATTGATGTCCGTATTCTTGATGGTGCGCACATAGCCCTGCTGGTTGCGGCCCCGGGGCTTCACCGACGCGCGCCGTGTGCGGATGACCTGGAGTGCCTCCACTGAGGCGGGCTGCGCGCCCTGGGGTTCGTCATCCTCTCCGTCAACGCCGGCATGCTGTAGCTGCAGGTGCAGGGACTCAGGGGTTAGCCCAACCCCCTGACACACCTCGCTGTACACCCGCTGCAGGAGATCGGCACAGGATTGAACGGCAGCAGGGCTCCCTGTCAACACGAAAAGATTGCCGCGCGCCGCGATGGAGACACGTAAACGTGCTTCTATCTGACGCAAATGGGCATCGAACTGGCCACACAATACGGCCAGGCACGTCGCGTCATTCGGTTCCAGGGTGAGGCTTTGCTGAATGGATTCAGTGTGTGGAGTGTCTGTAGTCAAAATGTCCAGGCGTGATCGCCTTCGCTGAATGGAATTTAAAGAATATACGGGATTCCCGTGCAGTCAACCATGCGATGCGTGCATTGCTGGAGCCAGCGGCAGCAGCGTGCCCCGCAGCGAGTTGGGCAGGGCTTCCTCAATTGCCACGCTGGCGAACTCGCCAACCAGGCGCATGTCCGTGCAGGAAAAGTTCACCACGCGGTTGTTCTCCGTACGCCCCTGCAGCTGACCCGGATCCTTGCGCGATATGCCGGTGACCAGCACCGTCTCCACGCCGCCGACCATGCGCCGGCTGATGGCCTGTGCCTGCTGGCTGATGCGTGCCTGCAGCGCACTGAGACGGGCTTTCTTGACGTCTTCCGGCGTGTTGTCCGGCAGCTCTGCCGCCGGTGTGCCGGGTCGGGCGCTGTAGATGAAGCTGAAGGAGGTGTCGAAGCCGATGTCATCGATCAATTTCATGGTGGCCTCGAAATCGGCATCGGTTTCACCGGGAAAGCCGATAATGAAATCCGAGGAGATACTGATATCCGGCCGGATGCGGCGCAGGCGGCGGATGCGCGACTTGTACTCGAGCGCGGTGTGGTTGCGCTTCATGGCCGCGAGGATTCGGTCGGAGCCGCTCTGTACCGGCAGGTGCAGGTGGTCCACCAGCGCCGGAATCTCGGCGTAGACATCAATCAGCGCGTCGGAGAACTCCATGGGATGCGACGTGGTGTAGCGAATGCGGTCGATGCCGGGTATGCGCGACACATAGCCGAGCAGCTCCGCAAAATCGACGGTTTCGCCCAGATAGTTTTCGCCGCGATAGGCGTTGACGTTCTGCCCGAGCAGATTGACTTCGCGCACGCCCTTGTCGGCGAGCTGGCTGACTTCCAAAATTACGTCGTCCAGGGGCCGCGAGACTTCCTCGCCACGGGTGTAGGGCACGACGCAGAAGCTGCAGTATTTGCTGCAGCCCTCCATGATGGAGACAAAGGCGGTGGGGCCGTCCACGCTGGGCTCGGGCAGGCGGTCGAACTTTTCGATTTCCGGAAAGCTGACGTCGACGACGAGCGTGCCGCCCGGGCCGCGCTGATCCATCATCTCGGGCAGCCGATGCAGCGTTTGCGGGCCGAATACGAGGTCCACGTAGGGCGCGCGGCGACCGATTTCGGCGCCTTCCTGGCTGGCGACACAGCCGCCGACACCGATAATAAGGTCTGGGTTCTTCTGCTTCAGGTGCTTCCAGCGGCCGAGCTGGTGGAATACCTTTTCCTGGGCTTTCTCGCGAATGGAGCAGGTGTTCAGCAGCAGGACGTCGGCCTCGTCCGGGTTGTCGGTGGTTTCCAGGCCGTGACTGTCGCGCAGCAGGTCCTGCATGCGCGAGGAGTCATACTCGTTCATCTGGCAACCGTGTGTCTTGACGTAGAGTTTCCTGGCCACTGTCTGTTCCCGGGCGT
>CAZTJR010000030.1:0-35635 GCA_964613795.1 uncultured Alteromonadaceae bacterium | reverse complement strand
GTCATTGCCTGTCTCCAGCGTCAGTGCTCGTCGCCGGGCTGGTTGATCTCGATGAGAACGCCATCGCAGCTTTTCGGGTGAATGAAAATAACCTGTGAACCGTGCGCACCCGGGGAAGGTGCATCACTGAGGAATCGGTATCCTTTTTTCTTCAGACGCTCTACGTCCTCGGCAATGTTATCGGAGCGGAAGCACAGATGGTGCAGACCTCCACCGCGCTTTTCCAGATAGCCCGCGATAGGTCCTTCCCCGTTCAGTGGATGCACCAGTTCGATCTGCGTGGGTGGCAGCGGGAAAAACGCCGTCGACGTCTTGGCATCCACCACATCCTCGGCACCATCAAAAGGGAGACCGAAATCGTCCATGAAACGCTTTATTGCCTGATCGAAATCCGGCACGGCAATCGCTATGTGGTCGAGTGCTGTAATCATGTGTCCTCCTCAGATAATGCGTGCCAGGAATTCATCGGTGACGCGGCGTCGACGCGCCGCGATATCGGCAGTGGACTCCATCACGACTCGCTCATCGGGCGTAATGCGGAAAAGCGGCTGGCCCTTGCTGATGATAACGCCGTCGTTCTCGACCAGGACGTCATCAATGGTCCCGGCAAACGGCGCGTACACCTTGTTGAACATTTTCATCACTTCGATGATATACAGCGGATCGCCCGCCGCGAAGTGGTCTCCCGGTCGCACATAGGGCTCACTTTCCGGCGTTTCCCGGGCGTAAAACATACCGCCGCTCTGCGCCAGAATCTCGTCCGCACTCGCCCGAGGCGGCGGCACCAGTACCTTGGCCATCCTGGCCTGGTGCGAAGGGTCGAGGAGCGCATCCGGAATGGCGATGCTCAGGTCGGAATTCACGCTCAGCGCGAGGAAGTGCGTGTCCTCGGCGATTGCCGGCAGCAAGGCCAGTATACCCATGCCGGCCTGGTAACCGCGATGCGCGGCGCGCACCAACCGCCACTCTGTCTCATCGAATGAAGCAGGCGCGGTTTCATTGTCGAGCAGCGTTTGCAGGGCCATCCAGTCATCTACCCCGCTGCGATCGTGCAGCGTGTCGTAGAAACTCACGGCCGCCCGCAGAATCTGGTCATCATGATCCCAGATCACGCGTGCCGCGGGCGCGTTCACACCAGCATCCATATTGAGGTAATGGTAAAGTTCCACAAGCAAGACCACAGGGTTGGTATTCCAGCTAACACGCCCGTCTATCAGCGTGTAGCTGTCGTGATTGATGCTGAGCCAGCCGCCGAAAAGATGCGGCTGGGAGAACATGACTTCCAGTGGTCTCAGCAGCAGAGTCTGCTTGCTGTCCATAAGCGCACGCAGTTCCTGGGCGATATCGGCATCGAGACCACTGGTGCTGTTCTCCACGATGCACTGCCAGGCGTGGCTCAGGTCAATACTGCCTGCCCGTTCGCGCAATTCGCCCACCGCGGTGAGATAGGGAACGATGAAGCGTGTCGTCGGACGCGCATTGATATTCTGCCCAATGAACCAGTTTACCAGCCCGTAGTGAAACTCGAGGTTCGTGGCGAGATCCTTGCCGCGCATGCGCGTACGACGAAGACTTTCCGCCATGCGCTGATAGACATCCAGACGCGTATCACCCACCGTCAGTAACAGCGCGATATTGGAATCATAGGCGCCAGCCAGCGTGTACTTCATGAACACGTCGGTATCCGGGTTGTGCAGGCTGATACCCTGATCGTCGCGAATCTCTCCGGGCAGTGCATCGGACCAGAATTCAATGACGCCACCGGCACTGGGCTGCAGCGCCTGGTTGGTCGCATTCAGTCTCGCCTCGACGCTGTCATTGTGCCTGAGTATGCGTTCCGGTCTTGGCAGCCGCTCGCCATGTGCCGCGAGCAACACCATCGCCTCGACCAGGGAATTCACCGTGAATCCATCGTCGGGGTCTTCCGGGTTGCTGAAGCGAAGTGCATAGCAAAGCTCTGTAACGCGATGCTCCACCTGAATCCGTGTGTTCATTTCCATGAAGAAATGCTTGTCGCGGTCGACAATACATTCGAAGGTGGAGACGGAGTCGAGGCCCACCGCAGCGCCAAAGCGCGCGGCCTCATCCTCCATTTCCGACAGGATGCGAACATCCCGCTCGAGTGCCCGGGCTTCCTCCGTGCGGCCCTCCTCCTTCGCCCTCGCGTGGGCCGCGCGCAGGCTCTCATCGGTGACCGAGACCTCAAGCAGCTTCTGCTCGTGCATCTGCAGCGAGCAGTCGCGGCCACCCATGCTGATGCACCAGTCTCCATTACCGATCACCTGTATTTCCTGGTGCCGCGTGGTCTCGATATTTAACTCGACCAGCACATTCTTGTTGTCGCCGACCCCTGTGGTTTTCACCTCGTTGAGAATTTCGCGCACCAGTTCTGCGGTGCGTGCGGTTTCGCCAATGCCGAGGATGCGCTGTCCCTTGCCGCCACCGCCGCTGATTGCCTTGAGTCGTATACGGTTATCCGGATACTTCTCGGCCATTCCGGCGACGACGTCGGTAACGGTGTCGCACAACGCGTCCACAGTATAAAGATCAACACCGCGGGCATAGGATGCCGCCAGTACGCGATCCGCGATATCTTCCAGCGCCATGTCCGAGGTGAACACGTCCTGCGGAACATCGAGCGCATGTTCCTTCGCCAGGGCTTCGAGAGACGGCACATCGGGACAGCGCTTCAGCAGCGTCAGGGCGGTTGCGTTGTCGACCCCGGGTGTGACGGAAACGCCCACGCGCAGTGCAGTGCGCTTGGCCTCGTCCTTGAGGCCGGCGTCGTGCACTGTGCGCGAACACGGCCCGATGAAGTTCAGGCCGGCAGCTTCCATGGCCGCCACCATGCTTTCATCTTCCGCCATAAAGCCGTAGCCAGCGAACACCGCGTTGTAGCCGTTGTCGTGAGCAATCTGGATGATCTGGCGGATGCGCTCTTCGCGCTCCTCCTTGTTGCTGCCGGTGTAGTCCGGCACCCGATGGATACGGTTCGGATCCGACATACTGCGCAGCTCGGGCGCCAGCGCGTTGCGGTAGACAATGGAGTCCTTCTCGGACAGCAGAATGCCGTAATGGCTGATCCCCATTTCCGAGAAAACGTCCATGGCTTCCTTGCGGATGGGCCCGCGGCAAATGATCAATGGCGCAATGCCACTGCAGTCAAATTGCTGCACCCAGCGTGAACGGGCGTGCCCCAGTCGACGGTCGGCGTGAATCAGGGTGTTGTGAAGGTAATACTCGTTTGACACGGGCTCATCCTTGGCGTGTGGAAATAACGGCACAGAGTGCTCAGTGGAATTCGCGCTGCACCGCCTGCATCGGCTCTGCAATATAGTGGCGCAGACAGAAATCCATCTGCTCCGCGAGGACCTGGCGAAGATCCCAGGGCATGACAATCTGGGAAATTGAACCGAGGCTGAGAGCTTCATTCGGATTCATCAGCTCGCGTTCGTAGCGGCGGGCAAGCTCCTGTTCTTCATGCTTCACCCAGTCACGCACCCGTGCCTGCGCTGCCTGCATGGCTTCCTCACTGGGCAGCCCGGCCTTTTCCTGAGCCTCGGTTTCGGCTGCGATGCGCTGCGCCACGGAACCGCGAACCTTGCGTAGTTCGTCCTTGTACACGTACTCCACGCCGGCCGGGCCCATGACGGCGACCCGGGTCGTCGGCAACGCGACCACGAAATCCGCCCCGGTGGGATAATTATTGTATGACGCGTAAGCACCACCGAAGGCATTGCGAACAAGCACGAGAAAGCGCGGTGTCCGCAGGTCAACAATGGCATCCAGCATCGCGCGCCCCGCCTGCACGATACCGCGCCCCTCCTGCTCACGCCCGGGCAGAAAGCCAGTGGTATCTTCAAGGAAAATCACCGGAATGTTGTACAGGTTGCAGAAACGAATGAAGCGCGCATTCTTGTAGGCGGCATCGATATCGATCTGTCCCGAGGCGACAGCCGAGTTATTGGCGACAAAGCCGACCACGTGCCCCCCCATGCGACCGAGCGCAGTCACCGTGTTACGCGCCCTCTCGCCCTGCACTTCCAGGAAATCGCCATGATCGCAGAGTTGCTGAATGAATACGGTGATGTCAAAGGGTGTATTGAACCCCGTCGGCGAATTGAAGGCTTTTTTCAGCAGGATGTCGAGGTCCCAGGTCTTGCGGCTCATGGGATCCGAGGAAGGCTGGTACGGCGCCATCACCGCATTGTTGTCAGGCAGATAGTTCAGCAACTCGCGAACCCGCCGCAGTGCAGCCACCTCGTCGGGAACCACGAAATCCGTGACACCACTCTGGCTGTGTACGCCCGGCCCGCCGAGCTCATCCGGCGTCACGTCTTCACCCAGCACGGATTTCACGACGCCCGGACCGGTGAGCCCGAAGAACGTGTCATTCGGCTGTATCAGGAAGCTGCCCTGACGCGGCAGGTAAGAGCCGCCGCCGGCATTAAATCCGAACATGCACATGATACTGGGAACAACACCGCTGATCTTGCGCAGGGCCGTGAAGGCATCCGCGTAACCATCGAGACCACCGACACCGGACGGAATGTAGGCACCGGCCGAGTCATTCAGTCCGACCAGCGGTATGCGGCGTTTGGCGGCAAGCTCAAAAAGCCTTGCCAGCTTCTTTCCGTTTGTGGCGTCCATCGAGCCAGCACGCACGGTAAAGTCGTGCCCGTAGATGGCAACATCGCGACCGTTTACCTGAATCAGCGCGGTGACGAGGGACGCGCCGTCAAGGTTGGGGCCCCAGTTCTGGTAGTACACCGTTGGTTCCGCATCGGCCAGGTAGCGAATGCGTTCCCATACGGTCATGCGGTGCTTCAGGTGCTGGCGCTGCGTATTCCTGATGCCGGCGGCCTCGAAAGGCCGGCGCTGCAGCGCCGCCCCGGCATGCAGTGTTTCTTCGTAGCGCCCGGGGACTTTAGCGACCTGTCCCGGAGCGCCGAGAACGGCTGACGATGGTTGTGCAAAGGGGTTATCCAGGGTGGCAAAAGGAGAACGCTTGTTATCTGTCATAAATTGATTCACCGTTGCGGCGCGCACGCCGGGAGCTGTGTAGAGCCGCGATGCCTGGATAGCACGTAGACCGATAATCCCTTAGCAATAAAGGCAGAAATGAAGCCGGAGCGGCAATTTACTCGAGCCTGGAAGATAGCTTCCACCCTCCGCAAAGTCAATCTAAACAAGATCTTATGACAACTACCGAGGTCCTATGACAAGTATCGGCCAGCGCACTGCCGCGCCCCAGCGCAGAGACGGTATTCATCATGCCAGCGACTGACAGGCGCCGACGCCTGCCGCTGCCCTATCGCGCCGATGCCAGCGTTACCTTTGCCTCCATTCGCGATCTGCCCGGTGCGATCCTGCTGGATAGCGGCAGCGGAACGGCAGATGCAGGGCGTTTCGACATCATGGCTGCCGATCCCGACCCCGACCGCAGCGCAAGCCTGGGCCCGACCCCCGACGCCCGCCAGGTTGCACAGTTCTTTGATCGTTTGAACGCCATACACCGCGATGCCGCCTGCACGCAGGCGCACGACGGTGACGATCTGCCATTCCGCGCCGGCCTGATGGGGTATCTGGGGTATGACGCGGGCCTGCCACTGCACGGCTTGCACGTTCCCGAGCGGAATACCAGCCAGACCGCCCTGCCGGCCGCTCAGGTGGGATACTACCGCTGGGCCATCGTGCAGGATCACCGGAAGCAAAACAGCACTCTGCTTGCCGAGGACTCGGTCCCGGAGGCCGAACTCAGCGATATTATGCATCGGGTAACCCATGCATCAGAGACATGCGCGCCATTCGAACTTCTGAGCGGCTTCTCCAGCAACCTGCAATCCAGACATTATGCTGAGGCCTTTCGCGCCGTGAACGACTACCTCCATGCCGGAGACTGCTATCAGGTAAATCTGGCGCAGCGCTTTTGCGCTGCGTACCGTGGCGACCCGTTCACTGCCTATCGCAGGCTGCGTCCTCTCGCCGCAGCCGCTTTCGCAGGCTATCTGGATATCGGCAGCAACGGTGCCCTATTGTGTCTGTCGCCGGAGCGCTTCATGTCGCTGTGCGATCGCACTGTGTCTACGCAACCGATCAAGGGAACCCGGCCGCGTAGCGCAGACCCGCTGCGCGACCGCGAGATGGCCCGCGAACTGCAGGCAAGTAGCAAGGATCTCGCCGAGAACCTGATGATTGTGGATCTCCTGCGCAACGACCTCGGACGCAACTGTGACACCGGCAGCATCAGGGTCGAGTCGCTGTTCGCCCTCCACAGCTATCCCACAGTGCATCATCTTGTCAGCACCATCTCTGGTCGGCTGCGGGCAGGGCGCACGGCGCTGGACCTTCTGCGCGACAGCTTTCCCGGCGGTTCCATAACCGGGGCTCCCAAACGCCGGTCGATGCAGATCATTTCGGAACTCGAGCCCGACGCCAGAGAGGCATATTGCGGAAGCCTGTTCTATCTGTGCAACAGCGGACGTATGGACAGCAATATCACGATCCGTACCCTGGTTGCCCGGGACGACACCCTGCTCTGCTGGGCTGGCGGCGGACTGGTTGCAGACTCACGCTGCAATGACGAATACCAGGAGACCTTCGACAAGGTGGGGGCTTTCCTGCGATCACTCGAGGCTGGCAGCCAATCGATACGCCCTCAGTAGACCGGTAGCTCGACGCTTTCGAACAGCGTGTCAAGCTCGGCGCGGCTCTTCGTCGCAAACGCCTGCTGCACCACCTCGCGGGTGAGGTGAGGCGCAAAATCCTCGATAAACCGGTACATGAAACCGCGCAGAAAGGTGCCCCGACGGCACCCGATGTGGGTAACGCTGGGCGCGAAGAGGTGCGTCGCATCAAGAGCAACCAGATCGGGGTCCGAGTTGTCATCATGTGCCATGCGCGCAACGATGCCGATACCCAGACCGAGCCTGACATAGGTCTTGATAACGTCAGCATCCGCTGCAGTGAAGACCACTTTCGGTGTCAACGCCGCAGCACTGAAAGCCTCGTCCAGCCTCGAACGTCCGGTAAAGCCGAACACATAGGTCACGATGGGATGTGCGGCGACATCTGCCAGTGACAGGCGGGAGATCTGTGTCAGCGGGTGATCCTTCGGTACGAGAATGCACCGGTTCCAGCGATAGCACGGCAGCATAACGAGATTGGAAAAAAGCTCCATCGCCTCGGTGGCGATGGCGAAATCCACCGCACCCTCGGATGCCATTTCGGCGATCTGCATGGGCGTACCCTGATGCATGTGCAGGGAAACGTCGGGATAACGCTGGATAAACGCGGCGATCACCGGCGGCAGGGCATAGCGTGCCTGGGTATGCGTGGTCGCGATAGAAAGGGAACCCTTGCTGTCGTCGGCAAACTCCTGAGCAACGTGCTTGATACCCTCCACCTTGCGCAGAACCTCGCCAGCGGCGTCCAGGATCGCCTCGCCGGCCGGCGTGACGTGCGTCAGGTGCTTGCCACTGCGCGAGAAAATCTCGACACCGAGCTCATCTTCAAGCAATCGTATCTGCTTGCTGATTCCGGGCTGGGAAGTAAACAGGCTCTGGGCAGTCGCTGACACGTTGAGGTCGTGATGCGCCACTTCCCAGATATATCGCAGCTGCTGTAGCTTCATGCACGGCCCTCACTCCCAGGTGCAACATAGCGCCTGTCAGTGAAGAATAGCCATGAAGCCCATTTCATGACAAGTCACAGGCCAGGCGACATGATCGGGGACCACACAGCAAGGTCCGTATCATGTCGACGGGTTGGACACGCCGTGGGGCACGTGGCCCGTGGCGACGTGCGAACCCGCGGACTGGCAGTGCGACTCCTGATCGTCAAAAAATACATCTGCCTGGTAGGCCCGCAGAAACTCCCCCTTATCGAGGCCGCCGAGAAAGATGGACTCATCAATGCGGATATCCCAGGCACGCAGCGTGCGAATGACGCGCTCGTGGGCCGGCGCTGAGCGCGCGGTGACCAAGGCCGTTCGGATTGGTGACTCAGCCGCCGGAAAGGCTTTCTGCAGCTGGTGCAGTGCCGACAGGAAACCCTTGAAGGGCCCGCCGCTCAGAGGCTTGCGCGCAGAAGCGACCTCGCTGGCGGCAAATGCCTCAAGTCCCTCTTCCTTGAACACACGCTCGGCTTCATCGGAAAAGACTACCGCATCGCCGTCAAAGGCGAAGCGCAGCTGGTCCGCGGCGCCGCCGCCGCTCTTGCTGGAGACCAGCGTTGCTGCCGCGACCCCACAGTCCAGTGCGTAGCGCACATCCTCCGCTTCATTGGACAGAAACAGCTGGCAGCCAAAGGCATTGATGTAGCGCCAGGGGCTGGCACCGCCGCAAAAGGCGGCCCGACTGATGGAGAGGCCATAATGCTGGACAGAATTGAACACCCTCAGACCGGTGTCGGCGCTGTTGCGCGACAGCAGGACCACTTCCACCCGGGCATCGCCGTCAAGGCGCTCGTTGATCCGTAGCAGCTTCTGAACCAGCGGGAAAGCCTCTCCCGGCTTCAGGGGCTCCTCCTCCCTCGCCACCTGGTACTCCGAATAGGCGGCGAGACCCTGTTCCATGAAAACCCGGTGGCTCTCGTTAAGATCAAACAGAGCTCTCGAGGAGATCGCGATAACGAGCTTGTTCTGCAGAGTAACAGCCATGGCAGTCAGCATAGCGCGCCCCCCGTGGTGGGGGAAGCTGCGCGCCTCAAGCCTTCTGTGGCGTACTCTCGCTGGATGCGAAATACTCGCGTGAAATCCGGAAAACGAGTGGGCCCAACAGCAACAGGGCTATCAGGTTGGGGATGGCCATGAATGCGTTCAGCGTGTCTGCAACCAGCCATACCATTTCCAGCTGGATGACCGTGCCAACGGGGATGGCCAGAACCCAGAGCAGACGAAACGGCAAAATGGCGCGGGTCCCGAACAAAAACACCAGGCACCGCTCACCGTAGAAGGACCAGCCGATCATCGTCGTAAAACCGAACAGACACAATCCGAGAGAGACGATAATGTCCCCACCGGGAAACGCGCCGGCGAAAGCCATCGACGTCAGGCTTGCACCGCTGACGCCAGTCGGCAGCACATCCATTATGACGATGACCAGACCCGTCATAGTGCAAACGACCAACGTATCAATGAAAGTCCCGAGCATGGCAATCATGCCCTGCTGCACCGGCTGGTTGGTTCTCGCTGCAGCATGGGCAATCGGCGCACTGCCGAGCCCAGCTTCGTTGGAAAAAATGCCGCGTGCGACACCGAAGCGTATGGCAGCCCATACCGTCGCGCCGGCAAAGCCACCGGCTGCAGCAGATCCGCTAAAGGCGGAGCTGACAATCTCGGCGAGCGCTGCAGGCACCGCTGACAGATTCAGAAGAATCACAATGAAACTCATCAGAATGTAGCTGCTGGCCATGATTGGCACAAGATAGCTTGCCACGGTGGCAATGCGACGGATGCCGCCTAGAACCACGGCTCCGACCAGCACCATGAGGACAAGGCCCGTCAGCAGCGGCGGTACGCTGTAGGAGTCATTGAGCACCTGGGATATGGAGTTGGACTGCACGGTATTGGCAATACCAAAGCCCGCCAGGCCACCGAAGATTGCGAACGCATAGGCAAGCCAGTGCCAGCGGCGATGCAGCCCGTTGCGAATATAATACATCGGTCCGCCGCTGTAGTTACCCTGAGCGTCCTGCTCGCGAAAACGCACGGCACAAACCGCTTCTGCGTACTTGGTCGCCATGCCGAACAGGGCCGTCAACCACATCCAGAACAAGGCCCCGCTGCCGCCAAGTGCCAGTGCAGTGGCAACGCCGGCGATATTGCCAGTGCCGATCGTCGCCGACAGGGAGGTCATGAGTGCGCTGAACGGCGAAATATCGCCCCCACCAGCGCCGACGCGCCCGCCCAGCAGCAGACCGAAGGCCCGAGGGATACGTCTTACAGTAAGAAGTCGCAGCCCAAGCGTCAGGTAGATACCGGTGCCCAGAAGAAGCAACAGCATCAATGGACCCCAGGCCCAGGCATTGATGGTGACGATCAGATCGCTCATGGCAGAAGTCTCGGGGTGGTTGAATTATGAGCCTATAGACTTCAGCGTGCCCTTGGGTAATACCGCGTGTACATGAATGCGCTGGAACTTGAGATCGACGTTTTCAGCTACCGTCAGCACCATGTAATTGTCGTCGAGGGCCTTTATACGACCCAGAATGCCCGAACTGGTGACTACTTCGTCACCCTTGGACAGCGCACCCACCATCTCCGCATGTTCTTTCTGTCGCTTGCGCTGCGGTCTGATGGCAATAAAGTAAAAAAGAACAAACAGGCCGACCAGGAAAGCGATCTGGAACAGTTCGCCGCCCCCGGCTGCAGGCTGGCCAGCCTGCGCGTGTGCTTGTGCGATGAAAAGGCTCATGGATGATTCTCCGCATTTGTCGAGGTTTTTTGAGAAGGCGCGCAATGTAACCGGTTTGGCGAACCGGGGCAATTTGGGGCAAGTGCTTCAGCTCATGCCCCGGGGCGACATCCGTCCGGTATCGCTGTCAGTCCGTGCCGTCGAGCCCGTGTTCGCGAATGACCGCGATAACGTCATCGTGATGGCTCTTGGTCTTTACCTTATTCATCACGTGCTTCAGGCGGCCATCCTTGCCGATGACGAAGGTGGTCCTGAGAATGCCCATGAACTCGCGACCCATGAATTTCTTCAGCCCCCAGGCACCGTATTTCTCGGCCACCGCGTGATCCTCGTCAGACAACAGCGTGAAATTGAGGTCCTGCTTTTCGATAAACTTGCCAAGTCGCGCAACGGGATCGGGACTGACACCCAGGACCACTGTATTAAGCTTCTTCAGCTCAGCCTGACTGTCGCGCAGACCGCAGGCCTGTACCGTGCAGCCCGGCGTCATCGCCTTGGGATAGAAATACAGCACCACGTTATGGTTGTTCCTGAAATCCTTCAGGCTCACCTTGTGGCCATCCTGGTCGGTAAGGGTGAACGCGGGGGCGAGATTGCCGACTTTGGGGAATGCCATGAAAACCTCCTGTCGCTATCCTTTTTTAGATGCTATTCATAAACGACGCACAAAAATGCGCCCGGGGATGCCGCAAGAACGCGCTCTACCCGCCGGCGTCGCGTCGGCGAAGAATGGTTTCAACCTGCACGGGAAAGGCACTGTCCGCCTCGCGGTCATGCAAATACGAGGCAAGAGCGCGGTACACCGACGGGAAAGCGAGTTCATCCCAGGGTATCTCATCCGGCGCAAACAGCCGGGTATCGAGACTTTCCGGCCCCGCCCCATGCCTGCCGTCGACCAGCGTGCAGCGATAAAACATGTAAACCTGATTGATGTAGGGAACATCGTAAACGCGGTAAAGGGCAAGATCCGCAACGCGAGCCCGGGCCTCCTCCCAGGTCTCCCGTGCCGCCCCCTGGTCGGTCGTTTCACCGTTTTCCATAAAGCCCGCCGGCAGCGTCCAGAAGCCTTTGCGTGGTTCAATCGATCGGAGGCATAAAAGAAGGCGCCCCTCATACTCCGGCAGGCAGCCCACGATAATACGGGGGTTCACGTAGTGGACGGTATCACAACCGTCGCAGATAGCGCGCTCGCGATCGTCGCCGGGAGGAATCCGATAGCGTATACCTGCGCCACAGGCGCTACAGAAATTCATCACGAGACACGTCCATTATGCAGGTGGCGATAGCCACCGCCGAAAAATACGAGTGGCTCACCGATCGCTCCGCGCCAGAGGCGCGTCACTCTTCCAACGAGGATCACGTGATCGCCGCCAGGATGTACCGCTTCAAGGCTGCACTCAAAGCTGGCCAGGGCATCCACTATCAGCGGGGCACCGTTCGCGCCATCCACGTAGTGGCTCGCGTCAAGCTCATGTCCATCTTTCATGGCGTAGCGGTTGGAGTGGTCCTGCTGTGCGCTGGTGAGTACGTTGATAGCGTACTCCGGCGCATTGGCAAATTCAGTGTAAGTATTGGCATCGCACTGCAGACTCCAAAGCACCAGCGGCGGATCGAGGGATACTGAAGCGAAAGAGTTGATAGTCAATGCCAGAGCGCGGCCATCTGTCCCCCGAATGGTGACGAGGCACACCCCCGTGGCAAACTGTCCGAGTGTATCCCGCAGGTCACGGGTATTGATCGTCATAGATTTTCCTTTCGCCAGCGAGCCGCACGCAAGCGGTCCTGCGCCTGCGCCTCTACCCAGGGATCCCCGGGCAGGCCCAGTTCGCGCTTCCACAGAGGCGCTGTTGTCTTCAGCGTGTCCATAATGAATTCGCAGGCGGCAAAGGCTGCAGAACGATGAGACGATGACACGCCGACCCACACGATACGGTCACCCACGTCGAGTGGACCAACGCGATGCACGACGCGGGCAGATTCCAGCGGCCAGCGAGTCGAGGCTTCCACCAGCGAGGCCTCAATGGTTTTTTCTGTCATGCCCTCGTAGTGCTCGATGCTGAGACCCGTCAGTTGTGGACGCTGCGGGTCGCGCCGGACATATCCCGTAAAGCAGGCAATCGCCCCGACATCCGCATTACCGCTGCGCAGCGCGTTTTCCAGAGAACCAGGATCGAAATCGCCCTGCTGGAGGCTGACCGAGAACATCGAATTCAGCCCCCGGTGACCGGCGGGAAAAACGCCACTTCGTCATCACTGGCCAGCTGCGCAACGTCAGATACTACGGTCTGATTCACTGCACAGACCAGGTTGGGCTGTCCCAGAGCCTCTTGCCAGGCTTCGCCCCCACGCGACATCAGTGCCTCGCGCAGGCTCTCAGTGGTCATCTCTTCGGAGCCGGCAGAGAACTCCATTTCCGCACAGCCCAGCCGCTCGCGAACACTGGCAAAGAACAGCACCTTCAAGACGACGCGTCTCCTGCCAGCGGATGCTGCCAGTCGCCGGAGCGCCCCCCGCGCTTGCTCAGCAGGAACGTCTCAGTAATTACCAGGCTCTTATCGACGGCCTTGCACATATCATAAATGGTGAGCGCCGCCACGCTTACCGCCGTCAGCGCTTCCATCTCGACGCCGGTTTTCGCACTCAGACGACACTCCGCCTCTACCACCACACCCGGCAACGCGTCACTCAGGGACAGCTCGACCTCCACGTTCTCAAGCATCAGCGGATGACAGAGCGGGATGAGTTCGGAGCAGCGCTTTGCGCCCTGAATACCGGCAATCCGCGCGACGGACAGGACATCGCCCTTGGCGAGACCGCTGGCGCGCAGCGTGGCAAGAGTAGCGGGCTGCATACGGACGCTGCAGCGGGCACGGGCACTGCGCTGCGTCGCCGCCTTATCGCCCACGTTCACCATGTGCGCAGCGCCGGAGTCATCGAGGTGAGTCAGACCAGCCATGCTTTTTCTCGGAAATTCACGGAGTGCAGTCTAACCAAGCGGAAGAGGCGATGCCAGAAATACCAATTTATTCAACATTGTGTCAGAGTTCGCCACGCCGTCCAGTCGCTGACACGTCACCGCCGAGGAAGCCGCGTGAATAACAACAGCCACCATCGACCGGCAGACCAGTACAGCGTGGGCTACAAGCGCTTTGTGCTCGTCATGCTGACGCTCGTGTACGCCTTCAATTTTATTGACCGGCAGATCCTGGTGATTCTGCAGGAGCCGATCAAGAACGACATGGGATTGAGTGATGCCCAGCTCGGATTACTGAGCGGATTTACTTTCGCCGTTATCTATGTATCCGCCGGCATTCCCATTGCCTACCTCGCGGACCGCAGCAACCGACGGAACATCATTGCGGTTGCGCTGACCGTGTGGAGCGGAATGACCGCGCTCTCAGGATTTGTCCAGAACTACGGTCAGCTGCTGCTGGCGCGTGTCGGTGTCGGCCTGGGCGAGGCCGGGGGCAGTCCGCCGGCGCATTCGATGATCAGCGATTACTATCAACCCGAGCATCGCGGTACCGCGCTTTCGTTCTATTCTTCCGGCATCTACATCGGCATTCTTCTGGGCTACGCCTTCGGCGGCCTGCTGGCCGAAGCCTTTGGCTGGCGCGCGGCCTTCATGCTTGTCGGTCTGCCCGGCATTCTGCTGGCGGTGGTACTGCTGCTGACCGTCAGAGAGCCCCCCCGTGGCCGCTGGGACCCTGCCTCCCGGGACGACCACAAGCCGAGCTTCCGTGAAACCCTGGCACTGCTCAGGCAGCGCCCCGCCTTCTGGTTCATCGCCATGGGCTGCGCGCTAACCTCGTACGTGAGCTACGGCAACGGCAATTTCCTGCCCTCGCTACTGATACGCAACCACGGGATGAGTGTCGCTGACGTGGGCCTGGTACTATCGCTGGTGGCCGGTCTGTCCGGAGCGATCGGCACCTTCCTTGGTGGCTACCTGGGAGACAGGCTGGGTGTGAATGACAAGCGCTGGTATGTCTATGTGCCGATCATCGGCGGGATCGCCGCCTTTATCCCCTATTTCTATGTCATTCTCAGTGAGAACACCACGGGTGTGCTGGTTGTGCTGGCCGGTGTCAGCATCGTCAACTCGCTTTATCTGGGCCCCAGCATCGCCATTTCCCACGCCCTGGTACCGCCGCGCATGCGCGCGGTGACATCCGCGATTCTCTTTTTTGTCCTCAATATGATCGGTCTTGGACTGGGTCCGTTTCTGACCGGCCTGACGAGTGACCTGCTGGCACCGGTGGCGGGCGACCAGAACCTGCGTTACGCAATGGTGATTACCGGCAGTGTCGGCTTCATCGCCATTATCATGTTCCTGATCGCGTCGAAACATCTGCTCGCGGATCTGGAAAAAACCGCAGAGCGCGAACGGGAAAAGGCCTGATCAGCCACGAGTACGCGTTTCTTCTGGTACCATGGCTCACAGATAGCGTCAAAGGGAGTTGAATATGGGTATTGAAACCGGCGGTCTTTTAGGTCTTATCTGGCTGGCACTCGCGATTTACGCCATCATCAAGACAGTTCAGAGCTCTGCGGGAACCGGCGCCAAGGTTATCTGGACACTGGCAATCCTTGTCCTGCCCCTCATCGGGCTGCTCGCCTGGCTGCTCTTTGGCCCCAAGGGATGAATACGGCGTACTGACTCATGCCCATGGACGTTTTCAGGCAACCGAGCGTACAGCGCGACGGGAACGGTGATCTGCGAACCATTGGCTTTGAGATAGAATTCACCGGCGTATCGTTGACTGATACCATTGCAGCGGTGGAAAACACGTACCCCGCCACACGGAAAAACGCGACGGCGGCGGCCTGCGATCTGGACATCCCCGATCTTGGCGTGATCAGTGTGGAACTGGACTGGGAATTTCTAAAGCAGCAAGCCGAAGAAGCGGGCACCTTTGCCACGGACGACTGGGTCAGCCTGCTCAGTCAGGCAGCGGAACTGGTCGTTCCAGTAGAGGTCGTGTGTCCCCCACTCGCGATCACTCGACTTGACAAATTACTGCCTCTTACGGAAGCTCTGCGAGAAGCTGGTGCCCAGGGCACCGGAACCTCCTTCATCGCGGCCTACGGCGTCCACATCAACCCTAGCTGTCCCGCGCTGGATAGCGCTACGATCTGGAACTACCTTCGCGCCTTCAGTCTGCTGCAGTGGTGGCTGGTGGAGGCGCACGCGGTTGATCTGACCCGTCGCGCCACTACCTATGTCGATCTTTACCCGGAAGCCTACCTGCGGCAGCTTTTCTCAACAACAACGGCGCCGCAGACCACGCAGCTCATTGCAGACTACCTGTCACACAATCCGACGAGAAACCGAGCGCTCGATATGCTGCCACTGTTCAGTGAAATCGACGCGGCAGCCGTGCAGTCGGCCGTGCCTGATGACCGCATCAAGTCGCGCCCCACCTTTCACTACCGTCTTCCAAACTGCCAGATTGATAGCAGTGACTGGTCCTTGGCCAACAGCTGGAATGTCTGGTGGACCGTCGAAGAGCTGGCACAGCGGCAGAAGGATCTGGACACACTCTCTGCGCGCTATCTGGAGCAGCATCGCGCCGTCCTCGGCGTCAAGCGCAATACCTGGGTAGCATTTATGGACCAATGGCTCCGCGACCACGAGTTGGCGTAACGGGCGCCGCGCGACGCTGGGCGCCGGCCTGGTGGTGTACACGGCTGGCGCTGTGGTTCGCCGGTGCCAGCGCAGTGCGTATCAGTGTGCGTCATGGCGGCAGCGAAAGTGACTTTGACGCCCTGGTTATTGGCGGCGGGAATGACATCGGCCCCGAGCACTACGAGGGTGATATTCGCGAGCCCGTCAAAACAGACAAAGCCCGCGACGAGCTGGAGATCCGCTGGATCCGCTACGCACTGGACAATGACAAACCGCTGCTGGGTATCTGCCGCGGCGCACAACTGATCAACGTTGTCCTCGGTGGCAATCTGCACCAGGACATCCGGAAGATGCGGCGGAAGACCCATAACCGCCCTGGACTTCTGCCAACGAAGACGGTCACTCTTCTACCGCACTCGGAGCTGGCGACAACCTGCGAGAGTCAGCGACTGCGTGTCAACAGCCTGCACCACCAGGCGATCAGGGAATCCGGTACAGGGCTGAAGGTCGTTGGCCGCGATCTGGACAATCTGGTGCAGGCCGTCGAGTCGACCACCACCGCAAAAATCATCGGCGTGCAATGGCATCCGGAATACCTCTTCTACCTGAGAGCACAGCGTGCCCTTTTCCGATGGCTGGTTGCGCAGCCGGACGGGTGATCACCCTATCAGTTACCGAACAGAACGCCGCTTTCACCGCCACGAGGCCTGACTCATGATGCAACACCCGATACTCGCAACAGGATTGACCGTTCTGCTCTGGCTCCTGCTTGGCGCCGCCAGTGCACAACCGCTGCCGCAAGGCCAGCCCGCCGCGCTGGGATTCTCTGAAGCGCGGCTGCAGCGGCTCACAGACCATATGCAACAGGCGGTGGATGACGGCATCATGGTGGGGGGCGAGGCGCTGATCGCCAGACGCGGCGAAATCGCGTATCGGCAGACCTTCGGCATGCGCGATCGGGACGCCAAGTTGCCGGTAACGACAGACACGCTCTACCGCATTTATTCCATGACCAAGCCGGTCACGGCGGTCGCGATGATGATGCTCTATGAGGAGGGGCGGTTTCAGCTGAATGACCCGCTTGCGCAATACCTGCCCGAGTTCGCCGACCTCAAAGTTCTCGCTGATAAAGCTGATGGCGGCGACGCCGTCCTACGTGAGCCCGCCCGCGCACCGACCATCCGAGACCTGCTGCGGCACACCGCGGGGATGACCTATGGCGTGTTCGGCAACACAGCGGTGGATAAAGCCTACCGTGAAGCCGAACTTCTGCAGTCGCCCGATCTCGAAACCTTCAGCCGTCGCCTGGCGTCACTCCCTCTTCAGTACGATCCCGGCGAAAGATGGCATTACAGCGTCGCGGTCGACCTGCAGGGCCGGCTGGTGGAAGTCCTGTCGGGCCGTGCCTTTGACACCTTCCTGCGTGAGCGCGTCTTTGCGCCCCTGGGCATGCACGACACTGCATTTGTGCTCTCATCCACGCAGGCCTTGAAACTTGCTCAGCTGTACTCCCCCGAAGGCACCGAGATCAGCTGGAACGATCCCTGGAAACTCAGTCGCTCGCAGACACTGGAGGTGGCAGACCCTCGCCTGAGTGACGCGTTCATCAAGGGAGGGTATTTTGCCAGCGGCGGGGGCGGCCTGGTGTCGTCCACCAGTGACTATCTGCGTTTCAGCCAGATGCTGCTCAATGGCGGCGAGCTTGATGGCGCACGGCTACTGTCCCCACACACGGTTGACCACATGCGTCGCAATCATGTTGCCGGCCTGGATACCCAGGGTCTGACCAGCGCCGGCGGATTCGGCCTGGGCGTGGCAATAACGCTGGATCCCGGTATCAGCGGGGAAATCGGCTCGCCGGGCAGCTATGGCTGGGGCGGTGCGGCAGGCACCCGTTTCTGGATTGATCCCGAGGAAGAGCTCATCGCAATTTTCATGACGCAGAGCGTTCCCCACCAGACGCAGCTGGGTGACCAGTTCAGGACACTGGTCTACCAGGCACTGATCGATTAGGAGAAAGAGCCCCGGCGCAGTCAGGCCGGTAAGCCACCAAAAGCCACCGCCAGCACCAGTGCCAGTGCCAGTGTGGCGGCGGCGGCAACGGCGAAGGGCCAGGATAACATTCGCTGCTCCAGTGCGGACGAGAGCGGTGCGAGACGCCGCGCAACCGCCAGCATCGCCAGGCCCCTGACACCCGTCGCCACGGACAGGGAAGCCAGCGCTGATACACGCCGTACCGCGGCATCCAGGCGTGACTTCCCAAGTACACACAGGGCAGACAGAAGGCAGAGAAAGACTGCTGCGGCCGCGCTGGCCAGCAGACTGTAGCGTGCGCTCTCTGAGGACAACAACGGATCAACCAGCCTGACCATTGGCAGCACACCCGAAACCAGCGCCACGCAGAGCAGACCAGAGGCCGCGCCCGGGCGCCACGACGGCAGTCGGTCAGTAGCAGGTATCAGCAGCAACAGCATTGCGACCTTGCTGCCGGCAGTGATCACCAGCAGGGCCGAGATTAAAGACAGCCCCTGCCCCTTCACCGCATAGGCGGCCCTCAAGTCACCGAACTGGACGGAAAATGCCTGTGAATACAGTGAGACCAGAATCTCAAACAGGGCCAGATCCCCCAGCACCATGAGCAACACCTGCACAGCAGCGGTCCGTGCACGACCAGGGCCATGAGCGACCAGCAGCAATGCGACGGTACCGTATCCGGCCAGGGTAACGCCCGAATAAAACAGAGCCGCATCTGAGGCGAGAGCCGCCGCGGCGAGACCGAGACCTGCGATCGCATGTAGTGCCACCGTCAGGCCCCGGCGCGCTGACGTGTGGCTGCGCAACAGCCACAGGCCAAAGACCAGCCACAGTACGGCAAGCGCCCCCAGCAACATCCACTCCAGGGGTCCGGCGGTCGCGCCGCTGCCAAGAAGCACCGCATTCAGGGGCCAGTGGAATGTCGGCAGAGATGCGATCACGGGTCGAGAAACTCCCGCAGCACCACCAGCTTGGCCCATTCCTGCGGGCTGGCAGGCACAGATGCCAGCAGGCCTGCGGCGAGCGCCAGCGTCGCTGTGATCACTGGCGGGATAAGCAGCGCAAGCGAGGTTTCGGCACGGGGATAGTGCCGCTCCTGCGGCCAGTCGCCTGCGGGCTCCAGGAACCAGGCACGATACAGTATCGGCAGAAAGTACAGCGCGTTAAGGGCGCTGCTGCCTGCCAGGACCAGCAGAACCCAGTCGGCGCCGACTTCCATGGCACCAAGGCTCAGGTACCATTTGCTGATGAACCCCGCTATTGGGGGCACACCGATCATTCCCAGTGATGCGACCGTGAATGCGGTCATCGTCCAGGGCATGCGCCTCGCAACGCCGTTCATCTCGCTGATCTTGTGAATACCAAGCGTTTCCGCCAGGTTTCCGGCACAGAAAAACAGCGTGATTTTCATAAGCCCCTGATGCACCAGGTGAACAAGGCCACCAACACTCGCGAGCGGGCCGACCAGAGCGACCCCCAGGGCGATATACGACACCTGGCTTACCGTGGAATAGGCCAGACGGCGCTTCAGGTCATCCTGGAACAGGGCGCGCACAGAACCATAGATTATGGTCGCACTGGCCAGCCAGGCAAGCGGCATCATGACGCCTAAGGTAGCCGCAAACTGGATCCCGAAAATATCGTAGACCACCCGCACAATCCCGAACGCACCAGCCTTCACCACCGCTACGGCGTGAAGCAATGCACTCACTGGCGCCGGCGCCACCATCGCCTTGGGCAACCAGCCGTGCAGCGGCAACAAAGCCGCCTTCACGCCCAGCCCGCCGATCAGAAGAACGAAGATAATGATCAGCGACGTGTGATGCCTGGCATCCAGGTCACCGACGACGCCCTGGGGTCGGAACGCCAGCGTGCCGGTAAGGGTGTAAAGCCATACTGCACCAAGCAGCAGCAGGACTCCGCCAAGCACCGTATACAGCAGATACGCTTCTCCGGCTCGCCTTGCAACGGCGGTTCCGCGATGCACGACGAGTGGATAGGTGGATAGCGTCAGCATTTCATAGAACAGAATGAAGGTCAGCAAGTTACCCGCCATGGCAACGCCGACAGTGGCAGTAACGCACAGGCTGAAAAACCCGAAAAAGCGACTGCGGTGTGGTGACCCTTCCAGATAGCCGACCGCGTAGATCGTTGTGAGAAACCACAGCTGCGCAGACAGCGTGATGAAAAGCAGTGATAGCGCGTCCGCACGCAGGACAAGCGGCAGGCCGGGCAATAGTTCAAAGCGGGTTTCAAACGCCGCCTCGTGATAGACACCCCAGAGCATAAGCGCAACAAGCAGAAGTTTGGACAGCGCCCCCAGGAGGTTAAGCGCAGTGCGCAGGCGCACGCTCTCTTCGGCGAGTGCAAAGATGATCAGGCCGGGTAACAGCGAGCTGGCAACCAGCGCCACCGGCAACGTCGCGCTAAAGGCCGGGTTAATAATCATCGCGACGTCCTGGCACAAAAGGCTCACCGACGGCCAGCAAGTCCAGCACCGTCGTCGTAAGGAATCCGAGAGCGATAGCGCCAATCGCCAGCATCAATGGCGCCCACTCCATCGTGCGGGCCACCGCCCGGGGCTCGCCCGTCGGCGTACCACTGGTAAATATATGCTCCAACAGCTTGAACACATAAACCGCGGCAAGCACACCGCCAAGGAGCAGAACCAGGGCTATCGGCCAATTCCCCTGCTCCAGCGAAGCCTGCAGCAACAGCCACTTGCCACTGAAACCGCCACTTGGGGGCAAACCCATGATGCTCACGCCAGCGAGCCCAAGTGCCGCTGCCGTCAGCGGCATCCGCTGCACAACGCGATCCAGATCCCGAATCCTGTCGTGGCCGGCGAAAGCCAGCAGGTTGCCCGCCGCCATGAACATCGCTGCCTTGGCCAGAGCGTGCGCGAGCACCAGCAGAACAATCGCCCCCCAGACGCGACTGCCGCCCGCGGCGACCAGTGGCAGAGCGAGGAAAAAATAGCCCAGCTGTGCCACCGTGGAGTACGCCACCAGCATCTTGGCCCGCTGCTGCAGAATGGCCTGCAGCGAGCCCCACAGAACGGCGACGCCGCCCAAAAAACCCAGAAGCCCGGCAATCTCATCGGCAAGAGCGGGAAACACTTCAATCCACAGGCGCAGGAGAATGTAGAACCCCACTTTCACCACCAGAGCGGACAGCGCTGCGCTGACCGGTGCCGACGCACTGGAGTGCGCACCCGGCAACCAGAAGTGAAACGGAAAGAGGGCAGTCTTGAGCAGAAGGCCCACAGCCATTAGCGCAAACGCCGCAGCGGCCACCGGCGGAGGAACGGGTGTTTCACCGATCAACACCATGTCAACACTGCCCACGCTGTGATAGAGCAAAGCAACGCCCAGCAGGTACGACATTGACCCCAGTAAGGTTGTCAGCAGATAGCGCATGGCGGCCACCAGCGCATCGCGCTGCCCGCGCATCGCGGTCAGTGCAACGGCTGCTATGCCGACCAGCTCCAGAGTGACGTAAAGGTTGAACAGATCCCGCGACAGGAAAAGCGCATTCATCGCCGCCAGCAGCAATAGCCATAGAGGCCAGAAATGCCGGGCTGCAGTGGCCGAAAAATAGGCCGCGGAATACGCGCTGATACCCAGCGACACAAGCGCCGTCATCGCCAGCATTGTCGCCGACAGGCCGTCTAGATACAGGTCTATGCCCAGCGGTGCACCCCAGCCACCGACCGAGTGCTGCCAGGGCCCCGTCGCACAGAGACGGCCAATCAGTCCGCCGACCAGGCCAAGGTTGCCAGCGACAACGGCGACACCCACCGTTGCGCGCCTCGATGACAGCAGAAACGCCATAATGCTGCCGACCAGCGGCAGCGCTATCAGTAATACGGGCTGCACCAGTGGCGAAACAATTGACACCTAGTCGTCCCCGGTATCCGTTAACTGCGCACTGCCCGTGGCATGTGCAACGCGCAACATCAGCCGCAGGGCAAGTGCCGTCGCAGAGACCGCGACTACAATTCCGGTTATGACCATGGCATGGGGTACGGGGTCCACTTCCGAGGAGCGTCGCGCGAGCGCCACGAGCACGACAAAAACACCGCTTCCCATGATGTTCAGCGCCAGAATACGCGGCAGAAGGTGTCGCCGGACACCCAGCGCATACAGACCGACAAAAAACAGACCGATGCCCACCAGTGCGTACAGCTGCGCTGGTGTCACCGGTCGCCACCGACACGCGGCGTGCCGGCAAACAAGGTGTGCAGCGTCACCGCAATCGAGAGCATGGCAAATGCTTCGATCAGCAATATCAGAGAACCCGCAATATCCTTCGGGTACTCGAGGAACTGACCGCCCAGGAGCATGCTGCCAAGGCCGACAAGCAGGAACACCAGAACGCCCGGCACCAGTAGAAGCTCAGCGGTGCGCTCAATGCGCCGACTACGCCAGCCGGGATCGCAGAGGCTGAGCAGAACCCCTGCCCCGGCAAGAACCGCACCGCCCTGAAATGCCCCACCGGGCGAATAGGCGCCCACCCACAGGAGGTATGCCGCCACCAGAATCAACACGGGCACCAGGAACGCAACGAGTTCTGTAAGCACGGCAATATCCGTATCCAGCTGAGCCTCATCAATGCTGTCGCTCAGGCCCCATGCACCAAACAGCGCCAGCAATAAAACCACCAACTCCAGAAAGGTGTCATAACCACGGAAATTGAGCAGTACTGCAGTCACCGCATGATCAACGCCGGATTCCGGGAGCTGCGCCATTACCTGCGACCGAAGCCCGCCGCCGATTTCGGGTATTTGCAGAACGACGCTCACCAGCCCGACCGCCAGCAATGCCAGCAAGCCGGCAAACGCCCAGCGCAGCATTCCGGTCACGGACTGTCCTCCTGACCCGTCCGGGGCCGCTCAAGCCTCGCCAGCGCAGACATCAGTAGCGCACCAGTGAGGCCAGCGCCGATGGCGGCTTCCGCCATCGCGACATCAGGCGCCTCAAGACGCATCCATGCGATCGTCATGAGCAGGCCAAAAGCCACAAACAGTACGACCGACTCGAACAGGTTGCGCGTAAAAAGACAGCGCCAGGCGAGCCACAACAGGGCTGAGCCAAGGGCAATGTCAAACGCCCAGTTCAGCAGCGTCATCGCGACCATGGCGTCTCCCCCCGACGCAGGCTATCGCGGGCAACGAGGTGTGCAACGCTGGAGCTGGTAACCAGCACGAGCAACCAAATCAGCGCCATTTTCCCGGCTGCCGCCGGCGACCCGGACTGCAGCGACAGACCCACAATCACCAGTCCCAGCCCCACATTATCCGCCTTCGTCAGGGCGTGCAGACGTGAGTAGACGTCTGGAAAGCGCAGCAATCCCAGCGTACCCGCAAAGAAAAAGAAGCCACCCAGCAACAGGCATACCAAGGCCAGCCACGCCATCACTGGGCGTCCCTCGCCGGCGATGTCCGACGCACGAAGGCCACGGCGGTCACGGCACCCAGCAGAGCAAATACCAGGGCCACATCGCGTAGCGCAGGGAGAGAGCGCCATTCAGCATGCAGGAGAAGAATCGCCACCGCGGTGGTGGCAAACAGCTGTGAGGTCAATAGACGATCCGCAGGCGTCGGACCGACCACCAGCCGCCAGAGACCCGCCAGCAGATTGGCCAGCAGGAACAGCGATAGCGGTATCAGAAGTCTCTCAGTCAAGCGGCGCTCCCGGGAAGATTCCCGCCATGGTTCTCTCCAATGCGGAGAGCTCCGTCGGGTGATCCCTGCCGATATCAAGTACATGCACGGTCAACCGGTCGCCCTCCAGCGTCGCCGAAAGCGTGCCGGGAAGCAGGGAAACCGTGTTCATGAAAACGACGCGTGACACCCCCGGCGGCAGACTGAGGCGATAGTCCACCATGCCAGGCGAAATCGCGAGGCCGGGAGCAAAGGTGCGCCGCGCGACGTCAAAGGCGGCCACAACAGACCGCAGAAGAAAAACAGGAAGAAATCGAAGCAGAAGGACAACCCGTATTGGCGTGCCCTGAGCACCCGTATCACTGACGCTGGCCAGTGCCGCAAGCAGAATTGCCGGGGCGCCCACCATAAGCGACCCGATGTCTGCTCCGGTCAATATCAACCACAGAGCAGCAAATAGTGCGGCCTGCCTGATCAGCCCTGTCCATGACAGGCCGGTCGTGTCTGCCATTTACCTGCCTCCCCCGTGCAAGAAGCGTATTGACAGGATAAACGCAGGCGTATGTGGTGGTCAAAACCGCTGTGGCTTACGCGCCCTCAGGGACGAAGCGCAAGGCCACACCGTTGTTACACCAGCGCTCGCCAGTCGGCTCCGGGCCATCCTTGAAAACGTGACCCTGATGCCCGCCGCAGCGTGTACAGTGGTACTCCGTGCGCGGCCATATCAGCTTGAAATCGCGCTTGGTCTCCATGTGCCCTGGAATAACCGTGAAGAAACTCGGCCAGCCGGTGCCGCTGTCAAACTTCATGGCTGATGTGAACAAGGGCAGATCGCAACCGGCGCAGAGATAGAGGCCATCGCGCTTCTCATCATTGAGCGGGCTGGTGAAAGGCCTTTCCGTCCCTTCCTCGCGCAGCACATCATAGGCAGCTGGGCTGAGCCGCTCACGCCAGGCATCGTCCGCCAGGCTAATCTTGTCGGCGGGGGATGGCGGCTCCATTCCCTCTGCCAGGTAATCTCTCCAGTTTTCCTGCATAGTCTCAATCATCTCCTTCGTGCGACGTGACCAGGCAGGCAGGGCCGCTGTCATCAGCGCCATGCCTGTCAGTCTCAGCAGACTGCGCCTGCTAGTGCTTTTTCCGTGTGACACGACAGTTCCTCCGACACACCGTGTGTATAGACAATGGTAACGGATTTGTTCTGCACCAGCGCTATAATGCGCAGCAGTGACGACAAGCCGCGCTGCGCACTGATACAGTGCAAGCGGGCGCTGGCGGCAGCGCAAGACCAAGAATTCCAATCAGCGGAGCACGCCATGCGGATACGATTTTTCACGCCTGCAATCTACGCGGGCATTTTTCTTGCGCTGTTTATGGCGACTGGCTGTCAGCCGCAGCCGGATGTTACAGCCCAAAAGCAGCAAACTGCGGCAGCGCCAGTTCCTATCAACGCTTTCTTCGAAGAGGTGTTTGAGCGTGAAGTCGCCCTGCACCCGGAAATGCAGTCGCGGCTCGGCTACAACACTGACAGGCTGGGTGAGTGGGACGATGTGTCGGATGAGGCCTATGCCGCGCGTGTGGCGCGAACACGCGCCGACCTTGCGCGCCTTGACAGGGATTACGATTACGCTACCCTGAACCTCGCAGAGCAGCTGAGCTATGACCTCTTCACGTTTAATGGCGAGCGCCTGATCGCGAACAGTGACTTCCGCCGGCACGCCTACGTCGTTGACCAGTTCAACGGACAGCTGACAGATCTCATTACCGTACTGCAGAACAATCACCCTATCGACACAGCTCAGGACGCCGAGGACTATATTTCTCGCATTATCGGCCTGGAGGATGTACTGCTCGATTACGTTGATCAGCTGCAGGATCGCGCCCGCTTCGGCGTTGTGCCTCCGGCCTTTGCCTTCCCGGCAATCATGACCGACGCGACCCGTATCGCCTCGGGTGCGCCCCTCGACGATTCGTCATCTGACAATACGGTTTATGCCGATTTTCGCGACAAGCTTGCGGGGCTGCCCCTGGAATCCAGCGACCGCGAGGCATTGCTGGAAGTAGCCTCGGCAGCGCTGAACGGTCCGTTCAAGCGGGGCTTCAACGCGCTTGTCAGCGAAGTCAAGCGTCAGCAGGGACTGGCTGACAGCAATCACGGGGTCTGGGCACTCCCAGACGGCGACGCCTATTACCGAAATCGGATCCTGCATCACACGGCCCTGGCACTGTCCCCCGACGATATCCACCAGATCGGTCTCGACGAAGTTGCACGCCTGCACAATGACATGCGGGAGATCATTGGCGAAGTGGGATTTGATGGGAGCCTGCGCGAATTCTTCGATTTTATCCGCGAGGACCCGAACAACTATCACGAAGACTCAGACGCGGGCAGAGAGCAATTCCTGGAAAATGCCCGGACGCAGATCGCCGAGATCTACGCGGTGGTAGACGACTACTTCAACGCGCTGCCAGAGGCCGACCTGCTGGTGCGCCGCGTCGAACCCTGGCGCGAGAACTCAACGAGCATCGCATTCTACAATCGGCCATCGGCGGACGGCAGTAAGCCCGGTATCTATTACGCGAATCTCGCTGACATGACCAGCGTTCAGAAGTATGTATTCACCGCAATCACCTATCACGAGTCGGTGCCGGGCCATCATTTCCAGATTGCCCTGGCACAGGAACTTGATGGCCTGCCGAGCTTTCGCAAACAGTCAGGCTACGGCGCATTCACCGAGGGCTGGGCGCTGTATGCGGAGCAGCTCGCGCGGGAAATGGGCTTCTACCAGAATCCCTATGACAACTTTGGCCGCCTGCAGAATGAACTCTGGCGTGCGGCCCGACTTGTACTCGACACAGGGATCCACGCGAAAAAGTGGAGCCGGGAAAAGGCGATTGACTATTTCCGCGAGAACACGCCGCTATCCGAAGGCGATATCGTCACGGAGGTGGAGCGATTCTTCGTCAATCCCGGGCAGGCACTTGGTTACAAACTCGGCATGATAAAGATTCTGGAACTGCGGGAACGCTCGCGACAGGAACTTGGCGAGAGCTTCGACATCCGCGACTTCCATGATGCCGTGATCGGTGCGGGATCGCTCCCGCTACCGCTGCTCGAACGCAGGGTGAAGGACTGGCAAAAACAGGCCAGCGACGGGCAGTAAACCCGTTTGCGCCGGCCTTCAGCTTCTGCCTACAGCAAGCTCAGCACCGTGCTTGAGGATGACGGTCGGCTGCGACACGGCTTCAATTAGCACGCACCTCTTGGCGATCCACAACCTGGGCAGATGCCAGCGCTTCCATCTGCCGGGCGATTGCCTCGGGAGAACCCGTGCGCCGGGCGATCACCTGATAGACGGCAGGCACGAGATATAGCGTGAACAGAGTCGCCACGGAGACACCAAACAGGACAACAACGCCCAGCACATTACGACTGGCGGCACCAGGGCCTTCCATGAGGACCAGCGGCAAGGCGCCGACGATCGTCGAGACGGCCGTCATCAGCACCGGCCGAAGTCGCAGTATCGACGCCCGCACAATCGCCTCATCGAAATCGACGCCCTCGTCGCGAACCTGGTTGATGAATTCGACCAGCAGAATTCCGTTCTTCGTGGCGATACCGATGAGCATCAGCATGCCGATCTGACTGAAGAGGTTAAACGACATACCCATCAGCATCAGGCCGAGGAAACCGCCCACCAGGGCCAGCGGCACCGTCACCATGATCACCGTTGGGTGCACAAAGCTCTCGAACTGCGCGGCCATCACCAGAAACAGCACGAGCAGTGCCAGACCGAATGCAAAATAGATATCGCCGGTGGATTCCTTGTAATCGAGAGATTGCCCTCGATAGTCAATTTTTGCCGCCGCAGGAAGATGTTCCGCAACGCTGGACTCCAGGAAACTCAGGCCCTCGCCCAGTGACACCCCGTCGGCGAGCGTCGCGTTGATCGTGACAGAGCGCAGACGATTGAAACGATTAAGGGTGGCAATTCCCGCGCTGCTCTCTGTCGTCAGCAGATTGGAGAGCTGTATCAGGGTACCGCCGGAACTTCTCACGCGAATATTACCGATATCCTCTGGCGTGACTCGCTGCTCGTCTTCCAGTTGCACAATGACCGGGTATTCTTCGCCGTCAACGGCATAGGTTGTCGCCTCCTGCTCTGTCATCAGCGCCTGCAACGCTTCGGCGACTTCCCGTGTACTGACTCCCATCGCCGCCGCACGAGCGGGGCTGACGCTGACCAGAACCTGCTGCTGGTTTTCCTTGAGATCAGAGGTCAGCATACCGAAAAGACCGCTTTCCCGGGCCTTGTCCATCAGGGTGTCACGCCACTGCGCCAGCGTCAGGTAATCGGGACCCTGCAGCACGAACTGCACCGGCGTATCCGGACCACGGGCTCCCAGACCAGCGGGCAGGAAGACCTGCGTACGGATACCGGGAATACGGCTCCATTCCTCCTGCAGTAGCTCGCGCAGCTCAAAAGCGCTGTAATCCCGCTCATCCCAAGGCACCATGGAAATGCGCGAGAAGGCCACCGAGGCTGACGTGGAGTTTCTGAACGGCGCGACAAAAAGCACCCGATTAAGCGAACCGGATTTCTTCAGCTCAAGCAACGGCGGCTCAAGATCACCGATGATGCCTCGCATGGTGTGTATGTTGGTGCCTTCCTGAGCGGTGATAAGGGCCATCACCGAATCCTGATCCTCTACGGGAATGTATTCCTGCGGTAGCTGACCCAGCAGCAATGGCAGGACAGACAGCGCGGCAGCGACCAGGAGCGGCGCAGTCCATGCGTGCCTGAGCAGAGCGCGCAGGGTATGCTCGTAAGCGCGACGCAGGGCACCCAGGTTCTTATCCACAAGACGGCTGAGGATACTGTTTGATCCCCCCTTGTGAAGAATCTGACTGCACAGCATGGGAACCAGCGACAACGCCAGAATCGATGACACCACCACGGCAACAGAGATGGTAGCGGCCAGTTCAACAAAGAGTCGGGCGGAGGCATCCTGCAAAAACAGCACGGGGCTGAACACGGCCAGCAGAACGGCGGTTGTGGCAATCACCGCAAAACCGACCTGCTTGGCGCCGTTCGCCGAGGCCAGAAGCGGCGGCTCCCCTTCTTCAATCCGCCGATAGATGTTTTCCAGCACGACAATCGCGTCATCAACCACCAGTCCGATCGCCAGCACCATGGCCAACAGCGTGATGAGGTTCAGGGAAAAACCCAGCGCCTGCAGCGCGATCACCGCCCCCAACAAAGACACGGGTATGCATACCACGGGAATCAGCGTCGCGCGCAGTGTCCCGAGAAAGAGCAATATCACGGTAGACACGAGGCCGATTGTCAGCGCTATGGTGTAATAAACCCCATTGATCGCCGCTCGAATGAATACCGACGCGTCACCGGAGGCGGACACACCCATTCCCGGCGGCAGATCACTCTCGAGTGCCTCAATTTCGGCTCGAACAGCGTCCAGAACATCAATGGTATTGGCGTCCGACTGTTTGAAAACGCCGATGGACAGACTGTCGACACCGTTGCTTTTGAAAACCCGTCTCACGGTGGCCGGGCCCTCCTCCACTCGCGCGACCTCCGCCAGCCTCACCAGGTGTCCGTCGTCCCCCTGTCGCAGCACCAGGCGTCGAAAATCCTCTGCCGTCCGATAGCCCCGGTTTACCCGTACGGGGAACTCCAACTGACGTGACTCCAGACGTCCTGCCGGCAGCTCGAGATTTTCACGCCGCAGCGCCGAGAGCACATCGCTGACGGTGAGCTCCCGGGCGCTGAGTTTCTGACGGTCGAGCCATAGGCGCATTGAGCGGGATGAGCCGCCGAAGATATTGACCGACGCCACGCCCGGAAGGACCGCAAAACGGTCGACGATGTAGCGCTCCGTGTAGTCTGTCGTTTCCATGGGAGAACGCCCGCCACCTTCAACGCTGATGTACACCAGCGCAGAGGTCTCGCCGTCGGCCTTGGTGACGCGGGGCAGCTCCGCCTCATCCGGGAGGCGGCCGGTAGCGCGGGAGACCCGATCGCGCACGTCGTTGGCCGCAGCGTCGAGATCGCGGCTGATCACGAAATCTACCGTGATGATCGAGCGGCCATCGCTGCTGGTGCTGCGGATTGTTCGGATTCCTGCAATACCGCCGATCTCGTCCTCAATCGGTTTCGTAATACGCGTCTCGATCACATCGGCAGCGGCCCCCTCATAGTCCGTGACAACGGAGACCTGAATGGGTGAGATGTCCGGGTATTCCCGGGTAGACAGCTGAAGAAACGACATGATGCCAAAGGAGACCAGCAAGAGGGCGATAACCGTCGCAAACACCGGCCGCTGGACGGAAATCTGGGGAAGTCTCATTGGCGCACCCTAATCCGCAACATCAGCAGAAGACAACTGCGTGGACTCAGCCTCCTCAACCCGGGCTCCAGGCCTGAGCGTCAACTGTCCGGTCGTGACGATCCGGTCATCGGGTGAAATACCCGAAACGATTTCGATGGCGCCCGGCAGGCGCCTGCCGATTTCAACCGGTACACGGCGCGCGAAGCCCTCTGAATCGATGGTGTAGACTGAGCTCTGGCCGCCGACCTGAAGCAGCGCGCTCTCGGGAACAACAATACTCTGCGTGTAACCAAGAGACACGCTTAGCGTCATGAGCATCCCCGGCCGCAGTCTCGCCTCACTGTTGCTGATCAAGGCGCGCACCGGAAATGCCCGGGTAACCGGATCGACACGACCGCCAATGCGAGTCACTGTGCCAGAGAAGCGCTCCCCTTCCCAGGCCACTGTCTCGGCGTCGATCGCATCGCCCTGTTCGACGCGGGACAAGTAGGCCTCTGGCAGCGTGAAATCCAGCTTCAGCGGGTCAATATCGTCAAGCTCAGCAATGACCGTTCCGGGTGTAAGCAACGCACCAACACTGACCTGGCGAAAACCGATAATGCCATCGAAGGGCGCGCGTATCGTTCGATCGGTGATACGCGACCGAAGCGCCTCGAGCAGAGCCTCGTTGGCATCAGCTCGCGTTTTGGCGATATCGATTTCGGAAGCCGTGGCGATTTCAGCTCCGAGTGACGTCAGCCGATCCAGCTGCAGGCGGGTTTCCCTCAGCCTGGCCTCTGCCTCGCGCAACAGAGCGAGCTGCTCCACATCAATCAGCTCAACGAGAACATCACCTTCTCGAACCAGCTCTCCCCCCTCAAAATAGGTGGCGCTGACCTGTTCAGTCAGCTTCGCCATCAGCGTGACCGACTCGTTGCCGCGCAATGTCCCCACGGCCTCAGCAAGGACCGGAACAGACTGCACGGACGCCCTGACCGACTCTATCAGCACTGGCTTCGAGGGAGCCGGCGCTCTGGCGGCCTCTTCAGCTGCCTCCCCGCAACCCGATAAAAACACCGCCAGGAGCAGAGGATAGGCAATAGCCAATCGGAATACGCACACGCTGTTTCGACACCTCTGCTGGAATGTAGTGTTCACTGCCCGGCGCGGTTTCCCCGGAGAGTGCACATGGTTGATCGCCTTGCAGAGCAAGGTTCTGCCCTTCCGGCGTGTTCAGGTATAGCGTTGTCACTCAATCGTATAACAAACCTGAACCACGATGAAAGGCAGCCGAGGAAGCATGGGCATGGGCCAGGCGGCCTTTGCCGCGGAATGCGCAGCAGGTGCTGCTGGACCGGCAAGCAGCGATCAATCAGGTGCCCATTGCTCAGGCGACGCCTCGCTGGCGGGCAACGACCCGGTCGAATCGCGCCGATTATACCTGGCCAGAACCAGAGTCAGCAGAACTCCGACAGCGGCAGCACAGGACAATAGTGAGAAATAGTAGGTATAGCCCGTCTTTGCGCCGAAGGTATCCAGCAACCAGCCTACCATCGGATAAGCGAAAACGTCGGCAGTAAAACCGACTGTAGACACCAGACCCACCGCCGTCCCGGTTACCAGAAGCGGCACGCGACTTTCCTCCATGAGAGCAAAGTAAATGCCCCGCAGGGCGAACACGGCAATTGCCACCGTCGCAACCTGTATCCACAGCATCCACAGGAGTTCCGCGTCACCGGGCACCGTGGCAAGCACTGCGTATCCGATAGCTGCGGCAGCAAAGCAAATCATGACAGCGCGCGTGGGACGGATGCGATCGGCGAGGAACCCCGCGGCGATCGCAGAGAGTGGGCGCAGCCATTCTCTGTAGGCACTCAGGGTCGCGCCAAACAGCTTATCCTGTCCGAACACCTTTTCAGCAAAGGTCGCAAACTCGAAGGAGCCCAGATATAGCCAATAGGCAAGAAGAATGATGAACGCCTGCAGCCAGACCGCAGGCAGCCTGACAACGAGCCGCAGTTGTCCCGCGGGCACGGCCTCACGTTTTTTTACTCTCAATGAACCGTGGGCGGAATCCTCGGGGATAAACGCCCATACGAAGCAGCCGGCAACCACAGACGCGGTGGAATACAGCACGATCACTGCGATGAGCCCATCGGCAACAAATACGTAGCGGGAAAATACCCAGGCCCCGACGGTAAACATGATAGCGCCCACCAGCCCGCGCCCGGCATCGAGGATCCCGAAAGTCTTTCCCTGATCGCCGGCTGAACCCCACAAACGGGCCGATTTGATAAGCGCCGCCCAGAAGGTAAGGATAGTCGAGACACCCCAGAAGGCATGCAGCGCAAGCAACATGGGATAACTGGGAATGGTTGCCATGTAATAGCCACCCAAACCCGTGGCAAACAGCGAGAACACGAGCAGTGTCCGTGTCGCCACCCTGTCCGACAGCCAGCCGCCGGCAAAATAAGCCCCGATAGCCAGCAGCCCGTACATGGAGTTCATCATGCCCAGTTGCGTGAACGAGACACCGAAGACTTCCTGCATGCTGGTCTGGTAACTCTGGCGCATATAAACAAGCAGGTAGATGCTGTCCCCGGCGAGAATCAGGCTGGCCATATAAAGCCAACGTGCTCGACTGTTCCGCTGCGTCATCTGGAATTCGCTATGCTGACTGTGCTCTGCGCTCGCCGTGCGTCATCTCCCCGAAAAGTTGTAACGCACCTGAACACCAATATTTCGCGGCCGCCCGATAGCCAGCTGCGCGGGCCGCTGCCGATCAGTATCCGCTCCCATTACAATGCGTTCATCCGTCAGATTCCGCGCAAAAACACCAAGCTCCCAGTGATCGCCAGTCAAGCCAGAATAGAGGTTCACAACGGTATTACTCGGAATTTTCACACGCTCAAGCTGCTGCGTTCCAAGTTCGTTGAACTGACTGCTGGTATAGGAAACATCACCGCGAATATGCCAGTCAAAAGCGCTGATGCCTCCCGGCACCTGGTATCGGAAACCCGTTGTCACTGTCCACTCCGGCGCGAAAGGCGCCGTATCACCATCCGCCGCGATAGGAGGCGCCGATGGCGCGAGATTGCCGTCGACCTCAGACTGGTTATACGCCAGCGCAAGATTCAGGTCGAGCCGATCGGTGGGACTTGAGATGAATTCCATTTCGGCCCCCCGACTGACCATGTCCACAAGGCTGAACTCCACGATCCAGCCACAGGACAGGAATGTCTGCGTTCGCGCGTTCTCCCAATCCATCTGGTAAACACTGATATTTGCCGTGGTTGTCCCATTGAAGAAAGATGTCTTGACGCCCGCCTCATAGTTCCAAAGCGAGTCGCCATCAATTTCTGTAGGCACCCCATCCAGTCCCAGAGCCTCGAGCTCGCTACCACAGAATACCGGGTTGATAAACTGTTGCACGCTGCCCACGCGGAAGCCCTCTGCTGCGCCGGCATAGACGGTGGTCTCTTCCGAGACGTTATACAGCACTTCCACTTTAGGATTGAAGCCGCTTGCACTGGTGTTGGAGTTGAGTCTGTCATCACTGAATTCTACCCAGCCCTGCCAGCGGATTGCCGCATCCTGATCGTACTCGTAGTAACGCCCGCCGGCCGTCAACTCAAATGCACCGTAATCGTAGGTGGCCTCGGCAAAGACAGCGAACTGCGTAGTATCCACGTCAAACGACCCATCGAAATAGGCATTTTTAAGCTGGGAGCCAAATTTACTGCCGAAGAAACCGTCGAGATCATTGGGGGAGTCAATCCAGGCATCCAGCCCATCGAGCTGGTTAACCTGATCCAGGTGCCGTGAATCATCTTCATAGTAGACGCCCGCGACAAGATTCATGGGTCCCTGGAAGTCTGTGTTGATACGCACTTCCTGCGTGAATCTTGTGTTTCGGGTTTCATTTTCGAGGTTGACCTGGTCAAGATACACTGCGCCGTCAAGCGTCGCGGGATCAAAATCTCCCAGCGCAAAAACGGGCTGGCCGGCGGCGCCAAACAGATTCGCCGTACCAAGTAGATCCCTCGTTCTGCGCGTGTCGTCGAGTGTATTACTCATATCACGGGTAAAATAGGAGGTAATAGAGGTGACTGAATACGAGTCCCGCGCCAGCTCTAATTGCAGCGAACCCAGGTACATCTCGTCTTCAAATTCGTCATCGACAAACTTCACGTTCTGTCTCTCGTCGGTAATGATGAGCTGGCTGCTGCTTTCACTCGGCAGAGCCAAGTCATAGCCAGACCCGGTAATGATCTCGGCAGAGTCTCCTATGCGCTGCTCCTGAGGGCGCCCGTCCACATCCGAACGCTGGTACATGAAGGTGCCTTTGGCTGTCACTGAGTCGCTGGCATCCCACAATCCCATGAGGCGGCCGCCAAGAACAGTCTCGTCGTTATAGTCGTCCTCACCGGAGTAAATATTGTCGATATACCCACCATTTTCCAGATTGAACCCGACGGCGCGTACCGCGAGCCGGTCATTGATCGGGAGATTGACCACACCGTGCCCTGTGTAGCTCGGTTCGCCATCAGCAGTGCCGAATGCAGACAGGTTAATCGCAGCGGTGAATTCGTCCATTCTTGGCTCGTTGGGGATGATGCGGATAGCACCGGACATGGAACTGGCGCCAAACAACGTACCCTGAGGTCCCCGCAGTACCTCAATGCGATCTATATCAATCAGACCCGAATCCGGATTGAAGCCTGACGTGCTGATCGGCGTCTCATCAAAATACAGTGATACAGTGGAGGGGATATTCGGGTTAGCGTGATTCAGGCGCGCGGCACTGATGCCACGCATCGAAAGCTGCGCCTGACCAATACCGGAGCTGTTTGCGGACAGGCCCGGGACCTGCCGCATATAATCTGCGAAACCCGTTGCTGCAGTTTCGTCCAGAGCAAGGCCATCCAGAACCTGGATACTTCCTCCAATGTCCTGCAATGACTCGGATCCCCGCTTTCTGGCTGTCACAACCACTTCTTCCATGACCCCCGCTGCATAGACCGGTATCGCGAGTCCACCATCAAGAATGGCGACAAGACTGACGACAGACAGAGCCTGCCAGGAACAATGCTGGTTCATAGAGATTCACTTTGCTGGGAGATGAGGGGAGGGAAAAGCCGGTAAGATTATGCAATCAGGCCTAGTATAACCCATCCTGGAGACGCGCAGAACGTGAAGAATACCGAGTACCGAGGCAGCGGGAATGCCGTGAGCAGATTCCTGCGAAAGATTATTACGGCTGTAACGATTGCATGGCGCCCACCGCAAATATGAGTGGCTGGTGATACGTCCTGATCTGACCGCCCACCGGCAGCCCCTGACAGAGAACGCTCATGAAACAACGACGGTTAGTCATACTGTTCATCGGCCTGATGCTCACCAGCAGTGCAGGCGCTTTTGATCACAGCGAATGGAACCGGCTGCTGGATCGCTTTGTGTCGGCCACGCAAACCTGCGACAGCACCACCATCGATTACGCTGACGTTCAGGGGCAGCGGGGCAGACTGCGCAGCTACCTGGACCGGCTCTCTGGGGTGGAAG
>CAZTJR010000029.1:0-41007 GCA_964613795.1 uncultured Alteromonadaceae bacterium | reverse complement strand
AGTTTTGCAGTGCTCAGACATCCAGGTTCGCAACCGACAGAGCATTCTGCTCTATAAATTCCCGCCGTGGATCAACCTGGTCACCCATCAGGGTGGTGAAAATCTGGTCCGCTTTGATCGCATCCTCAACCGTCACCTGCAGCATTCTGCGGGTTTCAGGATCCATGGTGGTTTCCCAGAGTTGCTCCGGATTCATCTCCCCAAGGCCTTTGTAGCGCTGAATACTGTAGCCCTTGCGTGCCTCTGCCATGAGCCACGTCAGACCTTCGGCGAAATCCCTTGTGGCAAGCATTTTGTCGCCGCGCCGGAAATAGCCTTCAGCTTCAATCAGGTTATTCAACTCGTCGCCCAGTGAACGCAGGCTGCGGTATTCGCCGGAGGTGAAGAAATCGCGACGGATTTCGGTGTCTGTCTCAACGCCGTGCGCCAACAGGCGAACCACGGGGTAGAAATAGCCCTGCTCCGGCTCGCGGCGTACCATAACCGTATAGCGGAAGCCCTTTTCTGTCGCGGTTTGCAGGCGATCGCGCAGTGCTTCTGCAAAATTGGTCACGGCAGTTTCATCCTGCATGTCTTCCACTGTGAGGTGGAGACCATCAACCATTTGCCACAGCACCGGAGGCGCGTAGACGCGGGAAAGACGATCAATGGTAGCAGCCACGGCGCGATACTTGGCGACCAGTTCTGACAAACCCTCCCCGGTGATAGGCGGGGCGTCGGGATTGACATAAAGCGCGGCACCGTCAAGTGCTGAAGAGGTCAGGTAGTCTGTAAGGGCAGCTTCATCTTTCAGGTACTGGTGTTGCTTGCCACGACTGATCTTGAATAACGGTGGCTGCGCAATAAACACATGTCCACGGTCAATCAGCTCTCGCATCTGGCGGAAGAAGAAAGTCAGCAAGAGAGTTCTAATATGGGACCCATCCACATCGGCGTCAGTCATAATAATGATGCTGTGGTAGCGCAATTTGTCTGCGTTGAACTCCTCTTTTCCAACGCCGCAACCAAGGGCTGTCACCATGGTGCCAACTTCCACTGAGCTCAACATCTTGTCAAACCGGGCCTTTTCAACGTTCAGAATCTTGCCCTTCAGGGGTAGAATCGCCTGGAATTTACGATTTCTGCCCTGCTTAGCGGAACCGCCGGCCGAGTCACCCTCCACCAAATACAGCTCTGACAGTGCCGGATCTTTTTCCTGGCAATCCGCCAGTTTTCCGGGCAGTCCCGCGATATCGAGGGCGCCCTTGCGACGGGTCATATCCCGGGCCTTGCGGGCTGCCTCACGAGCACGCGCGGCATCCAGCATCTTGCCAACGACCGCTTTCGCCTCCTGAGGGTTTTCCAGCAGGTAGTCGCCAAAATGCTGGCCCATCGCCTGCTCTACCGCGGTTTTCACCTCAGAAGAGACCAGCTTGTCCTTGGTTTGCGAGGAGAACTTGGGGTCCGGGACTTTCACGGAAATAACGGCGGTCAAGCCCTCACGCGCATCATCGCCGGTCGTGTTGACCTTGGCCTTTTTAGCGAGACCTTCACGCTCTATGTAGTTGTTCAGGCTGCGCGTCAGCGCCGCGCGAAAGCCGGCGAGGTGGGTTCCGCCATCCCGCTGAGGAATATTATTGGTGTAACAGAAGATATTTTCCTGGAATGAGTCGTTCCACTGCATGGCGACTTCGACGGCGATACCATCAGGCGCTTCCAATAGAAAATGAAATGCCTGATTGACCGGGGTCTTATTTTGATTGAGATAACGAACAAACTCCTGGAGGCCGCCTTCGTAGTGAAAATTGTCCGTTTTACCCGAGCGCTCATCCTTGAGATTGATATTGATGCCGGAGTTGAGAAACGCCAGCTCGCGCAGGCGTTTGGCCAACTGGTCAAAGTGAAACTTGATATTGCTGAACGTGTCTGCCGATGGCCTGAAATGAATCAAAGTACCGGATTGCTCCGTTGTACCGACCTCTGCGAGCGGTGCCTGGGGCACACCGTGGCGATATTCCTGTTCGAATACCTTGCCTTCGCGCCAGATTCTCAAGGTCAGGGTCTCTGAAAGCGCGTTGACCACCGATACACCAACGCCGTGGAGGCCACCGGATACCTTGTAGCTATTGTCGTCGAATTTTCCACCCGCGTGCAGCACCGTCATAATGACTTCGGCGGCGGAAACGCCTTCATCATGCATTTCTGTCGGTATACCCCGCCCGTCATCGCTGACAGTTACCGACTCATCCGGGTGAATCACGATGTCGACAGTGCTGCAGTGGCCGGCCAGTGCCTCATCTATGGAATTGTCAACAATCTCGAATACCATGTGGTGCAGGCCGGTGCCATCATCGGTGTCGCCGATATACATTCCCGGTCGCTTACGTACCGCATCGAGGCCTTTCAAAACCTTGATACTCGAAGAATCGTAGGCGTTATCGTTGTCGTGATCGGTCATATCTTTGATCTCTTTGTTTCAATAGGCGCGGCCGGGAAGAAGCGTCTTCCGCGACACCGAGGCGACCCGATGCGTGTCACTTCTTTCTCATGATCTGTCCATGTTCCACGTGGAACACTGACAGCGAATCTGGCGGTCTCCACACATTACAAAGATCCGCGAGATCTATACAGCTGATGAAAATCTGCGCGCGCGTGCGCTCGACTTCTTCGCAGATTAGGCGCAAATGTTCATTGTCCAGCTCCGACGGCAGGTCGTCGAGCAGGAAAATACAGCCTTCTTCCCTACCGTCTTCCGCAAAAAGATGCCCCTGCGCGAGTTTCAGCGCGCTCACGACCAGCTTTTGTTGCCCCCGTGACAAGGTATCTGCCGCCGAGGCATCACCTGCGAAGATACGAATATCAGCCCGCTGAGGCCCGCTGTGGGTATATCCCTGCTCCCTATCAACGACCAGGCCTGCATTCAGGGCGTCCAACAACGATATCTCACGATCCCAACCCCGCCGAAACCGCAGTGTCACCGGCAGGCTATCCGGGAGCACCGACGCGATGACCTGAGCGAATCGCGTGCTTAACCGGCTGAAATAAGCCTGCCGGCTAAGCGTCAACGATTCGCCTGCAGCAGCCAGTTCGTTCGTCCATGACATCAACTCCGCATCGGGTATGTTACCACGCCGTAGAAGCGTATTGCGTTGCTTGATGCAACGTTGGTAGCGCTGCCAAACCGAAATATAGTTGTGTTCCACGTGGAACACACCCCAGTCGAGAAAACGACGACGGTCACGGGGAGACCCGGTGAGTAGATCAAAACTGCCGCTATTGAGCACCAGAACCGGCAGCTCAGCGGCAAGTTGCGCGGCGGACCGAACCGGAGACCCCGAAACCCTGATATCGGACTCTCCGTTTCTACTTCTCTGGACGCCGAGCGACCGCTCTCGCACTGAGTTGCCCTCTACCACAGGGGCAACCTTCCCATAGACCGTGAGGTGGCCAGCCCCATGACTGATCACAGATCTAGCCGTATGAGAGCGGAACGAACGCGCAGCGGACAGAAGGTGGATACTCTCCAATACACTCGTCTTACCACTGCCGTTGGCACCGTATAGAATATTTGCCGCCGACAGCCCCGCTAGTCGTACGTCAGCAAGATTACGGACATTATGAATATCCAGACGAGTCAGCATGGACACACCGACAGGTCCGAACAGCCAGGCTGTTTATCGGACCCGGTAGAACCCGGAGATTGCAGTCCCAACCAGCGATGGGTAAGCGGAAAAATCTTCTTTTTACAGCCGCATCGGCATAACGACATACAGCGAATCACCGGCATCCGATTCTTCCAGCAGCGCACTGCTGTTGGGATCTGAAAGGGAGAAACGCACGGACTCACCCGACAGGACACCGAGCACGTCGAGCAGATAGCCAACGTTGAACCCGACTTCCAGCGCGTCTCCCACGTACTCAACCGGTACAACCTCTTCCGCCTGCTCCTGCTCGGGATTATTGGCCTCAATTTCCAGTGTATCCTGGGACAGCTTCAGTCGTACTCCGCGATACTTCTCATTGGACAGAATGGCTGTACGCGTAAAGGCCTGGCGCAGCTGGAGCCGGTCAGCCACAACAACTTTTTCCGCCGACCGCGGCAATACACGCTCGTAATCCGGAAATTTCCCATCCACGAGCTTGGAAGTGAAGCTGAAGCCCGGCGTGGTGGCGCGGAAATGATTGTCGCCCAGAATAACCGTCACTTCATCAGTGTCATCGCCCAACAGCCTACCGAGCTCCAGCACACCTTTGCGTGGCAGGATAACCTGGATATCCTCCACCGACCCGAGTGCGTCCGGCAACGTGCAGATCGCCAGCCGATGCCCATCAGTGGCAACGAAACGCAGTCGACCGCCCCGTAGCTCCCACAGCATACCGTTCAGATAATAGCGGACATCCTGCTGAGCCATCGCAAATGCAGTCCGATCGATCAGCCGGCGCAATTGCTGCGCTGAGAGCACGAAACGATGACTGCCAATACTATCCTCTATATTGGGGAACTCCCGGGCAGGCAGAGTGAGTAACGAGAACCGGCTCCGCCCACAGGTCATTACCGCTTTTCCGTCCTGCACGTGGAACTGCAGCTCACCGCCCTCTGGCAGCGACTTACAGATATCCAGAAGCTTGCGAGCCGGCACGGTAATTTCACCTGGCTCAGCGCCGGCGGGCAAGGTCACGCGTCCCACCAGTTCAACTTCGAGATCCGTACCGGTCAATGAAAGCTGCTCACCATCAATCTGCAGCAGAACGTTGGCTAAAACGGGAAGCGTATTTCGCCGCTCCACGACACCCGCAACGAGGCTCAGGGGCTTGATAAGGGCATCTCGTGGAACACTGAATTTCATGGATTTTCCTTCACAGCTGCAGTCAGGGATCTGGGTCGTCGAACCGCACGTGGTCGACACCTGACATTGTGCTCAAGTCGTTAGAGATCGCAACAAGTTCTTGTAATCTTCGTGTATATCCGAGCTTGTTTCTCGCAATTCCTTGATTTTTCGACACGCGTGAAGAACTGTGGTGTGATCGCGTCCACCAAAACTGTCGCCGATCTCCGGCAAACTGTAGTTGGTCAGCTCCTTGGCCAGCGCCATGGCGACCTGCCGGGGCCGCGCCACCGAACGACTGCGACGCCGTGACATCATATCTGCGACCTTGATCTTGTAATACTCCGCAACGGTGCGCTGAATATTGTCCAGACTGACCTGCTTGTCCTGCAGTGCCAACAGATCCTTCAAGCTTTCCTTAACCAGGTCGACGTCCACTGCACGCCGGGTAAAGTTGGCGCTCGCTATCACTCTCTTCAGTGCACCCTCAAGCTCCCGTACGTTCGACCGGATTCTCTGCGCGATAAAAAAGGCCGAGTCAGGCGGCAAGTCAATCTGTGATTGCTGTGCTTTTTTCATGAGAATCGCCACCCGGGTCTCGAGATCAGGTGGCTCGACAGCGACCGTCAGGCCCCAGCCAAAGCGGGATTTCAGGCGCTCCTCGAGGCCATCTATTTCTTTCGGATAACGATCACAGGTGAGAATCATCTGCTGCCCGCCCTCGAGCAGGGCATTGAAGGTGTGAAAAAACTCTTCCTGTGAGCGATCCTTTTTCGCAAAAAACTGGATATCGTCAATCAGCAGTGCATCCACTGAGCGGTAGTAGCGCTTGAAGTCCGTGATAGCGTTGAGCTGCAGCGCCTTGACCATATCGGCAACAAAGCGCTCGGAATGCAGATAGACAATGCGCGCCTCGGGATTATTGACTTTCATCGCATTACCCACCGCGTGCATAAGGTGTGTTTTGCCAAGACCCACCCCGCCGTACAGAAACAGCGGGTTATAAGCGTCGCCGGGGTTCTCCGCTACCTGCTGTGCTGCTGCGAGTGCGAGTTGGTTGGATTTACCCTCGACAAAATTCTGAAACGTATAATTACCGACCAGATTATGCTGATGCTGCAGTGCTTCATGTACCTCGGAATCATTGGCGCGACCAAAGCTGGCTGTCGGCGCGGCCGGCGTGGCGCGCGCTGCCGGCGCCAGATTGTCCGCATTCATCGATGGAGGCACCGGCGACGCATATGACAGCGGATCATCCGTCGCCGCCACAGGTTCGGAGGGCCTGGCTGGTACGTTGGCAGGCGATGTCTGTACTGCCGCGGTGGCCTGTACATTGCCAATTTCCAGAACGACATCGACCCCCGCACCGCCGGGGTGCTCTCTGACCAGCTCCGATATGCGCCCGGCGAACTTGTCGGTCACGAAATCGCGGATAAAGCGATTCGGCGCAAAAAGACGCAGAAGCCCGCTTTCCTCACTCGCCTGCAGGGGACGAATCCACGTATTGAATTGTTGCGCCGGCAATTCATCCTGCAGCCGGGTTTTACACTGTGACCATGATACGTAAGACAAAACCTACCCTCTTCCGATTGAGCCACCAGGGCTCTAACCGTGACTTCTTGTTATCGACTGATGTGTTTTTATTTGTTGACGAACCCGAGAGAGCTCTCCCCGGAAAGCGCCATCATAACCGGCGAAAACTGACTTATCCACAAATTTACCCAATATTTTTTATATTTTATTTTGTTTATATTCAGATAGTTACCGTTTTTATTGCGAACTTTTTAAAAATAACCCAGATCGACGCCAACGCGGACTCATCTGTGGATAACCTGTTAATTTCTTTGGGGGAAATTGTTTGCCGATGCCCGCAGGCCACGTCTCCAAAGGGCCTCACGATCGTGCGCCAACGCACCCCAGATAGAGTGTCAGCTTCGCCATGACGGCTATCTGATCTGCCGGAAAGGTTGATAAGTGGACAGTCAGTGCAGCGCAGACGAGCCACAGCGACGGACGACGATGCGACGCACGGCTGCTATGAACGATGCTGACATCAACCTGAATGACCGCTATCAACAAAGAAAAGCCTGCAAGTCATTGAATTTCCGCAGGGCTTTCTCTAAGATGCACCTCCTTTTTTGCCGTCCGCTGGATTGATCGCCTGACGACCTGCTCCACCGGCGCGCCCGTTTACGTAACCACGAGATTCCATCATGAAAAGAACCTTCCAGCCCAGCGTCCTCAAGCGCAAGCGCACACACGGCTTTCGCGCACGAATGGCCACCCGCGGTGGCCGCGCCCTGATCAATCGCCGTCGTGCCAAGGGCCGCAAGCGTCTCTCGGCCTGACGCCCGGGTAACGGTAGCGAGCAGGTATCCACTTCTTTCTGCCGTGTCCGATGTCAAATCATTTTGGCAGACACAAGCGACTGCTCAGTGCAAGCGACTACCGCGTGGTATTCAGCGGAGCCGCTCTGCGGGCAGGCCAGAACGAGTTTCTGCTTCTCGCGCGATCCAATGACTGCGGTTATCACCGACTGGGGCTTGCCGTGGCAAAAAAGCACGTGCGTCAGGCCACCCAGCGCAACCGCATCAAGCGCGGCGCTCGCGAGGCTTTCCGGCATCTGCCCGACACCGGGCCGGGGCTGGACATTATTTTTCTGACCCGACCCGGTGCCGCGAAGACCGGCAGGGACGTCTATACCAGAGATCTGCCGCGCCAGCTTCAACGCCTGTGCAGTAAAGCCACAATACAAACAGATACGTCATCATGAAGCAGGTGCTGATCTTCATTATCAAGCTGTATAAGTGGTGCATCAGCCCGTTCGTCGGTCACCACTGCCGTTTCTACCCAACCTGTTCCACCTATGCCTGTGAAGCCATCACCACGCATGGCAGTCTGCGTGGCTGCTGGCTCGCGTTGCGACGTCTACTGAAATGCCACCCGTGGCACGAAGGCGGCGTCGATCCCGTTCCACCCTGCCCGGATAATTGTTGACGCCTCTATGGATATACAACGCACGCTTCTGATTGGTGCCACCGTTCTTCTGTCTTTTATGTTGCTCACAGAGTGGGTCGCATTCAAGGACGAAAGGAGGAGCGTCCTGGAGCAGGGCGCTGAGCGCCTGACAGCCAGTGGCGACACGCAGACGTCAGACACTCCCGCTGTCGCCGAGCCTGTCTCGAGCGGATCCGTGGCCGGCATCGACGCCTCTACGCCCCAGAGCGCGACCAGCGACCTACCCCAGGATCTGCCGCCAGCACCCGACAACAGCGGCGAATCGGCAGAAGAGCGCGATGCGGGCACGACGAACGACAACATTATTCAAGTGTTCACGGGAACACTGCAGCTCGCGATTGACCTGAACGGCGGCGACATCGTGGAAGTTGCTCTGCCCAAGCACCTCGAAGACATTGATGATCCGGACACCCCGTTTGTCTTGCTGGAGCGAAACAGTCGACGCACCTACGTCGCCCAGAGTGGTCTCATCGGTAAAGACGGCATCGATTCACAGCAGCGAGCCCGCTTTACCAGTGATTCGACACGCTATGAAATGATGCCCGGGGAAGACACACTGACTGTCGATCTGGCGTGGCAGGGGAACAACGGCCTCCGCGTTACCAAACGCTATATCCTTCGCCGGGGTCTGTATCTGGTCGATGTAAAGTACCTGATCGAAAACAATACGGACCAGCGCTGGCAGGCCAACCTGTTCGGGCAGATAAAGCGCGACAGTTCGCCGGCACCCGGCAGCGATGCAGGCCTCGGCATGCAACCCTTTCTGGGCGCAGCAACAACCCAGCCCGACGATCGCTTTACCAAATTCTCCTTCGAGGACATGGCAGAGGAGCCCTTCAAGCGCCAGCTGACCGGTGGCTGGATGGCCATGATCCAGCACTATTTTCTCAGCGCCTGGATTCCCAATCCGCAGCAGACCCATAGCTACAGCACCCGGGTAACTGCAGACGGCTTCAACATTGCGGGCTTCACCAGCCCGGCAGTGGTCGTCGATCCGGGTGGCAACGGTTCCACCGCGGCGCAGTTCTATGCCGGTCCCAAGAATCAGTACCGACTGGAGGAAATCTCGCCCTACCTGGAGCTGAGCGTCGATTATGGCTGGCTGTGGTGGATTGCGCAGCCGCTGTTCTGGCTCCTGACGCAAATACAGAACCTCGTCGGCAACTGGGGCCTCTCTATTATATTGCTCACCGTGGTTATCAAGGCGGCATTTTACAAGCTGTCCGCCACCAGCTATCGCTCCATGGCCAATATGCGTCGCGTACAGCCAAAAATGCAGGATATCCGCGAACAGTACGGCGACGACAAGCAGAAACAATCACAGGCGATGATGGAGCTTTATCGCAAAGAAAAGATCAATCCTCTCGGTGGCTGTCTGCCGATTCTCGTGCAGATGCCCGTGTTCATCGCCCTGTACTGGGTATTGATGGAAAGTGTCGAATTGCGCCACGCACCCTTCATCCTCTGGATTGAAGACCTGTCGGTCATGGACCCCTATTTCGTGCTGCCTCTCATGATGGGTGCCAGCATGTGGTTTATGCAGAAACTCAACCCACCGCCGCCGGACCCGATGCAGGCCAAAATCATGCAGTGGCTGCCCATTGTGTTTACCTTCTTCTTCCTCTGGTTTCCGGCAGGCCTGGTTCTTTACTGGGTGGTCAACAACCTGCTGTCGATGGCGCAGCAGTGGTATATCACCCGGCAGATAGAAAACTCGGCCAACAAGCCCGCCTGAGCCGGACCTGCGGGCCCGGCCTCTGTCGGCAAGGCATGGAATGACGCTCACAGGACTGCCCGACGACACGATAGTCGCGATCGCCACCGCACCGGGACGCGGCGGCGTGGGCATCGTCCGTCTTTCCGGTCCGCAATCCGACGCGATCACTGCCCTTCTTACCCGGGGCGCATCACTGAAACCGCGTTACGCGACCCGCGTCACGGTGCACGATGCCGACGGCGGACTGCTGGACGACGGGATGGCGCTGCGCTTTCCAGGGCCGCACTCCTTCACCGGTGAGGACGTGGTAGAACTGCATTGTCACGGTGGACCCGTACTGCTCGACCTGGTGGTGCAGGCGGCCTGTCAGGCCGGCGCCCGCATTGCACTGCCGGGCGAATTCTCCCGGCGGGCTTTCCTGAATGACAAGATCGACCTGACGCAGGCCGAGGCAATCGCCGATCTCATCAACAGCAGCACCGCCGCCGCTGCGCGCAACGCCAGCCGCTCTCTCACCGGCGTGTTTTCTTCCAGGATTGATGCGCTGGTAGACGCCGTCGTGCGCCTGCGCGTCTACGTGGAAGCCGCCATGGATTTCCCGGAGGAGGAAGTCGATTTTCTCGCCGAAGGTGAGGTGGGTGCCCGGCTTGAGGACCTGCTGGCACGACTGGACACGGTGACGACGGCCGCCCGTCAAGGCAGTCGTATCCGTGAAGGCATGAAGCTGGTAATTGCAGGGGCCCCCAATGCGGGCAAGTCGAGCCTGCTCAACGCCCTCGCGGGCCGCGACACCGCCATTGTGACGGAGGTGGCCGGGACCACGCGTGACGTTCTGCGTGAGAATATCGACATTGATGGTCTACCGCTGCACATCGTGGATACCGCCGGCCTTCGAGACAGCGCGGATGCCGTAGAGAAAGAAGGCATTCGCCGGGCTTTGGCGGAAATCAACGAAGCCGACCGGGTATTGCTGGTCGTTGACGACAGCCACCTTCCCGATACTGTTGACCGGGCCGCGCTCTGGCCCCCCGGTATCGTGCCACGCCCCGACGGGACGGACCTCACGCTGATCCGCAACAAATGTGATCTCAGTGGTCGCCCACCAGGAATTATCACCGCAGACGCAGGCGCCGAAGTTACCCTGTGCGCACGATCAGGCCTTGGAGTGGACACGTTGCGACAGCATTTGCGTGACGTCGCCGGACTCGATGCCAGTGCCGTGGAAACCCCCTTCAGTGCACGTCGTCGACATCTGGAATCCCTCGCCAGCGCACGTAGCTATCTGGTTTCCGCCATTGAACAGCTGCGCAGTGCCGGTGCCGGTGAGCTGGTAGCTGAGGATCTCCGCTACTGCCAGGATCAGCTGGGCGATATAACCGGCAGAGTCACCAGCGATCAGTTACTCGGGGAAATTTTCAGCAGCTTCTGTATTGGCAAGTAACGCTGCCTGCCCCCTTCCCCACTGTGTGAAGAAAGCGGGTAAAACCACTGGGTATCCGGTGGGGCCCTGTGGACAATTGCGGGTATTCTTTGACCTTCTGTCGCTCCAGTGAAACTCATCAACACAGCGTACACTGGCAATACCTCACCCCCAGGCTCTTGCTAAACAGGGATATCATCACTGCAAGCATCTGTTTTATATGGCCTTAATGGGGTTTTCAACAGACCATCGTACGACCATCAGTAACAGCAGTAATACTATATATATTTCATTCAATATATTTTTAATCTATAAATCATTAACACGAGGTGTGGTTAAAAAATCGCCACACAGTCCTTTGCCGACGCTTCTCCGCGGGCGTATACTGCGACGCCCCGGCATGGGGATATATCAATACGGACCAGGTGAATGCAGTTTCCGGAAACATTCGATGTCATTGTGATTGGTGGCGGGCACGCAGGTACCGAGGCGGCCCTGGCGTCGGCCCGTATGGGCTGTAATACGCTCTTGCTTACTCACAGCATCGACACCCTGGGACAGATGTCCTGCAATCCGGCGATCGGTGGTATCGGTAAAAGCCACCTGGTCCGTGAAATCGACGCCCTTGGTGGCGCGATGGGCCTGGCGACAGACCGCGCCGGAATACAGTTCCGCGTTCTCAATGCGCGCAAGGGACCTGCTGTCCGCGCGACACGTGCTCAGGCCGATCGTGTGCTCTACCGCAGCGCCATTCGGGAAACACTGGAGCGCCAGGAAAAACTGCACATATTCCAGCAGTCGGTCGACGACCTGATCATCAGCGGTGAGCGCGTCATCGGTGCACGCACACAGATGGGCGTCGATTTCCTCGCGGATCGCGTTATTCTCACCACCGGTACCTTCCTCGGCGGCAAAATTCACATCGGGCTGGAAACGTCGGCTGGCGGTCGCGCAGGCGATGCGCCTGCCAATGCGCTCGCTCAACGACTTCGCGCACTACCCTTCCGGGTCGCCCGGCTGAAAACCGGAACGCCGCCGCGAATCGATGCCCGATCGGTCGACTTTGCCCGACTTCAGGAACAATGGGGTGACCAGCCTGAGCCGGTGATGTCCTTTCTCGGCGATAGCGCGATGCACCCAGAGCAGCGCTGCTGCTGGATTGCCCAGACTAACGCGAACACCCACGACATCATCCGCAGTGGTCTTGACCGGTCGCCCATGTACTCGGGTGTTATCGAGGGTGTGGGTCCGCGGTATTGTCCGAGCATTGAAGACAAGATACATCGCTTTGCGGACAAGACATCCCACCAGATCTTTCTGGAACCCGAGGGTCTGACGACTAACGAGCTGTATCCGAACGGGATCTCCACCAGCCTGCCCTTCGATATCCAGGTATCACTGGTACGCTCTATTGCCGGGCTGGAGGATGCGATTATCACGCGGCCCGGATATGCCATCGAATACGACTTTTTCGATCCGCGCGACCTGCGACACTCGCTCGAGACGCGCGCAGTGCAGGGCCTGTACTTTGCCGGCCAGATCAACGGTACAACCGGTTACGAGGAGGCGGCCGCGCAGGGGCTGCTGGCCGGTATCAATGCAGCGCTGGCGTCACGTGGTGAGGAACCCTGGTGTCCGCGACGTGACGAAGCATATATCGGGGTGCTGGTAGATGATCTTATCAGCATGGGTACCCTGGAACCCTATCGCATGTTCACCTCGCGCGCCGAGTATCGCCTGCTGTTGCGCGAGGACAATGCTGACCTGCGGCTCACTGCTCACGGGCGTCGCCTGGGGCTGGTGAGTGATGCCCGCTGGCAGACATTCGAAGAGAAACGCGAGGGGATTGAACGGGAGCAGGTCCGCTTGCGGCAGCACTATGTGCAGGCGGGTAGCCCGCAGGCCCGGCAGCTGAAAGCGCGTCTTGGCAGCGAGCTCACACGCGAGTATTCCCTCGCCGATCTCCTGAAGCGACCGGAAATCGAGTACGCGCACATAGCGCCGCTGTTTGAGGGAGCAAGCGCTGATCCGCAGGTGGCAGAGCAGGTCGCCATCCAGGCCAAATACGCCGGGTACATCGAGCGGCAGCAGGCGGAGATAGAGCGCATGGTGCGATTCGAGTCTCTGCGCCTGCCAGAAACACTGGATTACGATACCGTAGAGGGGCTCTCGCACGAAGTGCGTCTAAAGCTGGCCGATGCACGACCGGAAACCCTCGGCCACGCCGGCCGTCTGCCCGGTGTTACCCCTGCAGCGGTATCGCTACTGCTGGTGCACCTCAAAAAATCCGGTGTTGACCCCGCCGGGGCCGCACCCCACGCGCGCAAAAGCGCCTGACGTGAGTCGTGGCAGGGAAGTCGGGATCCTGACGGACGGATGCCGGCGGCTCGGGGTGTCGACACCGGACGGCGCGCTCGAGACACTTCTGGATTATCTTGATCTTCTGGACAAGTGGAATCGCGCTTACAACCTGACTGCTATTCGCATCCGCAGCGATATGCTGGTCCGGCACCTCCTCGATAGTCTGTCGGTGCTGCCTCATCTGCAGGGAAACCGTTTTCTGGATGTGGGCAGCGGCGCGGGACTTCCGGGTATCCCCCTGGCTATTCTTGAGCCTGAGCGGCAGTTTGTGCTGCTCGACAGCAACGGCAAGAAAACCCGCTTTCTTTTCCAGGTGCGTCTGGCGCTGTCACTGGACAACGTCGAGATCGTCGATTCCCGTCTCGAGAACTATCGTCCGGCGCAGCCGTTTGACGGGGTCCTCTCGCGTGCCTTTGCATCCCTCCCCGACATGGTTACTCTGTGCACTCCTCTGCTGCGGGACGGAGCCCGCCTGTATGCGATGAGGGGGGTAGCCGGTGAAGATGAGACCCGTAGCCTGCTGCGGTCCGGAATGCAGGCGCATTGTGAGCACCTGGATGTGCCGGGACTGGATGAGCCGAGAAGCCTCGTGACGATTTACCCGCCGGGCAAGGTGCCGGCCGACGTGGCAGCGACCACATGACACTCAGGGACAGACAGTTGCCACGCATCATAGCGATAGCGAATCAGAAGGGCGGCGTCGGCAAGACGACCACCTGCGTCAACCTAGCGGCATCGCTGGCGGCGATGAAACAGCGCGTGCTGCTGGTGGATCTTGATCCCCAGGGCAACGCCACCATGGGGAGCGGTGTCGACAAATATGCCGTTGAGCAGAGCATTTACGATGTTCTGGTTCATCGCACTCCGGTCAGCGAGGTAGCGCAGCCTGCCGGTGAGTCGGGCTTCCATGTACTCCCTGCCAACGGGGATCTGACCGCGGCCGAAGTGCAGCTGATGCAGGTGGAGGGGCGCGAACGGCGGCTGCGGGCGAGTCTTGCGACTGCTGCCCCGGATTTTGACTACGTTCTTATTGACTGTCCTCCATCTCTCAACATGCTCACGCTGAACGGACTGGTGGCCGCCGACGGCGTGCTTATCGCCATGCAGTGTGAGTACTACGCCCTCGAGGGCCTGTCCGCCCTGATGGATACGATCCGGCGGGTTGCGGACAGCGTCAACACCTCGCTGCAGGTCGAGGGTATACTGCGCACCATGTATGATCCGCGCAACAGCCTGACCAATGATGTGTCGTCACAGCTGCATGGTTATTTTGGCGACAAAGTCTATCGTACGGTGATTCCGCGCAATGTCCGTCTCGCCGAAGCACCCAGCCACGGCTTGCCTGCCATGTACTATGACCGTTACTCCCGCGGTTCGCGTGCCTACATGGCCCTTGCGGGAGAGATTATCCGGCGGGAGGAGCAGCGGCTTGCGGCGGATCTCGGAGTGGCGGCAGACAGGGCGATGCCATGAGCAGTCGAAAACGCGGCCTGGGGCGTGGCCTGGACGCCTTGCTGGCCTCCGCCAACACGGCATCTGTGCGTACTGACGAGCCGCTGGTCGACGAGACGGGCGTAGACGGGCAGCTGAAATCGGTACCGGTTGACCTGATACAGCGAGGCAAGTACCAGCCGCGACGCGATATCGAGCCGGAAAGCCTGCAGGAGCTGGCCGACAGTATACGCGCGCAGGGGCTGATGCAGCCTATTGTCATCCGGCCCGTATCCGACAAGCGCTATGAGATCATTGCCGGTGAACGTCGCTGGCGTGCGGCCCAGCTGGCGGGTCTGGACGCGATCCCGGCAATGGTCAGGGATGTTGGCGATGATACAGCCATTGCGATGGCACTGATCGAGAACATCCAGCGAGAGGACCTTAACCCTATCGAAGAAGCCGCGGCGCTGCAGCGGCTGCAGACGGAATTCGAGCTGACCCAGCAACAGGTGGCCGAGGCGGTTGGCAAATCCCGTTCCACGGTTGCCAACCTTCTGCGCCTGATGGCTCTGCAGCCCAATGTCCGTCGGCTGCTAGAGCATGGGGACCTCGATATGGGGCATGCGCGCTGCCTGCTGGCGCTCGAGGGCGAGACCCAGTCGCATGCCGCGCGGACCGTTGTCGGACGGGGGCTCTCGGTGCGACAAACGGAAGCGCTGGTGCGGCAATGGCAGGCCAGTGCGCAGGGCGAGGACAAGGCGACGCCGACGATTGATCCGAATATCCGACAGCTGCAGGACGAGCTGTCGGATAAACTGGGTACCCCGGTCAACATTCAGCACGGTGCGGGGGGCAAGGGCCGGCTGGTTCTCAACTACAGCAGTCTGGATGAACTCGACGGTATACTGGCGCATATCAAGTAAAGAAATCGTTCCCTGACACATACTAGATGTGCGCTGCTACAGCGCCACCTATTCCATATGTAGTATGGCCACGCGAAAGCGGCAGGGACAAGCACAGCCGCCGTTGCGGATGAAGTTGAACGCAGCCAACTTTCTCCCTATAATGCGCGCGCCGAAACGAGGACACACTCGCGTGGCTGACGGCAAGCAAAAATGTGCCGGTGACAATGGGAACAGAGTCCGGCGAAGGCCGCCGCCAGTGCACTTTATTACACTGACGCAGCTGGCTGTCCTCCTCCCTTCCCTTGCCGCTGTCGCCTGGTTGTCTGACCGCACCAGTGTCATGTCGTTTGCTGCCGGGGCAGCAGTCTGTATCCTGCCCCAGGCGTGGTTTGCCCTGCTGGTATTCGGTTTCCGGCAGCGTCGATCCCTGCAGCGGGCGGCGCGGGGGGCCTACGCGGCACACGCCGGCAAGTTCTTGTTGAGCGCGGTGGGATTTGCCCTCGTGTTTGCGCTGCAACGGCCGGTCAGTGCGCCGGCGGTGTTCGCCGGGTTCGGCGTTATGTGGCTGCTGCAGACAGTGGGGTCAGCACGGTTGCTGAGAGCGGGTTACTGAGTCGGCTGCAGGACGGGAGCTTTTACAGTCCTGGGTAGCAGGAAATACAAAGCGCAGAGAGTGAGTTTCATGGCAGGCGAAAACCAGACGGTTTCAGAATACATTGTCCACCACCTCACCAACCTCACCTATGGCAAGTTGCCCGGTGGGTATGAGCGTTATGACGGTTCTGTCGTGGCAGACGGCGGCGCCTGGGTAATGGCGCACGGCGGTGATGAAGCGGCGGCCATGGGATTCTCCGCGATTCACGTCGACTCCATGATCTGGTCAATCGGTCTCGGTATCGTTTTCTGCCTGTTGTTCCGCTCCGTGGCCAGGAAAGCGAGCTCGGGCGTCCCCTCGGGCATGGTGAACGCAGTTGAAATGATCGTCAGTTTTGTCGACAACACGGTCAAGGACAGCTTCCACGGGCGCAACAGCATGATTGCACCGCTGGCGCTGACCATTTTTGTCTGGGTGTTCTTCATGAACCTCATGGACCTGGTACCGGTCGATCTGATCCCGCACACCCTCATGCTGCTGGGCGTCGAGTATCAGAAAATCGTGCCTTCCACAGATCCCAATATCACTATGGGTATGGCGCTGGGTGTCTTTATCCTGATGCTATATTATTCGATCAAGATCAAGGGCGTGGGCTTCCTCAAAGAGCTGACACTGACACCGTTCAATCACCCGGTGTTCATCCCGATCAATCTGTTCATGGAAGTTGTCGGCCTTCTCGCCAAGCCCTTCTCACTGGGGTTGCGACTGTTCGGCAATATGTACGCCGGTGAAATGATCTTCATCCTGATCGCTGCTTTGTTCAGCGCCGGTATTATGTGGCTGCTGCCTGCCGGCCTGATGCAGATTGGCTGGGCAATATTCCACGTTCTTATTATTACACTGCAAGCTTTCATCTTCATGGTGCTGACGATCGTGTATCTCAGCATGGCACATGAGGATCATTAATTACCCCACTGTCAGGTAATCAACCCCTAGGAGAAAATGATGGAACTGATTTACGTTGCTGCCGCAATAATGATGGGTCTTGGTGGTCTTGGCGCCGCTATCGGTGTTGGACTGCTCGGCGGGAAGCTGATTGAAGGCTCTGCGCGTCAGCCCGAACTGGCACCCAAGCTGCAAACTACCTTCTTCCTTGGCGCTGGCCTCGTAGACGCCATCCCGATTATCGGTGTCGGTATCGCGATGTACCTGATCTTCGTGGTTGCCGGCTGAACAACAGCGGTAACCATTTCAATGGGGTGGCGTGTCCACCCCCAGGATTCGTGAGGAGCAAGGTGTGAATATTAACCTTACGCTGATCGGGCAAATGCTGGCCTTCGTCGCCTTTGTCGTGTTCTGCATGAAGTATGTGTGGCCACCGATCATGGCTGCCATGCAGGAGCGCGAGCGCAAGATTGCCGACGGCCTGGCAGCTGCAGAGAAAGCCGAGCACGATCTGGAACTGGCCCAGGAAAAATCAGTTGAACGCCTGAAGGAAGCCAAGCAGGAAGCGGCGTCTATCGTCGAGTCCGCTAACAAGCGCGCCAGTCAGATCATCGACGAGGCCAAGCAGGCAGCGGTTGTCGAAGCCGACCGCGTCAAGGCCTCTGCGCAGGCGGAAATCGAGCAGGAAGTCAATCGGGCACGCGAAAAGTTGCGTGGGCAGGTTGGTGCGCTCTCGCTGGCGGGTGCAGAGAAGGTCCTGGGTGCTTCCATAGACCAGCAGGCACACAGTGAGCTGGTGGACAAGCTTGTCGCCGAGCTGTAATTGAGAGGGTTCCATGGCTGAATTAAGCACGCTGGCACGTCCCTACGCCCGGGCCGCGTTTGAATACGCCGATGGCCATTCGGCATTGGATGCCTGGCTGGAGGAACTTGCGACCGCCGCGGCTATCGCAGCACAATACCGTGTGCGCGAGGTACTCTCGCGTCCGGCGCTGACGACCGACAAGCAGGCAGGGCTGTTCATCGAGCTTTGCGGCGATGCGGTATCGCCGGCGATGGCCAACTTCCTTCGCGTACTCGCCGCCAATCGTCGTCTGACGCTGTTGCCCGAGATCAGCGCGCAGTTTGCCGAGCTGCGGGCAGCCCGGGAAAAATCGATCGACGTGCACGTTATCTCAGCTTTCGAGCTCTCGCAGGCCGTGCGTGATCGATTGTCGGATAGTCTCGGCAAGCGACTCGAGCGCGAGGTAAGGCTAAGCAGTGAAACAGACAGCAGCCTGCTCGGTGGGCTCCTTATCAGGGCCGGCGATACCGTTATCGATGGCTCCGTGCGCGGCAGGCTGAACAAGCTTGCCGAAGCACTGACAAACTAGAATTTGAGGAACAGAGCATGCAGCAACTGAACCCTTCGGAAATCAGTGACATCATCCGCCAGCGTATCGATCAGCTGGAGGTCGGCAGTGAAGCCAAGAATGAAGGCACCGTTGTCTCGGTCACCGACGGTATTATCCGCATACACGGTCTCAACGAAGTCATGTATGGGGAAATGATCGAGTTTGATGGCGGCACCTATGGTATGGCGCTCAACCTGGAGCGTGATTCGGTAGGCGCCGTGGTCCTGGGTGACTACAAAGGCATTGCTGAAGGCCAGTCCTGCCGCTGCACCGGTCGCATTCTGGAGGTGCCAGTCGGACCCGAGCTGCAGGGTCGTGTTGTCGATGCCCTCGGAACGCCGATTGACGGCAAAGGGCCGATCAATGCGGAAATGACGGATGCGCTGGAAAAGGTGGCACCGGGCGTTATTGCCCGTCAATCGGTGGACCAGCCGGTGCAGATCGGCCTCAAAGCCATCGACGCCATGGTGCCGATTGGCCGCGGACAGCGCGAGCTCATCATCGGTGACCGCCAGATCGGCAAGACGGCTATTGCGGTCGACGCCATTATCAATCAGAAGAATACCGGCATTAAGTGTATCTACGTGGCGGTCGGTCAGAAAGCCTCCTCCGTCGCGGCTGTCGTGCGCAAACTTGAGGAGCACGGCGCCATGGACCACACCATCGTGGTTGCCGCAACCGCTTCCGATCCGGCAGCCATGCAGTATCTGGCACCGTTTGCCGGCTGCACCATGGGCGAGTACTACCGCGACCGTGGTGAAGATGCCCTGATCATTTACGACGACCTGACCAAACAGGCCTGGGCCTACCGCCAGATCTCCCTGCTGCTGCGTCGACCACCGGGTCGCGAGGCCTACCCAGGTGACGTCTTCTACCTGCACTCGCGTCTGCTAGAACGCGCCGCCCGGGTGAATCCGGATTACGTCGAGAAGTTCACCAATGGCGAGGTCAAGGGCAAGACCGGTTCACTGACCGCCCTGCCGGTCATCGAGACCCAGGCCGGTGACGTGTCTGCCTTTGTACCGACCAACGTGATCTCCATTACCGATGGCCAGATTTTCCTCGAGGCCGACATGTTCAACGCCGGCATCCGTCCCGCGATGAACGCGGGTATCTCGGTGTCCCGGGTCGGTGGTGCTGCGCAGACCAAGATCATCAAGAAGCTGGCCGGTGGTGTGCGTACTGCCCTTGCCCAGTACCGCGAACTGGCGGCTTTCTCCCAGTTTGCATCGGATCTTGATGATGCCACCAAGGCCCAGCTGGACCACGGCGAACGCGTGACCGAGCTCATGAAGCAGGGCCAATATGCACCGCAAAGTGTGTCCGAAATGGGCGTCATGCTGTACGCCGCCAACGAGGGCTTCCTCGAGGATGTCGAGGTCAACAAAATCGGTGACTTCGAAAGCGCCCTGCTGTCGTACATGCACGCTGAGCACGGTGATCTGATGAAGGAGCTGGCGGAGTCCGGCGACTACAACGATGAGATTGCCAGCACGTTCAAGGCGGCGATCGAGAAATTCAAGGCCACGCAAACCTGGTAAACACCGGAGAGACTGATGGCAGTTGGCAAGGAAATTCGCACCAAGATCTCGAGCATCAAGAGCACGCAGAAGATCACCAGTGCGATGGAGATGGTCGCCGCAAGTAAAATGCGCAAGGCGCAGGAGCGTATGCAGGTGGGCAAGCCCTACGCGCGGCGCATGCGCTCCGTGGTTGGCCACATCGCCAATTCGGCGCCGGAATACCGGCACGTTTACATGCAGGAACGCGCTGCACGGCGGGTTGGCTTCATTGTGATCGCGACAGACCGTGGTCTGTGCGGCGGCCTTAACGTCAACCTGTTCAAGGCCACCATCCGCTCGATGAAGGAATGGGCGGACAGCGGTGCGGAGATAGATCTGTCGCTGATTGGTGCCAAGGCGTCGGCATTTTTTAATGCTTACGGGGGCAACGTCGTTGCCGCGGTACGGGATATCGGCGAGGCGCCGAGCCTGTCGGACCTGATCGGGGCCATCAAGACCATGCTGGATGCCTACGAGGATGGTCGTATTGACCGCCTGTTCCTGGTGGGCAACGAGTTCGTCAACACCATGACGCAGAATCCCGTTGTCGAGCAGCTGTTGCCGCTGGAAGCGGAAGAAAGCGACGACATGGCGCACCACTGGGACTATATCTACGAGCCCGATGCGAAAGAGCTGCTGGAACGGCTTCTTACCCGCTATATCGAGTCACAGGTGTATCAGGCTGTGGTAGAAAATGGCGCCTGTGAACAGGCAGCCCGCATGCTCGCCATGAAGAACGCGACAGACAACGCCGGCGACCTGATTGACGATCTGCAGCTTGTCTACAATAAGGCACGCCAGGCGTCGATTACGCAGGAACTGTCGGAAATCGTCAGCGGTGCAGCGGCAATTAGCTGACGCTCGGATAACGACACAGACAATGGGCGGTGCCTCGAATTGGCGCCGCAAGCAGAACGAACGCAACATCAACAGAGGATCCGGACATGAGTAGCGGACGAGTCGTACAAATTATCGGCGCGGTAATCGACGTGGAATTTCCACGCGAAAACGTCCCGCGGATCTATGACGCGCTGGTGGTCAGCGACAAGGAGCTGACCCTGGAAGTGCAGCAGCAGCTGGGCGATGGCGTTGTTCGCACGATCGCGATGGGGTCGTCCGAGGGCATCAGCCGCGGCCTGGCTGTCAACAATACCGGTGCACCCATCTCGGTTCCGGTGGGCATTGAAACCCTGGGCCGGATTATGGACGTGCTCGGTAACCCGATTGACGAGTGTGGCCCTATCGGTGAAAACGAGCGCGCGTCTATTCATCGCGACGCACCGGCCTACGAGGAGCTGGCGGCCTCCAACGAACTCCTCGAAACGGGCATCAAGGTAATCGATCTGGTGTGCCCGTTCGCCAAGGGCGGCAAGGTTGGCCTGTTCGGCGGCGCCGGCGTGGGTAAGACCGTTAATATGATGGAGCTCATCAATAACATCGCCACCGAGCACTCCGGCCTGTCCGTGTTTGCCGGCGTCGGTGAGCGTACCCGGGAAGGCAACGACTTCTACTACGAAATGCAGGAGTCCAAGGTTGTCGACGTCGAGAATTTCAGTAATTCGAAAGTGGCCATGGTCTATGGCCAGATGAATGAGCCGCCCGGCAACCGCCTGCGCGTGGCATTGACCGGCCTGACCATGGCCGAGAAGTTCCGCGACGAGGGCCGTGACGTTCTCCTGTTCATCGACAATATCTACCGCTATACCCTTGCGGGAACCGAGGTGTCGGCGCTGCTTGGCCGCATGCCGTCTGCGGTGGGCTACCAGCCGACGCTGGCGGAGGAAATGGGTGTTCTGCAGGAGCGTATTACCTCGACCAAGGTCGGTTCGATCACGTCAATCCAGGCGGTATACGTGCCGGCAGACGACCTGACGGACCCTTCACCGGCCACGACGTTTGCCCACCTCGACTCCACGGTGGTTCTGGCACGGGACATTGCCGCGAAAGGTATCTATCCTGCTGTTGATCCGCTGGACTCCACGTCGCGCCAGCTTGATCCGCTGCTGATCGGCAACGATCACTACGAAACCGCCCGCGGGGTACAGACGGTGCTGCAGCGCTACAAGGAGCTGAAGGACATCATCGCCATTCTCGGCATGGACGAGCTCTCGGAAGAAGACAAGCAGACAGTCGCCCGCGCGCGGAAGATCGAGCGTTTCCTGTCACAGCCTTTCCATGTCGCTGAGATCTTCACCGGCGCGCCAGGCAAATATGTGTCGCTGAAGGACACAATTGCCGGCTTCAAGGGCATTCTGGCGGGAGAATACGATAACCTGCCGGAGCAGGCCTTCTACATGGTTGGCGGTATCGATGAGGCCGTTGAAAAGGCGAAGAACCTGTAAGCGGGGTTTTATCGGACTTTCATTCGGCTTCTTACCTGAGAAAGGGATTGCACTATGGCTATGACGATCCATTGCGACATTGTCAGCGCTGAGGAGTCCATCTATTCCGGGCTGGTGGAAACGCTGGTTGCTACGGGGGAGATGGGCGAGCTCGGTATCACCTACGGGCACGCACCGCTGTTGACGGCGCTGCGCCCCGGTCCGGTGCGGATTGTCACGCAGAAAGGTGAGGAAGCGGTGTATTACGTCTCCGGCGGCTTCCTGGAAGTTCAGCCCGGCGTGGTGTCCATTCTGGCAGACACTGCCCTGCGCGCCGATGACGTCGACGAAGCCGCCGCCGAAAGCGCGCGCCGCGAGGCGGAACATGCACTGGCCAACCAGACGGGTGACTTTGATTACGGTCGTGCCTCGGCGCAGCTTGCCGAGGCAGCCGCGCAGCTGGCGACTCTGCGCAAAATGCGCAATCGCGCAGGGCGCGGCTGAGCGCCGCCGGGCGTCGCGATGATAACGCGGCGCCTGTTTACAACGCACAACTGCAGAAAAGCCGGGATAGATTCCCGGCTTTTTTTTATCCAGCGATTGCCCGCCACCTGTGTATCGGGTCACAGACCCGATCATTCCCTCGTTGTAATGCACTGGACTGACGCTAAGATGCAGCGTGGTTTCGTCGTTTTGGATTAAATCTGGTGAAGGGCCGACGCATGTCGCTTGAGATTATCGTACTCGCCGCCGGCCGGGGCACGCGTATGCGCTCCCGGAAACCGAAAGTGCTGCACACCCTTGCCGGCCAGCCGCTGCTCGCGCACGTGCTGGCGACCGCTCGCTCACTGCAGCCAAATGCGCTGCATGTTGTTGTAGGCCATGGCGGCGACGAGGTTCAGAAAGCGCTCCACGCGGCTGATATTCGGTGGGTGCAGCAGGCCGAGCAACTTGGGACGGGGCATGCAGTCCTGCAGGCTCTTCCCGCGGTGGATGATGCCAGTCATGTTCTCGTTCTATACGGTGATGTGCCGCTGTTGACAGCGGATACCCTGCGAACCCTGGTGGCCAGTGGCCCTGCCCTGCTCACGGCAACACTGACGAAACCCGCCGGTTACGGCCGTATTCTTCGTGATGCCACGGGTAATCTGCTCGGTGTTGTTGAACACAAGGATGCCAGCGAAACGCAGCGGGCGATTACGGAGGTAAATACCGGTGTGCTGGTCATGTCTGCCGCCGACCTCAAGGCTTTCCTGCCACAGGTGGGTAATGCCAACAGCCAGGGAGAATATTACCTGCCCGACGTGCTGCCACTGGCGCTGGCCACGGGCCGTCAGATCGGTAGCATCCGGGCGAGCAACGAGCTGGATATCCTCGGTGTCAACGATCGTGCACAACTCGCGGTGGTCGAGCGAGAGCTGCAGCGCCGCCGCGCCGATACACTCATGCTGGCCGGTGTCGGTCTCGCCGATCCGGCACGGATTGATATTCGCGGCAACCTGCGCTGTGGCAATGACGTCTATATCGACGTCAATGCAGTGTTCGAGGGCGAGGTGCAGATAGGTGATGGTGCCAGCATCGGTGCAAACTGCGTCCTGCGCGATTGTGTGATCGGCGCGGGCAGTGTCGTCCACGCCATGAGTCATCTGGACGAGGCGGACGTCGGCGAGCGTTGCAGCGTTGGCCCTTATGCCCGCCTGCGTCCGGGTACGCGACTGGGCGATGATGCCCGAATTGGTAATTTTGTTGAGATCAAAAAGGCGCATGTTGGCAACGGCAGCAAGGTCAATCACCTCAGCTATGTCGGTGACGCTGTCCTCGGTAAGGGTGTAAACATCGGCGCAGGCACAATCACCTGCAATTACGATGGCGTGAACAAGCACCAGACGAATATGGGTGACAACGTGTTCGTGGGCTCCAATGCCACGCTGGTAGCGCCGCTTACGGTCGCTGACGGTGGCTTTGTCGCTGCGGGCTCCACGGTAACTCGCGACATTGGTGCCGAGGAGCTGGCCGTTGCGCGTGGCAGGCAGCGCAACATCAGCGGCTGGCGGCGGCCTGGCAGCGACGTCGAGGCGCGTAACGCGTCTGGCGACGATAAAGTGGAGAGTTAGAGCATGTGTGGCATTGTAGCGGCTTGTGCGCGGCGAGAAGTCTCTGAGATTCTGCTCGAGGGGTTGCGGCGGCTTGAATACCGCGGCTACGACTCCGCCGGCATGGCGCTGATCGATAACGAGCAGCGTCTGCAGCTGCACAAGCATCAGGGCAAAGTCGCGCGCCTCGAGGAGGCGCAGGCGATGAATCCCATCCTCGGCTGCGTTGGCGTCGCCCATACGCGCTGGGCCACTCACGGGCCTCCCTCCGCGGCCAATGCACACCCCCACCTGTCGGGACAGCGCATCGCTCTGGTGCATAACGGCATCATCGAGAACCACGCCGCGCTGCGCGAAGAGCTCAAGGAAGACGGTTTCGAGTTTGTTTCTGCCACGGACACGGAGGTCGTGGTGCACCTGCTGCATCGGGCGCTGCAGGACGGACTCTCGCTGATCGATGCCCTGCATGCGGTTATCCCTCGACTCAGCGGTGCGTTTGCGCTGGCTGCCGTGGATACAGGACACCCGGAACAGGTGGTTGCTGCCCGCCTGGGAAGCCCGCTGGTCATTGGCGTCGGTATTGGCGAGAACTTTCTCGCGTCGGACACCCTCGCGCTGCGCCAGGTCACCGATCGCTTCATTTACCTGGAAGAAGGCGACAGCGTGCTGCTGTCCGCGGGGCAGATGCAGGTCTGGGATGCTGCTCTGACCTCTGTCGAGCGACCGGTCAAGCGTATCTCCACCGGGATTGAGGCGGCTGAGCTGGGCGATTACGAGCATTTCATGCTCAAGGAGATCTACGAGCAGCCCCGAGCGCTCGCCGCCACATTTACCCGCAACGGTGCCGGCGAGCTCGATGAATCTGCTTTTGGTGCCGATGCCTCTGAGATCTTCGATCGCACACGCGCCGTGCAGATTGTTGCCTGTGGCACCAGTTTTCATGCTGGCATGGTGGCACGCTACTGGCTGGAGGAGCTCGCCGGCATTCCCTGCCAGGTGGAAGTGGCGTCGGAGTTCCGCTACCGCAAGCGCGTGCAGCATCCCGATACCCTTCTGGTTACCGTGTCGCAAAGCGGCGAAACCGCCGACACACTCGCGGCCCTGCGCCACGCCGCGCCCGGCGAGTTTATCGCCAGCCTGGTGATTGCCAACGTCGATAACAGCTCACTGGTGCGAGAAAGTGACCTGGCTTTTCTGACCCGAGCCGGACCGGAAATCGGTGTTGCCTCAACCAAGGCTTTCACGACTCAGCTTATCGCCTTCCTTATGCTGTCAATGGTCCTGGGACAGCGTCGTGGCATGACGCCGGAAAAGCAGCAGGACCTTCTTCAGCAGCTGCACAGTCTTCCGGATCTCGTAACGGCAACACTGGCTCTCGATTCACAGATCGAGAAAATCGCCGAGGCCTTCATACAGAAGCACCATGCGCTGTTCCTTGGCCGCGGCATCGAATACCCCATTGCCATGGAGGGAGCGCTGAAGCTCAAGGAAATTTCCTATATACATGCTGAGGCGTATCCCGCCGGAGAGCTCAAGCATGGGCCGCTGGCGCTGGTTGATGCCGATATGCCCGTGGTCGCGGTTGCGCCCACGGACGAGCTGCTGGACAAACTGAAGTCCAATCTGGAGGAAGTTCGCTCCCGCGGTGGCGAACTCTACGTATTTGCCGATCGCAACGCCGGTTTCACCGATGAGCCCGGCGTCCATGTGTTGCCGATGCCCCATGCGCCAGAGGCTCTCAATCCGATTATTTACACGGTGGCGCTGCAGCTTCTCGCCTACCATGTCGCCCTGCAGAAAGGCACGGATGTCGACAAACCTCGCAATCTGGCGAAGTCTGTGACGGTCGAGTAGTTCAGTCCGATGGGCCTCCGGGCGTGTTCTGCACTAGAGCCCGAACGGGTAGGTATCCGGTGCACCCTCGAGTTCCTGATAGCCCAGCGGCGTGACGGCGCTGGTCCTGTCGAACCAGACGTATTCGTCAAACTGTTCACCGAGCCGCGCATGGAAGTAGTGACTGGCGCGCTCTGTGCGCGGGCGATAAATGACTCCAATGGCGCGTTCCGGTCGTTCCTCGGTGAGGCGTCGCTGCAACTCGGCGGGTGCGTGGCGCCGCACGGGAGCCGTGAAGGCCGGGATGCCGGTATCGTGGCACAGACGCTCCCAGCTGCCCGCCAGCGACGGCACTACATCCATCACCTGCATCTCGCCACCCCAGTCATGCGCGGCGGCGACGGTTCCCGTGTGCGTGCCCATACCGATCAGGTAGGCATCATCGCCAAAGGCCTGTCGACACAGCTGGCCGACGTTGTGCTGGCCGCGTGCGGTCATGTCAGTGGCCGCGGCATCGCCGATATGCGAATTATGCTCCCACACCACGATCCTGGCGTTCTCGCCGCGGTGGTCAAGCAGCGAGTTCAGGGTATCGAACATGTGGGTATCGCGCAGGTTCCATGAATCGGCGTAACCGTCGAAAATGCTGCGGTAGTATTCCTCCGCGTTGGCGACAAGGCGGGCATTCTGCATTGCATCGAGAAATCTGTCCCCATCTTGGGCAGAGTATTCCAGCCGGCGCTCCATCAGCGCAGTCAGGATATCGACCACGTCGCGCTGGCATGCGCGATAGCGCCCGGAAGCGGCTGCCCTGCCATAGGTGGCGGGATCCTTCTCCCACGGTGTCAGGCAGCCGTAGCGCTCGCGGGCATCTTTGGCGGCCTCCGGGTCGATCTTGTCGAGGTAGCTGAGTACTTCATCTATTGAGGTATACATGCTGTAAAGGTCGAGACCATAAAATCCGATGCGCGCATCGGCCCGGGGCATCGTGCCATTATGGCGCCGCAGCCATTCGACGAATTCCTGCACGTCCGTGTTGCGCCACATCCAGGTGGGAAAGCGCGAGAAAGCACGCCAATCGGATGGCGGTGTGGTCAGATCACGTACATAGTGGTCCACCCGCGCGGCGTCCGGCCAGTCCGACTCTGTCGCAACAATATTGAAGCCCTTGCGCTCGATCAGTTCCCGCGTGATACGCGCCCGGAAGCGATAGAATTCCGAGGTGCCATGACTTGCCTCTCCGATCAGTACCACCCGTGAATCGCCGATCCGATCGAGCAGATTGTCGAGAGTCGAGTCGCTGCTGATGGGTTCAGCGACCTCGGCAAGCAGCTCTTTGGTGTCGCGATCGCGATCCTTCCCGCTGCTTGACGCCATATTGCCCTGGCGGGCGGGTTCAGCCGCACGGTGCCCGTGTTCGTCCCAGGCCGCTGCCCCGACCAGTGGCACGAATCGTACCTTGCCCAGCCACTGCTGGTCGAAGCTGTCCTCTGCGCTGCGTGTGATACGCAGAAGCTGCTGGGACCCCGACTCGCCGACGGGAATGACCAGGTGGCTGCCCACCTTCAGCTGACGCTTCAGTTCTTCGGGGACATCAGGTCCGCCCGCCGCGACCACGATCCCGTCATAGGGCTGAGCCTCCTGCCACCCCGCGGAGCCGTCGCCTTGAATGACGTCGATGTTTCGATAACCGAGCCGGGACAGGACCCCCCGGGCACTATCGGCGAGTTCCTCTATCCGTTCGATGCTGTAAACCTGCTCGGCCATTTCGGCAAGTATCGCCGCAGCGTAGCCTGACCCGGTGCCGACATCCAGCACCCGCGCGGATGCATCGAGATCCAGCGCATCCAGCATCAGGGCAACGATATAGGGCTGGGAAATGGTCTGGCCACTGGCGATGGGCAGCGGCGTATCCTCGTAGGCGAATTCCCGCAGTCTTTGCGGAAGAAATTCCTCGCGCGGCACGCGGCGCATCGCGTCAAGCAGGCGCGGGTCTGCTATCCCGCGTCCGGCGATCTGACGCTGGACCATTTCTTCCCTTTTCGCGACAAGATTGGCGTTCTCTTCGTTACTCTCATTCATAGCCGTAACCTCGATTACTTTCGCTCAAAGATGTGTTGTCCCGCAGTGCGGCGTTGACCGGTGGTGCAGGCAGCAGCGTTGAGACCATGGTCGGCACCGAACAGGAAACCTGCACACCTGGCGCCATAGAGCCAGAACGAGACAATCGTGCTGAAACTGGGAAGTGCGACCATCGGCGTATCAATCACCGGGCCTGTCATTGCGACAAATCCCTTTCGCACGGTCAGGTCCGTGCGTGCGGCGCCGATCGTGGGAATGCTCCACATGAGATCAGCGAAGCGATCGATCTGGTTTGTGGCCCAAAATGGTGGTGCCATATCCATACCTTCAGGATAGTCCGGATTTATCACACATTCGAGTGTTGGCCACGCGGCCTACAGTATCTCTGGCGCGAGCTTTTGGCGGTCGCAGTGTTTTAGCGGACTTGCTGCGCGGCTTCGCGGCACAGCAAAGCACTTTCCGGAAACCCACCGTATCCCGGCGCTGTGGTAGCCTAGAGCGGCCGCTGCGAGTGTGCACGCAGGCAGAATGCTCACTACCAGGCAGGTTTCGCGTTCCAGAAGGTCGTTTTATGAGTTATCTACAAGCCCGTTGTTTCAGCCGGCGACGGTTTGCGTAGCGCAGCCATGCCCGACCACGACGCCAGAGATCTCGAAGAATTGCTCGAGCAGATTGCGACCGCCGCGCGCAGTGATGACACACGGATCACGCTGGGTGACATATTAGAAGCCGTTGGGACCCGCTCATTCGCGCCGTTGCTGATGCTGACGGGGACATTGCTGGCGTCGCCCCTTAGCGGCATTCCGCTATTTTCCACGACGATGGGGTTGATCGTGATGCTGGTTTCCGCACAAATGCTGTCCGGTCGGCGTCACTTCTGGCTACCGTATTGGATAATGTCGCGCAGGCTGCAGCGCGAAAATCTGTTGCGGGCACTGCACTGGCTGCAGCGACCCTGCGCCGTCATCGATCGTTACCTTAAACCACGCCTGACCTACCTCGTCAGAGGCTCCTCCCGGACCCTGATTGCTCTGATCTGCACGGTGATTGCGATAATGATGCCGATAATGGAAATGGTGCCCTTTTCATCGTCACTTGTCGGCGTGATGTTCTGTGCCTTCGGGCTGGCACTGGTCGCGCAGGATGGACTGGTCGCCCTTGTGGCTTACGCTATGATCATGGCCATAGCCGCGGTGGTGGTCGGCGCGTTGCCCTGATGGACAACGCGCGCGAGCGCAGGCCTGACCGCCTCCACTTCAGGCGCGTCCCACTGGCCTAGGGCTACTGGTCGGCGTTCTTGGCCTGGTACTCACGAATCTGCGTGTTGAACTCGCCAGCGACGCTCTCTTCCTTTGATACCGCGGTATTATAGGCCTCCACGGCTTTTGAGTAGGCAGCCATTGCTTTGGCGGCTTCGGTCTTTTCCTCGGCGTTCTTTGCGGTCTTTTCCGCTTCTGTAAACGATGCTTCAAGGCACCTCAGGTAGTCCATGTTCGCGGCTTGAAACATTTTTACCGATTCCTGACCGTCGAGCATGTCCTGCATGCTGGCGTTTGCGCCATCGGGTATGTTCGGCTCATCCGGCGCCTCGCAATCTGCATGGGAAGCCGCGGCGCCCATGGCCGCTATCAGAACTGCACACCTCAGAATTTTCATTACGCTCTCCTGCTGTCTCTTGTCATCTGCCGCTGCTCGCCGCCGCTGGCCATCAGTTCCTGCCGACCCAGAGTTTCGGTAACTTGTGCGCCGCTTCAAGCTTGCTTGCCACGCGGTCCGCCGTCGCCTTGTCGGCGAGTCCGACAACGCGCACACGGTGAATGGTTCGGCCCTGTGAGGTCGCATCCTGCACCACCACACTGCCGCTGTCGACCTCCAGGCGACTGGCCCAGCGGCGCGCATCAGCAATTCGCGCATAGGAGCCAAAGTTCACGAACCAGTTGCCCGCTGCGCCGCTGCCGCCGGAAGCAGCGGCGGTACTGGCAGCTGCCTCAGCCGCAGCCACGGCAGCTTCTGCCTCTTGCGCCTGTTCCTCAAGACGGACTTCTATGTCGCGTAGTGTGGTCCGCAGGGCGGTGTTTTCCGACTGCAGTGCGCTCACTTCGGCCTCGAGATTAATTTTTTCCTGCTCGATGGCAAGCTGCGCATCACGGCTGGCCCGGACCTCTTGCGGGCTCACGGCCGTGGCCAGTTGGGCCTGAAGCTGGCGTATCTCGTCCTCCAGCGCCGACCGTTTGCTCAGCATGCCGTAGCCACCCACCGCGAGCAGAACGACGGCAACGGCCGCGATTGCGAGCATGAAAATCGGCCAGCGCCTCGCGGCAGTCTGTTCCGACGGCGCGGTCTGCGACATCTCGCGCACCGCAGCATTATCGGCGCTGTAGGCGCGGCCGCTGTCTCTCGCTGGGGCGGCCGCAGGGACGGATTCGTCACTCCAGGTATCATCTCCTGAGTCCATGCTGCTGTCATCGCGCCAGTCCTCCTGACTGTCACCGAAGCGGGGCGCAACGGCGTCAGCATTCTCGGAAAGCGGCCCCGGCGTCATACGGTCGTCCTTTACCGTCTGCTCGACGCGGGGATCCTCGGGGTATTCATGATCGCCATCATCAAAGTCGTCGTCAGAGTCGTCGTCCAGAAAATCCCGTCCGCCCACAGAGGACGTGGCGGACCCCGCGGCGGGGCCTGCGCTCATCGGCGGAAGTGGCTCCCCGGTCGGTATGGCATAGGGGTCATCTCCGAGCTCATCCAGCTCTCGTGCCGCCAGGCGGTTCAGGTCGTCGTTGTCTGCCGAGGGGGCATCCCACTCGGGCAGGGAGACGGGGTCGCTGCCATCGTCGTCCCATTCCGGCACGGCTGGATATTCCCGCTCTTCCGGAAACCCAGGCTCACTCTTTGGCGGGTCGGCACCGAAAATCTCGTCGTCATCGCGATCTATCAGCGGGCCGGATGCAGTGTCGTCATCGCGATCAATCCAATTATCACCGTCATCGAAAGGCGGTTTGCCCTTGTCATCTCTGCCTGTCATGTCGATGCTCGCCTTTGGATCGCATTATTTTCTGATGGTACCAGAGGGCTTTCCCGCTGCCCACGCCAATGCATTGCGCAGCGATGTCAGTGAATTCGTGAGCGCGTCGGGTAACTGGGCTAGAATGCGCGCATGGACGTTACCGACATACTCTCTCCCTTGAACGACGCACAGCGCGATGCCGTCGCTGCCGACAGCGGCAACCTGCTGGTGCTGGCGGGCGCCGGCAGTGGCAAGACCCGTGTCCTGGTTCACCGCATCGCCTGGCTAATAAAGGCCGAGGGCCTGTCGCCGCAGACCATTCTGGCGGTCACTTTCACCAACAAGGCGGCGCGGGAAATGCGTGGCCGCATTGAGGAAATGCTGGCCATCCCCGCCCATGGCATGTGGGTCGGCACCTTTCACGGGCTGGCCCACCGGTTATTGAAAGCACACTGGAAGGATGCCGGTCTGGTGCAGAACTTCCAGATACTCGACAGTGATGACCAGTTACGGCTGATCAAGCGCGTCTGCCGCGAACTGCAGCTCGATGAGTCGCGCTGGCCGCCGCGGCAGGCACAGTGGTTCATCAATGCACAGAAGGATGAGGGGCTGCGCGCGGCACATATAGAACCCGCCCCCGGAGACCTGTTCCAGCAGACCATGCTGCAGATCTACGCGGCCTACGAGGCTGCCTGTGAGCGCGGGGGGCTGGTGGATTTTGCCGAGCTTCTGCTGCGGGCACACGAGCTGTGGCTGAAAAACCCCGATATTCTGGCGCACTACCAGCAGCGCTTCCGGCAGATACTGGTAGACGAGTTTCAGGACACCAATACCATTCAGTACGCCTGGCTGCGGGTACTGGCGGGTGGCCGCATCCCCGTGGCTGCGGTGGGCGACGACGACCAGTCCATCTATGGCTGGCGCGGTGCGCGGATCGAGAACATACAGCGCTTTGGCGAGGATTTTGCCGGCACACGCGTCGTTCGTCTGGAGCAGAATTATCGCTCTACCCAGACGATTCTTCAGGCCGCGAATGGCATCATCGCCCATAATAGCGGCCGTCTCGGCAAGGAGCTGTGGACCGCCGGTGACTGTGGTGATCCGCTGCAGCTCTATGCAGGCTTCAATGAGCAGGATGAGGCGCGTTTCATTGTCGATCAGCTTGAAGACTGGCTGAGGCAGGGAAACGCGCGCTCTTCCGCAGCCATACTCTACCGCTCCAACGCCCAGTCACGGGTGCTGGAAGAGGCCCTTATCCGTGCCGCGGTTCCCTATCGGATCTATGGCGGTCAACGCTTCTACGAGCGCATGGAAATCCGCAACGCAATGGCCTATATGCGTCTTCTGGTCAATCGCGGTGACGATGCCGCGATGGAACGCGTCATCAACACGCCGCCCCGCGGCATCGGCGGCAAAACACTGGACATCCTGCGCTCACTCGCGCGTGAGCGCGATGCCTCGCTGTGGCAGGCGATGGCGATCGTCGCTGAGAATAAAATGCTGCCGGCGCGTGCTCTCGCTGCCCTCGAGGGCTTTCGCGTGCTGGTGGATGAGCTCGACAGCGGCACCGATGACATGACGATGGAGGCACTCACGGAGCGCGTTATCGAGGCCTCGGGCCTGCTGCAGCTGTACGCGAAGGAAAAGGGTGAAAAGGGCCAGGCGCGGGTGGAGAACCTCGAGGAGCTGGTCACCGCCGGGCGGCAGTTCATGGCGGTGGATGATGAGCTGTCGCCGCTGCAGCAGTTTCTCGACAATGCCGCCCTCGATGCTGGCGACAACCAGGCCGAGGCACATGAGGACAGCGTCCAGCTGATGACGCTGCACTCCGCCAAGGGACTGGAATTCCCGCTGGTGTTTCTGGCCGGCATGGAGGAGAACCTGTTCCCGCATCGCATGTCGCTGGAAGAGCCCGGCCGGCTCGAGGAAGAGCGCCGCTTATGCTACGTTGGTATCACGCGCGCCATGCAGAAGCTGGTAATCACTTACGCGGAAACACGCCGCATACACGGAAGTGAATCGTACAATCCGCCGTCGCGCTTTATTCGCGAGATTCCTCCGGACCTGCTCCACGAGGTGCGCCTGCAGACGGGGCTCAGCCGGCCGGTCAGTGCGTTATCCCACGCAGCGGTGCCGGACAGCGGCTACAGCCTGGGACAGCGTGTACTGCACCCGACTTTCGGCGAAGGCGTCGTGTTAAACTTTGAAGGCCGAGGCGGCAGCGCACGGGTCGAAGTCAACTTCGATGCCGCGGGCAGCAAGTGGCTCGTTCTGCAGTATGCAAAGCTTGCGGCAATATAGTGCGGTCGCGGCGCCGGATGCCCATTCGATAACAATCAATAACGGTAGCCAGATGCTTAGTCAGCGATTACAACCCGTGATCATCCTTGCGTTGGTGGCCGCCCTGGTACTGGTCGTCGGTCTATGGGCAAAGGACCGCGCCACGCGACCGCACGCCGCGGGCGATGGCGGCAGTGCGTATGCGGGTCGCGAGTATCAGTGGAAACTGGTGACCACGTGGCCGAAGAACCTGCCCGGGCTGGGCAAGGCGCCGGAGACCTTCGCTCGCATGGTCAGGGAAATGAGCGGCGGCCGGCTGACGGTGCGGGTTTACGGTGCCGGGGAAATCGTGCCCGCCATGGGCGTATTTGACGCCGTGTCCGGCGGCGTGGCCCAGATGGGGCACGGCGCCTCCTATTACTGGAAGGGCAAGATTCCCGCTGCGGTATTCTTTACGGCTGTTCCCTTCGGTATGACCGCTCAGGAGATGAACGCCTGGCTGCATTACGGCGGTGGCGAGGCGCTGTGGCGGGAAACCTACGCGCCCTTTGGCGTGGTGCCCTTCGCCGGCGGCAGTACCGGCGTACAGATGGCGGGCTGGTTCAACCGCGAGCTGAACTCGGCGGAAGATCTCAAGGGCCTCAAGATGCGCATACCCGGACTCGCCGGGGAGGTCTTCAGTGCCGCCGGCGGGACTGCCATCAATATCCCCGGTGGCGACATCTATACCTCCATGCAGACCGGGGTGATTGATGCCGTGGAATGGGTAGGCCCCTACAATGATGCGGCACTCGGGCTGCAGGAGGTCGCGAAATATTACTACTATCCCGGCTGGCACGAGCCCGGCGCGATGCTCGAACTTATTGTTAACCAAGAAGCGCTTCTCTCTCTCCCCGAGGACCTGCAGGCGATCGTGCGCTATGCCGCCCGCGCTACCAACCAGGACATGCTGGATGAGGCAACGGCGCGCAACAATGCATCACTGCGTATGCTGGTCGACGAGCGCGGCGCTAACCTGCGCGAACTGCCCGAGGACGTGCTGGAGGCGCTATACCAGAACAGCCGCATCGTCATGCAGCGGCTGGTCGAGAGTGATAGCATGGCACGCAAGGTCTATGAGTCGTTCAACCGGTTTCACGATGATGTGCGCGCCTACCACCGCATTTCCGAGCAGGGCTATATCAACGCCCGGTCGCGGGCCTACGGAGAAACCATTCCCGGCGTCAACCCTTCCGACTGATGGTGCGCGTGCGACGCTTCTCGTCAATTGCCACGAAGATGAATTCGCCCTCGGTGACCTTGATCGGCTCACCGTCATGGGGTGAGTCTATCCACACCTCAACCACGATGCGGATAGAGCTGCGACCGATTTCAATCACGTCGCAGTAGCAGGTCACAACAGCTCCCACGTGAACCGGTGTAATAAAGGCCATGCCTTCAATGGCCACAGTGGCAACGCGACCGCCGGCGACCTCCCGGGCGGTGATAGCGCCCGCCAGGTCCATCTGTGACAGCAACCAGCCACCAAAGATATCGCCGCTGGCGTTGGTGTCCCTGGGCATGGCGATGGTCTGCAGGGCCAGTTCGCCCTGCGGCGTCGGTGTGGAATCGATATCGTTCATGACGGCTGTCGCTCAGGTTGTCAGGGGTTCAGCTGCTCTGGCAGCCAGGTGGCCAGCTGCGGCCAGCGCCACAGCAGGGCGATTACAAGTAATTGAATCACAATAAAGGGTATCACGCCGCGATAAATACTCAGTGTCGGTATGGCGTCATCGGCAACCCCGCGCAGATAGAAGAGGGCAAAGCCGAAGGGTGGCGTGAGGAAAGACGTCTGCAGATTGATCGCGATCATGATGCCAAGCCAGACCGGATCCACGCCCATGGTCAGCAGGATCGGGCCAACAATAGGCACCACGACAAAGGTGATCTCGATAAAATCCAGAATGAAACCCAGCAGGAAGATAATCAGCATGACCATGAGCGTGGCGCCAAACACGCCGCCCGGCATGTCGGACAGGAAGCGATGGATCAGTTCCTCACCGCCGAAGCCACGAAAGACGAGGGAGAAAACCGCAGCGCCAAGCAGGATCATGAACACCATCGCGGTAATCTTCAGCGTGCTGCGCATGACTTCCCGCAGGCGCGTCAGACCCATTTCGCGCTTCATCGATGCCAGCAGCCAGGCGCCGAACGCTCCGACGCCCGCCGCCTCCGTGGGCGTTGCGGCCCCGGCGAGAATAGAGCCGAGTACGACGGCGATAAGAATCAGGGGTGGCAGCAGTCCCTTGATCAGTGACCACAGATCAACGTTCTGGCGTTCCGCTGCAGGCATGAGGCCGGGCCTCAGCCAGGCGAGTACCAGAATGAACACTGCGTACAGCGCCACCAGCAGCATGCCGGGAATGATGGCGCCGATAAAAAGGTCGCCGACCGAGACCGTCTTCGGGTTGAAGACGTTCATCGACAGCTGCGCCTGCTGGTAGGCGCTGGAAATGATGTCTCCCAGCAGGACCAGGGCGATGGATGGCGGGATTATCTGGCCCAGGGTTCCGGTCGCACAGATGGTGCCGGTGGCCACCGCCGGACTGTAGCCGGCACGCTGCATGATCGGCAGCGACAGAAGCCCCATCGTGACGACTGTGGCGCCGACGATGCCGGTGCTGGCAGCCAGCAGCATGCCGACGAGGATGACCGATAGCGCCAGGCCGCCGCGCAGACCGCCGAGCAGCCGGGACATGTTGTCCAGCAACTCCTCTGCCACACGGGACCGCTCCAGGATGACGCCCATCAGCACGAACAGCGGCACGGCGATCAGCGTGGCGTTGCTCATCGTGCCAAACAGCCGCGACGGCAGCGCGCTGAGAAAACTGGCGTCGAAAACGCCGGCAATAATACCTCCCGCGGCAAACATGAGGGCGGTGCCCGCCAGCGTGAATGCCACGGGGTAGCCTAGCATCAATAGTATGCAGACCGTGGCGAACAGCCACAGGGACAGTGTTCCTTCCATCAGCGCGGGGTATCCTGCTGCAGCCGCGCGAGATTGCGCAGAATCTCGGCAATGCCCTGCAGCAGCAGGGTCAGCGCCATGGCCGGTATCAGCGACTTCAGCAGGAAAACGGCGGGGATACCGCCGGAATCAACCGAGATTTCCCGGATACGCCAGGCCTGTCGTACATAGTCGCTGCTGATCAGCATGATCAGGACACAAAATGGCAGGAGAAAAACAATGCCCCCCAGAGCGTTGACCCAGGCCTTTGCTGTCGGGCTGAAGCGTCGGTAGAAGATATCGACGCGAACGTGAGCGTCGGTTTTGAGCGCGTACGCGGCACCGAGCATGAACAGTGTGGCATGCAGATAGGTCACAGCTTCCTGGCCCGCAATAGAGCCCGTGTTGAAGCCATAACGCATCACCACGACCACCGTGGTGAGCACCGCCATGGCTGCTGCCAGCCAGGCAATGATTTTTCCCGTCCAGTCGGTGAATGTGTCGATGGCACTTACCAGGCGCCGGCTCGCTGACATGATGCGTTGTGGCCTTTTTGATTATTGGAGCGGAGGTTATCATAGCCCGCTGTTGCCGCCGAAGGCCATGCGCGCTCACGCGCGGCGTCCGCTGCAAGGAGCCTGTAACATGCTGACCGTGATTTCCCCCGCCAAGACGCTCGACGTCGAAACGCCGCCCACTACCCGCAAGGCAACACAGCCCGAGTTCATCGCGCAGGCGGCGTCGCTGGTGGACGACGCGCGGCAGCTGACGCCGGAGGATATCCGCGGACTCATGGGTGTCAGTGAAGCGATTGCGGAACTCAATCATCGGCGCTTCATGAACTGGCAGGAACCGTTCACGCCAGACAACGCCAAGCAGGCCCTGCTGACGTTCAAGGGCGACGTCTACACCGGGCTTGAGGCAGAAACGCTCAGCGCGGCAGAGCTCAGCTTCGCACAGAAGCACCTGAGAATCCTGTCCGGCCTGTATGGTGTCCTGCGTCCGCTGGACCTCATGCAGGCGTATCGGCTGGAAATGGGGCTTAAGTTTGCCAACAGCGGCGGAGCCAATCTCTACCAGTTCTGGGGCGAGTCTATCGCCGCGAGTCTGAACCGGCAGTTGAAGAAAACCGGCAGCGCCGTGCTTCTCAATCTGGCGTCCAACGAGTATTTCAAGGCGGTAGCTACCGGCACTCTGACTGCGGAGGTGATCACGCCGGTGTTCCGTGACCTCAAGAGCGGGAAATATCGCGTTATAAGCTTTTATGCAAAAAAGGCTCGGGGGCAGATGGCGCGATACATTATCGAGCACGGTCTCGATGACCCCGAGGGCCTGAAAAACTACCGGGTTGGTGGCTATCGCTACAGTGCCAAGGCGTCCACCGCGAGGGAGTGGGTGTTCACCCGCGATACGCTCGCATGAGCATGGATCACCTGCCCTTTTCCCCCGCCTGTGAAAACAACAAGGGCCCTATCCTGTCACACCTGCGGCAGGCATTTGCCGACAGCGTGCGCGGCGTTCTGGAAATCGGTTCGGGCACGGGTCAGCATGCCGTCTGGTTTGCGAGTCACCTGCCCTGGCTGAGCTGGCAGCCAACCGAGATTCCCCAGTCGCTGGCGACGCTGCAGCCGCGCTGTGCGGCCAGCGCGCTCGATAACCTGCTGGCGCCACAAGCCCTCGACGTGTGCGACGAGCCCTGGCCGTTGCCGGTGCGCGACGCCGTTTTTACCGCCAATACCCTGCATATCATGTCGATGTCGGCGGTGGAGGCCTTTTTCCAGGGCCTCCAGCGCCACGCTCCGGGGGGATGCCTTCTGGTGGTGTACGGTCCGTTCAATTACGACGGGAAGCCTACCTCCCAGAGCAATGCGCAGTTCGATGCATCCCTGAAGGCACGTTCACCGCACAGCGGCATTCGCGATGCTGAAGCTATCGACAGTCTCGCCGAGGCGGCGGGTTTCAGGAGACAGGCAGATCACGCCATGCCGGCAAACAATCGCTTGATTATCTGGCGCCGCCAGCAGGCCTAATCATCGGCGCGAAACGGCAGCAGCGTTGAGGCCTCGCGACGATACGCTTCCACGTGAGCCTGCTCTTCCCGGGTGAAATCGCCAACGGCGCGGGACAGCTCCGGATGCGCAATCCAGTGGCTTGAGAGCGTGCGCGTCGGTTCGAATCCGCGCTGTATCTTGTGCTCGCCCTGGGCGCCGGGGTCGAAACGCTGCAGCCCCTGCTCAATGCAGTATTCGATACCGCGGTAGTAACAGGCTTCAAAGTGCAGGCAGTCCAGTTCTGATTCACAGCCCCAGTAGCGTCCGAACAGTGTGTCATCGGAGCGGAAATACAGCGCGCCGGCAATGTCGCGCCCTCCCTGCTCCGCCAGCACCATGACCACCTGGGCACCGAGACCGGCGGCGGTGCGGGTAAAGAATTCCCGGGTCAGGTAGCCGCCGTGACCGCTGCGCTTGGCGTAGGTGAGCTGGTAGAAGCGGTGAAAGGTCTGCCAGTCAGCGGCAGTGATCTCGTCCCCGGTGAGCGTGCGCAGCGCAATGCCCTGCTCTGTGACCCGCCGCCGCTCCCGCCGCAGGGCCTTGCGCTTGCGACTGCTGAACGTAGCGAGAAAATCATCGAAATCGCGGTAATTGCGGTTGAACCAGTGAAACTGCACGGCGTGGCGGGTATGCAGACCCAGTGATTCAAGCAGCTCGGCCACATCCGGCTCGGGAAACAGGATGTGCCAGGATGACAGCCTCTGCTGCTGCGCCAGTGCCTGCACACCCTGCAGCAGAATGGACCAGGTTTCAACGGCATCCAGCGCCGGCGCATGCATCACCCGCGGCCCGGTGGCGGGAGTGAAGGGTATTGCCGTCACCAGTTTGGGATAGTAGTCGAGACCCATTCGCCGCCAGGCGTCAGCCCAGGCCCAGTCGAATACGTATTCCCCGTAGGAGTGGGATTTCAGGTAGGCCGGTGCGGCGGCGAGCAGTGTCTCTCCGCGTCGCACCGCCAGGTGGTTTGGCTGCCAGCCGGATTCTGCCGTCGTGCAGCCAGTGCTTTCAAGGCCGAGCAGAAAATCATGGCGCAGGAACGGATAGTCATTGTTGCGCAGTGTTTCCCACTCTGTGGGTGCGATGGACGAGAGCGCGCTGATCGCCTCAAGCGTCAGTTCAGACATGCATGACACCCGACGTCAGAAGGTGGGGTTCGGAAATCCGTAGTGCGCGGCAATTCCCAGGAAGACGGTCATCCCGACCCAGCGATTGTGTTTGAAGGCCCGGAAGCAAGCGGCTTCGTCCTGGTCGCGAATAAGATACAGGTGATAACCGAACAGGACAGCAGTCACAACCAGGCTGATGTTGTAATAGAGACCCAGGCCAAAATGTTTTCCCGCCAGATAGAGCGCGCTGAGACACAGCATCTGCAGCGTTGCAATCACGTAGCGATCGGCGTCACCAAGCAGAACGGCCAGTGACTTGATGCCAACTTTGAGATCGTCGCGCCGGTCGACCATGGCGTATTTCGTATCGTAGACCACGGTCCACAGCACATTGGCCGTGAACAAAAGCCAGAGTCCGTGGGGCAGCGCTTCCTGTCGCGCCGCGAAGGCCATGGGAATGGCGCAGGAAAACGCCAGTCCGAGAACGATCTGTGGCAGGTGGGTATAGCGCTTCATGAAGGGATAGGTCGAGGCCAGCAACAGGGCCGGGATCGACAGCGCGATGGTCAGCCAGTTGGTCATAAGCACCAGGCCGAAGGCCAGCAGGCACAGCAGGCAGAACAGGATGACCGCTTCGTTGATACTGACCTGTCCGGTGACCAGCGGCCGGGATTCGGTGCGGCTGACCCCGCCATCGACATTGCGATCCGCCAGATCGTTGATAATGCAGCCGGCAGAGCGCATGAGAAAGGTGCCGAGAGTAAATATGATCAGCAGGTTGAGCGGCGGCACGCCCTCTGACGCGATCCACAGCGCCCAGAGTGTCGGCCACAGCAGCAACAATGTGCCGATGGGTTTGTCCCAGCGTATCAGCCGCAGCAGTGCCCATTGCTTGTCATTCACGGGCAGGCGAAGGGCCGTTGTCGAATGTCTTGAAGCCACGGTATCAGTGTTCAAACGCGAAAGCGCGAGAATGCGATAACTTTGCCGCGCTTGCAAGGCTGGTGGCCGTGAGTCCCCCGACCCGCTGCTGCAGGGCTCACTAGACATCGGCAAATACCTGTCGACTGCCGGTCCAGCGCTGAATCAGGGGTG
>CAZTJR010000028.1:28194-46109 GCA_964613795.1 uncultured Alteromonadaceae bacterium | reverse complement strand
GCCGGAACTGGCGCCGGAACTGGCGCCTGAGCCTGCACTCCTCGATGAGTCCGGATCGCAGCCAGCGGCTGCAGCAGAGGCGCCGGCAGAGCCCGAATCACCTGAAGACACCTGGCTCAGAACATATGAGCAGGATCCGGTCATGGATCCTGTGCCCGCAGGGCAACTCACGGACCGTCCCATTGCTCGGGGAGATTCAGTAGAAGGTGCCCGCTACGACATTGCCGGTGGCCGTTCAACAGAGGAGGTCGCGTACGAGCCGCTGGAATTCTCCCTCGACGATACGTCTCCGGAGGAGAAGGCCTTCGGCCGCGGCGAAAGTGCGGGTGAGTCGGTACTCGACGAGGCGTCTCGAGGTCCGCAGCCTGATGAGGCCCTCGAGCTCGAGCTGGATTTCGACGAGTTGGCGATAGAAGACGACAGGCCCGCAGCGACGGCCGATGCGGAGAATGATGAGCTCGATCTCAGCGAGGCATTGCGTGAGGCGGCGGCTCCGGATGAGCGTTCGGGTGACGACAGTGGCAGCGATGAGCCGGGTTCGGACGATATGATGTTTGCTACAGATGCGGACCAGGTGGCGACAAAACTGGACCTTGCACGCGCCTACCTGGATATGGGCGACGATGAGGGCGCACGCGGAATTCTCGAGCAGGTGATCTCTGCGGGATCCGAAGCGCAAGAGCGGGAAGCGCGGGCACTGCTCGACCGCATTGGCTGATAACTCCGTCAGTACGTGCTCGGCCACGGCGGCTGGCGACATTGTCGCCTGCTGCGTGGAATATGATGGCAGTAGCTACTCGGGCTGGCAGTCCCAGTCGGGCGTCGCTACGGTTCAGGATGCGCTGGAAAGCGCCCTGTCCCGCGTAGCGAACCAGCCGCTCCGCGTTCATTGCGCCGGGCGAACCGATACAGGCGTCCACGCTGCGGCACAGTGGGTGCATTTTGTTGCGCCCTGTGAGCGGGGCAGTGGCGCCTGGGTCAGGGGTGTGAATGCCAATCTGCCCGGCGATATCCGCTTACTCTACGCAACTACCGTAGCCGAGGACTTTCATGCCCGTCACAGTGCCCTGGCACGACACTATCGCTACATTATTGCCAACATGCCGGTGGCGTCAGCGCTGTATCGTGATCGCGTAACCTGGATTCGACAGCCGCTGGATGCACCGCGCATGCATGAGGCCGCGCAGGTTCTTCTCGGTGAGCAGGATTTCAGTGCTTTTCGTGCTGCATCGTGCCAGTCTCGCACCGCCATGCGCTGTGTGCATCGGATATCGGTGCAGCGCACCGGCCCACTGGTAGCTATCGACATTTCTGCCAACGCCTTTTTGCACCACATGGTGCGCAATATCGCTGGCACGCTGATTGCCGTTGGCTCGGGTCGCCATGACGTTGCCTGGGTGGATCGCTTGCTGCGGCGCAAAGATCGCACCCTTGCAGCGGCGACAGCCGGGCCGCAGGGCCTGTACCTCACCGGCGTGACCTATCCCGAACGCTTTGCGCTGCCGCAGGATCCGGCGCGGGAGCGTGCGCTTTTATTACAGTCCTGAGGCCATCCCGGGGCGCGTTTCTGTTATGATTAGGTTTCTTTGTTGCTGGTGAGGTGGAACGCCTGAATGCTCAGGACGCGCATCAAAATCTGCGGGCTGACACGTCCTTGCGATGCTGAAGCAGCCGCTGCCGTGGGCATCGATGCACTTGGCCTTGTGTTTTACAATCCGAGTCCCAGGTCGGTATCGCTGGCACAGGCGGCAGACATCGCCGCTGCCGTGCCGCCCTTTGTGACCCTTGTCGCCCTGTTCGTGAATCCGGAAACACAGTTTGTGGACCGTGTAATTGAGAGGCTGCCGATAGGTATGCTGCAATTTCATGGCGATGAGTCGAGCAGTTTCTGTGAACAATTCAGAATGCCTTATCTCAAGTCGCTCAGTATGCGGCCGGATGTCGACATCGCGCAGGAAGCCATTCCTTACCGATCAGCCAGTGGCCTGCTGCTCGACACCTATCGTCCCGAGGCGCCAGGCGGCACCGGTGAGACGTTCAGCTGGGATGCTATCCCTCCCGGTCTCACGCGCCCCGTGGTTCTGGCGGGCGGGTTGCACGCCGGGAATATCGTCCAGGCCATCACCCAGGTCCGACCCGCTGCGGTGGATGCCAGCACGGGTGTCGAGGTCGCGCCAGGGGAGAAAGACCCGCGTATGATCGCCGGGTTTGTTCAGGCAGTGCGCGAAGCAGATGATCAACTCAACAGTGAGATAGACGAATGACAAGCAAACTGGACAGCCGGCTCATCGCGAGCATGCCGGACGCACAGGGCCGCTTTGGTGACTATGGCGGCAAATTTGTATCGGAAACGCTGATGCACGCGTTGGCCGAACTCGATGCAGTTTACCGCATGCTGTCGAAAGACCCGGACTTCCAGCACGAGTTCGACCACGATCTCGCACACTACGTGGGTCGTCCCTCACCATTGTATGAGGCCCGTCGCTGGTCGGATATTATCGGTGGTGCGCGTATCTACCTGAAGCGTGAAGACCTCAACCACACCGGGGCGCACAAGGTGAACAATACGGTGGGGCAGGCCCTGCTCGCCAAGCACATGGGTAAGCCCCGGGTGATTGCCGAGACCGGCGCAGGGCAGCATGGCGTTGCTACCGCGACCATCGCTGCACGCCTCGGTCTGGAGTGCCATGTGTTCATGGGCGCTGAGGACGTGCAGCGTCAGTCACTGAACGTTTATCGCATGAAGCTGCTTGGCGCTACGGTGGTGCCGGTCACCTCCGGGTCGAGCACCCTGAAGGATGCGATGAACGAGGCAATGCGCGACTGGGTAACCAACGTCGACACAACATTCTACATCATCGGCAGCGTCGCCGGACCGCACCCGTATCCTATGATTGTTCGCGATTTCCAGTGCGTTATCGGTCGCGAAGCCCGCGCGCAGTCGCTGGCGCAGACAGGCAAGCTGCCGGATGCGTTGGTGGCCTGCGTGGGCGGGGGCTCCAATGCAATCGGCCTGTTCCATCCGTTTTTGCAGGACGACGCTGTCGAGATCTACGGTGTTGAAGCCGGAGGCCATGGGATCGGAACGGGACGCCACGCGGCACCACTCGCGGCAGGTTCACCCGGCGTACTGCATGGTAATCGGACATATCTCATGCAGGATGAAGACGGTCAGATCACCGAGACCCACTCGGTATCGGCCGGCCTTGATTACCCCGGCGTGGGGCCCGAGCATTCCTGGCTGAAAGACAGCGGCCGTGTCACCTATGTGTCGGCTGACGACACAGAGGCGCTGGCGGCGTTTCACCGGGTCACACGTATAGAGGGCATTATGCCAGCCCTGGAAACCGCTCATGCGCTGGCCTACGCCGAGAAACTCGCCGCGAGCATGACGCCAGATCAGACTATTGTGGTCAACCTGTCGGGGCGTGGCGACAAGGATATTCTGACCGTCGCCAAAATCGACGGTATCGAACTGTAAGGGACGTCATGAGTCGAATAGCGCAGCGTTTTGCTGACCTGTCTGAGGCCGGTCGCAAGGCCCTGATTACCTATGTTGTCGCTGGTGACCCGACCCCCGAGCTCACCGTGCCTTTGTTGCATGCACTGGTTGATGCCGGTGCCGATGTGATTGAGGTCGGAGTGCCATTCTCCGATCCCATGTCCGAGGGTCCGGTTATTCAGCGCGGTCACGAGCGCGCGCTGGAGAACCGGATACGTCTTCGCGATGTATTGTCGATGGTCAGTGAATTTCGTGAGAAGGACCCCGACACCCCATTGCTCCTTATGGGTTACGCCAACCCGGTGGAGCATATGGGATACCCCGCCTTTGCCGACGCGGCAGTCAAGGCCGGTGTCGATGGCCTGCTGACAGTGGATGTTCCCCCGGAGGAAGTCGAGCGCGTGAACCGCGAACTCAAGCGGGTAGGCATGGACAATATTTTCCTCATAGCGCCGACGACGCCGGAAGCGCGGCTTAGCCTGATCACTGACCAGGCCAGCGGCTTCATTTATTATGTGTCGCTTAAGGGCGTTACCGGTGCCGGCAATCTGGATATCGCTGATGTCAGCGATCACCTGTCCCGCATCCGCCGCTGTACGTCGCTCCCAGTCTGCGTCGGGTTCGGCATAAAGGACGCCGCGTCGGCCGCTGCTGTTGCCCGGGTTGCAGATGGCGTCGTCGTGGGCTCCGCCCTCGTCAGCCGGGTAGCGGATGTGATTGCGGGCGGTGGCGACCGGTCGGAGGCCATGTCGGCGGCGGCATCGCTGCTACGGGAAATTCGCTCGGGAATCGATGCAAGGTCTGGAACTGACGCCGCTTAACGTCGCGCCAGTGCGGCCGGTCGGGTAGGAAGGGGGATAAATGAGCTGGATTGACAAGATTTTGCCATCGGGCGTCAACCGCCAGTCGGGCAGTCGCCGGACGAGCGTGCCGGAAGGTTTGTGGAAGAAATGCATTAAGTGCGAGGCGGTTCTATACATTCCCGATCTTGAGCGCAACCGGGAAGTCTGCCCGAAATGTGACCATCACATGCGTATTGGCGCCCGCCGCCGCCTTGATCTGTTTCTTGACCCCGATGGACGCGAAGAGGTTTTCAAGGATATCGAGCCGGTGGATCGGCTGAAGTTCCGCGATAAGAAACGGTATCGCGACCGGCTCTCGGCGGCCCAGAAGTCTACCGGCGAACGCGATGCACTGATCGCCATGCGTGGCAGCGTGCAGCGACTTCCGCTGGTAGCTGTAGCCTTTGAGTTCAATTTTCACGGTGGCTCCATGGGTTACGCGGTGGGAGAGAAGTTCACGCGGGCGGCTCAACTGGCGCTGGAGAATCGGCAGCCCCTGGTTTGTTTTTCGGCCTCTGGCGGTGCTCGCATGCAGGAAGCCCTGATCTCGCTGATGCAGATGGCAAAGACCAGTGCTGTCATTGAACGCTTGCGGCAGGCGGGAGTCCCCTACATCTCCGTGCTCACAGATCCTATTTATGGCGGTGTTTCTGCCTCCCTGGCCTTGCTTGGCGATCTCAATATTGCCGAGCCCGATGCCCGCGCCGGTTTTGCCGGACCCAATATCATCGAGCAGACAATACGACAGAAGCTGCCGAAGGGTTTCCAGCGCAGTGAGTTCCTGCTCGAGCACGGGGCTATTGACATGATCGTGCATCGCGGTGATATGCGCGACACCATCGCTCGCATTCTGGCGAAACTCATGGCCGTAGCCACTCAGCCAGAACGTGTGGATGCGGCTGAAAGTACCAATGAAGCGGAGGAGGAGCCGGCTGAGGCACACGATCAGGACGCGGCCGTGATGGCCGCAGCCGCTGTGGTTCAGGGTGGCGCCGCCGATACTGGCGAGTTTGCTGCCGAATCTGCCTCCAACCTTGCCGAGGGAGAGGTTATGGAAGCCTCCGGAGAGTCGTCTGCTGCGTCTGAAGAGAGCGCTGTGCCAGACGTTTCCGAGTCGGCTTCCTCCGCTGCGGACAGCACATCCTCTGAGGACGATGAAGCGCCTTCGGCAGAGGCTGCGTCGGAGTCAGAGGCGGCATCTGATGATAACGATGCCTCTGATCCCAGTCAGGATTCAGGCGAGTCAATGCCCTCGGATGACGAGGATCCGGACAAGAAGCCTGCGCGTGGAGATGACTGAAAATCGTGATCTCAATGCCTGGCTAACGTACCTCGAGGCACTGCATCCGCGTAAAATTGATCTGGGGCTGGAGCGGGTGTCTGCGGTTGGTACACGGCTCGGCTTGCTGCCCTGCGGTGTTCCCGTTATTACCGTCGCCGGGACCAATGGCAAGGGTACCGTTGTACGCTGCACCACGGCTCTGCTCGTCGCCTGCGGGAAGCGGGTAGGGACCTACTCTTCGCCGCATCTGATGCGCTACAACGAACGCATCTGCATTGACGGGCTGCCGGTTCCCGACGCACTCATCATCAGTGCCTTTATCGCCATTGACGGTGCACGGGGTGATATTTCTCTCAGTTACTTCGAGTTTGCCACACTGGCGGCGTTGTATGTATTCCGCGATCAGCAGGTCGATATCGCGGTTCTCGAGGTCGGACTTGGCGGTCGGCTCGATGCCGTGAATGCGGTGGATGCCAGCGTCGCCGTGGTCACGCGGATTGCGCTGGACCACCAGAAGTGGCTCGGCGACACGCTGGAGGCGATTGCCGCGGAAAAAGCCGGCATCGTGCGGGAGATGCAGCCGGTTGTGCTCGCCGAATCCGGCTACCCTGCATCCCTGTACCGTATTATCGAGAGTCGATCTGCACGGGCTCAGCGCGCAGGTATCGATTGGCAGTGGCAGCTGTCCGGCGAGCGGAGACTCGCAGTGACGCTGCCGAATGCCCGGCAGCTTAAGGTGCGGCTGTCGGCAGGTCTGCAGCCATCCAACGTTGCCGCTGCACTGTGCGCCGCCAGTCTGTCTGGTCTGCCGGTCACGCAGGCCATCGCCGAGCAGGCGCTTGATGGTCTGGTTTTCCCGGGACGGCAACAGCACGTGGCACTCCAGGGCCTCGACGTCGTTTTTGATGTCGCCCACAACCCCGACGCTGCGCAGGCACTGGCTGAGCACCTTGAAACCCTGCCCGCTGCCGAGACGATCGGCATTGTAGGTGTTCTTGGCGACAAGGACGTCAAAGGCGTCATCGATCCCCTGGCGCCCCATTTCTCTGGCGCCGTGGTCTGCGGCCTGCCGGATACGCCGCGTTCGATGTCCTCGGCGGCGCTTTCCCGCCTTGTCCGTGCGTCCGGTGTGAACATCATCGAGGAGACGGATGATCCGCTGCAGGCGTGGAATGGCCTGTTGAAGATAGTGCCACCCGGGAGTCGTATCGTCGTCTTTGGGTCCTTCCATACGGTGGGGGGTATAATGCCTGCAGTGTTGAATACCGGTGTCGCAGGAGACCTGGAGAAGACGTGGACGCCCCTCTAAAACAGAGACTGGTTGGAGCCCTGATACTGGTCGCTCTTGGCGTGGTGTTCTGGCCGATTATTTTTGTAGCGCCCGAGCGCGCTTCGCCAACGCGACCAGAGGGTATTCCCCCTGCGCCACGCGTGGACAACCGGGTTATGCCATCCCCGGACAGAGAGGGCCTGCGCGCGTCACCGGAACCTGCCATTGCTGCCGTGGACGAGGGGGTAGATGTGACGCTACCGGAAGAGTCCGGGGATGCAGAGCCCTTGCCTGCGCCTGATCCGGGCCCCGTTACCCGCGATGCGGCGCCGGCGCTGCCGTCACTGGATGCCGACGGCATTCCGATTGCCTGGTCGCTGCAGGTAGCCACCATGAGCTCCCGCGACAAGGCACAGCAACTTCGCGATGAACTGAATGACCAGAAGATGAAAGCCTATATAAGGCCCTTAGAGCGCGGCAGCGGCACTCTGTACCGTGTCTACGTCGGCCCCAAGTTTGAACGTGCGGAGCTTGAAACCATCAAGCAGCGCGTTGATGCACGTTACGGCGTTGAATCCCTGGTAGCGCGCTATGTCCCTTGAGCTTGCCGCGTTCAACGGTTTTGACTGGTTCGTGGTGGTACTGCTATCGATATCCATGCTGATCAGCCTGTGGCGGGGTTTCTCCCGGGAGGCACTGTCACTGGCTGGCTGGGTGGTTGCCTTTGTGACTGCCAATCTGTTTGCAAGCGATGTCGCAACGTTGCTGACGGGCGTGATAGAGAACCTGACAGGTCGCTATATTGTCGCGTGGTCACTGGTGTTCGTGGTGGTGCTGCTTGTCTGTGGCCTGCTGGCAAAGATCTTCTCGCGCGCGGTCAAGGCGTCAGGCCTGGGCTTACTCGATCGGCTGCTGGGCACGGTGTTCGGTTTTCTGCGTGGTTTGCTCATTGTTCTGGCGATTGTCTTTGTGCTGCGGGATCTGGTGCCAGCACGCGATCAGCAGGTGCTATACGAGTCGGCACTGATGCCGTCCATCGATATGACACTCGATTGGAGCCTTCGGGCTTTTGCCGATGTGCGCGCAGGCGAGGTGCCTTCATTAGCGCTGTGAAAGCGAAACAAACACTCTGCGTTACAACCTGGAAAGTAGTCTATGTGCGGTCTTGTAGGTCTGGTGAGTCGTGGCAATATCAACGTGGCGCCCGAGATATATGATGCCCTGACGGTATTACAGCACCGAGGGCAGGATGCTGCGGGGATAATGACCTGCAGTCGCGGCAAATTCAATCAGCGCAAAAGTGAGGGCCTGGTACGCGACGTTTTCCGCCAGCAGCATATGCAGCGGCTTGAGGGTTCCACAGGCATCGGGCATGTGCGCTATCCGACGGCCGGCAGTTCCGGGCCCGCGCTGGCGCAGCCGTTCTATGTAAATTCACCTTATGGCATCGCGCTGGCACACAACGGTAACCTGACCAACTCGGCGGCACTGACACGCGCCCTTTTTGAGAGTGAGCTGCGGCACCTGAACACAGACTCGGACTCCGAGGTGCTGCTGAACATCTTCGCCTATGAGCTGCAGCGGCTGGGCAAACTCAAGCCCAGGCCCGCCGATATCTTTGCTGCGGTCAGCGCGGTGCATCGTCGCTGTCGCGGGGCGTATGCAGCGGTGGCCATGCTGGTCAACCACGGTATGGTGGCTTTCCGCGACCCTTACGGTATACGCCCGCTGGTGATCGGCTACAGGGACAGTCCCGGCGGCAGGGATTATCTGGTGGCCTCTGAAAGTGTCGCGCTGGACGTTGTCGGTTTTACCCTGATAGATGATGTCGTTCCAGGGGAGGCCGTGTTCGTTGATGCAGACGGCGTTTTGCATCGTCAGCAGTGTGCGGAAAGCCCCGAACTGCGCCCCTGTATTTTCGAGCATGTGTACTTCGCCCGCCCTGACAGCATGATAGACAGGATCTCTGTCTACAAAACGCGCATGCGGCAAGGGTCTGCGCTGGCTAGCAAGATCCAGCGTGAGCGCCCGCAACACGATATCGACGTTGTGATTCCCATTCCCGATACCAGTCGCACTGCCGGACAATCGCTGGCCCATGACCTGGATATCAAGTTCCGCGAAGGTTTCATCAAGAACCGCTACATCGGCCGCACATTCATCATGCCGGGACAGCGGCAGCGGCGTAAGTCCGTGCGCCAGAAGCTGAACCCGATCCGGCTCGAGTTCGAAGGCAAGAACGTGATGCTTGTGGATGACTCCATTGTTCGTGGCACAACATCCCGGGAAATTATCCAGATGGCGAGAGATGCCGGCGCAGCGCGGGTCTACGTTGCATCTGCTGCGCCCCCTGTGCGCTACCCGAACGTCTACGGGATCGATATGCCATCCGCCAGCGAGCTCATTGCACATGGCCGGACGGTGGATGAGGTGTGTGCAGCAATTGGCGCAGACTGGCTTGTGTATCAGGATCTGGACGACCTGGTACGCTGCTCCCAGGAGGGCAACAGCCAGGTCAGCGGCTTTGATTGCTCGGTATTTGATGGCAAGTACATTACCGGCGATGTTGATGCAGGTTACCTCAGGGATCTCGACGTGGCGCGTAACGATGAAGCCAGAGCACAGCAGGATACGAATGAGCCCGCCCATGGTGCCGTTGTCGGCATACACAACGACCGCTAGCCATGCCTGGCCGGAGGATTAATGAGAGAGCTCGATAAGGCGTTTCTTGAAACACTGGGGCCGCAGACCCGCGCGGTCCGCTCCGGGGTGACAAGAAGCGCCGAGGGAGAACACTCAGAGCCGATTTTCGCGACGTCCAGCTATGTGTTCGACTCTGCCGCCGATGCCGCCGCCCGCTTTACCGGTGAACGCATAGGGAATGTCTACTCGCGTTACACCAACCCGACGGTGCGTACGTTCGAGGAACGCCTGGCTGCCCTGGAGGGCGGTGAGCAGGCTGTCGGCACCAGCTCCGGAATGGCGGCAATTCTCAGCGTCTGCATGGCATTGCTCAAGTCCGGCGATCATGTTGTCTGTTCGCAGGATGTTTTTGGCACGACCAGCGGTCTCTTTACTCGCTACCTCGAAAAGTTCGGCGTCAGCACGACCTTTGTGCCGTTGGTTGACCTCTCGGCCTGGCGCGCTGCCGTCCGTCCGGAAACCGCCATGCTGTTTCTGGAGACACCCTCGAATCCGCTATGCGAGGTTGCAGATATTGGCGCGCTGGCGGAAATTGCCCGTGCCAGCAACAGTCTGCTGGTGGTCGACAACTGTTTCTGCACGCCGGCGCTGCAGAGGCCCCTGGACCTGGGTGCAGACATCGTGACGCACTCTGCCACCAAGTACCTCGATGGCCAGGGTCGCTGTGTGGGAGGCGCGGTGGTTGGTCGGGCAGAACACCTACAGGAAATTATCGCCTTCCTGCGCACCTGCGGCCCGACCATGAGTCCATTCAATGCCTGGGTATTCCTCAAGGGACTGGAAACGCTGGGTCTGCGCATGCGGGCGCACAGCGAGGCGGCAATGACGCTAGCTCAGTGGCTGCAGAAGCAGCCCGCGGTCGAGCAGGTGTATTATGCGGGGCTGGAGACTCATCCGGGGCATGCACTGGCGGTGCGGCAGCAATCTGCCTTTGGCGGTGTGCTCTCTTTCGTTGTGGTTGGGGGGAGGGAGGCTGCATGGCGCTGCATCGATGCAACACGCGTCATGTCGCTCACCGCAAATCTCGGGGATGCGAAAACCACGATCGTTCACCCGGCAACGACGACTCACGGTCGACTGACCCAGGCGCAGCGCGACACGTCGGGTATCCACGATGGCCTCATTCGCATCGCCGTGGGCCTTGAGGATGTGGCAGATTTGCAGGCGGATCTGGCGCGTGGACTGGCCGCGGTTACGTCGTCGTGAAAAGTCATAAAGAAGCCATCGACGCCGCGGTGGCCGCGGTGTCAACCGTTCTGCTCGGGAAATCACAGCCCATTCGACTGGCGCTGTGCTGTCTGCTTGCGCGCGGCCATCTGCTGATTGAGGATCTTCCCGGTATGGGCAAGACCACACTTGCGCACGCGCTGGCGGGGGTGCTCGGACTGTCCTATAACCGGGTGCAGTTCACCAGTGACCTGCTGCCCGCGGATATTCTGGGTGTCGCGGTTTATGAACGGGAGGATAACAGCTTCCTGTTTCATCCCGGGCCGGTGTTTACCCAGGTTCTTCTTGCAGACGAAATCAATCGAACCACGCCGCGGACCCAGAGCGCGTTGCTGGAGGCGATGGCAGAGGGCCAGGTCAGTATTGAGGGCGAGACGCGGCCACTGCCGACGCCGTTTTTTGTCATTGCCACACAGAATCCGAGTGAGCAGTCGGGAACCTACGCCCTGCCGGAATCGCAGCTCGACCGCTTCCTCATGCGCATCGAGCTTGGCTACCCCGACCCCGAGGCAGAGCGCGACCTGATGAAACGGGGTGACCTGGGCCGCCGGGCAGCCACTCTTGAGCAGGTGATGTCAGTGGAGCGACTGCGCGCTATACGCGATCAGGTCGAAGGCGTGCATACCTCGGATGCCCTGCTGGATTACCTGCAGAGACTGGTCGCCCGGACTCGCGCCGGTGGCGATTTCTCTGTCGGCCTGTCGCCGCGCGGTGTGCTTGCCCTCCTGCGCGCCGCCAAGACCTGGGCACTCATGGATGACCGCGATCATGTTCTGCCTGAGGACCTGCAGGCGGTCCTGGGGCCCGTTGCGGGCCATCGGCTGGTGCCGGGCGAGCGCTTCGCCGGCGACGGAATGGCGCTGGTCGCACTGCTACAGCAGGACGTGCCTGTCGTGGCGTCATGATGTGAGCATAGGCCGTGGGGTGAGTCATTCTGCCAGATAGCCTGAAGCAACGTTACCTGAAGCGTTACGCTCGCTGGATAGATCGACGTATTCCCGCGGCCTCGAGCGTCACTCTGGATCGCCATCGGATATTCATTTTTCCCTCTCGCGTTGGTTTGTTCTTTTTTGCTGCGCTGCTGGTCATGCTCATTGCGGCGATCAACTATGAAAACAATATGAGCTACGCGCTGACGTTCCTGCTGGCTACGCTGTTCGTGGTTGCGGTCCTGCACACTTACGCCAACCTTTCCGGGCTTACGCTGCAGGGCAGTACCGGAGGCAGTGGTTTTCCCGGAGACGCCCTGCTGTTTTCGGTGCGCCTGATGGGTGGCGGGCAAAGCCGGTATGCGCTCCGGCTTCGCTGGCGTGACCGCTCCCTCGGTGGTGGGGAGGTGCAGCAGGATGTGCCCGTAAACGCGATCATCGAGGTGCAGCTTTATGCGCGGGCCTTGCAGCGAGGACGATTTCTGCCTGGCCGTCTGCTGATTGAGAGCAGCTACCCGCTGGGTCTACTGCGCTGCTGGACCTGGGTAGACCTGGGGCTTAGCGGGATCGTCTATCCGACGCCGCAGCGGCATCCGGATGTCCAGCAAAGCGCCGACCCGGGACAGCGCGGACGATGGCGCCCCCTCCCCGGGGAAGATGAGTTCTTCGGTCTTCGGGCGTATCGCAAAGGGGATCGTCCACGGCAGGTTTACTGGAAAGGTCTTGCTCGCGGGCAGTCACTACAGAGCAAGCAGTATTCCACCTATGCCACTGAGGACGACTGGCTGGACTGGGACAGTTATCCGGGTGTAGCCGCGGAGCAGCGCCTTTCATACCTGTGTTATCAGTGCCTGCAGCTGCACGCTCGACGACAGCAATACGGTCTCCGGCTGCCCGGCCTTCGACTCAATCCATCCACTGGGGCAGCGCATCGCGATCGCGTGCTGACGGCGCTGGCCCTGCAGGGTTCGACACCGGAATGATGCCCCCGGATCTTATTTCACGCAACGCACTGGCGTGGATTATCGCCGCGCAGGTGCTGCTCTTATTACCGCACATGTTTCGGCTTCCGCTGTGGATCGTGCTTTTGTACGGTGCTGCGTTCTTCTGGCGACTGCAGATCTACCGCGGTCGCTGGGCGGTGCCGAACCGTTGGCTCAAGCTGTTTCTCATCCTCGCCTCCATGACCGGTATTGCCTGGAGCTACGGGTCCGTTATCGGGCTGGAGCCGACGGTCGCGCTATTGCTGGTGGCATTTGCGCTGAAGCTGCTGGAGTCGGTGGCGCGCAAGGACGGGTATGTGGTGATCTTTCTCGGCTTTTTTATCTGCATCACCGAGTTTCTGTTCAGTCAGGATTTGTTGGTTGTCATTTACAGCGCTGTCGTCGTCTGGGTGCTCACGACGGGGCTCATCGCACTCCACCGTTCGGCGGCCATAGACGATACGGGTCCCATGCGACTGGCTGCTGTCATGCTGCTGCAGGCGCTGCCGCTAATGCTGGTGCTTTTTTTTCTGTTTCCACGCATTGGCCCTCTGTGGAACGTCCCGATAAAGACGCAGGCGGCGAAGACCGGGGTCAGTGACATGCTGCGCCCGGGCGATATTTCCAGCCTGGCCCAGTCGTCCGACGTCGCCTTTCGTGCCAGTTTTGCCGGTGAAGTCCCGCCCGTCTCCAGCCTCTACTGGCGTGGACTGGTGATGAGCCGGATCGAGGAGGGTGCCTGGCGTACCGTTTCCTATTTTGACATACCGCCATCGGAACGGCGCGTGCCCCCGGTAGAAAAGATAGGGGAGTCGCTGGACTACAGCGTGATTATTGAGCCCACACAGCAGCAGTTTCTATATGGACTGCGTTATGCCGAACCGCGGCAAAGCGGCATTCTGCAGCTTCCGGATTTTCGCCTGCTCAATCCCGTTGTTCTGGAGCAGGAGTTCCGCTACCGGGTGCGGAGCTGGCCGGCGGTCGTGTTGGGCCGGGACATCAGCTCCTGGCGCAGACGCCTCGAGACACAGCTTCCAGAGGGCTCTAATCCGCGAACGCGCGCGCTCGCAGAACGGCTGTATCGCGATACTGAAAACGATGCCGAGTACGTGCTGCGGGTTCTGGCGCTGTTCCGGCAGCAACCGTTCCGCTACACCCTGCAACCGCCATTGCTGGACAATAACAGCATGGACCAGTTTCTGCTGGAGACACGTGCGGGATTTTGCGAGCACTATGCCTACGCTTTCGCCGTGTTGATGCGCGCCGTCGGTGTGCCCGCCCGTGTCGTTTCCGGCTACCAGGGAGGCGAGATCAATCCCGTCAACGGTACGGTCATCGTGCATCAGTTCGATGCACATGCCTGGAACGAGGTATGGCTGGAGGACCGCGGTTGGGTGCGGGTTGATCCAACCGCGGCGGTGTCGCCGGCACGCATCGAGTTCGGACTGGAAAACGCCATGGAGGAAGAGGGCAGTTTCCTGTCATCGTCGCTGTTGTCGCCGCTGCGCTACCGGGGAATCTCCTGGATCAATGCACTGCGCCTGCGCTATGACGCTGTTACCTATCAGTGGCAGTCGTGGGTTGTAGGTTTTGATGGCCAGCAGCAGGTTGATGTGCTGCGCGGGGTGTTCGGGCGGATAAACGCGCAACTGTTTATCGGCGTCACACTCGCCAGTTTTGGGGCCATGCTGGGACTGGTTGCGGCATCGCTCTTCCTGCGCAGGCGATATGCGCAGCCCAGAGATCCCGCGCTACAGCACATCCGTCTTCTGCAGGCGAGACTGAGCCGGAGTGGCTTTGATCTGCGACCGGGCGAGGGCCCGGGCGCTATGGGCCGCAGAGCCGCAGATCGGTTTCCCGATGCAGCGGATGAACTGCATGCAATTGCGCATATCGCGGATGCAGCGCTGTACCGGCCACTGGGGCCGGAGCAACGCCGCAAACTGCAGCGCAGCCTGCGCCATCATGTGCGGCGCCTGCGGCTACGCGCGAGTCGCTGACTCAGGCGCTGAGTTGCGTTATCTCCACCGCCGCGATGCGCTTGCCCTCATCCGCTTTTTTCTGGAAGTCCAGAATCTGGTCGAAGTTCAGGTAGCGATAAACATCGGAGGCCATCGCGTCCAGGTTGGCCACATACTGCATATACTCTTCGGGTGTCGGCAGCCTGCCGAGGATCGCGCCGACAGCCGCGAGTTCTGCTGAGGTCAGGTAGACATTGGCACCGTCTCCCAGGCGGTTGGGGAAGTTTCGGGTTGAGGTCGACAGCACGGTGGAATTTGCCGCGACCCGCGCCTGGTTACCCATGCAGAGCGAGCAGCCGGGCATCTCGGTGCGAGCGCCGGCGGCACCAAAAATATTGTAATACCCTTCCTCCATCAGCTGATGTTCATCCATCCGCGTTGGCGGCACGATCCACAGTCGGGTTGCGATGCCTTTCTTGTGCTGCTCCAGCAGTTTGCCGGCGGCGCGGAAGTGACCGATATTGGTCATGCAGGAGCCGATAAAGACCTCGTCGACGCTGTCGCCGGCGACCTCGGATAGCAGCCGTGCATCATCGGGATCATTGGGGGCACAGATTATTGGCTCGGCCACTTCTGCCAGGTCGATCTCGATAACGGCAGCGTATTCGGCATCGGCATCGGCGCGCATCAGAGACGGATTTGCCAGCCACTCTTCCATTTTCTGGGCGCGGCGCTCCAGTGTGCGCGGGTCGCCATAGCCTTCTGCCACCATGGAACGCAGCAGCACGATGTTCGAGCGCAGATACTCCGAAATCGTCTCTTCGGAGAGGTCGATCGTGCAGCCGGCGGCAGAGCGTTCCGCCGAGGCGTCTGACAGCTCGAAAGCCTGCTCCACGGTGAGGTCCGGAAGTCCCTCGATTTCAAGAATGCGACCGCTGAAGATGTTTTTCTTGCCTTTTTTGTCGACCGTCAGCAGGCCTTGCTGGATTGCATAGTAAGGAATGGCATGCACCAGGTCGCGCAAAGTGACCCCGGGCTGCATTGTGCCCTTGAAGCGCACCAGCACGGACTCGGGCATGTCGAGCGGCATGACGCCGGTGGCGGCGGCGAAAGCCACCAGGCCGGAGCCTGCGGGGAACGAAATGCCCATGGGGAATCGCGTATGCGAGTCACCGCCGGTGCCGACGGTGTCGGGCAGGAGCATGCGATTGAGCCAGGAGTGGATGATGCCGTCACCGGGTCGCAGGGAAACACCGCCGCGTGTCATGATGAAATCGGGCAGGCTGTGCTGCGTGTCGATATCCACCGGCTTGGGGTAGGCCGCCGTGTGGCAGAAAGACTGCATGGTGAGGTCGGCAGAGAAGCCGAGGCAGGCGAGGTCCTTGAGTTCGTCCCGCGTCATAGGGCCTGTCGTATCCTGGGACCCAACCGTGGTCATCTGTGGCTCGCAGTAAGTGCCGGGTCGCACCCCGTTCATGCCGCAGGCGCGGCCAACCATCTTCTGCGCCAGGGTAAAGCCGCTGCCGGAATCGACGGGTTGCTCCGGCGTGCGGAACAGGTTGGTGTCGGGCAGGCCGAGAGATTCTCGTGCGCGGGCGGTGAGGCCGCGGCCGATGATCAGGTTGATGCGGCCTCCGGCACGCACCTCATCCAGCAGAACCTGCGATTTCAGCGCGAACTCGCTGATCACGCTGCCGTCCTCCGCCAGGATTTTACCGTCGTACGGCCGGATCTCGATAACGTCGCCCATGTTGAGATCATCTACGGGAGCCTCAAACACCAGCGCGCCGGCATCTTCCATGGTGTTGTAGAAGATTGGCGCGACCTTGCCGCCAATGCAGATGCCGCCAGCCTTCTTGTTAGGTACTCCGGGCACGTCATTACCGAAGAACCACAGGACTGAGTTGGTCGCCGACTTGCGTGATGAACCAGTCCCTACCACATCGCCGACAAAGGCGACCGGATAGCCTTTGGCTTTGATCTCGTTGATCTGTTTCATCGGTCCGACGCTGCCTGGCTCATCCGGCTGGATGTCGTCCCGGGCCATCTTGTACATGGCCAGCGCGTGCAGCGGTATGTCCGGTCGCGACCAGGCATCGGGAGCGGGGGAGAGATCATCGGTGTTGGTTTCACCGGGAACTTTGAATACCGAGACCTTGATCGACTCGGGCACGGCCTCACGCGAGGTAAACCACTCTCCCGCAGCCCAGCTCTGCATCACCGAATCGGCATGGGCATTGCCTCGCTGGGCCAGATCGGCGACATCGTGGAAGGCTTCAAACACCAGCAAAGTATGCTTGAGTTCGGTGGCGGCAAGTTCGCCGAGCGTCTCATTCGTGAGGAGGGCGACCAGTGTCTCGATGTTGTAGCCACCGTGCATGTTACCGAGCAGGCGGACTGCCAGCGGCCGGTCAATCAGCGCACAGTCGGTATCGCCTCGGGCGATAGCTGACAGGAAGCCGGCCTTGACATAGGCTGCTTCGTCGACGCCTGGCGGTACGCGATGGCTTAGCAGGTCGAGCAGGAACGCCTCTTCGCCCAGCGGTGGATCCTGCAGGAGTTCAACGAGCGCCGCGGTCTGCTCGGCGTTGAGCGGCTTCGGGGGAATGTTCTGCGCGGCGCGTTGGGCAGCGTGGTCGCGGTAGGCTTCTAGCACGGTGTGACTCCTGGTACGTGGGTTCACCGCAGCCGCCGATGAGGGCAGGCAGACGGCGATGGAACGGTTACCGCACGGCGACGGCCGGGCAGCACAAAAAGTGTGCTGGAGTATACCCCAGCGCCCGATTAAGATAAATAAATCAACTGCTTATACCGTGCATTCGTGCGCTCAATAGCGTACGCTTCCCACCCCCTGGTCCGGGAGTGTCACCGAAGCCAATGCAGCCTGCCGGTATGTTCAAAACCATTCATAAAGAAAGCGAGGCCGTGAGGGGCTTTCTGTCCTGTGAGACGCCTGGTGCCTGGGTTCAGGCGGCGTCGCGACCGGAAAATCTCCCGATACTGCTCATCGATCACGCCAACTGCGAGAAAAAAGCGGCCTCTACGGCGCTGGCGCTCATGCACCGTTACACCGACCACCATCGCCTGCTGAACAGAATGTCGCGCCTGGCACGTGAGGAACTGCGTCACTTTGAGCAGGTGCTTGCCATTATGCGTGGTCGCGACATTGTTTATGCGTCGGTCAGTGCTTCCCGCTATGCCGGGGGCCTTCACGAA
>CAZTJR010000028.1:26865-28094 GCA_964613795.1 uncultured Alteromonadaceae bacterium | reverse complement strand
GTCGATATCAATACGCCAGCCGCTGTGGCTCCCCCAGTCACCCAGAACCCAGCGAGTACCCGCCGCCAGCACGTGCGTCGCCGGGCGGTGGGTGTGCCCGTGTATCAGCCGTGTTACCTGCCATCGATGCATTACGTCGCGCACTGCGCCCGGGTCAACATCCATAATGTCGTCCGCCTTCAGGCTGTTGGCGTCCTGACTCAAGGCGCGTAATTCGCTTGCCAGCCGCCTGCGCTCGTCCAGCGGCCGGGCCAGGATATCGGCCTGCCAGCCGGGATCCCGGGTCATTTGCCGGAATGACTGATAATCGACATCGCCGGTGCAAAGGCTGTCACCGTGCATGAGCAGCGTGTGCACGCCGCCGATAATGTGGACACAGGGATCGGGTAACAGCTGGGCGCCGATGCGACTGCAGAAAGACCGGCCAAGCAGAAAATCCCGGTTACCCGGCATCAGATAAAGGGTGATTCCTCGCTCGCCCAGGCCGGACAGCAGTTCAGAAACCGTCTGCACCAGCGCTCTGTCATCGTCATCGCCGATCCACGCCTCGAACAGGTCACCGAGAATGTAAAGCGCATCAATGCCCTGGAGGCCGCTGAGGAAGCCATCGAGGCCAGCGGTGATGGCCGGCCGTGTTTCATCGAGGTGCAGATCGGAAATAAGGCAGGCAGTTGCCGCCGTCGCCGAGGCCTGCCTGGCTTCGTCACTGTTCGCTGTCATCATCCACGACAATGGACTCGATAATGACCGCTTCCTTCGGTACGTCCTGGTGGCCGCCTCGGCTGGTTGTCGGTACGTTGCGAATTTTCTCCAGAACGTCCTCACCACTGACAATCCTGCCGAATACGGTATAACCCCAGCCCTGCATCGTTTTGCCGCTGTGGTTGAGGAAGTCGTTGTCCTTGACGTTGAGGAAGAACTGGGCGGTAGCTGAGTGGGGATCCATGGTCCGCGCCATGGCAATGGTGCCGAAATCGTTCTTCAGGCCATTGTCGGCCTCGTTCTCGATAGGATCACGCGTCGGGCGCTGCGTCATGTCGGTGTCGAAACCGCCACCCTGGATCATGAAGTTGTTGATAACGCGGTGAAAAATTGTGCCATCGTAATGCCCGCTGCGGGCGTAGGCGATAAAGTTCTCCACTGTTCTGGGCGCGCGCTCGGCGTCCAGCTCCAGTGTGATCTCGCCAAAGGTTGTGCGAATAGTGATCATCTGTCGGGGCCTTGAGGGT
>CAZTJR010000028.1:25554-26765 GCA_964613795.1 uncultured Alteromonadaceae bacterium | reverse complement strand
CCTGAGCCCAACGGCTACCTGCATATCGGACACGCCAAATCCATCAGCGTCAACTTCGGTCTTGCCGAACAGTTCGGTGGCCACTGCCATCTGCGGTTTGACGATACCAATCCGGCGAAAGAAGCACAGGAATATATCGATGCCATTCAGGAGGATGTTCGCTGGCTGGGCTATGAATGGCAGGGGAGCGTCCGCTACGCCTCATCCTACTTTGAGCAGCTGTATGCCTGGGCCGAATACCTGGTGGAGCAGGGCGATGCCTATGTCTGCGAACTGGACGCCGATCAGGCCCGGGCGTTCCGCGGCACATTGACGGAAGCTGGTCGCAACAGCCCGTACAGGGAGCGTTCTGTCGCGGAGAATCTCGATCTCCTGCGGCGAATGCGGCAGGGTGAGTTTGCCGACGGCACCCGGGTGCTGCGCGCAAAAATTGATATGACCCACCCCAATATGAACATGCGCGATCCAATTCTCTACCGGATCCGCAAGCACCATCATCACCAGACCGGCGACGCCTGGCCGATCTACCCCACCTACGATTTCGCTCACGGTCAGGAAGACGCAATAGAGGGCATCACCCATTCTATCTGTACACTGGAGTTCGAGGATCATCGTCCGCTCTACGACTGGTTTCTCGACCACCTGCCGGTAAAAAGCCGACCGCGGCAGTACGAGTTCGGGCGGCTGAACACCAGTTACACCGTGACCAGCAAGCGCAAGCTGAAACAGCTGGTGGACGAGGGGGTAGTCGAAGGCTGGGATGATCCGCGCATGCCGACCATCGCCGGGCTGCGTCGTCGCGGCGTCACGCCTGCAGCGATCCGCCGCTTCTGCGAGATGGTGGGGACCTCCCGTGCCAATGGTGTTGCGGACGTTGCCATGCTGGAGCACGCCATTCGCGATGATCTGAACGAAAGCGCGCCCCGCGCCATGTGCGTACTCGATCCGCTGAAAGTGATTCTGACCAATATCGACGATAACGTTAACGACCTGCTGGTGGCTCCCAGGCATCCCGGCAAGCCGGAGCTGGGTGAGCGGCAGCTGCCGTTCTCTCGAGAACTGTTTATCGACGCGGCGGATTTCCGGGAGGAGGCCAACAAGAAATACAAGCGGCTGGTGTTGGGCAAGCGCGTGCGTCTGCGTAGCGCCTGCGTGATCGAGGCGCATGACGTTGTCAGGAATGCCGCTGGAGAGGTGGTAGAGGTCCATGC
>CAZTJR010000028.1:17167-25454 GCA_964613795.1 uncultured Alteromonadaceae bacterium | reverse complement strand
TACTTTGTGGCTGATAGCCTCGATCACCGTGCTGAAAGTCCTGTCTACAACCTGACCATCGGCCTGCGCGACGTCTGGGAGACCGCCGGGGGGGCAGGATGAGCCTGCGCCTCTACAATACGCTCAGCGGCGAAAAGGAGCGCTTCGAGCCCAGGGTTGCGGACACCGTGACAATGTACGTCTGCGGCCCCACGGTGTACAACCTGGCGCATATTGGGAATGCGCGCCCCGTGGTGGTATTCGACACCCTGTTTCGTGTGTTGAGGGAGCGCCATGCAACCGTTACCTACGCCCGTAACATTACCGATATCGATGACAAGATAATCGCCGCGGCCCGCGACAGCGGACGCAGCATTGAGTCAATCACTCATGAGTTCACGTCGAAATACCGTGAAGACATGGCCGCGCTTAACACGCTGCCGCCGACACTGGAGCCTCACGCGACGCAGAACATCGACGGCATGATCCGCCTGACCCGGCAGCTCATCGAGCGCGGCCATGCTTATGTCTCCGCCGGTCATGTTCTGTTTGCCGTTGAGTCCATGCCGGAATATGGGGCACTCTCTGGGCGCAGGCTTGAGGACATGCTGGCTGGCGCCCGGGTTGACGTTGCCGACTACAAGCGTCACCCCGGTGATTTTGTGCTGTGGAAGCCCGCCGCCGACAATGAGCCCGGCTGGAATAGTCCCTGGGGGCGGGGGCGGCCGGGCTGGCATCTCGAGTGTTCAGCGATGATTCGGGAACACCTCGGTAACAGCATTGACATTCACGGCGGTGGTCGCGATCTGATCTTCCCGCATCATGAAAACGAGATTGCGCAGAGTCGCTGCAGTCATGATGGGGAATTCGTGCGTTACTGGCTGCACAATGCTTATGTCGATATTGATGGCGAGAAAATGTCCAAATCCCTGGGCAACGTGCGCAGTGTTCGCGACCTGTTGCAACATTACCGGGGCGAAGTGCTGCGGCTGGCCTTGTTGACGGCCCATTACCGCTCGCCGCTGAATTTTTCTGTCGATCTCCTGGAACAGGCCCGGCACACGCTCGACGGTTTTTACAGCACGCTGCGTAGCGTCGAGCACATTGAGGCGGCTGGTCCTGTCGATATCACGGCAGAGCCTGTGTTTGCTGCACTGGAGGATGATCTGAATACGCCCCTGGCGCTCGCCGAACTGCACGCGCTGGCCAAAGCACTGCACAAGGCGCCAGTCGCGGAGAGGCCAGCGCTCAAGGCACGTTTCCTGGCGGCGGCAGACAGTCTTGGGATTCTGCAAGCCACACCTGCGTCGTGGCTGCAGGAGGCAACCGCGGCGGACGAGATGGACGCCGCGGCGATAGAGGGACTCATCGAACAGCGGCGCAGCGCGAAGAATGAGCGGGACTACGCGCGGGCGGATGAAATACGCAACGAGCTCATGGCCGCGGGTATCGCGCTTGAGGACACGGCGGATGGCACTCTGTGGCGACGAGGCGGCTGAAGTTACTGTCGAGATCGAATGATCACAAATGCGCTATACTGTAGTCACGAGCGTTGATTTTGCCCGGGTGCGTGAGTATGATGCGCCCTCCTGAACACGGGTTACTTTTTCGACACTCAGGTTTATCGGGGTATAGCGCAGTCTGGTAGCGCGCCTGCTTTGGGAGCAGGATGTCGGGAGTTCGAATCTCTCTACCCCGACCACTTTTCAGCTAAGAAGAGTCGGTCGTTCGGTGTCAACCCTGTCTATGGTGGCCGTAGCTCACCAGGTAGAGCACCGGATTGTGACTCCGGAGGTAGCGGGTTCGAGACCCGTCGGCCACCCCAATTCCCGATTCCCCCTCGCCATCAGTTCGGGGTAAACTGTGCGGCTTGCGCCTATAGCTCAGCTGGATAGAGCACCGGCCTTCTAAGCCGGTTGTCCCAGGTTCGAATCCTGGTGGGCGCGCCACTATCACTGCAGGACTCTCCGCATGTCAGGAATCTCTGAGCCTACCTGGGTGTTCGGTTACGGTTCACTGATTTTCAAGGTGGATTTTCCCTGGTTGGACCGTCGTGTCGCCAGCATAAGCGGCTGGTCGCGGCGATTCTGGCAGGGCTCCCACGATCATCGTGGAACACCAGAAGCGCCGGGCAGGGTGGTAACCCTGATCGAGACGCCCGGCATTGATTGCCGCGGCGTAGCGTACCTTGTCGCGCCAGAGGTGTTTGCCCACCTCGATTATCGCGAGAAGAATGGATACGCCCGGCACAGGGTGGCCATTTATCTCGACGACACTGAGCAGTCGGTGCAAGGGCTACTGTATGTGGCGACAGCCGGGAACCCGGCTTATCTCGGTCCCGCACCGCTCGATGATCTGGCGTCACACATTGCTGCTGCTAGCGGTCCCAGCGGAAGTAACGGAAGCTACCTCAGCGAGCTCGCCTTCGCACTGCATGATTTGGGGTCCTACGACGACCATGTCCACCCGCTGGCCCAGCGCGTCGACATTCTGCTTCGGCAGGGTTAGCGACGGCGGGTTCAGCCCGGCTCGGCCTCTGGTGGCGCGGCCGGTTTCGCCGGCTCGACGAACCGTACAGGTATGGGGCGGTCTGCATCGAGATGTATGTCGCGCTGGGGGAAAGCTATACTGATCCCGGCGTCGTTGAACCGGTCATTGATTTCAGTGCGCAACTCGCTCCATACCCTTGGATACTCCCGTTGCGCATAACAGCGAAGCCATATAAGCAGGGAGTTGTCGCCAAAATCCTCAAACGTGGCCGTTGGTTCCGGATCTTCCAGTACTGAAGCGTTGTCCTGCGCCACCTCGATGAGAATCCGCATGGCTTCGCGGACATCGGAGCCGTAGGCGACGCCTACCGCGATGACTACGCGGAGGTTCGAGGTCGAGAGCGACCAGTTGGTCACCACGCCGGTGATCAGTTCCTTGTTGGGAATCATAAGCTCCTTGCCTTCGAAGGACTCTATCACCGTGGCGCGGGCGTTGATCTCCGTAACCGTTCCATCGCCACCGCCCGCCGTGATGATGTCGCCGACGCGGATAGGCCGCTCGAAAAGCAGTATCAGGCCACTGATAAAGTTCGCCACGATCTCCTGCAGACCAAAACCGATGCCCACGCCGAGCGCCGCCACAAGCCACTGTACCTTGCCCCATTCCCAACCCAGCAGTGACAGGCTCATGGTGAGGCCCGTGCCGATGATGACGTATTGCATCAGTACTCTGATGGCGTAGCGGCTGCCAGGTGTAATGCCTGTCCACTCCATCAGCAGAACATCAATGAGCGGAGGAAGGTGTTTTGTTACCAGGGCGGTAACGACCAGAATAAAGATGGCATTGATCAGGGTCGCCAGAGAAACGACGCGCAGCTGTCCGTCGGGCAGGGTGGAATCCACGACGCTCCACAGGCCGATCTCATTGAAGATATTCAATGCCGGCAGTGCGGGGGCCCAGATCAGCCACAGGGCGACGGCAAGTCCCAGAACACGCAGAAGGCTGAGCAGCTGCGTATTGGCGCCAGAGAGTGAGGCCACGGTCGCCAGGTCATCGGCGTGATCCGTGGCGTTCTCGCCGCTCTCCTGAAGCGCTCTCGACTCGTCACGAGCCCGTCTCTCAATCCGCGAATTGAAAATGAGGCCTACCCGGTGGAGGATGTTGGTGACGAACAATACCAGCAGAACTGCCACTATGGAGAGCCCCAGGGAATCCAGATAGAGATGGGCCGCAAACAGATGCCCGGTAACGTGCATGATGGCGATGGCGGCAGAAAGTACCACGGCAATCCGGAATCCATAAAGCACAATGCGGTCGGCGGTGAACAGTCCACTGCGCAGCGCCCTCAGGCTCGTCAGAAGCAGTGCGACGGCGATCGCCAGTGTAGCGATCGCCGTCAGTGGCCCACCGCTGTCCGTCGCCGATGTGGTAAGGCCGAATCCGGCAGTAAATGCGCCCGTCGCTACTACCGGTGTGAGCCAGCTGATAGCGGGGCGCAAGCAGTCCATTTTCTGGCCATTCCACTTGAGCCGGCGTCGACCCACACCGAGCCGGCCGGTAATGTGGCGAAGGAAGCTCAGAGAAAACAGCACCACTGAGGCAAGCATGAGCCCGGCAGCGATGCCCGAGAGCTGCGTGTTGTCGGCTGCCGCATTGCGAATCACCAGGGACAGGGCGAATAGGGCGAGGGGCACCGGCAACGTGTAGGCCACGCTCAAGGCAATACCGGTAAAAATACGATCACTGCGCTCATCGCGCGGTCTGACGGGTCTGCCAAGCTGTTCCTGGAGCTCATCTTTGATTCGACGCCGAAAGATCAGCAGCACGGCAACTACCAGCCCCAGCAGAAGAGGCCCAACCTGCAGCACCGCCTGAGGCAGCTGATCGCGCAGGTGGAGGAGGCCATCGATGGAAATAAGCAGTTTCAACTGGTCCTTCAGGCGCGCCGGGTCGACGTAGCTGTGGTTTCTCGTCCACAGAAGGTTGCTGGTCAGGAACTCCTCATAACTCGCCAGGGAGTCGTGGAGGCTGGCCGCGAGTTCGTTGGTATCGATAAGGAGCTGCTGCAGCTGCGACTGGGCCTGTGCATTTTCTCGCAGAAGGCGCACGTACTGGTTGATAAGCTTGTTCAGGGATTCCCTGCTGGCACTGTCCCAGTCGGCATGATCCGGAAAGTGTTCTTGCAGAAATGCTGCCCGGTCAGAGAGTTCGCGGACGTCCTCATCGTTGTCGATCGCGGCAATCGCCACCTCGTTGATGCGCGTATTGCGGCTGTCGATTGCCGTGGCAATATCGCGTTTACCGGGGAGTGTTCGGAGTCGGCTCAGCATGACGTCGGCGAGCTCGGGCTGTAATCCGGATACGGCGAGTCGCCGACGCGACAGTGATGCGTCCCGCTCTATTCTGTCGAGAATTTCCCGAAGTTCCAGTCGCTGCCGGCGAGCCTCGTTGAGTTCCAGGCCGATACGCTCCTGCTGTCGGGCCAGGAGCATATTCTTCTCGGCCAGTGACTGCAGGCCTGGGCGGCTACCACTAATCCCGGAGACGATAGCCTGGGTTTCTGCGATCTGCCGCTGAGCCGCGCTTTGCCGCAGATCCTGCGCTGTTTCGGACAGGGCTGCCAGACGTCGATCCAGCCGGTTGATTCTCACGTCCAGCCAGTTCCGCTCGGCTACGAGGATATTTTCCAGTGCCGGTTGACCACGCACCCGCAGCGCCAGGACTTCTGCTTCAGCTGTGAGCTGCGCACGGCGGGCCTGCGCCACCGCGTCCGCAACTCGGTCCTTGAGTGATGCCCCCTCGGACAGGGTCGTGCCGGACAGCGTTTCCAGCTGGCTCTGAATCGCAATCAGCCGGTCACGCTCCGATGCAACCTGCTGTCGGGCGGCGGTCAATTCGGCGGCGATGGCTGCTCGGCGTGCGGTCGCGCCGCGGCGATCGGCGGCCAGCAGCTGCATTTCGGCTTCGAGTTCGTCCAGCGGCAAGTCGACACTTACGGGCTGTTGAACAGGCTCCTGCGCGGTCTCCTGTATCAGCGCCTCAAAGCGGGCGATTTCCTCTTCGCTGCGTTCGATACGCTCAGCAATCTGACTGATCGTGGACTGCATCTGCCGCGCTGTCGCAGTCATGCTGGCCGCTGTCTCCAACTGCTCGGCGAGTTTGGCCCGCTCGTCCTCAGAAAGATCCGTCGATTGTTTCACACGCTGTGACAGGGCCTCGATCCGACTGGCAGAAACCGCCTCAGCGGAGTCGGTCTGCGCAATAGCAAGGTCTGCCAGCCAAAGACACAGCAGCACAAGCAGCCATCGTGCAGTGACACGGTGGAGTCCAGCAGAAGACCTGAAACGCATTGCCACGATATGTAATTGCCCCCGCCTGCAAATAATGCAAAAGGGTAGCATAAGCGTCGGTGGCAGCAGCGCGGTGGCGCATTCGAGGGGCATGGCTTGCCTGGAGTCGTGTGATGCAGGATAATCCGCCCTCCGCGAAAGCGGGGCTATGGTAGTCCGGATGGTCCCCTCGCAACGACAGGCAGTGAACCCCGCCAGGCCCGGAAGGGAGCAACGGTAACTGCCGATGCGTGTGCCGGGGTGTGGCTGTTCGGACTGCCTCCAAATTTTGTCGTGGTCGCCCGGCGCAGACTCCACCATTGCCGCATAGTCGTTTTCTCTGTCTCGGCGGCTGCGTTATGCTGGCAGGCTGAGACTGCAGGAGTGACGCGCACAGCATGTCCTATCAGGTTCTGGCCAGAAAGTGGCGCCCGCGCACCTTCAGCGAAATGGTGGGGCAGCAACACGTGCTCAGGGCGCTGGCGAATGCACTGGATCATAATCGACTGCACCACGCCTATTTGTTTTCCGGCACCCGCGGGGTTGGCAAGACCACGGTGGCGCGGATTCTGGCCAAATGCCTCAACTGTGAGCGGGGTATCAGTTCACAGCCGTGCGGCACGTGCAGTGCCTGCCTTGAGGTTGCGGAGGGTCGCAGTGTCGATCTGATAGAGGTCGACGCAGCGTCCCGGACCAAGGTTGACGACACCCGGGAGCTGCTTGACAACGTGCAGTACGCCCCGACCCGCAGCCGCTTCAAGATTTATCTCATTGACGAAGTTCACATGCTGTCAGCGCACAGCTTCAATGCGCTGCTGAAGACGCTGGAGGAGCCCCCGCCGCACGTCAAGTTCCTGCTCGCAACCACTGACCCGCAAAAACTGCCGGCCACCGTGCTCTCCCGGTGCCTGCAGTTCAATCTCAAGAATATGCCACCGGAGCAGGTGGTGGGTCACCTGCGGACGGTGCTGGAGGCCGAGGGTGTGGGCTATGATGAAGGCGCGCTGCGGCTCCTTGGTCGCGCTGCAGCCGGCAGCATGCGTGATGCCCTGAGTCTCACTGATCAGGCAATCGGTTACGGCGGCGGTGCGATTGCTGAAGCCGAGGTACGGGCCATGCTCGGTGTCGCTGACCGCACTGCGATACTTGAGTTGCTCGATGCGCTGGCGCGCGATGATGCCAGGTCCGTGCTGCAGATTGTGGCGGCCATGGCGGAGGGCGGGGCAGATTTTGCCAGCGCCGTGGATGAACTCATTGCCGCGTTACATGAGCTTGCTGTCGTTCAGGTCGTCCCTGAAGCGCTGGCCCCGGCAGCTGATGACCCCGATGAGCTCCGGCGGCTGGCTGCGTTGCTGACAGGGGAGGATGTGCAGCTGCACTACCAGATGGCGCTGAATGGCAAGCGGGACATGACCATCAGCGCCGACACCCGTGCTGCCTTTGAAATGATCATGCTGCGAATGCTCGCCTTCAGGCCAGTCACGGCCAGCCGCTCGCGGCCGGCCAGCACCGCAGCTGCCGGGGCGACAGCGAAGCGCGACGGGACGCCGCCGGCAGGGGCGCCTGTCGAGGCTGCGCCACCGGCCACGGAACCGGCCAGCGCCGGGATATCGCCACTTCCGGCTCGCAACGACAGAGCCGGCGAGGTCGGCGATCGCGGAAAAAAGCCTGAAGCGCCGCCCTGCGGCGCAGACGACGACTGGGCGCTGCTCCTGCCCTCACTGGGGCTGACGGGGAGCACCCTGCTCACGGCAAAGAATTGTGAATGGCACGGGCAGACAGGTGACAGGGTAGAGCTCAGGCTGGATCCGGAACAGTCGAATCTGTTCAATGCCCGACACAGTGAACGCATCGAGAAGGCGCTACGTAGCGCTCTGGAAAAACCGGCGCTGAGAGTCAACATTCAGACCGGTCCGCTGCGATCTGAAACCCCTGCGCAGCGAGAGCAGAGACTGGCGCGGGAGGAACACGCGGCCGCCGTCGCGCGAATGCGGCAGGACCCAAGGCTTTCAGCCCTGATTGCGCAATTTTCGGCGACGCTCGATGAACCCGGCATTGAGATAAGGGTCAACAGGGAATAATCCCGCATGATGTCGAACGCAGCAGAATCAACGTCATGCAACGTAATGGAGACTGGCACATGAAGGGAAGTATCACGGAAATGATGCAGCAGGCGCAGAAAATGCAGGCTGACATGCAGAAAGCCCAGGAGGCGCTGGCGGAACAGGAGGTGACGGGTGAGTCCGGCGCAGGTCTGGTGCGCGTCACCATGAACGGACGCCATGACGTGCGCGCCGTGAGCATCGACGACAGCGTGCTGCAGGAAGAGAAAAGTGTGCTTGAGGATCTGCTGGGTGCCGCGGTCAATGATGCGGTGCGCAAGGTCGAGGCGGAAAACAAGAAAGCGATGTCGCAGCTGACCTCGGGGCTGAATCTGCCCGACGGTTTCAAGCTGCCGTTCTGATCGCATGAAGTTCAGTCCCGCACTC
>CAZTJR010000028.1:7538-17067 GCA_964613795.1 uncultured Alteromonadaceae bacterium | reverse complement strand
CTGCCCGACGGTTTCAAGCTGCCGTTCTGATCGCATGAAGTTCAGTCCCGCACTCGAAACGCTGATAGAGTCGTTGCGCTGCCTGCCCGGTGTCGGTCCGAAATCGGCGCAGCGTATGGCGCTGCACCTGCTTGAGCGCAACCGCAGCGGTGCCTCGCTACTGGCGAATGCGCTGCGCGACGCGGTTGATCGCATCGGTCACTGTCAGCGCTGCAGAAATCTCACAGAGCTGGCGTTGTGCGAGATCTGTAGCGACCCCCGCCGTGATCAGACGACGCTGTGCGTGGTAGAAACGCCGGGAGACGTGCTTGCGGTGGAGCAGGCAGGAGGCTACCGGGGTTGCTATTTTGTGCTAATGGGGCACCTGTCACCGATTGATGGCGTTGGCCCTGAGGATATCGGTCTCGACCGGCTGCAGGAGCAGGTGGAGACGCAGGGCATCGTCGAAGTGATTTTAGCAACCAATCCCACTGCCGAGGGCGAGGCGACCGCCTACTACCTGACCGAGATGCTCGGTTCACGCGGGATACGGATGTCGCGCATTGCGCATGGCGTCCCCTTGGGTGGTGAGCTTGAGTATGTGGACGGCTCGACCCTCATGCATGCCTTTACCGGGCGAACACCAGTGGTGCGCTCTTGAAGTGGACGCTGGTGGAAACGCAGCAAGAGCTGGAGCGCGCACTGCCAGCGCTGCAGGCGTCAGCGGTGCTGGCGGTCGATACGGAATTCATGCGTCGCGACACTTTTTTTCCGCAGATTGCGCTGCTTCAATTGAGTGCCGGTGAACACGCACTGTTGATAGATCCTCTTGGGATAGAGGATATCTCGCCCATCCGTGACCTGTTCTCCGATGAGCGAGTTGTCAAGGTGCTGCATTCGGCGAGTGAGGACCTCGAGGTGTTTGATCGCTGGCTGGCGCTCGCACCACAGCCGCTGTTCGACACACAGCGTGCAGCCGGATTTCTCGACCGCGGCTTCGGCCTCGGCTATCGCGCAATGGTAGAGGCCTATTGCGGCGTGCAGCTCGACAAGGGTGAAACCCGGTCTGACTGGTTACAGCGGCCTCTGAGCTCCTCCCAGTGCGATTATGCTGCACTGGACGTCGCTTTTCTGCTGCCGATCTATCGCGACATGCGGGCTGCGATAGAGGCGGAAGGCAAACTTGACTGGGTATTTGAAGACGGGCGGACCGCTATCGACAGCGCCGGCAGCGTTGCGCAGGCCTATTATCTGCGCATCAAGTCGGCCTGGAAGCTCAATCGTCGCCAACTCGCTGTATTGCGTGCGGTGTGTAACTGGCGGGAAGCGCAGGCCATGGCCCGGGATAAGCCCCGCAGCTGGATCATTTCAGATGCCGCCTGCTTCGATATTGCTCGCTATGGCGAAGCCAGCGCCCACAGCCTGGCTCAGGTGCCGGATCTGTCTCCCGGTGTCCTGCGCCGCTACAGCGACGATCTGGTCGCCTGTGTGACTGCGGCGCGCGCAATGCCGGAGAGTGAACTGCCACGTCTTCTTCCCGGGCCGCTGAGCGCAGATGAGCGGCGGCTATTGAAGGATCTGAAGCAATACGGCAAGACGGTCGCAACAAGGCTCGGCGCCGCACCGGAATCGCTTTTGCCGTCAAAAGATTATGAAAAGCTATTGCGCGAGTCCCTTGGCGACCCGGTGGCTGTGCCTGCTCAATGGCACGGTTGGCGTAAGTCACTGGTGATCGATCCGCTGCGCAGGTTCCTTGCGGAGCGGCGCGCATGAGTTGCATCGTCGAGATATTTGCCAGCTCACGTCGCGAGGGCATGTATCTCTACGCGCCGCGTGGCACGGCCTGGGAAGAGCTCCCGGAATCACTTCGTGCGGCATTTGGCCCGCCCCGGCCGATTATGACGCTGGCGCTGACGCCCGAGCGACGGCTGGCGCGTGCCGAGGCTGCAGAGGTGATCGCGGCGATCGGCGAGAAGGGGTTCTTTCTGCAGATGCCACCTGCTTATACCGATGCGCTGGTGCGACAACGCGATGACTGCTAGCTGGTGGAACAGATTGGCGCTCAGCGAGCTGTCGGTCGAGCAGTGGGAGCGACTCTGTGACGGCTGCGGGCAGTGCTGCCTGCATGTTCTAGAAGACGAAGAGACGGGAGACTTTGCCCGGACGACTGTGCACTGTCGCTACCTGGATGCAACGGCATGTCGCTGCACAGACTATGCTAATCGGCAGCAAAATGTGCCCGCCTGCGTCGCGCTGACGCCCACGAGGGCAGCGCAGTATGACTGGCTTCCGCCGACTTGTGCCTACCGCCTGCGAGCGGCGGGCCTGCCGCTGCAGGATTGGCACCCGTTGGAGACAGGTGATCCGGATAGCGTTCACCGCGCCGGTATTTCCGTGCGCGGACGCATTATCAGTGAGGAGTTCGTCCCTGACGAGCATATGCAAGATTACGTGATGCACTGGGTTGAGCAGGGAGACTGAAGCATGCTGACAGAAAGTGGATACCTGGTCGCGATGACGGTGTACCTGATGGCAGGGCTCTTCATCTGCCTGGCCGGGGCACGCTGGCTGTCGAAACGCCCGGGCTGGCGGCTCGGATGGTTTCTCACGGGCGCGGCTCTGCTGTTGACGCCAGCATTTCCATCGCCGGGTATGGATACCATGGCACCGGCGAGCATCGTTGCCGGATTTCAACTGGCTACGGCCGGCATTGAGCCGGCGATGCACGCACTTCGCCCCCTCGCCGTGACCCTGGCAACTGCCTGGCTGCTGACGCTGTTGGCGCTCGTGGTGCTCTGGCAGCGCCGCAGGCGCTAGGGGGCGGTCAGTCCATGCAGCTTGCGCAGGCACCCTCGCAATCGGTACCCTTTCGTCTTCTTTTTGTCTCGGGCCTACACGTATCATGAAATTCACCGGAACCAGGAACTATGTTGCCACCGACGACCTGCGAATGGCCGTCGATGCCGCTGTCAATCTGCAGCGACCCCTCCTCATCAAGGGGGAGCCCGGCACGGGCAAGACCATGCTGGCGGAAGAGGTGGCTGAGGGTCTCGGCAAGCCGCTCATACAGTGGCATATCAAGTCGACCACCAAGGCGCAGCAGGGCCTGTACGAATATGACGCAGTCTCCCGCCTGCGCGATTCACAGCTCGGCGATGAGAAAGTGTATGACATCGGTAACTACATCAAGCGCGGTAAGCTGTGGGACGCGTTTGCTGCGGAAGAGCAGGTGGTGCTTCTTATCGACGAGATCGACAAGGCCGATATCGAGTTCCCAAATGACCTGCTTGTCGAGCTGGACAGGATGGAGTTCTTCGTTTACGAGACAGGGGAAACCGTACGCGCTGCACACCGGCCCATCATTATCATCACCAGCAATAACGAAAAAGAGCTGCCCGATGCGTTTCTTCGTCGCTGCTTCTTTCATTTCATCAACTTCCCCGACCGCGACACCATGCGTCAGATCATCGACGTGCATTACCCCGGCATTGCGCAGTCCCTGGTGCAGGAGGCCATGGAGATTTTCTTCGATCTGCGCTCGGTGCCGGGGCTGAAAAAGAAGCCCTCGACCTCGGAGCTGATTGACTGGCTGAAGCTGCTGATGGCTGACGATATTCCCGATGAGATCCTGCGCGAACGCGATCAGAGCAAGGCGATACCGCCACTGTACGGCGCACTGCTCAAGAATGAGCAGGACGTGCATCTGCTCGAGCGACTCGCGTTCATGCATCGCAGGGAGTCGCGCTAAGCGTCATGCTGGTTAATTTCTTCCACGGTCTGCGCGACGCCGGCATCCCGGTGACCACCCGCGAATTGCTCGATCTGCTTGAGGGTCTCAAGCGGCATATCGTGCTCGGCAGCGTGGAGGACTTTTATCTCTTCAGTCGCACCTGCCTGGTCAAGGACGAGAAGTACTACGATCGATTCGATAAGGCCTTCGGCGCGCATTTCAGGGACCTGGAGGCGCTGGATGACGTGATTGAGGCGCTCATTCCAGACGACTGGCTTCGTTCAGAGTTCCTGAAGAATCTGTCTGAGGAAGAGAAGGCGAAAATCGAGTCCCTTGGTGGCCTGGAAAAGCTGATCGAGGAGTTCAGAAAACGGCTTGAAGAACAGGAAAAGCGTCACGAAGGTGGCAATAAGTGGATCGGCACCGGCGGCACGTCACCTTTCGGACAGCAAGGGTATCATCCGGAAGGTATTCGCGTTGGCCCCAATGGCGGCAATCGCCGTGCCGTCAAAGTCTGGGATCGTCGGGATTTCCGCAATCTTGATGATTCGGTTGAACTCGGCACGCGCAACGTCAAGATGGCGCTGCGGCGTCTGCGTAAGTTCGCCCGCACCGGGTCCGCGGATGAGCTGGATCTTGATGACACCATTCACTCGACGGCGCGCAATGCCGGCCTGCTCGACATTAAAATGGTCCCGGAGCGCCATAACGCGGTCAAGGTGTTGCTGTTTTTCGATGTGGGGGGCTCTATGGATCCCCATGTCCGCGTCTGCGAAGAACTGTTCTCGGCGGCTCGCACCGAGTTCAAGCACATGGAAAATTTTTATTTCCACAATTTTCTCTATGAGAGTGTGTGGCGGAACAACGTGCGGCGCCATAACGAGCGCACACCAGTGATGGACATTCTTCACAAATACGGACACGACTATAAGGTTATCATCGTTGGCGACGCCGCCATGTCACCCTATGAAATTGTGCAGCCCGGTGGTTCCGTGGAGCACTGGAACGACGAGGCAGGGGAAGTCTGGCTGCGTCGACTGCGCAGGACCTATGAAAAGACTGTCTGGATCAACCCGGTACCGAAAGAGGAATGGGAGTTCACCCAGTCAGTCAGCATGACGCACCAGTTAATGGAGGGCCACATGTACCCCCTGACGCTGAAAGGGCTTGAGGATGCGATGGGGTTTCTGTCACGGTGACTGGCGCAGCAGGCCAGCATAGCTTACCAACGCGGCACTTACCGCAACATTCAGCGACTCCACACCGTCGGCCATGGGGATCGACAGGGCCGTATGGTCCAGTAATCGGGTGTCCGCGGACACGCCATCGGTTTCGCCGCCGAGAATGAACAGGGAGCGGTCGGCAAAATCGGTGGTGAACAGCGATCGTGCTGCGTTTGCTTCCAGGGTATACAGAGTAAAGCCGGCGTCAAGGCAATCACGGGCGGCGCTCGCGATGCGTGTACAGCGGAGGAGGGGGGCGGAATATACCGTGCCAGCACTGGCCTTGATGACGAGCGGGCCGAGCGCCGGATTGCCATGGTCGGCATAGAGAATGCCATCCATTCCTGCACCCCGCGCAGAGCGCAGCGACATGCCCATATTCTGTGGATTAGTGACGCCATCAAACGCCAGCAGGTGAGCGCGGCCATGGGGCTTCATCTCGCCCACAAACGCCTCCAGGGATTGAAAACCCGGGCATAGCACATCCAGCGCCACGCCCTGGTCCTGTTTGCCGTTCCGGGATATTCGCGACAGCGTGGCGCGGTCATGCTCGCGCACGTCCATGCCGCGCTGCGAGGCCAGCGTGCGCAGCTCCCTGATGAGGCCGTCCTGCCGGTTACTGTTGGCCAGGTGCAGTATGCGGCAGTCGAGATCGGGGTCGCGCATGGCTTCCAGCGCGGGTTTTCGACCGTATACCGTGAGCATGCGGCGAAACTGCTCACGGCGCTGGGCGTAATCTTTACTGTTTTGGGGAGCCGGGGTCATTGCAATGGGGAACATCCGTCATGGAGCTTGGTAACAAGGGGCACATGCTGCTTTACAGTACGGGGGCCTGTCACCTGTGTGAGCAGGCGTCTGCCTTACTCGACAGGGTTTTGCTGGACATCCCCGGGGCACACTATTCTACCGTTGATATCAGTGACAGCGATACGCTGTTTGATCGTTATGGTTGGTTGATACCTGTAGTCCGCTTTGCCGACGGTTCCGAGCTCAACTGGCCTTTTGATGAAACGGCACTGCGGCAGCGCCTGCGAGCTCTACAGGTACCGCCGGAGCCTCATCCGGAGTGATTAGCTGGACACGCCAACGCGAACCGCCAGCACGTCGCAGGTCGCTCCGTGCAGCACGCCATTGGCGGTGGAGCCCATCAGGAGCGCCAGGCCGTAGCGTCCGTGGCTACCCACGACAATGAGATCGGCGTCGATTTCCTCGGCCAGGGCGTGGATTTCAACTTCGGGTCGACCCAGGACTACATGCCGCTTGTCTGCATCAATGCCCTGTTCGGTCGCAAATTTATCCAGCTGTTGCGACGCCTGCTCATGGATTTCGTCCTGAATACCGGAGAAGTCCATCGGGATGTCGCCGCCATAGGCGAAGTTCAGCGGTTCGATCACGTGGGTGATGTGCAATTCTGCACTGTTGTTGGTGGCAATTGCCTGCGCGCGCTGCGCGACTTCAGCCGAATCGTCGGTCAGATCAACCGCCATCAGGATTTTTGTATAGTTGGCCATGAATGCTCCGCTATCTGAGTGGCTTTAATGTGTTGTATATCACAAGCAATGGCCGTCGCAAGGCCGATGCAGCTTTTTTCAATCAACACTTGACCTGGGTCATCGCCTATGTGGACGTATGTCTTTATCGCTGTGGTTGTTGCGCTAGCAGTTGCGCCCCTTCTACATTTTTTGCCGACCCGCACCCAGCGGCGTCAGGCCGCGCTGCGCGAGGAGGCAGCGCGTGCGGGCCTGTTCGTCGAATTTCGCGATCTGCCGGGCTATGGACCGCGGCTTGAGCGCATGAGTCGCAGCGAACGTCAGGTCGTGTATTACGGCGCACGTCTGGGCGCTGCAGCGGGTCAGGGCCGTCGACGACAGAGCTGGTGGCGCGTGGATGATACCTGGCGTGGCGGCCCCCAGCGCCTGTTGCCAATCCCATCGGCCCTGGAGGATCTGCCGTCGTCGGTGCTGGCGGCGAGCGTGGATAATAATAGCTGCGGCGTTTACTGGCGGGAGACCGGGGCGAACAGCGATGTTGGACGGATCATTCGCTGTGTTACGGTCTGGCGGTCGGATCTGGCGAAGGGCTGATAGGGTTTTCCCTTGACCCGCGTGGAACGTCCCTTTATATATGCCCATCGTTTTTTTAGTGCCGAATTTCACATTCGCTGTCATTTCTGAGGTAATACTTAAGCCTGTATGGGTAAATCACTAGTCATTGTCGAGTCGCCTGCCAAGGCGAAAACGATCAACAAGTATCTGGGGCCGGACTTTATCGTGAAGTCCAGCGTCGGCCATATTCGCGATCTACCCACCTCTGGCGGAGGGTCCCGCACGCCGGATCCGAAGGAGCGAGCGGCCCAGGCGGCGCGCACCCGCAAGATGTCGCCGGAAAAAAAGGCCGAGCACCGCAAGCAGAAGGCGCGGCAGCAGCTGGTGCGTCGAATGGGTATCGACCCGGAGCACAAATGGGAAGCCCATTACGAGATTCTGCCCGGCAAGGAAAAAGTCGTCAGTGAACTGAAGCAGCTCGCCGCCAAGGCCGATGCGGTCTACCTCGCCACTGACCTCGACCGCGAAGGAGAGGCAATTGCCTGGCATCTGCGCGAGGCCATTGGCGGTGACGATTCACGCTACCAGCGCGTGGTGTTTAACGAGATTACCCGCAACGCCATCAAGGAGGCGTTCTCGCGGCCATCGGAGCTCGACATCAATCGCGTCAATGCGCAGCAGGCGCGCCGGTTTCTTGATCGGGTGGTCGGCTACATGGTCTCGCCTTTGCTGTGGGCAAAGGTCGCGCGCGGCCTGTCGGCGGGACGGGTACAGTCTGTTGCGGTGAAGCTTATCGTCGAGCGTGAACGCGAGATTCGCGCGTTCGTGCCTGAGGAATTCTGGGAGCTGCACGCAGACCTTAAGGCAAAGGGTCTGGAACCGGCGCGCTTTGAAGTCCGCAAGCACAGCGGGGAGAAGTTCCGTCCCGGCGACGAGAAATCTGCGATGGCAGCGCATGCCAGGCTGGCGGATGCCGATTACCGGGTAGCCGGTCGCGAGGACAAGCCCACGCGCTCGAATCCACCTGCACCTTTTATCACCTCGACCCTGCAGCAGTCCGCCAGCACCCGCCTCGGCTTTAGCGTCAAAAAGACCATGACGCTGGCGCAGCGTCTGTATGAAGCTGGCTACATTACCTACATGCGTACGGATTCGACCAACCTGAGCAAGGATGCGGTGGCAAGTTGCCGCGAGTATATCGACAATAACTTCGGTGCCCGTTATCTGCCCGAGGCACCGAAAGTGTACGCTTCCAAGGACGGCGCCCAGGAGGCCCACGAGGCCATTCGCCCATCGGACGTCAACACGCTGCAGGCCGGTCTCTCGGGCATGGAGCGCGATGCAGAGCGCCTGTATGAGCTGATCTGGCGGCAGTTTGTGGCCAGCCAGATGCCGTCTGCCGAATATACCTCCACCACCATTACCGTGGCGGCTGAGAACTTTGAGCTGGCCGCACGTGGCCGAATTATCCGGTTTGACGGCTATACCCGGGTTCTGCCACCCACGGGGCGCAAAGGCGAGGACACAGTGCTACCCGATGTCGCCGAGGGCGATGTTCTGGAGCTGGTCAAGCTGGAACCCACCCAGCACTTCACAAAGCCAACGCCGCGCTACGCCGAGGCCAGCCTGGTGCGTGAGCTGGAAAAGCGCGGCATCGGACGGCCTTCTACTTACGCATCGATTATCTCCACCATCCAGGACCGCGGCTACGTCCGTCTTGAGAACAAGCGTTTCTACGCTGAAAAAATGGGCGACATTGTTACTGAGCGGTTGCAGGGCAGCTTCAGCGAGCTGCTCGATTACGGGTTCACGGCCAGCATGGAAGAGAATCTCGACGATGTCGCCACCGGGAAGCTGGCCTGGCGTGATCTCCTCGACAGCTTCTATGCGGAATTCAGCGGGCTCCTCGAGAAGGCAGAGCAGCCAGAGCCAGACGGCATGCAGCCCAACGAACCCACGATGACGGATATCCCCTGCAGCAAGTGTGGTCGGCCCATGCAGATCCGCACCGCCAGTACCGGCGTGTTTCTTGGCTGCTCCGGTTATGCGCTGCCGCCGAAAGAGCGCTGCAAGAACACGATCAACCTGGTATCCGGAGACGAGGCGATCCGCGAGGACGCCGACGACGAGGCAGAGTCGCGGCTGTTGCGCAGTAAGCATCGCTGTCCGCTGTGCAACGCCGCGATGGACAGTTACCTGATTGACGAAAAGCGAAAACTGCACGTTTGTGGCAATAACCCTGATTGCGAGGGCTTTGAGGTCGAGCACGGCAAGTTCAAAATCAAGGGTTACGAGGGGCCGGTCATTGACTGTGACAAGTGTGGCGCCTCCATGCAGCTGAAGACGGGGCGCTTCGGCAAATATTTCGGCTGTACATCAGAGGACTGCAAGAATACACGCAAGCTTCTGCGCAGCGGTGAGCCGGCACCGCCGAAAATGGACCCCGTGCCCATGCCGGAACTGACCTGCGAAAAAGTGGATGACACCTATGTACTGCGTGATGGCGCGGCGGGTCTGTTTCTGGCAGCAAGCCAGTTCCCGCGCAACCGTGA
>CAZTJR010000028.1:5694-7438 GCA_964613795.1 uncultured Alteromonadaceae bacterium | reverse complement strand
GCTCGAGCAGGAGGGCTGGCTCGCGCCCTTGCTGGCGCCGCTGCCTGACATCGGCGCTGCCGGATCTCGAGGCGCCAGAACCCCGGGTATGCTGGTGGCTTCCTCGGGTGGGGCTGATTGGCCCGGACCGGAGCAGGCCGAGGGCTGGAGCCGGCGACTTGCGTCCATTTTCGAGCGCATGAACGACAGTCTTGACGAGTGCTGAGGTCTGGTTGTCGCCTGCGGCTCCACGCTGTTACCATCGTAGTGGATGCGAACCCTGGGGAGTTGGAGTGACTACATCTTTGCTGGAAATTGTTGATCTCGGTAATGGCGAGGTGGTTCTGCAAAGAGCCGACGATGCGTCATCGCCACTATTGCGCATACAGTTTTCCGACGAATCCCGACTCTATGTTCTCGACAACTGCCTGGAAGTGGCAAAGGCCATGATTCAGGCGGGCATTGAGGCAACGGCGGAGCTGAATGACCAGGGCGAGATTGAAATTGAAGAGGAGGCAGGGCAGGCGGCCGCCTCACCTCGGATTCTGCACTAGGCGCGCGAGCTACGCTACGCCATGCTCTGGCGTATGACTCCAACACTGAGACCCTCAATCGCAAAAGCGGTATCTCTCAGGTCGACGTGGATAGGGTCGTAATCCGGATTTTCCGCTTCCAGTCGCACCTGATATCTCGCTCTGCCTCTCTGCAGCCGTTTCACGGTAACCTCGTTTTCGATGCGAGCGACCACAATGGCACCGTTTCTGACTTCCGGCGTACTGTGCACAGCCAGCAGATCACCATCGTGAATCCCTGCATTGATCATACTGTCGCCGGTAACACGCAGGAAATAGTCTGCCGCCGGCCGAAAGAAACTGGCCGCCAGTTCGCAATAGTCCTCGATATGGGCCTCGGCGAGCACCGGGGCCCCTGCCGCCACGCGACCGATCACCGGCAGTCCGCGACTCTCGGGCAGTCGAATGCCCCGGGAAGCGCCCGGAATCATCTCGATAGCACCCTTGCGCGCCAGAGCCTTCAGATGTTCTTCCGCTGCATTGGCCGACTTGAAACCCAGCTGCCCGGCAATATCGGCCCGTGTGGGCGGGTACCCGGTGTCTTCGATGTGCTGCCTGACGATTGCCAGAACCTGTTCCTGGCGCGGAGTGAGCTTGATCATTTAGCAGGCCTGTCTATCTGTACAGTACCTGTAATTATATACAGTCGCGGTGCGCGCGCAAGGGCCGGAGGACTCTCTGCAGGCCTGCGTCAGAAATCCTCTACACCCCACATAGTGTCAGGTTCTATGCTGTTCACCGGATTATTCCAATCCTGCGGATTGAAGGGCAGATCGGGATCAATACCGTCTTCATCGCTCAGCTCAAACGGGCTTCGCCAGTCTTCCGGTTCAGCAGCGGGCGCCAGGGCGAGTGCTGCCCAGCTTTCCCTGTCGTATTCGGCGATCTCGCCATCAAAGTACTGCACTTCGGCTGTCCGGGCGCGATGGTCCCAGGCGACCACCTCAAAAAGCGCGCCGCTTTCCAGTTCTTTGTACCAGCGGCCAATGAGCGGCCGTTCCATTGCCATGACGGGCTCTCCTCTGTGCGGTATGTCTTTAAACACTAGCATCTCAATTCCCCGTGTCCAGCCATCGCCGCTGTCCACGGCGGGAGGGCAGATGAAGCTGGCGCGCAAATCGAGGAAAATAAATATTCCGAAAATCAATCGTCTGGGGTTATAAGATAAACCCAGTGCTAGCGTTGCAGGAGAG
>CAZTJR010000028.1:0-5594 GCA_964613795.1 uncultured Alteromonadaceae bacterium | reverse complement strand
TCGGCAGGCGAGGGTGTTGTCGACGGTGCCGTCATGGCGGTCACTCAGGGTCCGCGGCTGGAAACTGCCGCGGAAGTGCGTCGACTGAGGCGTGATGGATGCGATGTGGTCGGCATGACCGGTATGCCCGAGGCGGCGCTGGCCCGCGAGGCGGGTCTTGCCTACGCATCGCTTTGCATGGTGGTGAACACCGCTGCCGGACTGGGCAATGCACCGATCACCCTCGATAGTATCCGCCAGCATCTGCAGGTTTCATCAGCGGCATCCGCCCGCGTTATCGGCGCCCTGGTCAGCGGCGGCTTTCTCGCGGAGCAGTGACGCCTTCCTGGCCGGTAAGAACCACATTGTGGCGGTCGTCCCATTGCCAGTCGCGGGTTTCCCGGTAGGTTTTCAACCAGTCCGCTCCCTCCAGCTGCGTCATTTTTACCAGTACCCCCAGCACCGGATGGTCGATGTAGTGAAGTTCGCCGCCGCGCATGCGGCGACTCTGCTCAAGCAGTATGGCATGCCGCCACGGGTAAGCCCTGGCGATATCGTCCTGCTCGTCCGCTAACCCGGTGGCCAGGACCCGGCCGTCCGGCCGCGCCACGTCCAGGCCGTCGGCATGATCGACCTGACCTGCATACCAGTTATCGAGGCCTGGCAATGTGAGCTGCACAGAGGCCGGCGCACGCGGCGGCTGCGGCATACGCCAATCCGGGTGCAGGTAATCGCCCGCTGTATTCAGCCACAATCGGGTCTTGAGGTGGAGATAGCGCGACAGATAGATGTCCACGCTGCCCTGAAGTGCGGGCCAGGCTTCGGTATCAGGGTCGCCGGAGCGGTCGAGAATGATTGCCCGGGATTCGCTCTCGGCGGTGACAGGCTGCACCCATGCAGCGTGCAAGAGCACGTCGTAGCCCGCGGAGCGCATCCGCGCCGCATCCCGATTCAGCTCTTGCAGACCGTTGGGGAGAAGGGTGAACGCGGGGGGTGGCGGTAGCGGCAGCTCGGGATCATCGAGATCCAGCCGTGCGTCTGCGCGTGCTGGATCAATAGGTAGCGGGCTGTCCGGCAGTAGCGCCGGTGCGTCCAGCGCGAGTGGCGCATCTGCCGCGGCGGTATCGATAGCCGGGGTGACGGCGTCTGGCCTGTCGACCTCCGGCGAGTCTGCATCAGCAGTCCCGAGTTCTGCGATGGCTGTGTCGTCACCGTCGGGTAGTGCATCGGCAAGTGGTTCCAGCGCCGGAACCGATCGCTGGCGGGGTTCCACGAGCAGCAAATGCTGTATACCCAGTGCATCAACCTCGCTGTGGCTTCCCGCGAAGCGCTGCTGCCGGGCATCCGCCAGGTCGCGGTCCACCAGGTACCGGTGTTTTGACGGGTAGTCGAGGCTCGGTTCCGGCGCCCACGCCTCGGCGGCAAATCCCGACCTGCCCGGCTGCTGGAACACCAGGATCTCGATGCGATACCAGGGATCGGGCTGGTCGGGTTGCGCTGACACCGGACTGACAGCGCATACAGAAGACGCCGCCAGCAGGACCAGCGTCAGGCTGGCCGCAGCGAGGGCAGTCCGTGTCGAGCGGTCAGGCGGCATTTTCAGCGCTGCCCTCGGTCAGCTTGTCGAGCAGCTCGTGCGAAAACTCCATGCGCTCTTTACCTTCTGCCAGATGCGTGCGACAGCGAAGCCGCGTAGCCCCCGCCAGCTGGTAAGTGGCAGGGTCGGATTGCACAAGCGTTACCAGCGCCATGGGGTTGATGGTTGTCGAATCCCGGAAATCGATGGTACCACCCTCGGTGCCGAGCTCAATGCCGGCGATGCCCAGGTGCTGCGCCCGGTTGCGAAGGCGAGCAATGGCAAACAGGTTGCCCACCGGCTCCGGGAGCAGGCCAAAACGGTCGATCATCTCGACCTGCAGTTTGCGCAGCCCCGCGTCGTCCTGCGCGGCGGCTATCCGCTTGTAAAGGATAAGCCGCGTATTGGTGTCGGGCAGGTAGCTCTCGGGGATCAGTGCCGGCACATGCAGGTTGACGTCGGCGCGCGTCTCCAGTGGCGCATCGAGGTCGGGGATCTCGCCGCGCCGAAGAGACGCGACGGCACGCTGCAGCATTTCCATATACATGCTGAAGCCGACGCTCTGTATCTGCCCGCTCTGATCGTCTCCGAGCAGCTCGCCGGCGCCACGGATTTCAAGGTCATGTGTCGCCAGCTGATAGCCGGCTCCAAGATCACCCGCTGCCTCAATGGCCTCCAGCCGCTTTGCCGCATCCGCGGTGATGGCTGAGCGCGGCGGGCTCAGCAGGTAAGCATAGGCCTGGTGGTGAGATCGCCCCACGCGGCCGCGCAGCTGATGCAGCTGCGCAAGACCAAAGCGGTCCGCGCGCTCGATAATAATGGTATTGGCGTTGGGAATATCAATGCCGGTCTCGATAATTGTGGTGCATAACAGGACATGATGCCGCTTGTGGTAGAAGTCCGCCATGACCCGTTCAAGTTCTACCTCCCGCATCTGACCGTGCGCCACGGCAATGGACAGTTCCGGCAGTAACTGCCCCAGCTTGCGCGCACTTTCCTCGATTGTCTTGACTTCGTTGTGTAGATAGAACACCTGGCCGCCGCGCAGCGTTTCCCGCAACACAGCCTCTTTTACCAGCGCAATGCTGTGCTCCCGCACAAAGGTCTTGATAGACAGGCGGCGCGCGGGCGGCGTGGCGATGATGGACAGGTCGCGCATACCGCCGATCGCCATGTTCAGCGTCCTGGGGATGGGGGTGGCGGTAAGCGTCAGGATGTCGACCTCCGCACGCAGTGCTTTGATGGCCTCCTTCTGTTTAACGCCAAACCGGTGCTCTTCATCAATGATAAGCAGGCCGAGATCGCGGAAGCGGAAATCGCTCTGCAGCAGCTTGTGGGTTCCAACCAGAATGTCCACCTCACCTCGCGCCACGCGGTCACCGATCTGGCGGAGATCCGCATTGCTGCGAAACCGCGAAATGACCTCGACCCGTACGGGCCAGTCGGCAAATCGATCCGCAAACGAACTGTAGTGTTGCTGAGCCAGCAGGGTCGTGGGGACCAGAATTGCCACCTGTTTCTGGTTGCATGCAGCGATGAACGCAGCGCGCATGGCAACTTCTGTTTTACCAAAGCCCACATCACCACAGACCAGCCGGTCCATCACGCCGGCGCTGGTCATGTCCCGCTGCACCGCCTCAATAGCGGCTTCCTGATCCGGCGTTTCTTCAAATGGGAAGGCAGCTGCAAAGCGCTCGTAGTCCGTTTCCGGAACCTCGAACGTGAAGCCGGGCCGCGACTCCCGTCGCGCATAGACCTCCAGCAGCTGTGCAGCGACATCGGACGCTTTTTCAGTGGCCTTGCGGCGCGCCTTCGTCCACTGCTCCGAGCCCAGGCGATGCAGTGGTGCAAGGTCAGGATCGCTACCGGCATATCGGCTGATCAGGTGCAGCGACGCGACTGGCACATACAGGCGTGAGCCCTCCGCATATTCCAGGGTCAGGAATTCACCGGCCTCATCGCCGGTCTGCAGGTGCTGCAGGCCGATATAGCGGCCAACGCCATGTTCCAGATGAACCACAGGCGTGCCCTCGCGCAGCTCCGTCAGATCACGGAACACTGCCTCGGGATCAGTCTGCTCTGCACGTCTTCGCCGGCGCCGCTGGGCGATCCGTGAGCCGAACAGCTGCGACTCGCAGACCAGCGTGGGGGCGTCAGGACCGCAGTAAAACCCACGGTCAAGGGGCGCCACGGCAATGGCGAAGTCCATATCGCCGGTTATGAAGGCTGTCCAGTCCACGACGGATTCCGGCGTCTGCTTCGCGGCGGACAACGATTCAAGCAGGACCTCACGCCGCCCGGCCGTTTCCGCGCACAGAAGCACGGGACCGCGGTGACCGTCGAGCAATGACCGCAATCGCGTTGCAAGATCGGCGCTGCCAATATCAGCAGCCAGCTCCGGCGGTGAGAGGGCATCTACCTCCACGTGCACCGGCGCATCGCTGTGCAGTCTCATCTCGAGCACGGATCGGGTTTTCAGGGCCGCGTAGAGCTCTTCTACGGGGACGAACCCATGTGCCGGTGGCAGAAGCGGGCGCCGGGGGTCGATGCTGTATTCCTCGTAGCGCGTGGTGACTTCGTCCCAGAAGTGTGTCGCGGCGCGGTGATGATCGCCGACAGTGATCATGGCGGCGTTGTCGGGCAGATATTCGAACAGCGTGGCACAGGCATCGAAGAACAGCGGCAGGTAGTACTCGCAGCCACCCGGCGCGCGTCCGGCACTGACTTCGCTGAAGATGGGGCTTTTGTCGGGATCGGCGTCAAAAACCCGGAACCAGTTCTGCTGGAATTTGCGTATAGCTCCAGCATTCAGCGGAAATTCCCGGGCAGGCAGCAGTCTGATGGCGTCCGTCCGGTCAACGGTGAGCTGGGTCTCCGGATCGAAGGTGCGCAGTGTGTCGATGTCGTCATCAAGCAGATCGATGCGATAGGGCAACTCGCTGCCCATGGGAAAAACGTCCATCACTGCGCCGCGAACGGCAAATTCGCCGTGTTCGTAGACTGTATCGACACTGCGATAGCCACCCTGTTCCAGGGAGCGTCGGAACGTGGTCATGTTGAACGGGTCACCGCTTTCGAGAACCAGGCTGGAGCCGACCACGTAGTCCCGGGGCGGCAGGCGGTGCATCAGAGTCGACATGGGAACGATCAGCACGCCACGGCGAATGGTCGGCAGTCGGAACAGGGTATGCAGGCGTTCCGACACAATATCCTGATGCGGTGAAAAATTATCGTAGGGCAGGGTCTCCCAGTCCGGCAACGCCAGAATCTCTGTGTCTCTGCCGGCGTAAAAGGGCAGTTCACGTTCGATTTCAAGCGCGGTCTGCATGTCCTGCGTGATCACCACCAGCAGTCTGTCACCATCGGCCAGCTCCGCAATACAGGCGCTGCTTGCGCTGCCGGGGAAGGGGCCGGAAGAGGTTCTCGTGGCGGGTGTCTCAGGCCAGGGGGTCGATTCGATCAGTTGCTTGAACATGGACAATTGACTGCGGTGCGGTGGTAGGGCGCGACATTGTAAGCGGAACCTCGGGCAGGCTCCAATCATGGCTCTGTGAGAGCGTGCACAGACCTGCTGTTGCTGTATTGCGGCCGGCGGCCAGTGCGAGGATAATGCGCGCCATTTTATGTTGCTAAGTGAGGATACCGCTGTGAACGATCGCAAGAGATCCCGTCCAGACGACTATTTCCGCGACTGGAAAGAGCGTGAAGCCCTCGCCGAGAGCATGATCCCGATGGTGGGCTCCCTGGCACGGGAAAAAAACGTCAAGTGCTATGTCTACGGGCGAGCACTGGTCAATCGGTCTGTGCTGGAAATCATGAAGGCTCACCGCTATGTGCGGCAGGTCGAGGGCAATGAACTCTCGGAGTTCGAGACCCATCGCGTACTCACTATCCTCGCCGGCCTCGACCTCGGTCCGGCGCACATCGACATCGGCCGCCTGACTGTCGATTACTTCGACAAGCGCCAGGGGGATGGCCAGAGCCTTGACACCTACGTGCGCAGCGAAGTGGCGGGCCTTATCGGCAGCACCGCCAAGCC
>CAZTJR010000027.1:40648-47521 GCA_964613795.1 uncultured Alteromonadaceae bacterium | reverse complement strand
AATGAATTCACCAGGATGCGGCGGATTATGCATAGTCATTAGTGATAATCCTCATAATCAAGAATGTAGGCGTTGCCGTCCTGGAATTCGAACGTCATGCGCCAATTTCCGTTAACCCTAATCGACCACCGGCCTTTGTCTTTGCCCTTCAATGGATGAAGCCGAAAACCAGGGATATCCATGTCTTCCACTGAAGTCGCCGTATCCAGAGCAGCCAGCTGCATACGCAGCTTCTTGGCATGGTCGGGTTGTATGCCAGACGTATGGCCGGTCGAGTAAAATCGCTTCAGTCCTTTGTGACGGAATGATTTAATCATGAAGGAATACTAGCATGTTGCGCATCACGCAACAATGAAGCTTAACAGCTAAGTATGCGAACCCAACCGTATAACACGCTTCCGATTAACACCATCGTCATCTCTATTTTCAGTCGGCAATCAAACATGAAATCAACGTCCTACACATAGCTGATATTAATTTCACAAGATAACCGGAACAGTCCCGTTGAACCGTTTCATCATATGAAACCATCACGGTTTTCCGATTCCAATGAAATATCAATCTATTACTGAACCTACCTCAATAAATCTCACACCCTCCCGCTGAAAACCGGCTTGAAAATCCGGGAACATATTGTACTGTATATACGTACAGTATAAGTGGTACTCTGCCATGGACGACATTCGGCCAAGCATACCCCGGGAACCGGTACGCCTTCTGGATCAGGTGCGCCGGCATATGCGTGATGCAGGCTACGCCTGGAAAACGGAAAAGACCTACATCCACCGGGTGCGGCGCTTCATTCTGTTCCACGGAAAGCAGCACCAATCTCGCATGTCGTCAGAGCATATCAACGGCTTTCTGAGCAGCCTGGCGAATGAACACAACTGCTCTCCAGCCACGCAGCGGGTTGCGCTGAATTCACTGATCTATTTGTTCACAAAATTCCTGGGCGCCAATCTTGACCAGTTGTATTTCAACAGAGCATCGCCGAAGCGTCACCTGCCCACCGTACTCACACATGCTGAGGTGATGCATATTCTTGAGCACACCGCGGCCAATCATCGGCTCATGCTCGAGTTACTGTACGGCACTGGCTTACGCCAGAACGAAATGCTGAGCCTGCGCATCAAGGACCTGGACTTCGAGCTGTCAACCATCACCGTGCGTTCTGGTAAAGGCGACAAGGATCGCGTCACGCTGTTACCTGAAAAGCTCAAGCCCTACCTGCAGGAACAGATCAGAAAAGCAGAAAAACAGCATAGACGCGATCTGGAAGATGGGCTTGGCGAGGTCTACCTTCCCTACGCACTCGCAAGAAAATACCCCAATGCTGCAAAGGAAACAGCCTGGCAATTCCTCTTTCCTTCTTCATCCATAGGGCCGGACCCGCGAACGGGTGTATTGCGCCGTCACCATCTGCACGAGTCATCTCTGCGGAAAGCCCTGACCAACGCACGCAGGGCGTCTGGTATCTGCAAGCCGGTCAAGCGCCACACGTTCCGCCACAGCTTTGCGACGCGGCTTCTGCAGCAGGGATACGATCTGCGAACCATTCAGAAGCTGCTTGGGCACAGCGACGTAAGAACCACTGAGATATACACCCATGTGCTCGGGCGCGGCGCCATGGGCGTCCGCAGCCCGCTCGACATCCCCTGACCCATGCCCTACACCGAGCTCCACTGCCTTACCTGCTACAGCTTCCTGCGCGGCGCTTCCCACCCGCACGAGCTGGTCGAACGCGCCGCGCGCCTCGGTTACGCAGGCCTGGCCATTACCGACGAATGCTCACTGGCCGGAGTCGTGAAGGCGCATGTCGCCGCAAAGGAGGCAGACCTCAAGCTCATCATCGGCAGCGAACTGAACCTGGTGGAGGGCCTCAGGCTGGTGGCGCTGGTACCGTCGCGGGCCGCCTATGGGGAGCTTTCCGGACTGATCAGCATGGCACGGCGGCGCAGCCCCAAGGGCAGCTACCGGGTGACCCTGCGCGATGTCATCTTTCATCTCAAGCGCTGCCTGCTGATCTGGCTGCCGGAGGACAGCAGCGACGAGACCCGCGCCTATGGCCTGCAGCTGCGTCGCCTGTGCAAAGGTCGCGTGTGGCTGGGAGTGCACTACCTGCTGGGCAATGGCGAGATGGAGCGCTACCTGGCCCTGCAGCGACTGGGACAGGAACTGCAAGTGCCGCTGGTGGCCTGTGGCGATGTACAGATGCACCGCGCATCGCGGAAGGCACTGCACGATGTCATGACTGCGCTGCGCTACAACACCTCGGTGGACCAGCTCGGCATGCGACGCCTGCCCAATGCCCAGCAGCACCTGCGCACGCTGGCACACCTGCAGCGTCTGTATCCAGCGGAACTGATGCAGGAGACGGCGAACATTGCAGCGCGTTGCGATTTCAGCCTGGACGAGCTGCGCTATGAATACCCGGAGGAAGTGGTGCCACAGGGCCACACCGCCGCCAGCTACCTTCGCGAGCAAGTAAGAGCAGGCATGCAGCGACGCTGGCCACAGGGCGTGCCCGACGCGATCAGCGAGCGCATCGAAACCGAGCTGTCCCTGATCCACGAGCTCAACTATGAATACTACTTTCTCACGGTGTATGACATCGTCCGCTTCGCCCGGGAGCGGGACATCCTCTGTCAGGGCCGGGGCTCGGCGGCCAACTCGGTGGTGTGCTACTGCCTGTTCATTACGGAGGTCTCGCCCGAGCAGGTGTCGCTGCTGTTCGAGCGCTTCATTTCCCGGGAGCGGGACGAGCCGCCGGATATCGACGTCGACTTCGAGCACGAGCGCCGCGAAGAGGTCATTCAGTATATTTATGAGAAGTACGGTCGCCGGCGTGCCGCACTGGCCGCCACGGTCATCACCTACCGCGCCCGCAGCGCGGTGCGCGATGTCGGCAAGGCCCTGGGGCTGGATCCGATCTTCGTCGAGGACCTGGCCAAGTCCATGGCCTGGTGGGACAAGACACGCGACCTGGAGAAACGCTTTGCGGAGCAGGGCGTCGCCTCCCACAGCCAGATGGCGGAACTGTTCTACGCCCTGGTGCAGGCGCTGCTCGGTTTCCCCCGCCACCTGTCACAGCACGTGGGCGGCTTTGTGATCTCCCGCGGACCACTGTCGGCCATGGTGCCGGTGGAGAACGCCAGTATGCCAGAGCGTACGGTCATCCAGTGGGACAAGACCGACATCGAGGCGCTCGGACTGCTCAAGGTGGATGTGCTCGCCCTGGGCATGCTCTCGGCCATTCGCAAGACGCTGCAGCTGGTACACCGCTACCAGCCAAACCTGCGCGCTATCGGCGATGTACCGAAGGAGGACGCCGCCACCTACCGCATGCTGCAGCAGGCGGACTCCATGGGTGTATTCCAGATCGAGTCGCGTGCGCAGATGACCATGCTGCCGCGGCTGAAGCCGCACTGTTTCTATGACCTGGTGATCGAGATCGCCATCGTGCGGCCAGGACCCATACAGGGCGACATGGTGCATCCCTACCTGCGGCGCAAACAGGGACTGGAGCAGATCACCTACCCCGACGATAAAATCCGCGCCGTGCTCGAGCGCACTCTTGGCGTGCCCATCTTCCAGGAGCAGGTCATCCGTCTGGCGATGGTAGCGGCGGGCTTTACCGGCGGTGAGGCCGATTCCCTGCGCCGGGCCATCACCAACTGGGGCCGCGACAGCAAGCTGCTCACCTTCGAGAAAAAGCTCACCGAGGGAATGATCGCGCGTGGCTACGACAAAGACTTCGCGCACCGCCTGTTCGAGCAGATCAAGGGCTTTGGCGGCTATGGCTTTCCCGAGTCGCACTCCGCCAGCTTCGCCCTGCTTGCCTATGTTTCAGCCTGGCTCAAGTGCCACCACCCGGCGGCGTTCTACACCGGGCTGCTGAACAGCCAGCCGATGGGCTTCTATTCACCCTCGCAGTTGCTGCAGGACGCGGCTCGACACGGCGTTTGCACCTTACCCATCGATATCAACGCCAGTGACTGGGACCACACGCTGCCGCAGGATGAACACAACCTGCATCCAGCACAGGGGCCGATCCGCCTGGGCCTGCGGCTGGTCAGCGGCCTGTCTCGCGACGGCGCCCGTCGCCTCCTCCAGGCACGTCGACAGCAGGCGTTCACACAGGTCAGGGACCTGCGCGAACGCGCCGGCCTGCACCGGGACGACATGCAGGCGCTGGCGGCGGCAGATGCGCTGGCCAGTATCAGCGGCCATCGGCACCAGTCTCAGTGGCAGGTGCTGGCCATGGAGTCACACAAGCCACTGCTGCGGTACGAGAGCAGCGAACCGGTGCGCGCGCTAGATGACGGCGTCATCCTTGAGGCCCCAAGTGTCGCGGAGGACGTGCTCGCCGACTATAGCGCCATCGGACTGACTCTGCGTAGCCATCCCATGCTGCTGCTGCGTGATCGTCCGCCCTTCGATCGCTGCAAGCGGCAGTCTGATCTCGTCGGCGTGCCCCATCGGGGCTTTGTGCGTATCGCCGGCCTGGTGACCTGCCGCCAGCGACCGGGAACCGCCTCGGGCGTGCTGTTTCTGACACTGGAAGACGAGACAGGTAACAGCAACATCGTGGTGTGGCCGCGGGTTCAGGAAAACTTTCGCCAGGCTCTGATGACGGGGAGGTTATTGCTCATAAAGGGCACACTGGAAACCCGGGACAACGTTACCCATGTAATCGCCGGAGCAGTGTATGACTACACGGCAGAACTGGCAGGGCTGGGCGTGAAATCGCGGAATTTCCACTGACGGGCCCGAAAATATCGGCTGCCAATGCCGTCAGCTCGCTGCGTACGGCTCCAGCGTATCCAGCACAAGCGGCCAACAGAGGGATCAATACCCAGACAGCGCATGCCTGCGCGCGGAAGGCACCCGGACCTGCCCTCGACAGGCAAAAAAAAGGCGAGCCACCTGGCTCGCCTTTTTCCGGGAAAGAGGCAATCCTCAGCCAACGAAGGATTTGCGCGGCTCGGACACGCCGGCGGGCTCCTGACCTCTGAGATAAGCCAGCATGGTGTCCGCATCAGACACTTCGAAGGGATCTGTCGGGCAGTTGTCACCGAAGTCCGGCTCGACAAACATCTTCTCGATCACACCATCGTTGACCAGCATGCTGTAACGCCATGAACGCATGCCAAAGCCCAGATTGGATTTGTCGACCAGCATACCCATCTTGCGGGTGAACTCGCCGTTGCCGTCAGGCAGCAGAAAGATGTTCTTGTTGCCCTGCTCCTTGCCCCACTTGAACATGACAAACGCATCGTTTACCGACACACAGACAATTTCATCGACACCCTGTGCCTTGAACTCCTCATACAGCTCGTCATAGCGAGGCAGGTGATTCGACGAACAGGTAGGCGTAAAGGCGCCCGGCAAGGAAAAAACAACGACTTTCTTGCCACCGAAGATATCCGCCGTGGTCTGATCCTTCCAGTCATAAGGATTGTCGCCGCCAATAGACTCGTCCCGAACGCGGGTCTTGAAAACAACGTCGGGGACTCGGGTTGCTGCTGTGCTCATAAAAACCTCCTTGCTTGTGGCATGGGAAACAGCTCAGGTTTGCGCGCTCTGGCTCAAGCGCCACATCCAGACATTCGATAAAACCTTTGAGGATGTTACGCGATCGCCCGCAATCGATAAAACTTTTTTTATAGATGGTGCTGATTTATAAAATCGATCGAAAGGACCTATTACGTTCCGCTGCCTATAACGCCCCGCGCGGGACTGCTGGCGGGCTGAGGCCTTACTCGTCCTCGCGCATCACCATGAGATCAACCATGCCCTCACCCGCATCCTGCGGTAACACGACCATGGGCTGACAACAGACCTGGCAATCTTCCACATAACTCACGCCAATATTTTCAGGGTCCACAAGTGTGGACTGCGATTCGCCGCAGTACGGACAACTGATCACCTGCTCCATCACTTCCACAACTGACCTCTCCGACTGCGACTCACTTCACAGCTCAATGTCTCACACTGAACTATTATTGACTGCGGAAACAAATGGGATTATTTTCCCATGATGCCAGAGACTATCCAGACAGCCTTGCGCTCGGCCATACTGCGCCTTTTGCAGCCCCTGGTCCGCGTTCTGATGCACCACGGCATGGCCTATGGCACATTTGCGGAGCTCGCTCGCAAAGCCTATGTCGAGGAGGGGTTCGCCCACATCGGCAGGAGCGGCCGCCGTGCGAGCATTTCCAGTGTCTCGGCGCTCACTGGCCTGACGCGCAAGGAAACCAAGCGCCTCCTCGAACTCGATATCCACGAAGGACATGATAGCGACCAACGCTACAACCGCGCAATCCGCGTTGTCAGTGGCTGGCTGGCTGACCCGCGCTTTCATGACGCCAGCGGCGAGCCAAGGCCGCTGCCGATGGAGGGCGAAAACAGCTTCACCACCCTGACCAAGGACTACAGTGGGGATATTCCGCCTGCAGCAATGCTCGGCGTGCTTGAAGCCAGTCACACCGTAAGTCGAACTGCCGACAATGTCCGTCTCCTGGAACGGGCATATATGCCTTCTCACACGCCGGTGGAACGCATTCACATCCTCGGACGTGACACGGGCGAACTGATCAGCACCATTTCGCACAACCTCACGGCTGAAAAGCCAGCCCGCGTTTTCCAGCGCAAGGTATCAAACCCCGCCGTTCGCGAAGACGCCCTGGAAGCCTTTCGCCATATGGCCAATCGCAAATCGCAGGAACTGCTTGAGGAATACCATCGCTGGCTATCGGCGCACGAGGTAGATGCCGATGATCCGGACGCCGGTAAGCCGCACTATGTCGCCGTCGGCATTTACTACGTTGACGACACCTTGAACAAGGATACCCCAACATGAATCTGTCCCGT
>CAZTJR010000027.1:39130-40548 GCA_964613795.1 uncultured Alteromonadaceae bacterium | reverse complement strand
GCCAGCGAGGATGACCTGGCGCCCGGTATGGTAGTCACCGTTCGCGGTTCACTCGATGACGATGATCCGGGCAGAGGTATCGCCGAACAGGTGGACTACAATAGTGAGCTGGTCGGCCCGATCGACAGCATTGAACTCAGCGGCGATGGCAACAGCATGCGCCTGCGCATTCTCAATCGCAGCGTCATCGCCGAGCGCGTGAACACGGTGTTCAGCGGCCTTCAATTCAGCACAATCACCCTTGGTCAGGCTGTTGCCATCTCGGGGTTCGTCGATGCGCAGAACCGTATCCGCGCCACGCGCATCGCGCTGGACCCTGATTTCGTGGCCGGCCAGAGTGAAATAAAGCTGCAGGGCACGGTATCCCAGCTCGCAGGCACCGAGTTTCGCGCCGGCGATCGCATCGTGCAGGCCGGCAACGCGACACTGGTGAACCTGCCGGGGGGCTCACTGGCGAACGGGCAGCAGGTGGAGGTTACCGGAACGCTCCAAGGCAATATCATCACCGCCAGCCAGATAACACGGGTCGGGAGCCTCACCGACAACCTGCAAAGCGGCGATCAGTTGCGCGTGCAGGGTGCCATCACCGACTTCGTGAGCCGCAGCAACTTCCGTGTCCGCGATATTCCTGTCAGCGCCGATGGTGCCGATCTGCAGCTGTCTGGCGACAGTCTCCGCAAGGGGCTTATTGTTGAGATCGAGGGGCCCTGGAACGGCTCTTTGCTGGACGCCACATCAGTCAAGACACGTCGCGGACGCATTCGGGCCGAGGCGCGTCTCAGCGGTATTGATGCAGAAGCACGCACCCTCACGCTGCAATTCGCGACCGGTAGCATCACACTGACATCCGATGACCGCACCCTGTTCACGGATGACGATGAGGATTTCCTGTCCTTCGATGCCCTTCGTACCGGCGCCTTCGTCTCGGCAGAGGCCGTATTGAATGGCAATACCCTGCTGGCCACCCGCGTGCGGCGCGAGGATGACGACGATGACCAGGTTCTGCAGGGGCCGACAGAGCGGTTCGTCAGCGGCGTCAGCGTCACCATCCTGGGCGTGACCTTCGACACCGCCGGTGCTGACTTTGAGACCGTTGACGACGAAGAGGTCGCCTCTGACATTTTCTACGCCAGCATCACGGTCGGGGATCTCGTTCGCGTGGAGGATGAGGAACCTGCCAACGGCATCGCTGATGAGGTGACGTTCGAATCCGCACTCAATCTCGACGGCGATATCGAGTTTCCGGAGGATGATTCTGACGAGGACTCTCAGGACGTCGACGATGATCCCGGCGAAGAGACAAATGACACCGATTCAGCGGAGGCGGATGACGATGCCGACCTGGCTGACGATGATGACGCCGAGGCGCCCGACGATGACGATGACGATGACGATGACGATGACGATGACGATGACGA
>CAZTJR010000027.1:0-39030 GCA_964613795.1 uncultured Alteromonadaceae bacterium | reverse complement strand
GACGATGACGATGACGATGACGATGACGATGACGATGACGATGACGACGAGTGACCCGAGGATAATGAAACTGCCGGCAACTACACGCTGACACCAGGGACTAAGTGCCCAGTGCCCTGTCCGATCATCGAAAACGCTGTTTACTGCCTGTATGCAACCGCGTCAGGCAACATCCTGCATGCTGCGCACACGGCTGCCGCCGCGTGGCTTTTCCGGCAAGGAGCTCGGCGCGGCGGCGAAATGAAGAGCCCCGTCATCAATGGGTGATTTCAGAAACAACTCGCGGTCGCGCCGGTAATCCTGCGGGTTGACCCAGGGCGCCCGGTCCCCCTGTCGCGGAAAACGGTGCATGACGCGACGCATGTAGCCGGCAGAAAAATCATCGATCCAGTCGCGGTCCGGCATTGACTGCAGTGCCTCGGGCACCCGCGGCACCGCCACATCAACGCCGCGATCACGCATATGATTCAACAGACGACAGAACCACTCCGCCGTCAGGTCTGCACGCAGTGTCCATGATGCGTTGATATAGCCGAACACCGATATCAGGTTAGGCAGGTCACTGCACATGATGCCTTTGTAGGTCCAGGTGCTGGCGAAATCCACTGCCTTGCCGTCCACGCTGAACGCGGCATCGCCCATGATAACCAGCTCCAGGCCGGTCGCCGATACAATCGTATCCGCCTCCAGCGTTTCTCCAGAGGCCAGTTCAATGCCGGATTCGGTGAGGCGGGAAATATGGTCGGTGACCACGCGGGCGCGGCCACCCCGCAAGGCCTCAAACAGATCATCGTCCGGCACAAGGCACAGACGCTGATCCCAGGGGTTGTAGCGTGGCGTGAAGTGGCGATCCACATCCACCGTGTCACCCACCTTCTTGCGCACCTCACCTATGAGGTAGTTCTTCAGCTGCTCGGGGGACCTGCGGGAACGTCGATACAGCCACTGCTGCATGGTGGTGTTTTTCCACCGAGTAACCGCATAGGCCCAGCTTTCCGGCAGCACGCGGCGCAGCAGATTAGCCAACCGGTCCCGCGCTGGTCTCGTGATCACATAAGTCGGCGAGCGCTGCAACATGGTCACTTCCGCAGCGGTTTTCGCCAGCTCCGGCACCAGCGTCATTGCCGTGGCACCGGAACCGATCACCACAATACGCTTGCCGCGGGCGTCAAAGGCTTCGGGCCAGAATTGCGGATGGATGAAATTGCCGCGGAAGGCCTCGCGACCCGGAAACGCCGGCTGGTGGCCCTGGCGATAGCTGTAATAACCGGCGCACATGAGCAGGAAGCGGGAACGCAGCGTAGTCGTAACATCATTCGCCGCATCATGCACGGTAAGCGTCCAGCGGGCTGTCTCACTGCACCAGTTGGCAGACTTAAGCCAGTGGCTGTAGCGGATCAGCGAGTCAATGCCGTGGTCCTGCGCTGTGCGGCGAATATAATTGAGAATGGAGGGGCCATCGGCAATGGCCTTGGCCTCCCGCCAGGGTCTGAAGTTGTAGCCCAGCGTATGCATGTCGCTGTCGGAGCGGATGCCCGGATAACGAAACAGATCCCAGGTGCCTCCCATGGCCTCGCGACCTTCCAGAATCAGTACACTGCGATCCGGGCAGTGCTCTTTCAAATGGCAGGCCGAACCGACCCCGGAGAGGCCGGCCCCGACAATGATGACATCGGCATCCACAGCAGTCATGGTGGCACTCCTGTATTCAGCGCTCGCCGCTACAACATACCCCGGCCGCGATTGGCGGCGATGCGCAGGCGCAGCGCGTTCAGTTTGATAAAGCCTTCGGCGTCTTTCTGGTCATAGGCCCCGGCGTCATCCTCAAAGGTGGCAATGCGATCATCAAAGAGGCTGTCGGGAGACTGCCTGCCACAGACGATGACATTGCCCTTGTAAAGCTTCAGCCGCACCGTACCGTTCACGTACTCCTGCGACTGATCAATCGCGGCCTGCAGCATCCTGCGCTCCGGCGACCACCAATACCCATTGTAGATGATCTGCGCGTAGCGCGGCATCAGCTCGTCCTTCAGGTGCGCAACCTCGCGATCCAGGGTCAGCGACTCCATAGCGCGGTGCGCGCGCAGCATGATTGTGCCCCCCGGGGTCTCGTAGGCGCCGCGGGACTTCATGCCAACATAGCGGTTCTCGACGATGTCGTCGCGGCCAATACCGTTCGCACCGCCCACCCTGTTCAGGTGTTCGAGCACTGTCGCCGGCGACATGGACTCACCGTCGATCGCCACGATGTCGCCCCGCCGGTACTCCAGCTCTACATAAGTGGGCGTATCCGGCGCAGCCTCCGGACTGACGCTCCAGCGCCACATGGGTTCCTCTGCCTCCTGCCAGGGATCCTCTAGCACACCGCCCTCATAGGAAATGTGCAGCAGGTTGGCATCCATGGAATAGGGAGACCTGGTTTTCTGACTGGCAAAATCTACCGGAATGTTGCGCTGCTGACAGTACTCCATCAGCGTTTCACGGGAGGTCAGATCCCATTCGCGCCAGGGCGCGATGACGCGGATACCAGGTTTCAACGCATAGGCACCCAGCTCGAAGCGCACCTGGTCATTTCCCTTGCCTGTGGCGCCGTGGGAAATGGCGTCGGCGCCCGTCTCATTGGCAATCTCGATCAGACGCTTGGCAATCAACGGCCGGGCAATCGACGTACCCAGTCGGTATTCGCCTTCATACAGCGTGTTGGCGCGGAACATCGGGAACACGAAATCGCGCACGAACTCCTCGCGCAGATCATCAATATAGATTTCCTTCACCCCCAGGGCCTCCGCCTTGGCCCTCGCCGGCTCGACTTCTTCGCCCTGCCCGATATCCGCCGTGAACGTGACAACCTCGCACCGGTAGGTATCCTGCAGCCAGCGCACGATCACCGAGGTATCGAGACCGCCTGAGTAGGCCAGAACCACTTTGTTGATGTCGGACATGCGTGCTCCAGAGACTTGCCGCTAAAGAGGGTCGAGTTTACCGGGGGTGGTGGGGAAATCACAGGGCTGCCTCTTCGGCAATCGTACCCTCGAGACGCTTCGATCCCGGGACCTGCGCCGTTGGCACGGTTGCCGGACACGCCGAGATCCCATCCATGGGGGCTCAGCTGCGGCCGTCCTGGCCGCAGACGGTCCGCCACCGGATAGCACCGTGAAAGGTCCTTACCCCGCGCAAGATTCGGGCTGCACCACCCCTCACCCATTGCTACGAGATTTGAGTGCAGGAACCACCGGCAGAGGGCTCCGGTCGAGGGTGTGGGCAGGGCGGCCAATCAGGTCGCGCTATGCGGGGAGAGCGGCAGCGGGGGTTTCCGCGAGCATTGTCTGAGTTCAGCAATCGCCCAGCGATTGCTGAACGAGTTGCGCAGCGGCCGCTGCCGCTCACCCCGCAGCGACCGGCCGTCCTGCCCACACGCTCGACCGGAACCCGCCCCCGCAGCGACCGGCCGTCCCGCCCACACGCTCGACCGGAACCCGACCATTTCAGCCAGCCCGCAATTGCGGTAGCATCGCCCCTCCCCGAGAGTAGACTAAAAGGCCAACCCGCTTGGAATCAATCACCCTCCGCCGCCCCGATGACTGGCACGTTCACCTGCGCGACGGCGACATGCTTCGCCACACCTGTGCCGATATGGCGCGCTACATGGGTCGAGCCATTGTTATGCCGAACCTGACGCCTCCCGTGACAACGGTGGCGGCCGCCGAAGCTTACCGCGCGCGAATCATTGACGCGATGGCAGGACTGCCGCGACAGTTCGAGCCCCTGATGACACTCTACCTCACCGACAATACCAGCGCCGACGACATCCGCCGCGCAGCGGACAGCGACTGTGTGCATGCTGTGAAGCTCTACCCCGCTGGCGCGACAACCAACTCTGCCGCCGGCGTCAACTCGCTGGAATCGCTCTATCCCATACTTGAGGTCATGCAGGAGGTCGATCTGCCGCTGCTGGTGCATGGCGAGGTCACGGACCCGGATATCGATATCTTTGATCGCGAGGCGATCTTCATCGAACGCCACCTGGCGCCCATCGTGGCACGATTCGACGCTCTGCGCGTGGTGCTCGAGCACATCACCACCGGCGATGCGGTGGACTTTGTTGCCGATGCCCGTGCCGGTGTGGCCGCCACTATCACCGCGCATCACCTGTTATTGAACCGCAACGATATGCTGGTCGGCGGCGTGAAGCCACACTATTACTGCCTGCCGGTGCTCAAGCGACAGCGCCACCAGGCAGCCCTGATCGCGGCAGCCACCAGTGCCAATCCACGCTTTTTCCTGGGTACTGACTCTGCACCGCATACCCGCGGCAGCAAGGAATCAAGCTGTGGCTGTGCCGGGGTCTACAGCGCACATGCATCGCTGGAGCTGTATGCCGAGGTTTTCGACGCGCACAATGCACTGCCCGCGCTTGAGCTGTTCGCCTCACTCCATGGGCCCGCGTTCTACCGCCTGCCCGCGAATGACGACACCGTGACGCTGGAGCGAGAGGATATGCCGGTGCCAGGCGAAAAGGCGCTGGGTGAGGAGACGCTGGTTCCGCTGCGCGGCGGGGAATCGCTGCACTGGCGGGTCGTGGCCTCGTGACGGAAGCGGGCAAGGATAGTCTGATCAGGCAGCGTTTCCGCGGCTTCCTGCCGGTGATCATCGATCTGGAAACCGGCGGCTTCAACTGCATCACGGACGCCATTCTCGAAATCGCAGCGACCATTGTGCGCATGGACGACGATGGCGTGCTTGGCGTGCACCGTACCTATAGCTACAACGTTGCGCCGTTTGAAGGCGCCAACCTCGAGCAGGCGGCACTCGACTTCACCGGTATCGATCCTCATCACCCGTTTCGCGAGGCGATTCACGAGACCGAGGCCCTGACCGAGATCTTCCGGGTAGTGCGCAAGGAAATTCGCGACCAGGGCTGCAACCGCAGCATTATTGTCGCGCACAACGCGCATTTTGATGCCGGATTCATCAATGCCGCGGTGGCGCGAAACGAGATCAAGCGCAACCCCTTCCACCCTTTCTCGCACTTCGACACGGCTACCCTCGCCGGCCTGGCCTTTGGCCAGACGGTGCTGGCCAAAGCCTGCGCCGAGGCTGGCATTGCGTTTGACAATACCGAGGCACATTCAGCTGCCTACGATGCCGAGCGCACCGCCGAGCTGTTCTGCGACATCGTCAACCGCTGGCGGGAAATGGGCGGCTGGCTGGATGCACCGCCGGTATAGCCAGGAACACTACGCCTCGGGCGTATCGTCCTCGCCGCTGATTTCGTTGAGCAGCGTATCCAGCTCCGACATGACATCCTCAACGCTGTCGTAACCTAACCAACGGTACTTCAGCCGCTCGTCAATTGGCAGCAACTGCAGCAGATTGCAGGCAACTGCCCAGGCGTTTCCGTGGTCAATCTGAAGCTGCAGCTGCTCCACGTGTGGGTGCGTTTCCAGCGACTGCAGCACCGCCACAAGGCCCTCCCACTCCGCCTGCATCGGCGTTGGCGACAGCGCATCCCGGAAGGTGACACTACCCATGATAAGCTGACTGGCGAGGCGTTCTGCACCATGCAGATCAAAGCGCTCACCCCCCTCTATCGTAACGCCAAGCAGGCCATTCGGCAGCTGATCATAATCTACGATCCGCGCATAGGTGCCGTACTCACCGAGCTGCGGCTCACCGCGGCCTGCCACCTCGCCGCCGCTGGTCCAGATCACGCCAAACCCCGTCCCGGACCGCGCACAACTCTTGATCATGTCGAGATAGCGCTGCTCAAAAATCTGCAGCGGCATACGTGCGTAGGGGAACAGCACGGCCGACAGTGGAAACAGTGGTATATCTTCAGGGGTATCGCTCACGCGGGCTCACTCTCCAGTTCCAGGGTTTGTAAAAGCACCAGCGCTTCCTCGCGCGAACCGCCACAGACGTCCGGCTCGGCGAGAAACTGCCGGCAGAATAAGGGGCGCTCCGGCGCACCAAACAGCGCGCAACGATTTCCAGCGTCGAGATGCACACAGCGCTCGCCGGCAGCCTTGCCGTAAGGCATGCCATGAAAGGCCTGCACGATACGCGGCGCAACGCAGCACGCGCCACAGCCGACGCGACATTCCATATCAGACCGCCTCCTTGCCCAGAGGCTTGAACAAAATAATCAGGCGCGGTAATAGCAGCAGGGCGCCGATCACGGCGGCTACCATGGCGACGACCGTCAACAGACCAAAATACATGCTCGGATTGAAGTTGGAGAATGTCAGCATGGAAAAGCCGATGACCAGTGTCACTGTCGTGTAGTACAGCGCGCGACCGATACTGCCGTGGCAGCGGTACATGGTCTCGCGATAATCGCGATCAACGCCGAATTCACGCCGGAAGCGATAGACGTAGTGAATGCAGTTATCAACGCCAATACCCACCACGATCGCAGCGATCGTGATGGTCATGATGTCCAGGGGAATGCCGATAATGCCCATGATGCCGAGCACAAGCCCCGCAGCCAGCGTGGTCGGAGCGAGCGCGAGCAGCGCCAGCCAGAGCGATCGGAACAGCAGCCAGAACATGGCCATAATGGCCAGGAACACCGTTCCGAGCGTCATGATCTGCGACTTGAACAGGCTCTGCAGAACGTTATTATAAAGTACCAGCATACCGGTAAAGTGCACCTGCTCCTCGCTGAGGCCATCGAGGCCTGAGAGGGTTTCATGCAGCTGGCGCAGGAAGACATCGCGCTGCAGCTCTTCGCTGGTTTCCTTGACACGCACCGTGATTCGCGCCTCCTCGCGCTCGGCGTCGAAGTACGGGTCTACCATAAGAGCCGCGGTTTCTGGCGGAAAACTGCGCTGTACGAGTGCCAGCTCGACACCGCCGATGTCACCACCGATCAGTGTCTTGACGAGGCTGAACGTCGTGGAGAGCGACAGCACCTTGCCGGTCTCGACGCGCTCATCCACCTCGGCATGCGCTGCATCAATCGTGTTCATCCCTTGAAGCGAGAACCAGTAACTCGGCGTAAAGTCGCCCTCCGTTTCACCACCGCCAAAATCACTCTCGAATCCATCATCCCAGTCATCGAACCCGGCGTCCTCGGAAAACTCACTGTCGCTCTGCTTATCGCCGCCGTTCGCAGCGAAGCTGTCCACATCATCCGCAAAGGGATCGTCCTGCGCGAGTTCCGCCGACGGCTCAGACGACCCGCCCATGTTTTCCAGCCCGGGCAGAGGCGCATCCCTGTCGGGCGCCTTGATAATGATATCCAGCGGGATAGTGCCGCCAAGCCGGGAGTCCAGCAGCTTCATGCCCTGGTGAATTTCAGTGCTTTCCTTGAAGTAATCAATAAAGCGGTTCTCGACTTTGAGTTGCGACACACCCACACCCACGAGTACGCACAGCAGGACACTGGTCAATAGCACCGCATTGCCGTGGCGATCCGCGACACCCGCCAGACGAACCGTCAGCGGCGTGCCACTCTCTACCGGTGGCATCGCGCGTCCCTGTGGCCACAGCTGCATCAGCGAAGGCACCAGCGTAAAGGCGACCACAAAGCCCGTGCAAATGCCCACGGTCATCATCAGGCCGAAGTCGATCACCGGCTGTATCGAAGAAACAATCAGGGAAACGAATGCGACCATGGTGGTGATCGCCGTATAGAAGCAGGGGACCGCCATGAGCCGGGTTGTCTCGCGCACCCGCTGATACAGATCGCCCTCAGGATCCTGTGCGTGCAGCTCCCGGTAGCGCACCACCAGGTGGATGGACAGTGCCAGGGTTACGATCAGCAGCACGGCGACGAAGTTGGAGGAGATCACCGTCATGCGCCAGTCAAGGAACGCCAGCAGACCAAGCATCATCGTGACCGTAACGGTGCAGGTGGCGAGCGGGATGACGACCCAGCGCACGCGACGGAAAATAAGCCCGAGCACCACGACCATGACCCCGAGAATGGCGCTGCCAAAGAACACCAGATCACTGCGTACGAACCTGACCATGTCAGCGGCGATCATCGGCACGCCACCCACAAACAGGTTCGCATGCTCGCGATAGCGATCAGACACATCCCGCACCGATTCAACCAGCTGCGCCTGCTGTTTAAGCATCAGGGCACTGCGCTGCTTGAAATCCTGCTCTACACGCTCCAGCTCACGGGCTTCCTCGTCAGACAGACCGTCTTCGTCGCGCTTTGCGCGAAGTGACTCGCGTCGCTGCAGCAGCTCGAAATACCGCTCATCACGCTCCAGATTGATCTGCACGGCGGTAACGCCACCATCGCTGCTCACCAGAAGGTCGGCGTAGAGCGGACTGGTGGTGAACTCCTCCAACGCCAGATCGCGATCCACATCCGCGCTTTCCAGCGTCGGGAGTGGGTCGCCGGAGGTGACGTCCGACAGACCCACCGGCGGGCTCTCGAGTAGCGGGACATCGAGAATGGTCGTTACCGATGACACGCCGGACAGTCCGCGCAGTTCGTCGCGCATCCGCGCCAGAGGCTTGAGAGAATCATCGCTCAGCAAGGGCGCGTCGGGCTGCCAGGTGATGACCAGGAACTCTTCAGAGCTATAGCGCTTTCCCACCTCGCGGAAGAAGTCGAGCGCCGGATCGTCCTGCAGCAGCAGTGAATCGGCCGAGGCATCCAGGCGTATCTTGCCGAGCTGTGTGGCCGCAAGTCCGGTGATGAGGGCCAGCAGCATCACCACCAGCACCGGCCGGCGCAATACGGCGCCATCATAGCCTGCCATGATGAGGTTTCTCATTCAGTCACTCCCTGTTGCAGCCGTTGCAGGAGCCTGCCGTGAATACCAGCGAAGCCACCATTGCTCATGATCACGATACGGTCGCCCGCGCGCACTTGTTCAACTACTGCAGCGACAAGGCGCTCCACGCTGTCGTGAACACTGGCGCCGTCGTGATCGTTCGCTACATCACCGAGAGACCATTCCATTCCCGGCGGCTGAAACCAGAAAACGCGATCGGCGAGGGACGCGGATGCCGCCAGCTCTGCCCGATGTCTGCCCATACGCATCGTGTTGGAGCGCGGCTCAATCAGTGCCAGCAGGCGACCCTGCGGCGCGTTGTCGCGCAGACCCTGGAGCGTCGTCGCGATCGCCGTGGGATGGTGCGCAAAATCATCGTACACGCGCACGCCGGCAATCTCGCCCAGTAGCTCCAGGCGCCGCTTGACGCCGCCGAACTGCTGCAGCGCCTCGACGGCGACTGCTGCAGGCACGCCAACATGCCGCGCCATGGCGATTGCCGAGAGCGCATTCTCCGCACTGTGGCGGCCCAGTTGCCCCCAGGTCAGACGACCGGCCGCCTCCCCCGCATGCAGGATGGCCAACTCTGCGCCGTCGGGTGTCACAAGGCGCGCCTGCCAGTCGCACCCGGCATCGCCCCCGGCGATGGCAAAAGTTTCCACGGGCGTCCAGCAGCCCATGTCGAACACCGCATCCAGCGCGTCTCCGTCGCGCGCCCTGACAATCAGGCCATTGCCGGGTACGCAGCGAAGCAGATGATGAAACTGCCGCTGTATGGCCGCGAGATCCGGGTATATGTCGGCGTGATCATACTCGAGGTTGTTGACGGCCAGGGTACGCGGCCGGTAGTGGACGAACTTGGCGCGTTTGTCGAAAAACGCAGTGTCGTATTCATCCGCCTCCACGACGAAAAAATCGCTCTCGCCCTCGCGTGCAGAAACACCGAAATTGGCGGGCACGCCGCCGATCAGGAACCCCGGTGCCAGACCGGCGTAATCCAGTATCCACGCCAGCATGCTGCTGGTGGACGTTTTGCCATGGGTGCCCGCCACAGCCAGCACCCATTTATCGCGCAATATGTTTTCGGACAGCCATTGCGGCCCCGAGATATAAGGAATATTCCGGTCGAGTGCATATTCCACCGCGGGGTTGCCGCGCGACAGGGCGTTGCCAATCACAAGCTCATCCGGTGCCGGCTGCAGGTGCGCAACTGAGTAGCCTGTGCGCAGCTCTATTCCCGCCGCCTCAAGCTGCGTGCTCATCGGCGGGTAGACGTTGCTGTCAGAGCCTGTCACGCGAAAGCCGAGCCGTTGCGCCAGCAGAGCAATTCCGCCCATGAACGTGCCACAGATACCGAGAATGTGGATATGGCGTGACACAAACGTCTCCAAAAAGTGTGAAATGTTAGCACGAGTGTAACGTTCGCCCCATGTCGCCTGTGTCTGCACCGGGCAAATCACGTATGATGACACCCATGCTGCCGGCAACCTGCGGGAAACGGACTTCATGGCCAAGAAAAACGCTTTTTACGCGCAATCCGGCGGCGTCACCGCCGTCATCAACGCATCGGCCTGCGGTGTTCTGGAAACAGCCCGGGAGCATCGCGGCCAGATCGGCAAGGTGCTTGCCGGCCGCAACGGCATTATCGGCGCCCTGCACGAAGATCTGATCGACACCGGCAAGGAGAGTCCCGGCGCCATCCGCGGGCTGCTCACCACGCCATCAGGCGCTTTCGGATCCTGCCGCCACAAATTGAAGTCACTCGAAGACAATCGCGCAGAATACGAACGGCTGATCGAGGTCTTTCAGGCCCACAACATCGGTTATTTCTTTTATAACGGCGGCGGCGACTCCGCCGATACCTGCCTGAAGGTGTCGCGCCTGAGCGAATCCATGGGCTATCCGATCCAGGCCATCCACGTGCCCAAGACCATCGATAACGATCTGGCAGAGACCGACAACTGCCCGGGCTTCGGCTCGGTGGCCAAGTATGTCGCCATCTCCACGCGGGAGGCCGCCATGGATGTTGCATCCATGTGTGAGACCTCCACCAAGGTATTCATCCTGGAGGTCATGGGCCGCCACGCCGGATGGATTGCCGCGGCAGCCGGCCTCGCCGCGGATCAGGAGGGCGACGCGCCACACATCATTCTGTTCCCGGAAATCAGTTTTGCTCGCGACAAGTTCATCGCCCGGGTGAAGCGCACGGTCAGGAAACACGGCTACTGCGTCATCGTGGCGTCAGAGGGCGCACAATACGCCGACGGCACCTTTCTCAGCGAGGCCGGTACCCGCGACGCCTTCGGGCACGCGCAACTCGGCGGACTCGCGCCCGCACTGGCGGAGATGGTAAGTACTGAGCTGGGCTACAAATATCACTGGGCGGTGGCAGATTATCTGCAGCGCTCTGCGCGTCATATTGCCTCTCAGACCGATGTCGATCAGGCCTACGCCCTCGGCAAGGCTGCGGTCGAGATGGCGCTCGCCGGCAAGAACGCCGTCATGCCCTGCATCGTTCGCGGCAGCGGCAAGCGCTACCGATGGTCGGTGGGCGAAGCGCCGCTGGAGAAAGTGGCCAATCGAGAAAAGAAAATGCCGCGGAATTTCATCACCCGAGACGGCTTTGGCATCACGCCTGAGGCGCGCGAGTATCTGTCACCGCTGGTCGTCGGTGAAGCTTACCCCCCCTACCGCAACGGTCTGCCCCAGTATACGCGCCTGAAAAACATCAGCGTGCCGCGCAAGCTGCGCAAGCGCTTCAAGGTGTCGTGAGCAGAACGACGGGGCCGGTAACAGCCGGACAACACGCAGTCGTCTGAAGATTTTCAAAGCCGCCAGAGTTACACTCTGCGGCCTTTAACCCACAACAGAGAGGTCGGGACATGTACAGGAACGAACAATTCAATCGCTGGCGACGCCACCCCTGGCACGGACTGCATACGCGCGCCGACGGGTCGCCGGAAGATATCGTTCAGGTGTACATCGAAATGCTTCCCACGGACGTGGTCAAGTATGAACTCGACAAGGGCTCGGGTTTCCTCACGGTAGACCGCCCCCAGCGCACCACCTCGAGCCCTCCGGCACTCTATGGCTTCATTCCACGCACCTACTGCGCCGAGGAAGTCGCCAAGCTGTGCCCCGACGCCGAAGAAGCCGATGGTGATCCGCTGGACATCTGCGTGTACTCCGAGCGCCTGATCAACCGCGCCGATATCGTGCTGAACGCGCGGGTGGTCGGCGGCATTCAGATGATTGATGACGGCGAGGCGGACGACAAGATCATCGCCATTCTCGATGGCGACAATATCTGGGGCGGCGCGCGCGATATTGCGGATCTGCCAGAAATCAAGGTCGAGCGACTGCAGCACTATTTTTCAACCTACAAGATGCAGCCGGGGAAAAATATCAACATCAAGGTCGATCACGTCTACGGTCGGGAAGAGGCTCTCAAGGTCATCGCCGCGTCCGAAAAGGACTACCACAATCACTACGGTCATCTGCTGCAGCAGGAGGCATAACGACGTCGGCGGGACCTGATCTCCAGGTCAGGTCCCGCCAGACCGTCACGCCCGCCGAGCCTCACACTGTGCCCAGTCAGTTGGTACAGCAACGTATCGCGCCAGCAAACCCGACAGATCCCGCTCCACCTCATCGCGCCCGGCAAGCGCTACATGACGCCATGCCTGAAGCAGTAATCCCGGCGTCAGCCTGTGCTCCAGGTGACGCGATAATGGCGCAAAACTGAGATGCCAGCGCTCTGGTGCCACACCGCCACGGTCATAGCCATAGGGGCGAAAAAACCCATGCGACCTGCCACAGGCCATACGCTCATCAAGCCAGCAATGCAGTGCATGAAAATACCCCCCGACGCGCACCTCTGAGGGGACCAGCTGAACGGATGCACCGGCGGGCAGCGCCGCCGCGTCGAAAACGTCGAGATCGCTACCCCAATGATGCCGGGAGGCGCCGGGCAGCGCAGAGAAGCGCAATACGGCGGCAATCCTGTCTGCGACGGCCAGCGCCGACAGGTCCAGCACTTGTCCGCCGTCATCATGGACCGGACGCTCACCGCGCAGCTTGCCATTCCAGATGAGCGCCTGCCTGTCGAACGAGCGATAGCTGCTGGCGACCGCAAGATCAAATCCAGCGGTATAGGCATCTTCCTGCAGTGCAGCAAACGCCTGCGCAACCAGGGGCTGCAATGCCTGCCTCGCATCGACCGGGACGACATGAGAGTCATCCATGCCCGCTAGCTGCGCATCACTGATAGTGCGGGCAGCGCCTGCCGCCGCCTGCAGGGTGCTGTCCGACACGCCATAGCGCTCCACCCCTTTTCCCTGCCCGCGCCTCATGCCGCTGGGTCCAGACTGAAAGGCAGCATCTCCCGCACAGCAACCGCCGTCGGCGAGACATCACACCCCAGCGCGAGAACCTCCACGCCAGCCCGCCTCGCCTCTCCCAGCGCAGCGCGATACGCCGGATCAATATCGCCGGCAACACAGACGTGGCGGATACCGGTATGCATGGCGCAGAACACCAGCAGCGATCGGGTCTGCCGATCCAGTGCGTCCTGCAGCGCGAGAATATGCTTGCGCCCGCGACTGCTGACGGCATCCGGAAAGGCCCCCCAGCCCTCGTCCCGGCAAAGCGTGACGGACTTCACCTCGACGATAACGCGACCGGCATCCCCCTCCAGCACCATATCAGCACGTGTTCCCGGGGCCAGCATGACCTCGCTGCGACAGCGTGTGTAGTCCGCAAACTCTGGCAGCATCCCGTCAATCAGCGCCTCCCTCACCACGACATTGGCCCTGGCTGAATGAACACAGACCGTGCCGCGGCGCGTCGTGGCGACCTCCCAGGTGTGGGCGTACTTGCGCCTGGCCGAATCGCTGCTCGACAACCACACCGTGGCGCCCTCCTCGACACAGCCGGTCATTGCGCCCGTATTCGGGCAGTGAACCGTCAGCACCTCCCCGTCTGGCAGCATGACGTCGGCAAGGAAACGCTTATAGCGACGCAGGAGACGTGCCTCGACAAGACCGGAGAACCGCATGTCAGAATCCTTCTCCATAAATGAACAGGCGGCAGAATACCGCGTGCAAAGCCTCCGGCACAGCGCCGCGATGACGGTTCATCGGGGCGCCCGGCGAATGCCGTAATTTTTTCTGGATCGGGGTCGAATAATCTGGTAGCTTCTCCGGCCCTTGGTGCCTCAGGGTTGCTTCTGGCCCTGCATCCGCCAACGAAACCGAGATGTTTTGTATGGAAACCGCCATGCCAGCAAAAACAGCGACGAAAAAACCCGCAGCGGCCAATGCTGCCCCTGCGAGCAAGAAACCAAGCGCCAACAAGGCATCCGCAGCCACGGATTTCAAGAACTTCGAGCCGTACAAGCCGAAACGCGGCGAAGAGTACATGAGCGATGCGCAGCTGGCGCATTTCAAGGACATCCTGCGCAAATGGAAAGCCGAGCTCATGCAGGAGGTCGACCGTACCGTCATGCACATGAAGGACGAGGCCGCCAACTTTCCCGATCCAGCCGATCGCGCCACGCAGGAAGAAGAGTTCAGTCTCGAACTGCGCACCCGTGATCGCGAACGCAAGCTGATCAAGAAGATCGACCAAACGATTGAGCGCCTGGAGCAGGATGATTACGGATTCTGCGATGCCTGCGGCATCGAGATCGGTATCAAGCGTCTGGAAGCGCGCCCCACGGCAACACTGTGTATCGACTGCAAGACTCTGGCTGAGATCAAAGAGCGCCAGGAAATGGGTTGAGGCCGCAGCGTGTGAATGGCAACCGCCACCTCGCACAACACTGACATTTACCGGGGGCGCTTCGCCCCCTCCCCTTCCGGTCCGCTGCACCAGGGATCGCTCCTCACGGCCCTTGCCAGCTACCTGGATGCCCACCATAGCGGCGGCCATTGGCTACTGCGGATAGAGGACATCGATCCGCCGCGGGAGCCTGCGGGTGCGGCAAACGCCATTGTTGAGTGCCTGAGAGCTCACAGACTGCATCCCGACGAGCCGGTGCTGTATCAACACACGCGAAGCGCGGCTTATGACAGCGCCCTGGCGACACTGGAAGCGCAGGGGCGGCTTTTCCGGTGCAGCTGCACTCGCCGACAGCTCGGTCCCGGTGGCGCGTGCGGCGGGCGCTGCGCCAACGACAGGGCCGCCGTGGCAGAACCAACAGCGCTTCGCGTGCGGGTCACGGCGGAGTTCGACAGGTTTTTCGCGGACCTCATACAGGGCGAACAATCCCTGCAACAGGCAGATGCGCCACGCGATTTTGTGGTGCGGCGCAAGGACGGCCTTTACGCCTACCAACTTGCCGTTGTAATTGACGAGGCACACCAGGGCATCACCCACGTTATCCGGGGAATAGACCTGCTGCCAACCACGTTCCAGCAGCGCTACCTTCAGCAGGCGCTTGGGCTGCCACTGCCCGTTTACGGCCACATCCCGGTTATCACGGATACAGCGGGGCGCAAGCTGAGCAAGCAGAATCGGGCTCCGGCCGCAGACCCGGCAACACCGCTGGGCAATCTGCAGCAGCTGCTGACGCTGCTGCGGCAGCGGCTGCCACGGGCGGAGACACCGGAGGAGCTACTCCGGCACGCCGTTAAAAACTGGGACAGAGAAGCGCTCCGCGGTATGGCACGTCTTGTCGTGGGATAGTGCTCCGGACGCGCCTCAAGGGCCCGCGACTTTACCCCTCCGAGACCATTGCGTAGACTCCGGCATTCGTAACGCGAGCTCGACGCCCATGTATATCGACCGAGCCCTGCTGCTGGTGTTTGCCCTTGCGCTGGTATTCTTCCCGACGCTGGAGGGCTGGGTTTTTGCGGATGCAGAACACTGGTATCGACCGTTTCTGATCTGGTTCGCCGTTGTGATCGCTGCGTTCTGGAACCAGTATCGCCGGGGGACTGATGAACTTTAGCCCCGACCAGATTCTGCTCGCCACGATCGCCTATCTCTTTGTGCTATTCATGGTCGGTTATGCCGGTGACCGCGGGACAATTCCCTCGGGAATTATCCGTCATCCGGCCACCTATGTGCTTTCCCTCGGTGTCATCGCTGGCGGCATGGCCAGTAACGGTGTGCTGGCACTGGCGGCGGAGTACGGCTTTCACTTTCTCCTGTACTACCTGGGTATTGCGCTGATGTTCCTTCTCGCCGTACTGCTGCTCCGGCCGCTGCTGCGACTCTGCAGGGTTCATCACCTGGCATCGCTGGCGGATGTTCTCACGTTCCGGTTTCGCAGTCCTTGGGTGGGCGCCGCGATAACTCTGGCGATGTGCTTTACCCTGCTGCCGCTGCTGGCGCTGCAGATCCGCACCGTAGCCGACAGTATACAGGTGCTCTCGGGCAGCAACGCCGACACCATGGTCGGCACACTCCGCGGCGAAGGACTGGCTTTTCTTTTCTGCCTGATCATTACGATTTTCGCGATTCTTTTCGGCACCCGCAATGCAGCAAACCCCAACCACAATCCGGGCCTGGTAGCCGCTATCGCATTCGAGTCGCTGGTGAAGCTGTTCGCGCTGCTGGCGCTCGCTGCCATTGTGGTATTTCAGGTTTTTGGTGGCCCGGCGGGGCTTCAGGACTGGCTCGCCTCACAGCCCCGGGCGCTGCCGGACGCCGGCGAGTCCCTGTCGGCTGTCGCCGCGCGCACCATGCTGCTGCTTTTTTTCGCGGGCGCGGTCTGCATGCCTCACATGTTTCACATGGCCTTTGCCGAAAACAGCGACAACCGACACCTGCGCGCCGCCAGCTGGGGACTGCCACTGTATCTGCTGCTACTGGCCCTGCCGATCCTGCCGATCCTCTGGGCCGCCGTTGCCTCGGGGCAGAGCGCACCATTCGAATACGCCGGCATCGCTCTCGGACTGGCGCTGCACTCGCCCGCAGCGAGCGGGCTTGCCTTCGTCGCCGGACTGTCGGCGGCCAGCGGTGTGATCATCGTCACCACCCTGGCACTCGCCAACATGTGCCTGAACTACCTCGTGCTCTCCAACAAGCTGCTTCGCCGCTTCAGCGAGCAGAGTCTCTACAAGCAGCTTAAATGGATGCGGCGAGCGCTCATCACGGCGCTGATCCTTGGCGGCTATACCTTCTACATGCTCCTCAGCGGCGCGCAGTCATTGCCGCAGCTGGCCATTCTGGCTTTCAGCGGCACTCTGCAGTTCTTCCCCGCCGTGGTCTTCACGCCGTACTGGCCCAGGGCCAACCGAACGGGGCTGCTCGCAGGACTGGCGACCGGACTGGCGATCTGGTTTGTCTCCCTGCCCCTGCCGGTGCTGAGCGACAACACCCTCGGACTGACTGCGGATGACGGCAATGCCTGGGCCATGCGCTGTCTGGTTGCGGTGCTCGCAAACACCGCCGTCTTCATTGCGGTTTCCCTGCTGACGCCGCGCTCCCGCGATGAGGTCATCGCCGCTGAAATCTGCTCGATGGAGTCCCGTATCAGACCCTATCGCCACAGCCTGGTGATCAACAGCGCCGGTGAGTTCAGCGCCCGGCTGGCACCTGCACTGGGCGAGAAAACGGCGCAGGCGGAGGTTGAGCGCGCACTGCACGAGCTGCGCTTCGACACGCGCGAGGCCCGCCCTTACGCCTTGCGGCATCTGCGTGCTCGGATCGAGGCCAATCTCTCGGGCATGCTGGGGCCGGCAGTGGCACTGGACATAGTCGACAACTGCTTGCCGTTTGCCAGCAGCTATACAGCGGCAGAGGATTTCACGCTGCTCGAGCGTCGCCTGGAAAAGGCCCAGGGTCGCTTTACCGGGCTGGCGGCAGACCTGGACAACCTGCGGCGGCACTATCGACAGACCCTTGACGAACTGCCCGTTGGACTGTGCTCACTCGGTGGTGATGGCGAGGTACTGCTGTGGAATCGCAGCATGGCGGAACTCACTGGCATCAGTGCCGACACGGCCGTGGGCTCACGCTGGCGATCCCTGCCCCCGATCTGGTGCGACGCCCTGTCGGCAGTGCTCAACGAACAGCCGGATTTCATCATCAAGCGCGAATTATCCGGCGAGCAGGGCGCTTCACGCTGGATCAGCCTCCACTGCAGCCGGCCAGTGGCGGGCAGCGATGATCAGCTCGTACTGCTCGAGGACATCACCGATTATCAGCGGCTCCAGGATGAGGTGCTGCATAACGAACGACTCGCCTCCATCGGGCGGCTCGCGGCGGGCGTTGCCCACGAAATCGGCAACCCGATCACCGGAATAGCCTGCCTCGCACAGAACCTCGGCTACAGCGAGGATCCGGGCGAGATTCGCGAAGCCGCCGACGATATTCTCCGTCAGACCGAGCGAATCTCGCGGATCGTGGAATCCCTGGTCAATTTCTCTCATCTCGGCTCGGGTCGGGGCGACATGCGCGCAGAGCCATGCAACCTGGCGGATTGCGTCGACGAGGCCATTCACCTGTTATCCCTGGACCGCGATGCCCGCGCTGTCATATTCAGCAATACCTGCGACCGCGAGCTGTTGGTTCTGGGTGATAACCAGCGATTGCTGCAGGCCTTTATCAATCTGCTGGGCAACGCGCGCGATGCGTCGCCGTCAAATGGAAGGATCAGCATAAGCGCGGAAACAGAAGGCAGCGACAATAGCGTAGTCATCCACATTGACGATCAGGGACACGGCATACCGGCGCACCTGCTGCAGCGTATCATGGAGCCTTTCTTCACCACCAAGGACGTCGGTCAGGGGACCGGCCTCGGACTGCCGCTGGTCTACAGCATCATTGAGGATATGGGTGGCTCTCTGCGCGTGGAAAGCCCGGGCCCCGGCGACACCTGCAGCGGAACCCGCATCACATTGCGGCTGCAACCGGCACGCTATGCACAGGCAGCAGCGTTACGGGCCATGGCTTCCGGAGCACCCCGGTGAACCGGCAACTGGATAAACCCACCGGTACGCGTTATGTTGTCTACCTATGCGGTAAGGGCAGATTTATATGCACCAGATACTCGTAGTTGAAGACGAATCTGTTATTCGTGGCGCGTTGCGACGACTGCTAGAGCGTTCCGGATACAAGGTTGAAGAGGCTGCCTCGGTTGCCGAGGCCGGGTCGTACAACCTCGCTGACTTCGACCTGATCATCAGCGACCTGCGTCTTCCCGGCGCTCCGGGAACCGATCTTATCCGCAAGGGTGGAAAAGTGCCCGTCCTCATCATGACCAGCTACGCCAGTCTGCGCTCAGCCGTTGACTCCATGCGTATGGGCGCTGTGGATTACATTGCCAAGCCCTTCGATCACAATGACATGCTGAACGCCGTGAAGCGCATTATCAACGATCACCCGCAGCAAAAAGAGCAGGGTCAGCGGGCCGCGGCAGGTGAGCCGGATGAAACATCAGAACTGGTGGGCAATTGCTCCACCATGCGCACGCTCATGCAGCACGTCGAAAAATTCGCACCCACCGAGTCAACGGTGCTTGTCCTGGGCGAAACCGGTACCGGCAAGGAACTTGTTGCCCGCAGCATACACCGGCTCAGCCCTCGCGCTGATAAACCGCTGGTCTCCGTCAATTGCGCGGCAATTCCGGAAACCCTGATTGAATCAGAGCTTTTCGGTTACGAAAAAGGCGCCTTCACGGGAGCCAACACCAACCGCACCGGTCTGATCGAGGCCGCAGACGGCGGCACCCTGTTTCTTGACGAGATCGGGGAACTGCCGATGGAAGCGCAGGCACGGCTGCTACGCTTCATACAGGAGGGGGAAATACGCAGGATCGGTGCGGTCGACTCAAGACAGGTCAATGTCAGGTTGATCTGTGCCACCCACCGCGACCTGCATACACTCGCGGCCGAGGGATTGTTCAGGCAGGACCTCTACTACCGTATCAATGTCCTGAGGCTGTTCCTGCCGCCGCTGCGGGAGCGAGGCAAGGATATTCTCTACCTGGCCGAAACCCTGCTCGAGAGGCAGGTCGAGAAGCTGAAGCGCAAGCCGATTGCACTGTCTCCACGTGCAATACAGGCGATAACCACCTATCAGTGGCCGGGCAACGTGCGCGAACTGGAGCACGCGCTCGAGCGCGCCGTGATCCTCACGGATGGGGATGAAATTGATAATGAGGCGCTCGGCATTGACCTCGAATTGGTCAACATAAACCGCATCCGCGGAGAAGGCTTCAATCCGGCAGCCGCCAAGAAGCGGCACGCCAGCCACAACATCACGAGCGATCCGCAAGAAGACCTGTCCCTGGAAGACTACTTCCAGCGTTTTGTTATTGAGCACCAGGACTCCATGAGCGAAACAGAGCTAGCCCAGAAGCTGGGAATCAGCCGGAAGTGCCTGTGGGAAAGACGACAGCGCTTTGATATACCGCGCAAGAAATCCGCCGGCCGGGTAAAGAAAGCGGCATCCTGAGCGTTACTCGTTGATTGCGCTGTAACAAAGCGCGGTGGATAAAGGTAACAAAACCTGCTTTCACAGACTTTCAAGCAGCGATAAAAAACCGATAGGTATCTGTTTTTACGAGCTTTTTATTATAATGGCACAAGCACTGCAGAGTATATCAGCGTAATCAACAATAAAAATAAAATACGATTGCGGCAATAACAATAACGATGACAACAATGGACCTGGATGGGGAAGTTTTCTTCCCCTCGTTCATTTCTATAACGCTTCTCTAATAAAGTCCTCTTAATAACAATAAGCACACCCTCAGGATTCGAGAATAATCACAAGCGGAATCATGATCTGCACGGGGCAAACGCCCCGTTGTTCTGTTATTCACTGCAGTCTACGCAGTAATGCCGTTGCATAGACACGGCGCACTGGCAGTCGGGCTTCCCTGTGATACCATCAACTTTTTAACGCCCATAGCCACGAGATCCTCCCGCTTGAAGGTCATTCCGCGCACCGAGCACTGCATTTCCCGCCGCAATATCAGCAGTAGTGCCCTGAAAGTCATGGCGCGATTGCGAAAACAGAACTTCGAAGCCTATCTCGTTGGCGGCGCTGTTCGCGATCTGCTGCTGGGAGGCCATCCCAAGGACTTTGACATAGCGACAGACGCCACGCCGGAAGAAGTCCATAACCTGTTCCGGAACTCGCGCATCATCGGCCGACGCTTCCGCATTGTTCATGTTCGCTTCGGACGGGAAATTATTGAGGTGACAACGTTCCGCGGTCACCACGACAGCGATAACGATACAGCAACCGACCAATCCAGACAGTCAAAGCGGGGACTGCTGTTGAGAGACAATGTCTACGGCACCCTGGACGAGGATGCAATTCGCCGCGACCTGACAATCAATGCGCTGTACTACTGCAGTGACACCTTTGCCGTCTACGATCACGCTCAGGGCATGCAGGACCTGGAAGCGAGGCGCGTCCGGATCATCGGCAACCCCCTGCAGCGCTATCGCGAGGACCCCGTGCGCATGCTGCGCGTCGTGCGCTTCGCCGCAAAACTGGGCTTCAGTATAGAGCACGACACCCAGGCCGCGATTGCGGAGGGCGCCACATTGCTCAACGATATACCCTCTGCCCGGTTGTTCGACGAGATTCTCAAGCTGTTTCTGGCAGGTCACGCCGCCGCCACCCTGGACCTGTTGCGACAGCATCGCCTGCTGCAGCACCTGTTTCCTGAGCCGGCACACCTGATGGATCGCGATCCCCGCGCGGCTGCCCTGGTGAGCTGCGCAATGGCCAACACCGACAAGCGCATACGCGCTGACAAGCCTGTGACGCCCGCGTTCATCCTCGCCGCTATACTGTGGCCGGTGGTAGCACTGCGCGCCGAGCAGCTCCACGATCGCGGCGAGCCGCGTGTGCCGGCAATGCACAGCGCCGGTCAACAGGTTGTAGCTGAAGCCTGCCAGCGCGTTGCCATCCCCAAGCGCTTCAGTCAGCCCATGCGCGAGATCTGGGAATTTCAGGATCGGCTTGAGCGACCGCGCGGAAAAAAGGCCGCGGAACTGGTAGAACACCGGCGCTTCCGCGCCGCCTACGATTTTCTGCTGCTACGCGAAGAAGCAGGCGAAGAGTGCGACAATCGCGGTCAATGGTGGACAGAGTTTCAGACTCTAGACATGGATGCTCGCCTTAAGAAGCTGCATGATGACGCTGAAGCGACCGAGGGACGGCGCAGCGGCAGGAAAAAACGCGCAGCACGACGATGATGCTGCGCTGCTTCGTCGGTCTGGGCGCCAATATCGGCAAGCCCCTGGAGCAGCTTCAGGAGGCCTCAGAGCGGCTGCGTCGTCATAGCGAAATGAAAAATGTCGCAGTATCCGCAGTCTATCGCAACCGTCCTATGGGACCGCAGGATCAGCCTGATTACCTGAATGCAGTGGCCCGTTTCGACACCGCACTTGCTGCGCAGACTCTGCTGCGCGAACTGCAGTCGCTGGAGCACCGCGCCGGACGCATTCGCGGACAGCGCTGGGGGCCCCGGACGCTGGATATTGACCTGCTCCTGTACGGTGACAAGTGCATCGACAGCACTCACCTCACTGTCCCCCACCCCGGTCTCGAACACAGGGGCTTTGTGCTCGTGCCTCTTTTGCAGCTGGCCGGTGCGGATTTCAGCCTGCCCGGCGGAAAACGGCTGGATCAGGCGCTCGCAGCCTGCCCGGACTGCCCCATGGAGCAGATTGCGGGACCGACCCAACTGCTCGCACCGGAGCCGGGGTGCGCCCAGCAATGAGCGACAACCAGAGTCGGATAGCTGGCGTGGAACTGCGCGGGAGAACGCCGCCGGGATACATTGCCGTAGAGGGCGCCATGGGCGTCGGAAAAACAACCTTGGCGCGCCGACTGGCGGCGACGTTCAACTATGAAATGCTGTCTGAGGACGCCGACGAAAACCCGTTTCTGGAGAAGTTCTACAACGATCCGCGTCAATCGGCACTCGCAACGCAGCTGTTTTTCCTGTTCCAGCGCGCCCAGAAGATCGCCGCCCTGCGTCAGCGGGATATTTTTCAGCCGGTGCGGGTTGCAGACTTCCTCATCGAGAAAGATCCCCTGTTTGCCCGCATCACCCTGGATGCCGATGAATACGCACTCTACGAAAAGGTATATCAGCAGCTCACTATCGACGCGCCAGTGCCGGATCTGGTGATCTACCTGCAGGCATCCACGGATATCCTGCTGCAGCGTATAGAGCAGCGAGGCATTACCTATGAGCAGCGCATAGATGACAGCTACCTGGAGCGGCTGAACGACGTGTACAGCCAGTTTTTTCTGTACTACGATAAGGCGCCGCTTCTGATCGTCAATGCCAGCGCGATCGACCTCGCTGACAGCCAGCGCGACTACAGCAAACTGGTGGATTATCTGCTCGATATTCGCAGCGGCCGCCACTACTTCAACCCCACATTTTTTGGATAGGCAGCGCCATGGCGAGGGTCACGATCAGCACGCTCAACCAGATGAAGGCGAAGGCCGAGAAGTTTGTTTGCGTTACCGCCTACGACGCTACCTTTGCCTCACTGATCAGTGCTGCAGGCGCAGAGACGATTCTGGTCGGCGACTCCCTTGGCATGGTGCTGCAGGGTCACGACAGCACGGTGCCGGTCACAGTCGACGACATGGCCTACCACACTGCCTGCGTGGCACGCGCGCAAACCGAGTCGCTGCTGATCGCCGACATGCCTTTCATGGCCTACACCACGCCGGAACAGACACTGCACAATGCCACCCGATTGATGCAGGCAGGGGCACAGATGGTCAAGATGGAGGGCGGCGTCTGGCTGAGCGAGAGCATCAGCATGCTCGTTGAGCGCGGCATTCCCGTGTGCGCGCACCTTGGCCTCACACCGCAGTCTGTCAACGCGTTCGGCGGCTTCAAGGTGCAGGGTCGCACCCCCAAGGAAGCCAAATCGATTCTCGCCGACGCTGTTGAAATCCAGGATGCAGGCGCAAGCCTGCTGGTGCTCGAATGCATTCCCGCGGCGCTGGCGGCCGACATCAGCAGCAAGCTCGACATACCGGTGATCGGTATTGGCGCCGGCGCCGGCACCGATGCACAGGTGCTGGTGCTCCACGACCTGCTGGGCCTGTCACCGCGCACGCCGCGCTTCGTGCGCAACTTCATGCAGGACGAGGATAGTGTGCAGGGGGCCCTCAAAGCCTTTGTTCTGGCGGTCAAATCGGGGGCCTTCCCCGCCCGTGATCACACCTACGAATAATAGCGGCGGTCCTTAGTCTGCGTGGCAACACCCGGTTTTTATAACTAAATTACCCACCCTACGCTTCTTTTGGTAACAAAATACTGCTCCCGTCTACCCGTTGTGCGTATTGCCCGGACACAGGGCTTGCGGCATACTCGGCTCTCCCTGAGGGGACAACAAACAATACCGGGGTCGCAACAGGCCCCTTCCCTGACCGCAAGCGGGGTCGTTACACCATGCGAACAACTGGCAACAAGAGTCAGCTGCAGGCGCGACTTTCAGAGGGCCGCAACAAAGGGCAGCGAATTGCATTTGTCCCAACCATGGGCAATCTGCACGAGGGCCACATCCAGCTTGTGCGCCGCGCCCGGGAAAAGGCGGACATCGTTGTCGTCAGCATCTATGTCAATCCGCTGCAGTTCGGCGCGGGAGAGGACCTCGACAATTACCCGAGAACGCTCGCTGCCGACAAGGAGAAGCTGTTCGGCGAGGGCGCACACCTGCTTTATACGCCCGAAACGACAGATATCTATCCTGAAGGTCTGCAGCGCCACACACAGGTAGAAGTGCCCGACCTCTCTGAAACGCTCTGCGGCAGCAGCCGGCCCGGGCATTTCAATGGTGTAACCACCATTGTTGCGAAGCTCTTCAACATCGTGCGTCCGGACATCGCCCTGTTCGGCGAGAAGGATTTCCAGCAACTGTCTATTGTCCGCAAGATGGTAGCCGATCTGTGCATGCCCGTAGAAGTCATCGGCGTGCCCACGGTCCGCGATATCGACGGACTGGCGCTGAGCTCACGCAACAGCTACCTGTCACCGTCACAGCGACGCGTTGCCCCGCTGCTGCACGAGACCCTGGCCAGCTGCCGCGATGCGATAGCCTGTGGCTTTGACAACTTCCTGCAGCTCGAGTCGCATGCGCGCATGAAGCTTTTGCAGGCAGGATTCACGCCAGACTACTTCGCCATCCGTGACGCAAACACGCTGCGCAATATTACCGAAGACACCGAGGAAATCGCCATTCTTGCCGCAGCCAGACTGGGCAGAACGCGGCTCATCGACAACGTTCGACTCAGTCTCAACCCGGCATCCGACTGGGGCATGCTCGCAAGCCCCTGATGCCGCCCTGCCGCAGTCACCGGGCAGGCCGCCACAGCACAGGGCGCGGGATCCTTGCGCTCCCGCTCAGGCGCACTATCATGGCTGCATCACGTTCCCGCAGGAGATCTGCACATGTCTGAGTTTCCCGTCCACCCGGTTCCGGAATCGTTCAAAGACGCCCACATTACGGCGGATAACTATGCGGCCATGTACCGGCAATCCATCAACGATCCGGCTACCTTCTGGGGCGAGATGGCGTCGCGCTTTCTTCACTGGCAGCAGCCCTGGGGTGACGTGGTCAGCTATGATTTCTCACAGGGGGAAGCAACGTGGTTTTCGGGCGGGAAACTGAACGTCTCGTACAACTGCATCGACCGTCATCTTCCGGAAAAAGCGCAGCAGCCAGCTATCATCTGGGAGGGCGACGACCCCGCTGACAGCCGCATCATCACCTACGCCGAACTCAAGGAGGCCGTGTGCCGACTTGCCAACGTGCTGAAAAGCCGCGGAATCAAGCGGGGCGATCGCGTGTGCATCTATATGCCAATGATTCCAGAAGCCGCTTTCGCCATGCTGGCCTGTACCCGCATCGGTGCCATTCACTCGGTGGTATTTGGCGGCTTCTCACCCGAAGCACTCAAGGATCGCATTCTCGACTGCAGCTGCAGCGCCGTTATCACGGCCGATGAAGGCTTGCGGGGCGGTAAGCATATCGCGCTCAAGCGCAATGTCGACAAGGCACTGGATGCCTGTCCGGATGTCCACAGCTGCATCGTTGTCGCTCGCACAGGTGCAGAGGTCGACTGGCATGACGCGCGTGATGTTGACTACAGTCAGGCCAGCGCCGCCGCGGAAAGCGAGTGCGAACCGGCAATCATGGACGCGGAAGACCCCCTCTTCATTCTCTACACATCGGGGTCAACCGGAAAGCCCAAGGGCGTGCTTCACACCACGGGCGGTTACCTGCTCCACGCCGCATCGAGCTTTTACTACGTATTCGACTACCGTGACGGCGAGGTTTTCTGGTGTACAGCCGATGTTGGCTGGGTCACAGGCCACAGCTACATTGTCTATGGACCGCTGTGCAATGGCGCGACGACGATGATATTCGAGGGTGTACCGACCTATCCGGACCCGGGTCGCTTCTGGCAGGTAATTGACAAGCATCAGGTCAACATTTTCTACACCGCGCCCACGGCGCTGCGCGCTCTGCATGCGGTGGGCGACGAGCCGGTGAAGCGCACATCCCGCTCCAGCCTACGCGTTCTGGGCTCGGTGGGCGAGCCCATCAACCCGGAAGCCTGGGAGTGGTACTACCGCATCGTAGGCGAATCGCGATGCCCGATCGTGGATACCTGGTGGCAGACGGAAACCGGCGCCATGATGATTACACCCTTCCCGGGCGCAACACCGCTCAAACCCGGCTCCGCCTCCTTCCCCTTCTTTGGCGTGGACCTGGCGCTGCTGAACGAGGAGGGCGGTGAAATAGAGGGCGCCGGCGCCGGCTACCTGGTGATCCGGGCCTCCTGGCCCGGACAGATACGCACGGTCTACGGTGATCACCAGCGCCTCATCGACACCTATTTCAGCACTTACCCCGGCTACTATTTCACCGGTGACGGCGCCACGCGGGACGAAGACGGCTATTACTGGATCACCGGTCGCGTGGACGACGTTCTCAACGTCTCCGGCCACCGCATGGGCACCGCCGAGGTCGAAAGTGCACTGGTACTCCACGACAAGATCGCAGAAGCCGCGGTGGTGGGGTTTCCTCACGACATCAAGGGCCAGGGTATCTACTGTTATGTCACGCCGATGCAGGGCGTGGCCCCCGACGATGCCCTGAAGGCCGAGCTGATAGCACTCTGTGTTGAGGAAATCGGCCCGATTGCAAAGCCGGATATCATTCAGTGGGCGCCAGGTCTGCCAAAAACACGCTCTGGCAAGATTATGCGGCGCATTCTCCGCAAGATCGCCGAAAACGAGCTGGACAGCCTCGGCGATACCAGTACCCTGGCGGATCCCGAGGTTGTGGAATCCCTGATCGCCCAGCGCCAGTCACACTGAGTTGACCGCGAGCGTCGCGGAAGCAGAAAGCGGAGACAAAAAAAGGCCGGTTCGCTGTCACAGCGACCGGCCTTTTTTAGCTTGTAACCTGTAACAATGCTACCCGCGACAAGCGTCGCGGGCAGTCGTTTCAGGCTTCCTCGCTCGGCGCCTCGGCATCGGCTGCCGCGTCGTCCGCAGCAGGTGCCTCGTCTTCAAGCAGCTCCTTGATAGAGAGCTTGATGCGGCCACGCTGATCGACGTCCAGCACCTTGACCCGCACATCCTCGCCTTCCTTGAGGTAGTCCGACACGTTCTCGACGCGCTCATTGGCGATTTGTGAGATGTGAACCAGACCATCCTTGCCCGGCAGAATATTGACGAAGGCGCCGAAATCGACAATGCGCGCCACCTTGCCGGTGTAGACCGCACCCACCTCGGCCTCGGCCGTGATTTCCTCGATCATGCGGATCGCCGCATCGCGTGCGTGCTGATCCTGGCCGAAGACACGGACCGTTCCGTCGTCATCGATATCCACCGTCGCGCCGGACTCCTCGGTAATCATCCGGATTGTGGCACCGCCCTTGCCAATGATGTCGCGGATCTTGTCTGCGTCCACCTTCAGCGTGAGCATGCTCGGCGCGTTGGCAGACGTCACCTTGCGCGGCTCCGACATGACCTGGTTCATCTGGCCGAGAATATGCAGGCGCGCGTGCTGTGCCTGCTCGAGCGCAATCTCCATGATCTGCTCGGTAATGCCCTCAATCTTGATATCCATCTGCAGGGCCGTCACGCCACTTGCGGTACCGGCTACCTTGAAATCCATATCGCCTAGGTGATCTTCATCACCCAGGATATCGGTGAGAACGGCAAACTGATTGCCCTCCTTGACCAGACCCATTGCAATACCCGCCACCGGTGCCTTCAGCGGCACGCCGGCAGCCATCATCGCCAGCGAGCCCACACAGACAGAGGCCATGGAGCTTGAGCCGTTGGACTCGGTAATTTCCGAGACCAGACGGATGGTGTAGGGAAACTCGTCTTCCTTCGGCAGCACCGCGGCGAGACCGCGACGGGCCAGGCGACCGTGGCCGACTTCGCGGCGGTTGGTGAAACCCACGCGCCCCGCCTCGCCCACGGAGTAGGGTGGAAAGTTGTAGTGCAGCATGAAAGGATCACGGCGCTCGCCTTCCAGCGCGTCGATGATCTGCGCGTCGCGGGTGGAGCCCAGCGTGACCGCGCCAATCGCCTGAGTCTCGCCACGGGTAAACAGCGCAGAACCATGTACCTTGGGCAGGATGTCGACTTCGCAGGCAATCGGGCGCACGGTGCGGGTGTCCCGGCCATCAATACGTGGCTCACCGTTGAGAATATTCTCACGGACCAGAGCTTTCTCCACCGCCTTGAACACCTCTTTTACGGCATCGGCCGAAGGGCCACCTTCAACGGCCAGCGCATCGGTACAGGCGCTGCGGATTTGCGCTACCTGCTCGTAGCGCTGCGCCTTGTCGGTAATCCTGTAGGCCTCGGCGAGCGCGGCCTTTGACTGTGCCTCAACGGACGACACCAGCGCTGCGTCGGGTTCAATGGGCTCCCAGTCCCAGCGCGGCTTGCCGGCTTCCGCCACCAGTTCGTTGATGGCCTGAATCACAACCTGCATTTCCTGGTGGGCAAAGAGCACCGCGCCCAGCATCTGGTCTTCCGTCAGTTCTGCGGCCTGAGACTCGACCATGAGGACAGCGTCTGACGTTCCGGCTACCACCATGTCCAGCTTGCTATCGCCGAGCTGCGCGTAGGACGGATTGAGCAGATAGCCTTCGGATTCGGTAAAGCCAACGCGCGCGCCACCGATCGGTCCGTTGAACGGACAGCCGGAGATTGCCAGCGCCGCCGAGGTACCAATCATGGCCGCGATATCGGGATCAATATGCTTATCCGCCGACATGACGGTACAGATCACCTGCACCTCGTTCATGAAGCCGTTGGGAAACAGCGGGCGGATAGGCCGGTCGATCAATCGCGACGTCAGCGTCTCTTTTTCGCTGGGACGTCCTTCGCGCTTGAAAAAACCGCCGGGGATCTTGCCGACAGAATAGGTCTTCTCGACGTAGTGGACCGCCAGGGGGAAAAATGGCTGTCCCTCACGGGCACTTTTCTCCGCCACCACTGTGACGAGTACCGAGGTGTTTTCTACCGTGACCAGCACTGCGCCGGTTGCCTGCCGGGCGATACGCCCGGTCTCCAGCGTGACGGTCTGTCCGCCGTACTGGAATGTCTTGGTTACTGGATTCACTGTCTTCTCCTGTTCTTTACATGACTACCGGGGCACCTGGCCCCGGTAGAGTGGGCAGCGCTTATCGACGCAGACCCAGACGCTTGATCAGATCAAGGTAACGCGACGCATCTTTGCGCTTCAGGTAATCCAGCAGTTTACGACGCTGATTCACCATGCGAATCAGACCGCGTCGTGAGTGGTGATCATGCTTGTGTGCCTGGAAGTGATCACGCAGCTGTTCAATATTCGCCGTCAGCAGAGCGACCTGCACCTCCGGGGAGCCTGTGTCACCCTCTCCACGCTGGTATTCCTGTACGATTTCCGATTTCTTCTCAACTGTTAATGCCATTGTCATATCCTCTCGTAATCTGCCGGGGTGGCCGCTTGACAGCAGGCTGTGTGCCCCGATTGCTAAAGAGCCTGTCCGTGCAGACTGACAGACAGGTTCGCGTCACCTCGTGGTGACCATCAGTCGACGCGGCGCAACCCGCCCGTCGTCCAATATTTCTCCAATACCCAGGAATTCTCCATCCTCCAGGGAACAGCGCACCATACCATCGCAGGGTGCATTTGGCACCAGCACCGCCTGGCCCTGGCGCAGGTAAAACCCCGCTGACTCGCTCAGCGTGACCTTGGGCATTCCCAGCAAGGCACGCTGGGACGGCAGCAGCAGCGCATCCATCGCGGGCGAATCGCCAGCGTTATGCAGGCTTTCCAGCACAGGAAGGGAAACCGACTCGTCGAGGGAAAAAGGCCCGGACTGAACCCGACGCAGCTGCGAGACATGCCCACCACAGCCAAGACTTTCGCCCAGATCCTCTGCCAGGGAGCGAATATAGGTTCCCTTACTGCAGTGCACCCGGACATCGACTTCAGTGACCGCACCCGGGCGGAAAGCGAGGAGATTGTAGCTGTAGACGGTAATGCGGCGTGCTTTGCGAGGAACCTCGATACCCTTTCGCGCCAGCTCGTAAAGCGGTCGTCCCTCGTGCTTTATGGCCGAGTACATCGACGGGGTCTGGTCGATACTGCCGCAGAACGGCGCCATCGCCGCCTCGACCTGATCCCGGGTGATACCGCTGGTATCAGTACGCGAACGCTCTTCGCCCTCGGCATCTCCCGTCGTCGTGGCGACACCCAGTGTAAATGTGCTGTCGTACGTTTTGTCCGCGTCGAGCAGATACTGCGACAGCTTGGTCGCCTCGCCAAAGCACAAGGGCAATACACCCGTGGCGAGCGGATCGAGACTGCCCGTATGCCCGGCCTTGGCTGCATTGAACAGATATTTGACGCGCTGCAAGGCCTTGTTGGAAGAAAGGCCAGAAGGCTTGTCGAGAATAAGAATGCCATCGATTGGCCGACCGCGCCGCCGTCGAGCCATGCCTCAGTGCCCGCCCTGGCTGTTGTCGTCGGCATCCGCGTCGTCGCCAGCATCGCCTCGCAGTGAGTCCAGCGCCTTGTCGCTGGCCTTCGCCTCGCTGATCAGGGATTCCATCTCACGGCCTCGACCCACACTGCGGTCAAAGCGGAAGGTCAACTTCGGCACGCTGCGCATGGTGGCTTCCCGGGACAGCTGACTGCGAAGAAAACCGCTCGCCCGGTTAAGGACCTCACTGGTTTCCTTCGCTTCTTCCTCGCTGTCTACCCCGAGCTGTGTGTAATAGATCTTCGCGTAACCCAGATCGCGGCTGACGTCGACACTGGTAAGGCTGATCATCCCCAGCCTCGGATCACGCAGTTCCTGCTGGATCAGGGTCGCCAGCTCACGCTGTAGATAATCTGCAACCCGCTGAGTGCGACTGAATTCCCGTGCCATAGGCCAACATTACCCGCCACTTACAGTGTGCGGGCAATCTCCTTGACTTCGAACACTTCAATCTGGTCACCGACCTTGACGTCAGTATAGTTTTTGACACCGATGCCGCACTCCATGCCGTTGCGCACTTCGCTGGCGTCGTCCTTGAAACGGCGCAGTGACTCCAGCTCACCTTCATAAATCACCACGTTGTCACGGAGCACGCGAATGGGCTTGGAGCGGTAAACCGTGCCTTCCGTCACCATGCAGCCCGCAATCTGGCCGAACTTCGGTGAGCTGAAGACATCGCGAACCTCGGCGATGCCAACGATTTCCTCGCGCATTTCCGGCGCCAGCATGCCAGTGAGGGCCAGCTTGACGTCGTCAATAAGATTGTAGATCACGTTGTAATAACGCAGATCCACGCCCTCGGCCTCCACCAGGCGCCGCGCCGAGGCATCGGCACGCACGTTAAAGCCGAAAATGACTGCGTCGGAGGTCATGGCCAGCGTGACGTCGGTTTCCGCAATACCACCAACACCGCTGGAAACGATATTTACCTGCACTTCCTCGTTGCCAAGATCCAGCAGCGCCGTCTGGATCGCTTCGAGGGAACCGCGGACGTCCGCCTTGACCACCACGTTCAGCGTGCGTTTCTCGCCCGCCGTCATGCTCTCGAACATATTGTCTAGTTTCGCCGCCTGCTGGCGCTGCAGCTTGTTGTCGCGGGTCTTCTCCTGGCGGAAAGCAGCGACGTCGCGGGCACGCTTCTCGCTTTCGACAACCGCAAACTGGTCGCCGGCGTCCGGCGTGCCATCCAGGCCCAGTATCTCTACCGGAATACTCGGGCCCGCTTCTTCAATACTGACACCATTTTCATCCAGCATGGCGCGCACGCGACCATACTGTGAACCGGCGAGCACAATATCGCCCCGTCGCAGCGTCCCGCTTTGCACCAGCAGCGACGCCACCGGGCCACGTCCCTTATCGAGGCGAGATTCGATCACCAGACCCTGCCCGGGCACATCCCGCGGCGCCTTCAATTCCAGCAGCTCTGCCTGCAGAAGCACCGCATCCAGAAGATCCTCAATGCCGTCGCCGGTGATGGCGGAAACCGGCACAAACTGCGTGTCGCCTCCCCACTCTTCCGGAATGACTTCCTGCGCGGACAGCTCGTTCTTGACCCGGTCAGGATCTGCGCCTTCCTTGTCCATCTTGTTGACCGCCACGATGAGCGGCACTCCGGCGGCGCGTGCGTGCTTCACCGCCTCTATCGTCTGTGGCATGACGCCGTCATCCGCCGCGACTACCAGGATCACGATATCGGTACTCTTTGCGCCTCGGGCACGCATGGCGGTAAACGCTGCGTGCCCCGGAGTATCCAGAAACGACACCATGCCATGACCGGTTTCCACGTGATAGGCACCGATGTGCTGAGTGATGCCGCCTGCCTCGCCCGACGCCACATGAGCCTTGCGGATAAAATCCAGCAGAGACGTCTTGCCGTGGTCTACGTGACCCATGACAGTAACCACAGGCGCCCGTGGTTCAGGCGTGCCGTCGTGCTGGGACAGCGTTTGCGTCAGGTCGTCCTCGAGGGCGTCAGCACTGATATGTCTCACGTTATGCCCGAGTTCCTCAACGACCAGCGTCGCGGTATCGCGGTCAATCATCTGATTGATGTTGGCCATGACACCCAGCTTCATCAGCTCTTTGATCACTTCGCCGGATTTCACGGACATCTGCTGCGCAAGTCCGCCCACCGTAATCATGTCTGCGATTTCGACGTCGTAGACCTTCTTCTCTGTGGGCATCTCGAATCCGTGTCTGCCATGTTCTTCATGGGTGGCCTTCATCTTCTTGCGCCCGCCACGGCGACGCAGGCGACCGCTTTCAGCCGCCTCAAGATCAGACAGTGACAGATTGTGGCCGCGCTGCTTGCCGCGACCGAGTGAGTCAGTACGGTTCAGGCGACCCTTGGTAGTTTTGTTGCGTCTTGGCTCTTCACGCGCCGGCTCAGTAGGCGCCGCATGCAGACGCTTGGGCTTGCGCGAGGCCTCCTCGCGGGCCTTGCGCGCCGTTTCCGCAGCCTGCTTCTGTTCTTCCTCAGCCTTGCGTGCAGCAACCGCTGCCTCGCGGGCCGCGGCTTCTTCCTGCTCCTTTTTCTGACGACGCAGCGCAGCGCGCTGGCGCAGCACCTCCGGATCCAGGCTGGCCGGATCAAGGACTTCTTCCTCAGGTTCGGCTTCAGGCTCTGACTCGGGCTCAGGCTGCGGAGCGGACTCGGACGCAGACTCAGGGCTGACCACCGTAGGCGTCTCTACCGGCGGCTCGACCGGCACCTCCGGCGCGACCTCCGCGGCCGTTACCGTTTCCGTACCCGACATCGCGGGTCCTTCACCGGCAGCCTCGCTCAGCGTCTCCGCTGCAGGCGCATCCACGACGTCTTCCGGCGCACTCTCGGCCTCATCATCGCGCTTGATGTAGGTGCGCTTTTTGCGAACCTCCACGTTCACGGTCTTCTTGCCCTGCGATCCACCGGTACGCAAAGTGCTTATCGTCTTGCGCTTGAGCGTGATCTTGCGCGGTGCATCCGTGCTGGGCTCGCCGTGGTTGCGCTTCAGAAACGCCAGCAGCGTCTGCTTGTCCTCATCGGACACCACTTCATTGGCACCGTTATGCGGCAAACCGGCGTCCTTCATCTGCTTGAGCAGGCGCTCAACCGATGCATTCACGGATTTCGCCAGTTGCTCTACTGTCACCTGCGCCATTCAATACTCTCCTTTGGTACCCTGCCGACTGAAAACACACCCATTCTCACAACCCGACGTTGCGCTTACTGTGCGTCTTCCTCGAACCAGGGTTTGCGCGCTGTCATAATCAGTTCACCAGCGCGCGCTTCCGTCATCTCTTCAATATCCATCAATTCGTCAACACCCTGCTCAGCGAGGTCTTCCATCGTCACCACACCGCGGCTGGCCAGCACATAGGCGAGATGGCGATCCATTCCGTCCATGCCGATCAGGTCTTCTGCCGGCTCATTCGACCCAAGCTGCTCCTCGGACGCAATCGCCATCGTCAGCAGCGCGTCCTTGGCTCTCGCCCTGAGTTCTTCCGCGATATCCTCGTCGAAGCCCTCGATGGCGGTCATCTCATCCAGCGGCACGTAGGCCACCTCTTCCAGGGTAGTAAATCCTTCCTCGACCAGGATATCGGCCACGTCCTCATCAATATCCAGCTGATCCATAAAGTTCTGAATAATCTGGCCCGCCTCGGCCTCGTGCTTCTCGGCGGCCTCTTCATTGCTCATGACGTTGATGGTCCAGCCGGTCAACTCGCTGGCCAGACGCACATTCTGCCCAGAGCGGCCGATCGCCTGCGCGAGGTTGTCTCCGGATACGGCAACGTCCATGGTATGCCCATCCTCATCCACGACGATGGACTCCACCTCTGCCGGAGACATGGCGTTGATCACCAACTGGGCAGGGTTGTCGTCCCAGAGGACGATATCGACGCGCTCATTATCCAGCTCATTCGAGACCGCCTGCACGCGCGAACCGCGCATGCCGACGCAGGCACCTACCGGGTCAATGCGCTGGTCGTTGGTTTTCACCGCGATTTTCGCGCGCGAGCCCGGATCGCGGGCGGCACTGCGGATCTGGATCACCTCTTCGGCAATCTCCGGCACTTCGATTTTGAACAGTTCGATCAGCATCTCGGGGCAGGAGCGGCTGAGAATAAGCTGGGGCCCCCGTGTCTCACTGCTGATTTCGCGCAGGACCGCCCGCACCCGGTCGTTGACACGGAATGTCTCGCGACCAACCAGCTGATCCCGTGGCAGCAACCCCTCGGCGTTATTGCCCAGATCCACAATGACGTTGTCGCGGGTCACCTTTTTGACAGAACCCGCTACCAGTTCGCCAACCCGGCCCTGGTAGGCCTCGACAACCTGCTGACGCTCCGCGTCGCGAACTCTCTGTACGATTACCTGTTTGGCTGTCTGGGCCGCAATGCGCCCGAAGCCCACGTTCTCTACCTGTTCTTCGACGATATCACCGGGCTTCAGCGCCGGATCCTTTTCAATGGCCTCTTCGGTCGTGAGCTGCGTGCCGAGCAGTGCGACTTCGTCATCGGGCACCACAAGCCAGCGACGCACGGTCTCGTAGTCACCGGTCTTGCGATCAATGGTGACTTCGATATCGGCGTCCTCGTCGTAGCGCTTCTTGGTGGCAGTCGCCAGCGCGAGTTCAATGGCCTCGAAAATAATGTCTTCCGATACGCCCTTCTCGTTGGATACCGCCTCTGCAACCAGCAGGATTTCTTTCGTCATCAGTCACCTTGCCCCAGGCCAATGCCAAGGCTATGCCTTGAGCTCTACACGTGCCTTGTCTATTTGATCAAATGGCAGCAGGTAATCGTGGTCATCTACCTGCACCACGACATCCTCGCCCTCTATGCCCTTGAGAATCCCCCGAAACCGACGCTGACCCTCGAAGGGCGTACGCAGTCTGATATCCACCGTCTCGCCGCCGAACCGGTCATACTGCGCCAGAGTGAACAGACGGCGATCGAGACCCGGAGACGACACTTCAAGCGTGTAATCACCGGCAATGGGGTCCTCGACGTCCAGTACGCTGCCGACCTGGGCACTGACAAGCGCGCAGTCGTCAACGCTTATACCGGCATCGCGGTCGATGTACAGCCGCAACACACTGTGGCGACCCTGAGACAGGTGCTCAACGCCCCACAGCTCGAACTCGAGCGCTTCCACTGTCGGCTGGAGCAGCCGCCGCAATGTGTCTTCTCTGCTGCTCACCGATCTCCCGTCAAGCGTTCACATCATCTACGAAAAAGACGCCATATACGAAAAAGCCCCATTAAGGGGCTTTTCACGTCGCATCACCGGTATAGGAGCAAGTGATGCAAATTGGTAGCGGGGGCCGGATTTGAACCGACGACCTTCGGGTTATGAGCCCGACGAGCTACCAGGCTGCTCCACCCCGCATCAAAACACGCTCATGATAGCTGCACTTGTTGCTTGTTACCCTGTGCGTCTATCCCGGAAGCCGCCCTCAAGCTGCCTCCATTGAGGTGGCGTATTATAGGTATGCCATGGCAGTCGGTCAACCGCTTTGCATAAAAGAATCATGGGGCGCTGCACGTTGGCATGCGTCACTGGCAACTGACGACACGGCATAATCCCGGTACACTGCGCCCGACTTAGCTGCTGACTGGACTGGCAATGCCACCTGCATTTACCGGGTCCGTGTCTCGCGACACAGGACTATCTGTCATATTTCTGTAACAATTTGCCGGCATCCTGTCCCATTGTGTCGAAGTGACCGACACAGCAACTTGAGCTCCTGACCACCAGACCGCACTACCTACATCTACGGGAATTAAAAGCCAGAGGTTTTATGACCACACTACGTTCGATCATCACTGCCGCGATCCTGAGCACAACGCTCGGAACCGCTGCCACGGCGCGGGAAGTCGTCACTATTGACGGGTCCTCAACCGTATTTCCGATTTCCGAAGCGTTTGCGGAAGAATTCCAGATCGAGACGCGCATACGGGTAACGGTCGGCCTGTCGGGCACTGGTGGCGGATTCAAGAAATTCTGCCGGGGCGAAACAGACTTTACCGGGGCGTCACGACCAATCCGCGAGGGTGAATTGCAAGACTGCAGCGAAAACGGCGTTGAGTTCATTGAACTGCCTATTGCCATGGATGCTCTCGCCAACGTCGTGCACAAGGATAATGACTGGGCGCAGTGCATGACTGTCGACGAGCTGCGGCGCATGTGGGAGCCGGAGGCCCAGGGCAAGATCAACAACTGGAATCAGATACGCGACACCTTCCCGGATGCGCCATTGCGCCTGTTTGGCGCCGGAGTGGATTCGGGCACCTACGATTACTATACCTTCGCACTGACCGGCGTCGAGCACTACTCGCGAGGCGACTTTACTGCGACGGAGGACGATAACGTTACCGTTCAGGGTGTTTCCTCGGATCGCTATGCCTTTGGCTTCCTCGGCCTCGCCTACCTTGACGAGAACCGCAGTCGTCTGCGAGCCGTGGACGTGAAACAGGACGACGGCAGTTGTGTGGGGCCCAGCGTTGAAACCGCACGCGACGGCAGCTACCAGCCGCTGTCGCGGCCGCTGTTTATGTACGTGAATGCCTCAGCTCTTGACCGGCCCGCGGTGCAGGCCTATGCCGATTACATGATGGATCCTGAAAACGGCATATTCCTGGTTGACGAAGTGGGCTATGTACCACTGCCAGAAGAAGCTTTCGAGATGGGGCGCGCGAAGATCAAGGCACGCAAGACCGGCAGCTATTTTGACGGCGGCTCGGAAGTCGGCGTGCGGATAGAGGACCTGCTGGCAATCGAGTAAGCTCTGACGCACCGGGGCGAGTGATCACTGCGACCACTCGCCTTTCTTGTTTCTAAGGCCAGGGGGAAGCATGGCTTTAACCAGAATTCCAAATGCGACAGAGCTGGTTGCGTCGGGATTTGTCGCCCGTCGCAAGCTGCTGAGTCGGGTGATGTCGGTGCTGCTTTTTATTAGCGCCGCGCTGTCGGTGTTCGTGACGACGGCAATCGTGGTGATTCTCGTATCGGAGTCCTGGGATTTTTTCGCCCAGGTGTCAATTATCGATTTCCTGACCGGCACCATGTGGACGCCGGTGTTTGCCAATCCGCAGTTCGGCGTACTGCCCCTGCTGCTCGCAACCCTGCAGACTGCGGCGCTGGCCATGATAATTGCCGTGCCGATGGGGCTGCTCATGTCCATCTATCTGAGCGAGTACGCCAATCCGAAGGTCCGGGAAATCATGAAGCCGGCACTGGAGCTGCTTGAGGCGGTGCCGACCGTGGTCTACGGCTACTTCGCGCTGCTGGTCATGACACCATTCCTGCAGAAATTCATCCCCGGCCTTGCCGGCATCAACCTCCTGGTTCCCGGAATCATTCTTGGCATCATGATTCTGCCTTATGTGGTATCGGTCAGTGAAGATGCCATGCGCGCGGTACCCAACGGGCTGCGTGAGGGCGCGTATGCGCTGGGCATGTCCAAATGGCAGGTAGCGCTGCGCGTGGTCGTCCCCGGCGCCTTTTCGGGCATTACCGCCGCGTTCATTCTCGGCATGTCACGCGCGGTGGGTGAAACCATGATTCTCGCCATCGCGGCGGGCCAGAACCCCAACCTGACCTTCGACCCGCGCGAAGGCGCCGCCACCATTACCGCCTATATTGTGCAGGTGAGCCTGGGTGACCTGCCGCACGGTTCATTGGCCTATTCCACCATCTTTTCCACCGGCCTTGTGCTTTTCATCATGACGCTCGGCTTCAATCTTGCCGGGTTCTATCTGCGCAAGCGCTTCCGCGAGGCTTATTGACCATGGCATTCACAAGTAGCGGAAACCTCTCCGCGGCTGAGATCTCCACGCGCGATGCCATCGGCGCCGTCAATCGCGCCAAACGTATCGACATGGTGTTCGCAGTAGGCGGCATACTGGTCATGGTTATCGCGATGGGTCTGCTGTTCACCCTCATCGGCGACCTTGTGGTGCGCGGCATGGCCCGCATCGATTACGACTTCCTGACAAGCTTTCCGTCCCGCCGCCCCGAGCGCGCCGGCATTCTGTCCGCCTGGGTCGGCTCCATTCTCGTGATGCTGACAACGGCCTTCCTGGCCATCCCTATTGGCGTGGCAGCCGGTCTGTATCTCGAGGAGTACGCGCGCAAGGGCTGGCTGTCGAATATTATCGAGATCAACGTATCCAATCTGGCAGGGGTGCCTTCCATCATTTACGGGCTGCTGGCTCTCGGCCTGTTCGTTTATGGCCTGGATCTGGGCAAGACCATTCTCGTCGCCGGCATGACCCTGGGTCTACTCATTCTGCCTAT
>CAZTJR010000026.1:39939-47603 GCA_964613795.1 uncultured Alteromonadaceae bacterium | reverse complement strand
TGGCTGGGGTGGCAGGATTCGAACCTGCGAATGCCGGGATCAAAACCCGGTGCCTTGCCACTTGGCGACACCCCAAAAGCTGGCTCAGAGTACAGACTCTGTGTCTTTCACGGCGGGAGACCGGTTTACGCCCGACGCCACCCACGCTGTCCAGCGTGCTGGCACCTGCTCCGCGATGCGCCTTGCCTGCACCTCGGACTCACAGCGGCAGAAAATACACGCCCCTGTGCCGGTCAATCTCGCATCCCCGAAATTCTGCAACCAATTCAGCGCATTATCTACCTCAGGGTAGAGTTGACGCACAATCGGTTCGCAATCGTTCCGGGAGTCCCCCGCGAAAAAGGCGTGCATTGTGATGGGCGCTGTGTCGCGTGTCAATTGCCGTTGGGAAAATATTTCCCCGGTGTGCACGGCGCAGTCGGGCTTGAGCACAAGATACCACGCCGGAGGCAGATCCAGCGGTCTCAATTGTTCGCCGATGCCCTCGGCCCAGGCGCTGCGTCCAAGCACGAACACCGGTACATCCGCGCCCAGGGCGGCCCCGGTGCGCTGCAGCACGGCAGTCGACAGTCCCAGCCGCCACAGCGCGTTGAGCGCCAGCAGGGTGCTCGCCGCGTCGGAGCTGCCGCCGCCCAGGCCGCCGCCACTGGGCAGCTGTTTATCCAGGCGTATGGTCGCGCCGCAGTGCTTAGGGGTGCCCGGCAGGGCTTTCAGCGCCATGGCCGCACGCACTACCAGGTTGTCGCTGTCGGCAATGCCGAGATCGGGGCCGTCGAGCCTGATTACGCCGCTGTGATCGGTCTCGACAACCAGCGTGTCGCCGATGTCGAGCAGCTGAAAGACCGTCTGCAGGTTGTGGTAGCCGTCGTCGCGGCGTCCGGTAATGTGCAGGAAGAGGTTGATCTTGGCGGGCGCTCTGATGCGCAGTTGGCGGCTGTCTGTCATCGGTCTTGCAGCGTCCAGCGCGCGTTGACCAGGCGCAGGCTGATGTTGTCGGCGGCATGCGTGATACGCAGCTTCGCCGGCAGAGAGCCGATCCCGGCCGGCGCATAGGCGGTGTAGGAGATTGTCCAGCCGCCCTGCCTGATCTCTTCGGCGCGTCCGTCCTGCAGCGACAGTCGCTCAATGGGCTGGTCGGGGTCTGGCAGACCGCGCAGCCAGAAGGGCAGGGCGTTAACCGGTATCGGCCAGCCGGTTGCCGCTGCCAGCGTGTCGGGTGTGCTGCTGTTGTAGGTGCTGCGCTCGCCTCCGCGCGTCACGTCGAGCCGGTCATCCTGCTGGGTGATGCGCACGGCGCCGGCGCCGAGGGGCCCCGATAGATCGACCTCACTGCGGTCGTCGGCCTGCGACCAGATGAGGCTCGCGTTTTCGGCGCCGCCGCGCCAGCGCAGGGCTACCTTCGCCGACAGATCCCAGTGGGTGAGAGACGCGGCGCGGTCCTGGTAGGTCTGCCACTGCGTTGCCGGGGGTGGCGCGGTGGGCTGCATCGCGCAGCCCGCCATGAGCAGCAATGCCACGACCGGCAGCGTGCTATGCGTGGGTTTCCAGCAGATGTTCACGCCGTGCCGCCTCAGGGCAGATCATCCACACCCAGGCGCTGCAGGGTCTCGCGCAGAACCGGATGTTCCGGCTCCTTGAGGAGGGCGCCGCGCCAGATGTTGCGGGCACCTTCCGGATTGTCGTTCATCCACAGCACTTCACCGAGATGCGCGGCCACCTCGGGATCAGGAAAGCCTGCATAGGCACGGGTGAGGTAGTCGATTGCGGCATCGTACTGGCCCTGCCGGTAAAGGACCCAGCCCATGCTGTCGAGAATGGCCGGCTCGTTGGGCTGCAGCGCGAGTGCATCACTGATCAGGCTGTGGGCCTCGTCGAGCCTGTCAGTCCGGTTGGCCAGCGTATAGCCGAGTGCATTCAGTGCCGTGGCGTTGTCGGGCTCGCGCTCGATAATGCTGCGCAGATCGGTGACGGCAGCGTCGATATTGTCGCGCCGTTCGTGCACCACCGAGCGCGCGTAGCGCAGTGAGGTGGCATCCGGAAAGGTATTGATGGCCTCGTTGAGCAGTGCCAGGCTGGCATCGTCACGACGCGCTTCGTTGAGCAGGTTGGCCTGCAGTGCATACAGCTGTTCGCGGCGCGCCGGGTAGCTCTGGCGCAGCGTGGCGAAATAGCCGCTGAAGCGTGCCTGCTGCTCTCGCGCCAGCAGCAGCGCACCAATGCGCATGCTTGCCGCCAGCAGATCCTTGCCGTCGCCGACCTGCATGTAGTGCTCGATCGCCTGCGTGGTGTCACCCTCCCTCTCGGCGAGGCGCCCGAGTACGAAATAGGCTTCGCCGGTGCGCTGGCGCAGCGTCAGCAGCTGCTGCAGATAGCCCCTTGCCTCCTCCAGATTATCGAGTTCCTCGTTGATCAGCGCCAGCGAAAACAGCAGGTCGCCTTCCTCCGGGTTGCCCGCGGACAGAATCTCGAACTGCTCTCGCGCCGCGTCCATGTCCTCCTGCGCCAGCAGCCTCGCGTACTGCAGGCGCAGCCGGTCGCGGCCGGCATCGTCCTCAAGGGCCTGCTCAATACGCGCGAAGGGCGTGTCGCTGCCCTGTTCCTGTAGCATGCGTGCCTCCAGCAGCAGCGCCTGGTGCTGGAAGGGGGACAGAGCAAAAACCTCGCCGAGCCGGTCCAGTGCGCGCGCCTGATCACCCATCTCGTCGGCCACCAGGGCGCGGGTCATGAGCAGCGACATACTGTCGGCCAGATCGGGCAGCAGAGCGTCGAGAGCCTCCACCATCGCCTGCTGCTCCTCGGGATCGAGATCATCGAAGCCGTTCATGAGGATGGGGAAGCGGGCACTGGATTCGTCGTCACGGGCCACGATGGCGAGATGGTCGATCGCTTCCAGCAGCTGCCCCTCGCGCACCAGCAGCGTCGCCAGTGTATTGTGCGGCTCCGGGTTATCGGGTTCCAGCTCGACCCACAGCGTGACGGCTTCGCGCGCCGCGTCCTCGCGCTGCAGGTATTGTGCTAGATGGGTGGCGTGGGCGCTGACGGCCGGATCGCGCAGCTTTGCCGCCTGCTCCATGTATAGATCCATCGCCGTCGGGTAGTCGCGCTTGCGAAGGGCAAACTCGGCCGCCAGCAGGGGATAGACGCTGTCGTCCGGCAGTCGTCGATAGGCCGAATCATCCAGTGTCGGAGGCGCGGTGTCTGCCTCGTCGGCAGGGCGCTCGGGCGGGGCGGAGAGGTCGGCGGCCTCGGCGGCCTGGGCCAGCGTCGCCGCCGGCGCTGCGGCCGGCGGCTGTGGCTGTACCGCGCAGGCCAGTAAGGTGGGGATAAAGCAGCTCGCAATGAGGGGTCGCAGTGGCATGGACTCGTTTAGATCGCTCAACAGGGTATCATCCAATAATGACATACTCATTCATCGAAACCCACAGCGCAGGGTGGCGGGTGGCGGCCAGAGTGCTGTGCTGAAAAGTTGCCGGCAACATCAGGCCACGCTATCAATTACCGCCCAAGTTGGTAAAATTGCGCACTAGCATTTTCTGTCCGGCCAATCGAGTGTCGCGGCAGCAGGCAGGTAAAGGTGGCGAATGTGCTGCCCACATTGATCGCGGAGCGTCCGACATCTCGCTATGAACCTTATTGCGCTGGGCATCAATCACAATTCGGCGGCCGTTGAGGTTCGCGAACGCGTGGCCTTTGCGCCGGAACAGGTGAGCGAGGCCCTGGTACACGCCTGTGCCACCGCCGAGCTCGACGAAGCCGTGGTTCTGTCGACCTGTAATCGCACGGAAATCTATGCCGTAACGCGCGAGGGCAGTGTTCTCTCGGACAAGTCGGCCCAGGTAATTGCCTGGATGGCAAATTACCATCATCTGTCGGTCGACGAACTGAGCGCCGCGGCCTATCACCACGAGGCCGAGGATGCGCTGCGCCACCTGGTGCAGGTTGCCGCGGGTCTCGATTCCATGGTGCTGGGTGAGCCGCAGATCTTCGGGCAGCTGAAGTCGGCCTTTGCCGTGGCCTCGGAAGCCGGCACCGTGGGCGCGGAGCTCGGGCGCCTGTTTCCTCGCGTATTCTCCATTGCCAAGAAAGTGCGTACTGACACGGCCATCGGTGAGAACCCGGTCTCCGTTGCCTACGCCGCGGTCGACCTGGCCAGCCATATCTTCACCGATCTGTCCGAGTGTAACGCCCTGCTGGTGGGCGCCGGCGAAACCATCGAGCTGGTGACGCGCCACCTGATCGAAGCCGGCGTCAACAACGTGACCATTGCCAACCGCACGCTGGGGCGGGCCCGGGAGCTGGCGCAGCGCTTCGGCGCCGACGCAGTGCTGCTTGCCGATATCCCCGATCAGCTTCCCAGCTCCGACATCGTTATTACCGCCACCGGTAGCCAGCTGCCCATCCTCGGCAAGGGCGCGGTGGAGCAGGCCATCCGCAAGCGCAAGCACCGGCCCATACTGATGGTGGACATTGCCGTACCGCGGGACATCGAGCCGCAGGTCGGCGAGCTTCGCGATGTCTACCTGTATACCGTGGATGACCTGCGCCAGATCGTCGAGCAGAACATGCGCAGCCGTCAGCACGAAGCGCGTAAAGCGGATGACATCATTCTGCTCGGTGTACAGGCCTACTGCGAGGAGCGGCGCTCGCTTGCCGCGGTCGATCTGGTCAAGGCCTACCGCCAGTCCGCCGAACAGGTGCGAGAGCAGGAACTCGAGCGGGCGCTGGCGAGCCTGGAGCGCGGCGACGATCCTGCCAAGGTGCTCATGCAGCTGTCACGGGGCATCACCAACAAGCTCATTCATGCGCCAACCAAGGGACTCAAGCAGGCCAGTGCCGAGGGCCGCCAGGATGTTCTCGCCCATGCGCAGGGTCTGCTGGGCATTGAACTCCAGCAGGCCATGGAGGCGGTGGCGCAGGAGGGGATTGACGAGCCCCCGGTATCAGCCTCAATTACCCCTATTCTGAGAGCGGCGGAAAAGAGCGGGCGCGGCCGGCAGTGAAGGGCTCACTGCTGGAGAAACTCGACGCGCTCAGCGATCGCCAGGAGGAGGTGTCGGCCCTGCTCGGCGATGCCGAGACCATCGCCGACCAGGCCCGTTTTCGCGATCTCTCCCGCGAATACAGCGAGCTGGAAGACGTCGTCCACTGCTATGCTGACTACCGCAAGGTTCAGGGCGATCTCGCCGAAGCCCGGTCGATGCTGGATGACAGCGATGCCGATATGCGCGCCATGGCCAGCGATGAGCTCGAGGCAGCCGAGGCGCGTCTCGCCGTGCTCGAGCTCGAGCTGCAGCGCCTCCTGCTGCCGCGTGACCCGCGTGATTCAAGCAATGTTTTCCTCGAGATACGCGCCGGCACCGGCGGCGACGAGGCGGCGATCTTTTCCGGCGATCTTTTTCGCATGTACTCGCGTTACGCGGAAATCAAGGGCTGGCGGGTAGAGCTGCTGTCGGAGCGTCCCGGTGAGCACGGCGGCTACAAGGAAGTTATCTGCCGTCTCGAGGGGCGCGATGTCTACGCCTTTCTCAAGTTCGAGTCCGGGGCGCATCGTGTGCAGCGAGTGCCCGACACCGAATCCCAGGGGCGCATTCATACCTCGGCCTGCACGGTCGCGGTACTTCCAGAGGCCGAGGAGCTGGCCGAGATCGAGCTCAACAAGGGTGATCTGCGTATCGACACGTACCGTGCCTCCGGCGCCGGTGGACAGCACGTCAACAAGACCGACTCCGCGGTGCGCATCACGCATATTCCATCGGGAATCGTGGTCGAGTGCCAGGACGAGCGTTCCCAGCACAAGAACCGGGCGCGCGCCATGTCGCTGCTGCACGCCAGGCTGAACAGCGCCGCAGAGGATGCCGCAAGCGCGGAGCAGGCGGAGCAGCGCCGCAACCTGGTCGGCACCGGCGATCGCTCGGACCGGATACGCACCTACAACTTTCCGCAGGGCCGGCTCACTGACCACCGCATCAATCTCACGCTGTACAAGCTTAACGAGGTGATGGACGGCGATCTGGATGCCGTAATCGAGCCACTGCGAAACGAGCACCAGGCCGACCAGCTGGCGGCACTGTCCGCCCAGTAATGGCGACGGTGCAGGCGCTGCTGCGCGAGGCCGCCGGATTGCCCACCGAGAACCCGCGCCGGGATGCCGAGATCCTGCTCTGTCACTGTCTGCAACGACCGCGGAGCTGGCTGTATGCCTGGCCGGAAGGCGAAGTCGATGACGCAGCCGCTGCGGATTACCGTTTGCTTCTGCAGGAGCGGGGCGCGGGTGTGCCCATTGCCTACCTGACGCAGCGGCGGGAGTTCTGGTCATTGCCCCTGCGCGTCACGTCCGCAACCCTGATCCCGCGTCCGGATACCGAGACGCTGGTTCGCTGGGCGCTCGAGCTGCCTCTGCCGGCAGCGGCCCGCGTGCTCGACCTGGGGACAGGCAGCGGCGCCATTGCGCTGGCGCTGGCGAGTGAGCGTCCCGCCTGGCGCGTGCTGGCGGTTGACGCCGATCGCGCGGCGCTGGCCGTGGCCGAGAGCAATGTGGCGGCCCTCGCGCCGGGTCGCGTAACGCTGCTGCAGTCGGACTGGTTTACGGCGCTGCCGCCGCAGCGCTTTGACCTGGTGGTTGCCAATCCGCCCTATGTGGCGCCGGGTGATCGCCACCTCGGCGAGGGCGATGTGCGCTTCGAGCCGCGCCAGGCGCTGGTCAGCGGCGAGCGCGGCCTGGATGATCTGTCCCGCATCATCGCCGGCGCTCCGGCGCACCTGGCGTCGGCGGCTTTCCTGCTGGTGGAGCACGGCTGGGATCAGGCGGCGGCAGTGCGCCAGCTGCTGTGCGAGCAGGGTTTCGGCAGCGTTGTCACCCGCCGGGATCTTGGCGGCAACGAGCGCGTCAGCGCGGGCCAGTGGCATGCTGTCGGATAGCGAACTCGAGCGCTACAGTCGTCAGCTGCTGTTGCCGGAATTCGATATTGCCGGTCAGGAGGCACTGGGTCGTGCCCGCGTCCTGCTGGTCGGGCTCGGTGGTCTTGGCAGTCCGGCGGCGCTGTACCTGGCGGCGGCGGGTGTCGGCGAGCTGCATCTGGTGGATGGCGATACGGTGGAGGCGAGCAACCTGCAGCGGCAGATTGCCCACCGCGAGGTGGACCTTGGGCGCGGCAAGGCGCCGTCGGCGGCAGAGGCGGTGGCACAGCTGAATACCCGGGTGCGGGTGCGGGTGCTGCCAGAACGGCTGGACGAGGACGGCCTCGCCGATGCCTGCGCCGCGGTTGACCTGGCGGTGGATGCCACGGATAACTACCCGACGCGGTTTGCGCTGAATCGAGCCTGCATTGCTGCCGGTATTCCGCTGGTGTCGGCGGCGGCGGTGCGCACCGAGGGTCAGGTGGCGACATTTCACCCGGCCAGCGGTGGCGGCTGCTACCGCTGCCTGTACCCCGAGCAGGGCGCTGAGTCGGCACTGCGCTGCAGTGACAGTGGTGTCCTGGGGCCGGTTGTCGGCGTGGTCGGCAGCCTGCTGGCGCTGGAGGTGATCAAGCAGCTCAGCGGCATGCCGGGATCCCTGGCTGGCGCCTTGCTGACGCTGGATCTGGGCGATTACCGGATTCAGCGCCTGGCGCTGCGAGCCCGGCCCGGCTGTCCCGACTGCGGGGGTCCCGACTGCGGGGGTC
>CAZTJR010000026.1:36952-39839 GCA_964613795.1 uncultured Alteromonadaceae bacterium | reverse complement strand
GTCCCGACTGCGGGGGTCCCGACTGCGGGGGTCAACAGGCCGCGGACAAGAGTGCTACACTTCGCGCCGTTAAAACTCAAGATAAGGAAGCCCATTGAGCAAGCATTCCGACGCAAAACGCGTCTCCGGCGGACGCGGCAACAGCGCCGCAGGCACTGACTCCCCCTGGAGTCTCGACGACTTTCCTGTACCTGCAGTCGAAGGCAAAGTGCGCTTTCACGATCTCGGCCTGCGCCCGGAAATCATGCACGGCATTGCCGACCTCGGGTTCGAGTACTGCTCGCCGATTCAGGGGCAGGTTCTGCCGTTCACGCTGCGCGGTCACGATGCCATCGGCAAGGCGCAGACGGGTACCGGCAAGACGGCGGCCTTTCTGATTACCATCTTCAACGACCTGCTGGAGAACCCGGTAGAGGATGAACGCTTCATTGGCGAGCCGCGCGCATTGGTGATTGCGCCCACCCGCGAGCTGGTCATGCAGATCGGTGCCGACGCCGAGGAACTCGGCCGCCACACCGGACTGCGCACAGTGACGCTGATCGGCGGCATGGACTACCAGAAGCAACTCAACCGCATCGGGCGCAACGTGGTGGATCTGGTGGTCGCAACCCCCGGGCGCCTGATCGACTTCATGACGCGTCGCGACCTGTTTCTCGATCGTGTCGAGGTGCTGGTGCTCGACGAGGCCGACCGCATGCTCGACATGGGCTTCATTCCCCAGGTCAAGCGCATTGTGCGGGCGACACCGCCCAAGGAGTTCCGCCAGACATTGCTGTTCTCGGCGACCTTCACCCAGGACATTATCAATCTCTCCGCGCAGTGGACACGGGAGCCGGTCAAGGTCGAGATCGAGCCCGACAGCGTGGCCACCGATACGGTGGACCAGAAGATCTACCTGGCCAGCAGTGAGGAGCGTTTCCGCATTCTGACCAATCTGCTGCGCAGCGACGCCGCCACCAGCATCATCGTGTTTGCCAACCGGCGCGACCAGGTGCGGCGTCTGCACGAGCGTCTGCAGCGGGCCGGCATCAGCTGCGGCATCCTGTCAGGGGAAATTCCCCAGGCCAAGCGCAGCAAGACCCTCGATCAGTTCAAGAAGGGCGAGATCACCGTGCTGGTAGCGACCGACGTTGCCGGTCGCGGCATTCACGTTGACGGCGTCAGCCACGTGGTCAATTACAATCTTCCGGAGGATCCGGAAGATTACGTGCACCGCATCGGGCGCACCGGCAGAGCGGGTGCCAGCGGCATTTCAATCAGCTTTGCCAGTGAGGATGACGCCTTTCTGCTGCCAGATCTCGAGGCGCTCCTGGGCGAGAAGCTCATTTGCACCCATCCGCCGGCGGCGCTGCTCGCCTGAGTCCCTTGCTCACGCAGGGGGCCACTCGCCGTGGTGCGGTGGCGCCACCAGTCAGCGGCCGGGGTTGAGCGCCGCGAGTTCCTCTACCCAGAGCAGCGTCGCGCCGACCACCGCGGCCGGCACCACGAAAAAGTTTACGATCGGGATGCCGGTACACAGGGCGACCAGCCCGCCGAAGCCCATGCTCGACAGCCGCCGGCTGCGCACCGCCTCCTTGACGTCGGCAAAGGAACGCTGGTGGTTGTCCATCGGATAGTCCACGAACTGAATGCTCATCATCCAGGCACCGAGCAGCAGCCACAGCAGGGGCGCAATCGCGTTGAGCGCGGGTATCACGCTGACCAGCAGCACGAACAGCGCCATCGGCACGTAATACAGCAGCTTGGCGATTTCCCGGAATACGCCACGTGGGACGCTCACGAGAGCGCCCATCAGCCCTTCCAGGCCGGCCACGGGTCGTCCCGTGAGCAGTTCCTCGGCCTTCTCCGCCAGCAGGGCATTGAAGGGTGAGGCAATGACGAGGGCGACTGCGGTGAACAGGTAGCCGGTGATCAGGCTGGTGGCGATGACCACCAGCGACCATATGATCCACTGCAGGAATTGCAGCCACTCGGGCAGGGCGGCCAGGGTCTGATCCAGCGTTGTGCTCAGCCAGGCGTAGCCCCAGCCGATCAGGCTGCCAAAGATAACGATATTGACCAGCAGTGGTACCAGCACGAAGATGCGCAGTTTCGGGTGAGACAGCAGCTGGGCACCGCGCATGACATAGCCGGCGCCGTGCAGGGCATTGCCGCGCATGGTGTGAACTCCCGTAAATGAGCGTGACCGGCAGTTTACCGAAAACGCGGGTCAGATTGCGTATAATGCACCAAGGAGTGCGTTATGGCTGATGATGAAAAACTTTTCTGGGAAGAGGTGGCGGACGTGGCGCCGATCCGCCGCGAACGCCGCGTGCGGCGCCCCCCCGACAGTGCCGTGGACGCAGCCACCCTGGCCAAGCGGCGTGAAGCCGCGGCAACGGCACGGGAGCGCGACCCCAACTTTCTCGCGGAAGAGGGCTTTGACCCCCTCGACCCCTGGTATGTCCTCGATTTCAAGCGTCCGGGCATTCAGAACGGCGTGTTCCGCAAGCTCAAGCAGGGCCGCTATGAAGCCGAGGCGCGTCTGGACATGCACCGCATGACCGTGCGCGAGGCCCGGGCCGAGCTGTTCGCGTTCATGCGCGACTGCCACGCGCTCGGCCTGCGCAGCGTGATGCTGGTGCACGGCAAGGGCGATCGCAAGCCGGAGAAGGAGCGCGTCTCCATTCTCAAGGGCGGCGTCGATCACTGGCTGCGGGAAATGGACTCGGTGCAGGCCTTCCACAGCGCTCAGCCGCAGCATGGCGGCACTGGCGCGGTTTACGTCCTGCTGCGCAAGAGTGCGGAGAAGAAGCGGGAGAATCGGGAGCGGTTCATGCGGGGGCGGGTGCCTTACGAGCCTGAGAAACGCTGAGTTTCCGGGGACGTTTTTGGTGCACTTCGTAGC
>CAZTJR010000026.1:11716-36852 GCA_964613795.1 uncultured Alteromonadaceae bacterium | reverse complement strand
TTACGAGCCTGAGAAACGCTGAGTTTCCGGGGACGTTTTTGGTGCACTTCGTAGCCCGGTCGAGCGCCGGAAAGCGGCTTTTCGAGACACGCCATAAAGCCATCCGTGGCGGCTCGGCGGCGACATCCATGTCGCCGACGGTCTCGAAAAGCCGCTTTCCGGCGCTCGACCTGACTGTCGGAGTTAACGACGCGGTTCGTAGCTGTGACTTCACTGCCCTTGCGTTGAGGTGGCTGGAACGGCTGCTTGCCGGCTGGATACAGGGGGCACGTCAGTCCAGCAGGTTGGCATTTGCGCGGAGGTTTGATGCGTGTCGGTTAGGCATTGCCTCCGGGTGCGGCCGCGGTCCCTGCCATGCGCAAAGGCGGTGTTTGCGGGCTACCCGAACCGTTCCGTCTGCCCACCCCTTCTGAGGCCTGCTACCGAATGTCGTCTGCCGAACTCAGCAGTTGGCAACACCGTAAGGTTGGCTGCCGGCGGGAGGGATTTCGAGACCGTCGGCGGCCAGGACGGCCGCCGCCGAGCCGCCATGGATGGCTTCACGGCGAGTCTCGAAATCCCTCCCGCCGGCGGTCAACCGAACTACGAAGCACCAAACTCGACAAGCGCAGCCGCGAACCCACCGCCAAGTCGGTGTTCCTTTACGATAGAAAGAACCGTCTCGCCGGCGGCACTGGTCGCATTCACATCCCGGCCGTCCGCGGTAAAGAACACCAGAAAACGCCGGAAATCCTCCTCTCGCATACTCTGGTAAGCCCGCAGCAGGCAGTGAAAGTCGTCCGAGTCGTCCGAGTGCGAACGCACATCGAGAAAGCTGCGCACGCGCGCATCGTCCCAGACCTCGTCCAGCACCTTGTCTTTGTCTTTACGCATCCTGCTGGTTGTCTCCGAGTTTGCGGGCGAGCAGCTGGTTGACCATGCCCGGGTTCGCCTGACCGCGGGAGGCTTTCATGACCTGGCCGACAAAATAGCCGATCAGTTTTTTCTGTTTACCGGCGTCGGCGGCACGGTACTGGGCGACCTGGTCCGGGCTGTCCGCGATCACCGTGTCGACCATGGCTTCCAGTTCGCCGCTGTCGCTGACCTGCTTCAGGCCGCGGCTGTCGATGATCGTGTCGGCATCGCCTTCCCCCTGCCACATGGCCTCGAACACCTGCTTGGCGATCTTGCCGGAAATGGTGTCATCGAGAATGCGCCGTATCAGCCCAGCGAGCTGCGCTGGCGAAACGGGTGACCGGGTGATGTCGAGATCCTCGCGATTGAGCTGCCCGAGCAGCTCCCCCTGCACCCAGTTGGCGGCGATCTTGGCATCGCCGCAGTCCCGGGCCACCGCCTCGAAGTAATCCGCGAGGGCGCGACTGTCGACGAGGACACCGGCGTCGTACGTGCTGAGGCCGTAGTCGGAGACGAAGCGCGCCCGCTTGGCCGGGGGCAGTTCCGGCAGTTCGCTGCGCAGCTGTGCTATCCAGCTTTCTTCCAGCACCACGGGCAGCAGGTCGGGTTCGGGGAAGTAGCGGTAATCGTTGGCGACTTCCTTGCTGCGCATGGACCGCGTCTCGTCGCGCTCGGCGTCGTACAGGCGCGTTTCCTGCACCACGCGACCGCCTGACTCGAGAATATCGGCCTGGCGCAGCGTCTCGAACTGAATGGCTTTCTCGACGAAGCGGAAGGAATTCACGTTCTTGATCTCGGCGCGGGTGCCCAGGGTGTCGCTGCCGGCGGGCCGCAGCGAGATGTTGATATCGCAGCGCATGGATCCCTCGGCCATGTTGCCGTCGGAGATACCCAGATACAGCACCAGGCTGCGCAGGGCCTTGAGATAGGCCACCGCCTCGGCAGCGCTGCGCAGATCGGGTTCGGTGACGATCTCCAGCAGCGGTGTGCCGGCGCGGTTCAGGTCGATGCCCGTCTGTCCGTGGAAGTCCTCGTGCAGGGATTTGCCGGCGTCCTCCTCGAGGTGGGCCCGCGTGATGCCAATGCGTCGGCTGCTGCCGTCGTCCAGCGTTATCTCGAACTCGCCGCGACCGACAATGGGCTCGGCGAACTGGCTGATCTGGTAGCCCTTGGGCAGGTCCGGGTAGAAGTAGTTCTTGCGGTCGAATACGGAGCGGCGACCGATCTCTGCCTGGATGCCGAGGCCGAACATGACGGCGAAGCGCACCGCCTGTTCGTTGAGCACGGGCAGCATACCCGGCATGGCCAGATCGACGGCGCTGGCCTGGGTATTGGGTTCGGCGCCGAAGCGCGTGCTGCTGCCGGAAAATATTTTCGACTGCGTGGCCAGCTGCAGGTGCACCTCAAGGCCGATCACCGTCTCCCAGCTCATGCGGCATCTCCCGTGGCTGTGGGTGCAGGCGGTCGCGACAGATGCCAGTCGGTCGCCAGCTGCAGCTGGTGGGCGGTGGCCAGCAGCTGCGCCTCGCCGAAGTGCGGTCCGACCAGCTGCAGGCCCACGGGCAGTCCGCCCACCTGACCGGCGGGCATGCTGAGAGCGGGCAGGCCGGCGAGGTTGACGCCGAGCGTATAGATGTCCTCGAGGTACATGGCGACGGGATCGTCGGTCTTTTCACCGAGGCGAAACGCGGGTCCGGGTGTGGTCGGCCCGGCGATGATGTCCACCTGACTGAAGGCGTCGAGAAAATCCTGGCGGATCAGTCGTCGCGCCTGCTGTGCCTTCTTGTAGAACGCATCGTAGTAGCCGGAGGACAGCGCGTAGGTGCCGACGAGGATACGCCGCTGTACTTCGTCGCCGAAGCCCTCCTCGCGGCTGCGCGTGTACAGGTCGTGAAGATCCCGCGGGCTGTCACAGCGATGGCCGTAGCGCACGCCGTCGTAGCGCGCCAGATTGGTGGACGCCTCCGCCGGCGCAATGATGTAGTAGGCGGGGATGCTCAGCTCGCTGTGGGCAAGGTCGATATCGACCAGGGTGGCGCCGAGGGCTTCGAGCTCGCGCAGCGCAGCTTGGATACGGTCTGCCACCGCCGGCTGCAGTTGTTCGCCGAACCATTCCCGCGGCAGCCCGATGCGCAGGCCCTGCAGCGACAGCGACAGTGCTGCCCGGTAGTCCGGCACCGGTTGGTCCATGCTGGTGGAATCCCGCGCATCGTGTCCGGCCATGGCGCCAAGTAAAATGGCGCAATCCTCCGCCGTGCGCGCCATCGGGCCGCCCTGGTCGAGGCTGGAGGCAAACGCGATCATGCCCAGGCGTGACACCCGCCCATAGGTGGGCTTGATGCCGGTAATGCCACACAGCGCAGCGGGCTGCCGGATGGAGCCACCGGTGTCGGTGCCGGTGGCGGCGGCGGCGAGGTCTGCCGCCACTGCCGCGGCCGATCCGCCGGAGGAGCCGCCGGGAACGCGGCGATTATCCCAGGGATTGCGACAGACCCCGTAATAGCTGCTTTCCGAGGACGAGCCCATGGCGAATTCGTCCATGTTGGTCTTGCCGAGCGTAACGCAGCCCGCGTGGCGCAGCCGCTCCACCACAGTGGCATCGTAGGGCGGCACGAAATTGTCCAGCATGCGCGAGGCGCAGCTGGTGCGCAGCCCGCGGGTGCAGAAAATGTCCTTGTGTGCGATCGGTATGCCGGCAAGGGCAGGTGGGTTGTCGCCGGTCAACAGTCTGTCCGCGGCCTCGGCCTCGGCGAGAGCCACCTCTGGCGCGACACTGATATAGCTGTTGAGGTCGCCATCCCGCTGCGCGATCCGGTCGAGATAGCGCCGGGTGAGTTCGACGCTGGAGAATTCTCTGTCACGCAGGGCCTGTATCAGCTGCGCCACGGTCATGTCATTCATGGGGGATTTCCGGGGGTTATTCGATGACTTTCGGGACGAGGTACAGGCCGTTTTCCACGGCTGGCGCCACGGCCTGGAATTCGCTGCGGCGATTGTCCTCGGTGACGACATCGGCGCGCAGCGGCTGATGCGCATCGAGCGGGTTCGACAGTGGCTCGACACCCCCGGTGTCGACCGCCTGCAGCGTTTCGACCATGCCCAGAATGTCGTCGAGGCGGCGGGTCAGCGCAGGCAGTTCGTCACTGTCGACGCGCAGCCTGGCCAGTTCCGCAATGCGCGAGAGTTCGTCCTTTCCAATGCTCATGGCCGCTGCTTTGTCCGTTGTGGTGTCTGCCTGGATCGTCGTTCTGGGCGCGCCCTGCCTGCGGGCGCCAGCAGGCCTCTCCGCCTGCCACTAACGCGTAATCTAGCATATTCTCGCCTTGCCCAACATCCTTGCGGTTGATACCCTTACAGGCTATTTTCGCGGCCTGGCGACCTGTCGGATTGCGACGGCATGTGTCCGAATGCCTCCCGGCATCAGCGGGGCACGATGCGGACCCTACAAGGTAAACCATTTCCATGTTGAAGAAATTGCGGGGCATGTTCTCCAACGATCTGTCGATCGATCTGGGCACAGCCAATACCCTTATTTATGTGCGCGGGCAGGGCATTATCCTGAATGAGCCCTCGGTGGTCGCGATACGCATTCACAACGGCCAGAAGACGATCGAGGCCGTGGGTACCGAGGCCAAGCGCATGCTGGGTCGCACGCCGGGCAATATCACGGCTATCCGGCCGCTCAAGGACGGCGTGATCGCCGATTTCCAGGTCACGGAGAAAATGCTGCAGCACTTTATTGCCAAGGTGCACGAGACGCGCTACATCCGGCCCAGCCCGCGGGTGCTTATCTGCGTGCCCTGCATGTCGACCCAGGTCGAGCGGCGCGCCATCCGCGAGTCGGCGCTGAGTGCGGGCGCGCGCGAGGTGCGGCTGATCGAGGAGCCCATGGCCGCGGCGATCGGCGCCGGCCTCGACGTCGATGAGGCCTCGGGCTGCATGGTGGTCGACGTGGGCGGCGGCACGACGGAAATTGCCATTATTTCCCTCAACGGCGTTGTCTACCGCGATTCGCTGCGTCTCGGCGGCGACCGTTTCGATGAGGCCATCGTAGCCTATGTGCGCCGCCGCTACGGCACGCTGATCGGCGACGCCACGGCTGAGCGCATCAAGGAGGAAGTCGGTTCGGCCTTTGCCGGTAGCGAAGTCCGCGAGATCGATGTACGCGGGCGCAATCTCGCCGAGGGCGTACCCCGCAGTTTCACGCTCAACAGCGACGAGATCCTCGATGCGCTGCAGGATCCTCTGGCGTCCATCGTGCAGTCCGTGAAATCGGCGCTCGAGCAGGCACCGCCGGAACTGGCGGCCGACATTGCCGAGAGCGGCATTGTGCTGACCGGCGGCGGGGCGCTGCTGCGCGATCTCGACCGGCTGATTGCCGAGGAGACGGGCCTGCCGGTAGTGGTTGCGGATGACCCGCTCACCTGCGTGGCCCGCGGCGGTGGGCTGGCTATGGAACGCATGGATCGCCATACGATAGACTTACTGTCTACTGAGTAACTGATGGCCGGACAACCGGCCGGTTCCGGGGTCCCCTATCAAGCCGTTATTTGTCAAAGAGTCGAATCTTGGACTCAAGGCCGGTCTTGTCGCGCTGGTGGTGGTGGGTCTGCTGGTCGCCGACCTGCGCTACAGCCGGCTTGAGACCGCCCGCGCCTTTCTCGATACCCTGCTGATCCCCGTCCACACGGTGGCCGATATCCCCGCGGCCATCGGGCGCTGGCAGGAGCGGCATCTGCAGTCCCGGTCGTCACTGATGGAAGACAACGACCACCTGTCCCTGGAAAACCTGGTGCTCAAGGGGCGTCTGCAGCAGATGGCGTCCTTGCAGGCGAACAACGCGCGGCTGCGGGCACTGCTCAATTCCTCCGCGCTGCTGCGCGACGATGTGCTGGTGGCCGAGGTGATCGGTGTGGCGCCGGATCCCGTTCGGCATCAGCTACTGCTCGACAAAGGGGGCAGCGATGAGGTGTATACCGGCCAGCCAATGATCGATGCCGACGGTCTCATGGGGCAGGTCATCGAGGTGAGTGCGTTTACCTCGCGTGTGCTGCTGATTACCGACGCGACTCACTCCGTGCCCGTGCAGGTGAATCGCAATGGCGTGCGCGCGGTCGCCGAGGGCACGGGATCGCTGGATCTCCTCGAAGTGCATCACGTGGCGGCCACCACCGATATCGTGGAGGGGGATCTGCTGGTCACCTCGGGTCTGGGCCAGCGCTTTCCCATCGGCTATCCTGTGGCGACTGTGACCCGGGTCGAGCGCGATCCGGGGCAGGCCTTCGCGCGCATCGAGGCGCGCCCGGCCGCGGCACTGGATCGCGCCCGCCATGTATTAATGGTGTTTGCCCGCGGTGATGCTGTGGAGGCGGGGGCGGGCGGCTGATGGTAGAGCAGCAGGCGCGCGGGTACTGGGTCATCCTGTCGAGCTTTCTCATCGCCTACGTTCTCGCCGTGGTGCCACTGACGGGCCTGGCTGCATGGCTGCGTCCGGAATGGCTGGCTGTGGTCCTGATCTACTGGGCCATCGCCCTCCCGCATCGTGTCGGGCTGGCGACGGCGATGCTCGCCGGTCTCGGTATGGATGTTCTGGAGGGGGCGGTGATCGGTCAGAACATGCTGGCGCTGGCGCTTGTGGTGCTGCTGTCGCGGCTTCTCTACCAGCGCCTGCGGGTGTTCAGTATTGGCCAGCAGGCGCTGACCGTATTTTTTCTCGCCGGGGTGCATCAGCTGGTCTGCCAGTGGATACAGGCCGTGGAAGGCGCCGGGGCTCGTTCTCTGTGGTTCATGCTGCCGGCGCTCACCAGCGCCGTGTTCTGGCCACTGGTCCTGATGACACTGCGTCGCGCACGCAGGCATTTCGAGGTGAATTGATGCCGTTGAATTGCCCATCGCTGATACTCGCCTCACGCAGCCCGCGGCGGCGCGAGTTGCTGGCACAGCTCGGCGTCGTGGTGTCGGTTATACCCGCCGATATCGACGAGACGCCGGCACCCGCCGAGACGCCCTGGGACTATGTCGAGCGCATCGCGCGGCAAAAAGCCGCGGCGGTTCCGCCAAGAGCCGGCAGCTGCGTGCTGGCGGCGGATACCGCGGTGGTTGTGGACGGCGATATTCTGGGTAAACCGGCGAATCTCGATGCCGGTCGACAGATGCTGCGTCGTCTGTCGGGCCGGGTACACCAGGTATTCACGGCGGTGGCACTGCAATCGCCGCACGAGCTCCGCGTTATCTGCACGGAAACCCGGGTGGCCTTCCGGCCGCTGGGGGAGGCCGAGTGTGAGCGTTACCTGGCGTCGGACGAACCCTGGGACAAGGCGGGGGCCTACGCCATACAGGGGCTCGGGGGCGCTTTTGTCGAGCGTATCGATGGCAGCTACAGCAGCGTGGTCGGCCTGCCCCTGTGTGAGACACTGGCCCTGCTGCGCAGGGCGGGTATTCCCTCGGCCCTCGATGATCCCGCAGGCGACGCATGACGCCCGCTGAAACCGACGACAGCCTGCCGGCTTCGGATCAGCGCGAGCCCGGCCACCCGCCGCGGCATTCTGCGTTCCATTACCTGGCCCGGGTCCTGTGGCGCTTGCTGATAGCGGCCCTGCTGCTGCTGGCGGGCTACGTGCTGGTCCTGCGTCTGTTCCTGGGGGGGATTGCCGTCTGGAAAGAGGACCTGCTGGCTGCGGTCAATGCCCGACTGCCGTTTACCCTGCAGGCCTCGGCAATCGAGGGAAGCCTGCAGGGCTTCAGTCCGCAGATCGTTCTGCGTGACCTGGCTATCCACTTCGATGCGCCGGGTCAGGCGCCGGTCATGCTGACATCCGGGCAGGTGCGCCTGAATCCGCTGAATTCTCTGCTGACACTGATGCCACAGATCAGTGATCTTAGCCTGGAAGGCCTGAATCTCGAGGTTGCACGCGCCGACGACGGCGTCCTTCGCCTGGTGGGCTTTGAGGCCGGGGTCGGCCGCCTGCGCGACTGGTTGACGGGCTTTCTCTCGCGGGTTGATGTGCTGCACATCGATCAGAGTCGCCTGCGGCTGCGCGATGCTGAAGGCGACCTGCTGAGCATCGCGGGGGGCCAGCTCGACCTGCGGCGCAGCGGCAGTTCGCGGATGCTGGATGCACGCCTGTTTGTGCCCGGCAATGATCTTCGCATGCACGCTACCGGTGTCGGCGACCCGTTCACGGGCGCGAGCTGGCGCGGCGATGTTTACCTGCAGCTGGAGGGCGACAGCGTCGAGCGGCTGCTCGCCTGGGCGCCGATGGACGCTTTGCCGATTGCCGTGAGTGGTGGTGGCTCGGTCGAGGCATGGCTGTCGCTCGCCGGCGGTCGCAGCGATATTGCCCTGCGTGCGCGGACCGAGAAGCTGGTGATTGCCGAGTCCGGGGGCGGCTGGGCGCTGCCGCTGCAGACGCTGTCAATGAACGCCTCGCTGTCGCAGATCACCGGTGGCTGGCGTCTGCAGGCCAGCGACCTGACAGTTGCCCACAACGGCCAGCGCTGGGATATGCCGCGCGCCCGCTTCCAGCTGCGCGGTGACTCGTTGTCGGCACGGATTGCCGGAATGCGGCTGGACGGTATCGAGACTCTGCTGGCCGCGGCGCCTGCCATGCCGGAGAGGCTCGCCAGTGCGCTGGCCGAGCTGCGTCCCCGGGGGCTGTTGTCCGCGGCGGATCTGACGCTCGACGATATCCGTGCGCCGGGCAATGGCTGGAGCCTGTCCGCCCGCATCGATGATACGGCGGTTGATTCCTGGCGTGGCGCTCCGGGCCTCGATGGCCTGGATGCGCTGGTGCAGCTGAGGCCCGGTGGTGGCCGGATTCTGCTGGACGGCCATGAGACGGCGCTGAGCTTTCCCGCATTTTATCGTCAGCCCCTGAGCTACGCGGAGCTGTATGGCGAACTGGCGCTGACCTGGAACGATGACGCGGTGAGTGTCAGCAGCAGTCTTATTACGGCGCGCGGCGCCGAGGGCACAGCGAAGGCCGTCTTCAGCCTGGATTTCCCCCGTCGGGAAGACGTGGTGGGACCCGCGATGAATCTCCTGGTCGGTCTGCGCGACAGCGAGGCCCGGCATCGCGCCAAGTACCTGCCGTTCACTCTGCCGGACGGAGTCAGCCGCTGGCTGCAGGACAGTCTGCAGGGCGGACGCGTCGAGCAGGGCGGTTTCGTCTGGCGCGGCAGCCTGCGCCGTCGCAATTTCGAGCACATGACCGTACAGCTGTTTTTCCAGCTGCAGGACACGGATATCCGATTTGATCCGAGGTGGCCAACGCTGCGCAAGTTTTCCGGCCCCGTGCTTATCGATGACCGGCACGTCAGTATCTGGGCCGACGATGGCAGTATCGGGGGTCTGCCGCTACAGCACCTGTCCGCAGAAATGGCGGGCACGGCGCCGGGTGTCAGCGAGCTGGCGGTCGCCGTGCGCGCGGCCGGCGACGCCGGCGCCGGACTGGATATCGTCCGCAATTCGCCGCTGAACGCACTGACCGCCGAAGCCCTGTCCGATTGGCGGGCTAGCGGCGAAATGCGCGCCGACCTGCAGCTGGAGATTCCCCTATCGAACCTTGCGGCAGGCCCACGCGTTGACCTTCAGGCCTCGCTTCACGGCGTGGACCTGGCAATTCGCCCCGGCAATCTGCCCCTGCGTGACCTGCAGGGGACGCTGCGCTATGAGACCGGTCGCGGATTTGCCGGCAGCGAGATCGCCGGTAGCCTGTGGGGAGAGCGCCTGACGGCGAGTCACCCGGATACCGTCGACGCCGCGACCGACACGCGGATCAATCTGGAGGCAGTTGTTACCGCCCCGGCCCTGCTCGACTGGCTGGGTGATGATTCCGGCATTATCAGCGGACAGACTGCGGTGAGCGGAGAGCTGCGCATGGCACGCGGTCGTCCACCGCGCCTGTCGCTGAACAGCGATCTTGACGGCGTCACTCTCAATCTTCCCGCGCCCTGGGGCAAAGCCCCCGCGGATACCCGCGACCTGGCGCTGCAGCTGCGCCTCGGCGCTGAGGCCGACATCGAGCTGTCACTGGATGACACCTTGTCCGCCGCCCTGCAGCTGCAAGGGCGACGGGTGGTGGGCGGCAATCTGGCGCTGGAGTCGGCATGGCTGCAGGCGGTGTATTCGCCGACCACCTCGCCACAGCTTCTGGTTGACTGGCTCGATCTCGACGGGCTGAGCGATGCGTTTGCCGCGGACGCCGACGCGGCCGGGGCAGCGCCTGAGGGCGTCACAGAGGCTGCCGCGGACGAGCGCGGCAGCCGCATCTACCGTTTTCTCAGCGGCAGTCCCGCCACCGAGGTACAGATACTGGATCTGCGTCGCCAGGGCAGTCTCGGTGGCCACTTGGCCTTTCGCTTCGAGAGCGACGGCAGCGCGCTCTATGCCCGCGATATTCGCGGTGACATTCTTGGGCTTCGCAGTGAAGGTGGCAGTGCCGGTGGCACCGAAATGCGCTGGTCCGCCGCCGGCGACGGTGGCTTCGCGACGGCGCTGGACATCGACCTCGCCTTCGACAATCTCGGCGCGGTATTCGCGGGGCTGGGCTTTGCGCCGGCCCTGGAGTCCCGCAGCGGTGCCGCGGTGGGCAGCCTCCGCTGGACCGGGACACCCGCAGCACCGGCCTTTGACAAGCTGCAGGGCACGCTGCAGGTGCAGGCGCGTGACGGACGCCTGCTGCAGTCTACCGGCGGCGCGTCCGGTGCGCTGAAGGTCGTGACACTGCTCAACCTGGCAGAGCTGCTGCAGGGGCTCAGTCTGTCGTCCATGTTCGAGTCGGGTATTCCTTTTGAGCGCGCCAGCGGTGACCTGGTATTCAACCGCGGCCAGTTGCGTATTCCCTCGCTGACTCTCGATGGGTCGGCCAGTGCTTTTCGTTTTAGCGGTACCACCAATCTGGAGGCGGTTGACGGAGAGCTGGTGGTGACGCTGCCGGTTGCCAACAACCTGCCCTGGGTGGCGGCCCTCGCCGCCGGCCTGCCTGTCGCCGCCGGGGTATTTGTCGTGAGCAAGGTCTTCGAGAAACAGGTAGAGCGAATGTCCAGCGGCGTTTACAGCGTGTCCGGGCCAGTGGACTCACCCCAGGTGCGCCTCAAGCGCATTTTCGATAATCGGCCGGAAACGCTGCCGGAACCTGCGCAGACTGATCCGCTGACGGTCCCGGACCCCGTGCGCGGCGCGGAGGCCGAGGATCAGTCCGAGGATTCCATCCCGGACGAGCCGGACAGTTCCCGCAGGTAGCGGAACAGTCGTCTGGCCGCTGCCGGTGGCTTGCCCATAGCCTGTTCCCGAGCGTGCTGGCGCAGCAGCTGGCGCAGCAGCTGGCGGTCCGCCTGTGGCCAGCGGGCGACGACATCAGTGATGGCTGTATCGCCGCGGTGCACCAGGTCGTCCCGCAATGCCTCCAGTGCGTGCAGCGCCGCGCTCTCCGCCGCGTGAGTTGCGTGCAGCTGTTCCAGCGCCGCCGTCAGGGGCTCGGGATCGACGTCGCGCATGAGCTTGCCGATATACTGCATGTGGCGGCGTCGCGCGCTGTTGGAGCTGATGCTTCTCGACTGCAGGACAGCGGCATGCAGTGCGCTGTCTGGCTGCAGGGGCATCTGCTCCAGCTCTCGGGGCGTCAGCGTGCACAGCCTTTCGCCCAGGGCCTGCCGTGCGGTCATTTCCCGCTTCAGCGCACTCTTGCTGGGTCGGGTATCGCCGCCGTCATCCTGCGCCGTGTCTTCATTGTGCTTACGTGCCATAAACTGCCGTCGCCAGGCCGAGAAATGCGAGGAAGCCGACGACATCGGTGACCGTGGTCAGGATCACGCCGCCGGCCAGGGCGGGGTCGATACGCAGCCGCTCCAGCGCCAGCGGCAGCAAGGCCCCCGAGACGCCGGCGGTGATCAGGTTGATGACCATGGCGGCAGCGAGAACTCCGCCCAGCCGCCAGTCGTCAAACACCAGCGACGCCGCGACGGCGACCACGGCGGCCCAGATGACCCCGTTGATCAGGCCGACCAGGGCCTCGCGCTGTACCAGCCAGAACTGATTCTTCTGGTGAATGTGGCCAAGGGCAATGGCCCGCACCAGTACAGTCAGCGTCTGCGTACCGGCAATGCCGCCCATGGAAGCAACGATGGGCATGAGCACGGCGAGCGCGACCACCTTTTCAATAGTGCCCTGGAAGGCATTGATCACGGAGGCCGCGGTAATTGCCGTGACCAGGTTGATCGCCAGCCAGACGGTGCGGCGGCGTGCGGTTTTCAGGATGGGCGCGAAGGTATCTTCCTCTTCACTCATGCCGGCCATCGACATCAGCGAGTGATCGGCATCCTCGCGGATGACATCGACTACGTCGTCAATCGTGATACGTCCGACCAGACGCCCGCTTTCATCCACAACCGGTGCGCTCACCCAGTCGTTGCGCTCGAACTGGCGGGCGACCTCGTCATCCGGCATTTCCACCGGTATCGGTGCCTGGCGCGTTTCCATCATTTCGCGGACCGAGTGCGAGGGGTCGGAGACCAGCAGCGTGCGCAGGGGCAGCAGCCCGACGTAGCGGTCGTCGCGACTGACCACAATCAGATTGTCGGTCATTTCGGGAATTTCTTCGTGGCGGCGCAGGTAGCGCAGCACCACATCCAGCGTCAGGTCGGCTCGAATGGTGATGGTATCCGTGTTCATCAGGCCGCCGGCGGTGTCGTCGGCGTAGAACATGACCTGTTCCAGACGCGAGCGATCCTGCTGGTCCATGGCGTCGAGGACCTCGAAGGTCACCCGGTCCGGCAGCTGCTGCAGTATATCGGCGACGTCATCGTCGTCGAGGGTGGCGGCGAGCTGTGCGAGGTCGCTGGGCTCCATGCCGCTGAGAAACTCGAGCCGCAGCTCGGGGTTGAGCTCGTTGAGGACTTCGCTCTCGAGCTCCCCTTCGATCATCTGCCACAGCACCTGGCGGTGGCGAGGCGGCGTCGACGACAGCAGGTGCGCCACGTCCGCCGGCTCCATTTTCAGCAGAATGCGGCGGACATCGGCCAGGGAGCCCTGCGCGAGCGCCTCGGAAAGCCGGTCCTGGGCCCGGGCTCTGTGCTGTTGTGTATCGCTGCTGGACATAGGGTGGGCGCGCTGGCCTGCGGATGAATTATCCGGCAATTATCCGGTAAAGGTGAGGCGACAACAACGTCGGCGCCTATTCCGCCTCGTCGAAACGGTTTTCAACCAGTGCAATGAGGGCCGCCAGCGCCGCTTCCTGGTCCTCGCCGTGAACCTCCAGCTGCAGTCGGGTGCCCCGGGCCGCGGCGAGCATCATGACGGACATGATGCTTTTCCCATCCACCATGTGGCCGTCGCGCCCGGCGCGGACGTGGCTCTTGAACGCGGAGGCACAGCTGACAAATTTGGCCGCAGCCCGGGCATGCAGGCCCAGCTTGTTGATGATCATGACGTCGCAGCGGATCATGTCAGATTGCCGCTACTGCAGTTCGCGGTGGCGCAGATGCACCGGGCCGTCCCCGGACGCGCAGTGGCGGTGCAGACGTTCCGCCATGTACACCGAGCGATGCTGGCCGCCGGTGCAGCCCAGGGCAATGGTGATATAGCTGCGATTGCTGCTGGCGTAGAGCGGCAGCCAGCGGTCGATAAAGCCGCTGATGTCGTCGAACAGCTGATGGGTCACGGCGTGGGACTCTAGAAACTCGCCCACGGCCGGATCGCGTCCCGTAAGCAGCCGCAGCTCCTTGCTCCAGTGCGGGTTGGGCAGCATGCGCAGGTCGAACACCAGGTCGGCATCGGCGGGGACACCGCGCTTGAAGCCGAAGGACTGTATGAGCGTGGACAGTTCACCGACTGCACCCACGAGGCGCTGCCGAATGGCGTCCCGCAGTTCGTGAATGCTCATCTGACTGGTGTCCAGCGTCAGCGTGGCGCTGGCCGCAAGCGGCTCAAGGATATCCCGCTCGAGGCGTATGGCCTCTGCCAGGGGGATGCTGTCACTGGACAGCGGGTGGCGGCGGCGCGTTTCGCTGAAGCGCTGTATAAGCGTGTTCTCGTCGGCGTCCAGGTAGAGCACGCGCAGGCGCACCGAGGCCGGAAGTGAGCCGAGAATCGGTTCCAGGTTACCGAGTTCCGTTGCCGCGTTGCGTGCATCAATGCAGACGGCGATACCGGCGCTGTCGCTTCGCGATAATGAGGGCGTCTCCGCGACCAGTGCCGGCAGCAGGGACGCGGGCAGGTTATCGATGGCGTAATAGCCCTCGTCCTCCAGCTGATGCAGCGCCGTGCTTTTGCCGGAGCCGGATCGGCCGCTGATGATAATCAACTCCATGGTCGGTCAGCTTTCCCAGTCGGCAATCACGTTGAACAACTCTTCGCCGCTGTCACAGGCGCGCAGGGCGTTGCACAGCGCATCCTGGCGAAACAGGCCAGCCAGCGTCGCCAGAATCTCCAGGTGCTCCTGGTGCGCCTCTCCGGGCACCACAAGCACGCACAGAAGATCTACCGGCTCATCGTCCGGTGCATCAAAGTCAATGGGTGTGGCGAGACTCGCGAGCACACCCAGGGGCTGCTCGCAGCCCTCGAGACGGCAGTGCGGAATAGCGACGCCGCGACCCAGCCCGGTGCTGCCGAGCTTTTCCCGGGCCAGCAGGCTGGCGATGATATCGGCGGCGTCCAGCCCGGGCTGGTCCGCCACAAGCAGGTCCGCCACTTCCTCGAAAATGCGCTTCTTGCTGTTTCCCGGTACCTGGCTGCGGCTGCGTGCCGGGGCGAGAATCGCTTTGAGATCGGTCATGTCGTGTGCTTCCTAATGGGGCCGGTGTTTTTCCTTGTGCTTGATCAGCTGGCGATCAAGCTTGTCTGCCATGGCGTCGATTGCCGCGTACATATCCTCGGATTCCGCAGCCGCGAACAGGTCGCCGCCGGCCACGTGCATTTTTGCCTCGGCCTTCTGTACCAGCTTCTCGACCACCAGGGTAACCTCCGTCGTGGTGATCTCGCTGCTGTGTCGCTGCAGTCGCTCGAGTTTGCTTTCAACGTAATCCTTGAGCGGCTCGGTCAGGTCTACGTGGTGTCCGCTGATGTTGAGTTGCATAGGGTGCTCCTTGTGAACAGCTCTACTGTGGTTGAGTGCGGGTCGTGTGCCCGTCGGTTTTAGAGTCAGACCAGTCGCTTGCGTTCATTCGACGGTGGAATGCCCAGGCTGTCGCGGTACTTGGCGATGGTCCGGCGTGCAACCTGTATGCCCTGCTCCGACAGAAGCTGCGCAAGGCGACTGTCGCTCAGGGGCTTGCGCGCGTTCTCGCCCGCAACCAGCTTTTTCAGCAGGGCGCGGATCGCAGTGGATGAACAGGCACCGCCTTCTGCGGTGGCGACGTGACTGGAGAAAAAATACTTCAGCTCGAAGATACCGCGCGGCGTGTGCATGAACTTGCGCGTGGTGACGCGTGAGATGGTGGACTCGTGCATGTCGACGGCGTCCGCAATGTCATGCAGCACCAGCGGCTTCATGGCTTCCTCACCGTATTCGAGGAAGTTGCGCTGGTGTGCGACGATTTCCGAGGCCACCTTCATCAGGGTTTCGTTGCGGCTCTGCAGGCTCTTCAGGAACCAGCGCGCCTCCTGCAGGTTGTCCCGCAGATAGGTATTGTCTGCGCTGTTATCGGCGCGCCGTATCATGCCGGCGTATGCATCATTGATACGCAGTCGCGGCGCGATGTCCGGATTCAGCTCCACGACCCAGCGTCCTTCACGCTTGCGCACGAAAACATCGGGGATGACATACTCGGTGTCGTCCTCGCCGATGCGCTTGCCGGGAAATGGGTCCAGCGTCTGTATCACGGCGAGTACGCGTCGCAGTGCGTCCTCGTCCAGCTTCATGCGCCGCATGATCTGGGCGTAGTCGCCGTTGCCAAGCTGGGTGATGTGCCGGTTGATCAGCACGCGAGCCTGCTCGAGGTAGGGCGTATCGTCGGGCAGCTGCCGCAGCTGCAGCAGCAGGCATTCCTGAAGATCGGCGGCGAAAACACCGGTCGGCTCGAACTGCTGCAGGGCGTGCAGAACCGCGGTGACCTCATCGAGATCGATATCACCGTCGAATTCGTCGGCGCACAGGGCGTGAATGTCCTCGATGTGGGCGGTCAGACGGCCACTGTCGTCAGTGGCGTCGATAATGGTCATGGCAATGGCGCGGTCGAGGTCTGACAGACGCGTCAGGTTGAGCTGCCACAGCAGATGTTCGTGCAGGTCGGGAACGCCGCCGGCGCGGCTGTTGTAGTCGAGTTCGTTGGCGTCGTTGGCGCTGCCGGTAGGCGGTGCGGAGGAGGGCAGCAGGTCCTCCCACTGGGTGTCCACCGGCAGATCCTCCGGCATGGAAGGCTCGTAATCCTGCGCATTGCCGCTGTCGTCGCCGGCGCTGCGCTCCAAGTGCTCCATCGGCCCCTCGCTGGCCTGTGCCAGAGGCTCCCGCTCATCCTGCTCGCCCTCCGCCCCGGGGGCCTCGTCGCCCTCATCGACCTCGAGGAGGGGATTGCTCTGCAGCACCTGCTGGATTTCCATTTGCAGATCCAGCGTGCTGAGCTGGAGCAGCTTGATGGCCTGCTGCAGCTGCGGCGTCATGGTGAGCTGCTGGCCGAGCTTTAACTGCAAGGCTTGTTTCATGGGCGTCCGGACATGATCTCTGGATCTGAGCGCTCAGTGTAGACCTGCCGGCGATGCACTGGCAACGCTTGGCGCGGAAATTGCTTCGCTGTGTTGGCACGCCTCGGCAATGCCACCGGCGCCGCGTCCCGGTCAGAGGCGGAAAGTCTCGCCCAGGTAGACCTTGCGGACATGGGGATTGTCGAGCACGTCCTGGGGGCTGCCCGATGCAATGATCTCGCCCTCGCCGACAATGTAGGCAATTTCACAGATATCCAGCGTCTCGCGCACGTTGTGATCGGTGATAAGTACGCCAATGCCGCGGCCCTGCAGCTGCAGAATGATCTGCTTGATGTCCGAGACGGAGATCGGATCAACGCCGGCGAAGGGTTCATCGAGCAGGATGAATGCGGGCTCCGTGGCGAGGGCCCGGGCAATTTCCACCCGGCGGCGCTCACCGCCGGACAGGGCCTGGCCAGGACTGTCGCGAAGATGGGAGACATGGAATTCGGCCAGCAGTTCGTCGCAGCGCTGCTGCCGTTCAGTGCGCGAGAGATCGCGCCGGGTCTCCAGGATGGCCATGAGGTTGTCGCGCACGCTGAGCCGGCGGAACACCGAGGCCTCCTGGGGCAGGTAGCCGATACCGCGGCGGGCGCGTTGGTGCATCGGCAGGTGAATGATGTCCTCACCATCGATCGTAATATGACCCTGATCGGCGCGAATGATGCCGACGATCATGTAGAAACAGGTGGTCTTGCCGGCACCGTTCGGTCCGAGCAGCCCCACGACCTGCGCGCTGTGTACCTCGAGCGAAACATCGCGCACCACCGGCCGACCGCGGAATGCCTTGGCGAGATTACTCGCTTTCAGTATTGCCACTGGCATCCTCCCTGATTTTCTTGCCGTCGGTTTCCGTTTCCGTTTCCGTTTCCGTTTCCGTTTCAGTGTCGGTTTCCGTGTCGGTTTGCGTGTCGTCCCGGTTGATGCGTTCGGCGGGTATCACCACTTGCACGCGACTGCCGCTGCCGGCCTCGGTGTCGGCACGGACGACCTGCTCGGGGATCAGGTAATCAATGATGTCGCCGCTGACCACGGCGCCATCCTGCTCAACCTGCGCCTCGTTGAGGAGCTGTACGCGCTCAGCCTCTACCCTGTAGATGATACGCAGTGCCCGGGCTGTCATCGGCGCTTCTCCCGGGTTCTGTATCTGCTGCATTGTGGCGGGCTGTCCCTCGGCGACAACGCGATCTGCCGATCGCGTCTGATGAAATATGGTCACCTTGTCGGCCTCGATGATCAGTGAGCCCTGGGTCAGCCGGACATCACCGCTGTAGACGGTATAACCGCGGATATCATCGCGCAGCGCCCGGTCTGCAATGACCTCGATCGGCTGATCGCGGTCATCCTCCAGACCCCAGGCCGCGCGCGAGAGAAGAGTCAGCAGTACGAGCAGACTGCACAGGCCACGCGCTCGGGTCACAGAAAACTGTCCTCGATGGCGGTCCAGGCATTGCGGGCCATCAGCAGCGCCTCGCAGGCTTCGCGCACGGCGCCCTCGCCGCCGCGGCAGTGACTCTGCCAGTCGGCGGCCTGCGCTGCAGCGGCGCAGGCGTCCGCGACGGTCAAGCCAAAGCCGGCGGCGCGAATGGCCGCGACGTCCGGCAGGTCGTCACCCATGTAGGCGCAGGCTGCCAGCGGCAGATCGAGTGCCGTACAGAGCTCCTCGAGCGCCTGGCGCTTGTCTTCACGCCCCTGCACCACACGCTGGATGCCGAGCTCTTGCGCGCGGCGCTGCACAATGTCTGACCGGCGACCGGTAATAATGGCGACGTCGATACCCGAGCGCTGCAGCAGCTTGATGCCAAGGCCGTCCCGGATGTTGAAGGCCTTCAGCTCCTCGCCATTATTGCCGTAGAACAGGCGTCCGTCGGTCAGTACGCCGTCGACATCCAGCACGAGCAGGCGCACGCGAGCGGCACTGGCAGGGCTGATGCCAGGCGCTGTCCGCTCAGGCGATACCGGCATGCAGGAGCCCCAGCAGATGCACGACGCCGGCAAGCTCACCGCGGTCGTTGAGGACGACGAGTGCACTGACGCGATTGTCATCCATGATGCGCATCGCCTCTGCGGCGAGCGTGCCGGTGCCTACGGTGAGTGCGTGCCGGGTCATGATATTGCCGATGGCCGTGGCATTGATGTCGATGCGCGCGTCGAGGACGCGGCGCAGGTCGCCGTCGGTGAAAACGCCGGCAAGAACGTCCCCCTCGAGAACCGTGGTCATGCCCAGCCCCTTGTTGCTGATTTCCAGCAGTGCACTGGCCAGGGGCGTGTCGATGGTGACCCGGGGAATGTCGCTACCGCTGCGCATCACGTCCTCGACTTTGAGCAGAAGCTTTCTGCCCAGGGCGCCGCCGGGATGGGAGAAGGCGAAGTCCTCTGCGGTGAAACCACGTGCTTCGAGCAGTGCTATGGCCAGTGCGTCGCCCAGTACCAGCGCCGTGGTCGTGCTGGACGTCGGCGCCAGGTCGAGCGGGCAGGCCTCGGTGGCAACGCCGGAGTCGATGTGTGCATCTGCCGCGTGGGCGAGCGTCGATGCCGGGTTGCCGGTCATGCTCACCAGGGGTACGCCCAGCCGCTTCAATAGCGGGACGAGCATGACCAGCTCTGCCGTGGTGCCGCTGTTTGACAGCGCGAGGACGCTGTCCTGCGCGGTAATCATGCCCATGTCGCCATGGCTCGCCTCGCCGGGGTGGACGAAAAAGGCCGGTGTGCCTGTACTGGCGAGAGTGGCGGCGATCTTGGTCGCAATGTGTCCCGACTTGCCCATGCCCGTGACGATGACTCTGCCCTGCGTGTGCAGGAAGATGTCGCAGGCGCGCGAGAAGGCCTCACCAATGCGCGGTTCCAGGGCCATGACGGCCTCGGCTTCCATGCAAATGGTGCGGCGGGCGGATTCGGTGAAAGAGACGTGCGGCCCCGACATGTACGGTGTGCGCCTAAACGGTCTGGAAAAGCCAGTAATAATACACGCCGTAGAGGCCGGTTAACAACATGCCCACGCCGCGCCCGACGTAAGAACAGCCGTCTACCGCGCGACGGCGCTTGTAGCCAATGTAAATGGCGAGGGCCAGGAGCACGGTGGCGCCGGTCATTACCGGATAGTCTCGATAAATCACGTTTTCCGAGATGATCAGGGGGTCGAGCAGTCCGGGTATCGGCATAACCGCGAGCAGGTTGAACAGGTTGGAGCCAACGATGTTGCCGATGGCGATGTCGGTATGGCGCTTGAGGGCGCTGGCCAGTGTTGCGGCGAGCTCTGGCAGGCTGGTGCCCACCGCCACTACGGTGAGACCGATGACCAGCTCGGACACGCCGACCCGCGCGGCAATGTCGGTTGCGCCCCAGACCAGCAGGCGTGAACTGCTGATCAGTAGTGCCAGGCCGGCGCTGAACGCCAGCCAGGCGCGAATAGTGGTCATTTCCGGCAGCGCCTCGTCTTCCGCCTCGGATACCATGCCCTCGTCGGTGGACTGGGCTCGGATCATCTGCAGCAGGATCACGCACAGCCCCCCTATCATGAGCAGGCCATCGATGCGCGACAGCTGCCGGTCCAGCAGCAGAAACCCTGTACCCGCGGTGACCAGCAGCAGCGTCGGCAGTTCCACTCGAACACACCCGGGTCGTATCAGCATGGGCACTACCAGGACGGTAACGCCCAGCACCAGTCCGATGTTGGCGATATTCGAGCCCAGTGCATTGCCAACCGCCAGCTCGCCGGCGCCGGTCAGCGTGGCGTTGACGGAGACCAGGATTTCCGGCGCGGATGTGCCCAATGAGACAATAGTGAGGCCGATCAGGACCGGCGACATGCCGAGGTTGCGTGCCACCGACGCCGCACCGGCGACAAACAGGTCGGCACTCCAGACGAGTATGAACAGACCAATAAGCACGGCGGCAGAGGCAAGCAGCATGGTTCAGGCGTTCCTGTGGGTGTGTCGCATGGTTGCGCCCGGAACCCGGGCATTCCTTCGATGTCATAACGGTCGATGTCATACGACTTGTGCCGGCAAACGTAGTAAACTGTGCTCGCGTTCAGTGCGTGGTCGAGTCCGTCTTCTTCATATTCTACAGGGACGGCGATATTTCGACAGCCCTTCATGCGGGTTGTTGCAGAGCGGGCGCATGAGCGTTCAGTGTCTCGGGCAGTAATTACAGGAACACACTATGCGTAAACGTATTCACAGACACGGGCTGACGGTGTTGGCCATGGTCCTGACGCTGCTGGCACCATCGCTGGCCTCGGCACAGGCGCCGACAGCGGGGGAGGCGCTAAAGAAGACCACCGATGAGGTGCTCAGCGTGATCGAGGAGGCCTCGGACTATGTCAAGGAAGACCCCGAGCGCTATTATCGTCGCGTCAATGAGGTGCTTGACGATGCGGTGGATTTTCGCGGTTTTGCCCGCGGCGTAATGGGCGAGTATGCCAGTAGCCAGCGCTACCGGAGCCTGGATGAAGAAGGCCGTAAAAAGCTGCGCGATCAACTGGACCGTTTTACCGAGGCAATGCGCGACGGCCTGGTGCGCACGTACAGCAGAGGCCTGCTGGCCTTTGGCGGTTCCCGGGTTGAACTCGATCGCGAGAGCAGTACAGGCAGTGATGATCCCGATGCCAGTCGTGCGACGCTCAGGCAGCTTATCTACAGCGACGGTAGCAGCGATCCCTATGTGGTGGTCTACCAGATGGCGAAAGAACGTGACGGCAAGTGGCTGATGCGTAACCTCATCGTTGAGAACGTCAATCTGGGACAGATCTACCGCAGCCAGTTCGAAGCCGCGGCAAGAAAGTTTGACGGCGACCTCGACAAGGTGATTGACGACTGGGCAATCGAGCCGGTGGAAGAGATTGAGGGAGAAACCAAGGTTTGATCGCCAACGGCGCAGCCGCTATCTCATTCAGGACAGCCAAATTCAGCACAGCCAAATTCAGCAGGAAGGCAACAGGCAATGGACGCAAAAACAGTGGAAGCATTGATTACAGCGCAGCTCGAAGGCTGCGAGGTCAGGGTAGAGGGTGCCGGCAGCAATTACGACATCACCGTGATCGGCGATGCCTTCGCCGGCAAGCGGCCCGTGCAGCGACAGCAGATGGTATATGCGGCACTGAACGAGCGCATCGCGGCCGGCGAAATCCATGCGGTGAATATCCGCACGCTCACGCCTGACCAGGCGTAGCAATCGAACCTATCCGACATTCCCTCTGTTCCGTTCTCCGGAGTCATTCGTGAGCAAACCCCTGACACTTGCCCTGACCAAAGGCCGCATTCTCAAGGAAACACTGCCGCTGCTGGCGCACGCCGGTATCGAGCCCTGTGAGGACATTGAGAGCAGCCGCAAGCTGGTTTTCGATACAACCCGGGATGGCGTGCAGCTGGTCGTGCTGCGCGGGACGGACGTCCCGACCTATGTGCGCCACGGGGCTGCTGATCTGGGTATCGTGGGCAAGGATGTTCTGCTGGAGCAGGGCGCGGAGGGGGTCTATGAGCCACTCGATCTCGGTATTGCGCGCTGTCGTCTCATGACCGCGGCCCCGCTGGGATGGCAGGCGGGCGCGGCACGCGTGCGCGTGGCGACCAAGTTCGTGAATATTGCGCGGGATTTTTTCGCTCGCCGCGGCATTCAGGCCGATCTGATCAAACTCTACGGCGCCATGGAGCTTGCGCCGATGATGGGCCTGTCAGACATTATCGTGGATATTGTGGACACGGGTAATACGCTGCGTGCCAACGGCATGCAGCCGCTCGAGGAGGTCGCCGCCATCAGTTCCCGGTTGATCGTCAACAAGGCGGCCCTGCGTGCCTCGCATGGGCCGATCGCGGCAATCATCGAGGAGATGGCCGCTGTGGTGGAACGCAGGGAGGCGGCAGCATGATCCGTCGTCTCGATAGCCAGGACCCCGCGTTCACGGCACAGCTGGCGGCGCTGGCGCCGGCAGGCGAGTCGTCTGCATCCGTCGTGGCGACGCGCGTCGCCGCCATCATTGCCGCTGTGCGTGAGCGCGGCGATGCGGCATTGCTTGAATACACCCGCGACCTCGACCGCGCGCCGGTTCACCAGCGGAGCGACATCGAGGTGCCGCTGACGCGCCTGCAGGAGGCCCTCGACAGCCTGTCGAGCGAGCAGCGCCGGGCTCTCGAAACCGCGGCGCAGCGCATCCGTGACTATCATGAACGGCAGCGGCAGGCGGGTTGGCAGTACCACGATGCCCAGGGCAACCTGCTCGGCCAGCGGGTCACGCCGCTGGGGCGCGTCGGTGTCTATGTTCCCGGCGGCAAGGCCAGCTATCCGTCATCGGTGCTGATGAATGCGCTGCCGGCCAGCGTCGCCGGGGTAGCCGATATCACTATGGTGGTGCCGACACCTGAGGGTCAGTTGAACGAACTGGTTCTCGCCGCTGCGTGTCTTGCAGGCGTGAGCCGGGTTCTGACGATCGGTGGCGCCCAGGCGGTGGCGGCACTTGCCTATGGCACTGAAACCATTGTGCCCGTGGACAAGATCGTCGGCCCCGGCAACGCCTATGTCGCTGAAGCCAAGCGGCAGGTTTTCGGGCGTGTCGGCATTGACATGGTTGCCGGACCCTCGGAGATCCTTATCATCTGCGACGGCGGCACCGACCCCGACTGGATTGCCATGGATCTGTTCTCCCAGGCGGAGCATGATGAAAACGCACAGTCCCTGCTGCTGTGCCCGGATGCGGACTATCTCGATCGAGTCGAAGCCGCCATGCACCGGCTGCTGCCGGAGATGGAGCGTCGCGACATTATCGCCAGGTCGCTGGCGGCGCGGGGAGCACTGATCAGGACGACTGATCTGGATGAGGCGGTGCAGCTGAGCAACGCACTGGCGCCGGAGCACCTGGAGCTCTCTGTTGAGGATCCGCTGACTCTGGTCGAGGGTATACAGGCGGCGGGAGCCATCTTCATGGGGCGCTACAGCGCCGAGGCGCTGGGTGATTACTGCGCCGGACCGAATCACGTGCTGCCGACCTCCGGTACGGCGCGCTTCTTTTCGCCGCTGGGCGTGTATGACTTCCAGAAGCGCAGCTCGCTGATCATGTGCAGTGCCGAGGGTGTGCGCGAGCTTGGCGCGGTGGCCTCGGTGCTCGCGCGGGGCGAATCCCTGACGGCGCACGCGCGCAGTGCGGAAATGCGTCTTGCAGAGAAGGGCAAGTGAGTGAGGCGGTGATTCTCCGCGCGGCTTAGCTCACCGCACTGCGGGGTTGCTAGTCGCCGCTCGGCGCCGGGCCGGGAGACTGGGTCTGCGAACCCACCACCGCATCCAGATTCAGGGTCTGCCCGTCGCGGATAACGGTGATCTGCAGTCTGTCGCCGGGCCTGAGCATCGCTATGTCATACATCGTTCGGCGCACGTCTTCTACGGCCTCGTTGTTGAAATGCGTGATGATGTCGCCAGTTCGCAGCCCGGCCTTGTCTGCGGGTCCGCCCTCCGCAACCCCGGTAACCACCAGTGACTGGCCGTAGGGAGTATCGCCTCCCTGCAGCACCCGCGGATCGACCTGTACCCCCAGCCAGCCGCGGATGACCTGGCCGTACTCGATCAGATCAGCCATGACAAAGCGGGCGAGGTCGACGGGTATTGCCAGCCCGATGCCGATCCCCATGCGACCGCTGCTGGTCTGGTTGTCAGAGGTATAGATCAGGGCATTGATACCCAGCAGGCGACCGCTTGTGTCGATCAGTGCGCCACCGGAGTTGCCCTGGTGAATGATGGCATCGGTCTGTATGAAGCTCTCATACAGGCCGGTCTGCAGCCCATAACGCTCAAGGCCGGAGATAATCCCCTGGGTGACTGACTGGCCGAATCCCAGCGGATTACCGATAGCCAGCACAATGTCGCCGACCCGGGCATCGTTTGAGGAGCCCATCTCGATTGGCGTCAGGCCTGGCAGTTCGATCTGCAGCAGCGCGAGGTCGGTGGCAGGATCCGTACCGATGATCTGCGCCGCGGCGTTGCGGCCATCACTGAGTAGGACCTGTATGGCGTCGGCGCCATCAATCACATGATTGTTGGTGACGATGTGCCCCTCGGTGGACAGAATAACGCCCGAGCCAAGGGACTGCTCGACCCGCTGTCGCGGCTCGTTTCTGGGGACAAACTGGCGCCAGAATGGATCGTTCAGGAGGCGTGCGGCCCGCGTCGGAACCACTTTCCGTGTGTAGATATTCACGACCGAGGGCGTAGCCGACTGCACGGCGCGCGCATAACTCGTGACCGCCGGCGCCGCCGTCTCCGGGACGGCGTCAGACAGCATCCAGCGATCCAGTATCAGAATGCCGGCAAGGATGCCGGCGACGGTGGGCCACAGTGTGAACCGCAACAGGTGGCCCATGCTGGTTCTGCTCGGCTCAGGTCCAGACCTTCAGGCCGTCCTGCCTTATTTTCGCGGCGCGTCCCCGGTTTCCTTCGTGGGCGCCTCGTCGGACGACACATCCTCTGTGCTCTGTGTTTCCTCTGCGCTCGATGCAGAGCCCATGGCAGACGTATCGTCCTTCGCCGTCTCCGTTGCCGGCTCGTCGTCGAGCGGGGACTCTTCATTGACCGCCGCGGC
>CAZTJR010000026.1:0-11616 GCA_964613795.1 uncultured Alteromonadaceae bacterium | reverse complement strand
CCGTCTCCGTTGCCGGCTCGTCGTCGAGCGGGGACTCTTCATTGACCGCCGCGGCGTGCTGGGTGGTCCCTGCATGCGCTTTGGCGGGCTCGTCGTTACGCACGCGACTGTTTGCCTCTGCCGGCGCGACGTCATCCTTGTCCAGCCCGAAGCCTTCGTTCAGCATGCCCTTTTCGGTCGGCGAGGACTTGGGTGCGTAATCGCGCGGCGGCTCCGCGTTGAGCAGGTTTTCATCGAGATCGCTGTCGCCGCCGAGCCGCCCCACCCTTACCGACAGGTTCCCGGCGCATAGCGTGTTGGCGCCCTCGGCGAGGTGCTCGTGGACAGCACGGTAGTTTTCCGTGAGCGCATTCAGTCGCGTGGCCGTCTCGGCAAAGTGATCGGTAACGCGATCTTCAAAAAGCTGCTTGTCGCGGGTCACCTGATCCAGGCGCTTCTCAAGCTCGCGGGCCTGCTGGCTGCCGGCCGTGGTGCGGCGTCCCATGAGAAATCCGATGATGCCCGCAACGATCAGAACGCAAATGGCGGTGCCTATGACAATATCGAGGCTATACATGATCACGTGTCTCCGTGCACTGGTGTCGAGGCGCGTAGTATACAGATACCGGCTCGGGCATGACAGGCGCCGCATTGCCAATTCGCACGCGCGCGGCTAGAGTTCGCGGCGTCGCAGACAGCCCAGGTGGAAGACATGAGCAGAACCCCGTTGCAGCGCTACCGCGAGGATCTGGCCCGGGCGGATTTTGTGGCGGACGCCGAGCAGGCGCGAGTGGTCGAGCTGCTGGATGATCTTCATGCGCGGCTGGTGGCTGCGGGTCCGCGTCCTGCCGGGCAGGGGGTAGGGGCCTGGTGGCGTCGTGTGCGCGGCGTGACGCCAGCGCCGATCAGCGGCCTGTATCTGTGGGGCGGCGTGGGGCGTGGCAAGACCTACCTGATGGACACGTTTTTCGACTGCCTGCCATTCGCCGATCGTGAGCGCGTGCACTTCCATCGCTTCATGCAGCGGGTGCACCGTGACCTTCGAGCGCTCGCGGGCGAAAAGAATCCGCTTGAACGGGTGGCGGACGACATGGCCGCGAGGACGCGCGTGCTGTGTTTTGACGAGTTTTTCGTCAGCGATATTGCCGACGCCATGCTGCTGGGTCATCTCATGCGGGCGCTGTTCGAGCGCGGGATCACGCTGGTGGCGACATCCAATATCCCGCCGCATCGGCTTTACGAGAACGGGCTGCAGCGCGACCGTTTCCTGCCCGCGATACGGGAAATAGAAAAGCATACGCAAATCGTCAATCTGGACGGCGGAGTCGATTACCGGCTGCGCACGCTGGAACAGGCGCAGCTTTATTATCATCCCTGTGGCGAGGAGGCGCAGGCAGGGCTGCGGCGCAGCTTTGACAACCTCGCGCCGGAGGCGGGGCACGCCAACGCCCCTGTCGAGATCAACGATCGCCAGCTGCAGAGCCTGCGGCTCGCCGACGATGTTGCCTGGTTCGACTTCGCCGAGCTCTGCGAGGGGCCGCGCTCGCAGAACGATTACATTGAGCTGGCGCGGCTGTTTCATGCGGTGCTTCTGTCGGGCGTGCCCAGGATGGGCGGTGGTCGCGATGACGCCGCGCGACGCTTTATCAACCTCGTGGATGAATTCTATGACCGGCACGTCAAACTGGTGATAGAAGCCGAATGCGCCATCGAGGACCTCTACGCGGGCGGCAACCTCGCGTTCGAATTCGAGCGCACGCGTTCTCGCCTGCGCGAGATGCAGACCCACGACTACCTGGCCCTAGAGCACCTGCCTTGACTACTCTCCAGCCCCGGCTCTCGATCGCTTCTTTTGTTGCACTCCGGACGTGAATCGCAATCCCGATGCAGGCCGGTGCCCCGGAGCAAGGCTTTCGGGGCCGTCGACGGCATGGATGCCGTCGCCGAGCCCTCACGGACGAGTTCACGGCGTGCCCCGAAAGCCTTGCTCCGGGGCACCGGCCGGTCTGGAGGGAGCCACTCCACCGGGCGGCAGCGCGCGAAAGTCCGGCGAGCAGATCCGAGACCAGAAGGGGCTTGTCAAGGACTGGCGGTTTCAGTAGTATTCGCGCTCTTTAATTACTGCCCCCAAAGGCGAGCAAAGTTATGAAAACGTTTAGCGCAAAAGCCGAGTCTGTCAGCCGCGACTGGTTCGTGGTCGACGCTGATGGCAAGACGCTGGGACGGCTGGCGTCCGAGATCGCGCACCGGCTGCGCGGCAAGCACAAGGCGGAATACACACCACACGTCGACACCGGCGATTACATCGTGGTGGTCAACGCAGAGAAGATCCGCGTTACCGGTGCCAAGTCGACGGACAAGATGTACCATCATCACACCGGCTACCCGGGCGGTATTCGTTCCATGTCTTTCGAGAAGCTGATCGACAAGGCGCCCGAGCGCGTTATCCAGCGCGCCGTCAAGGGCATGCTGCCGCGTAACCCGCTGGGCCGCGCCATGTTCAGCAAACTGAAAGTGTATGCTGGCGGTGAGCACCCTCACGCTGCCCAGCAGCCGCAACCGCTCAACCTATAAAGGTCCTTCCAATGGCAGCAACCCAGTATTACGGTACCGGACGTCGCAAGACCTCGACAGCGCGCGTCTTCATCAGCAACGGCGGCGGTGCAATTACCGTCAACAAGCGTCCGCTGGATCAGTATTTTGGTCGCGAAGTGGCACGCATGATCGTGCGCCAGCCGCTTGAGGTCGTTGACCTGACGGACAAGTTTGATATCAACGTGACGGTAGAGGGCGGCGGCAGCTTTGGCCAGGCCGGCGCTATCCGTCACGGTATCACCCGTGCGCTGATGGATTACGATGAGTCGTTGCGCGGCAGCCTGCGCGGTGCCGGCTTCGTGACCCGTGACGCACGTGCGGTTGAGCGAAAAAAGATCGGCCTGCGCAAAGCGCGCAAGCGTCCGCAGTTCTCCAAGCGCTAGAGCCTTGGGGCGCCGCCCCGCGCCGGTGGATGTGTCATACGCCCGCTCTGTTATCAGGCGGGCGTTTTTATGTTCGGGTTATGTAACTGTTTCCGTCCCGTGCAGGGTGACAAAGTCACTGATTCGCGGGCACTTTCCTTGTATCAATACAGCAAAGTCATTAGTATTCAGCGCTTTTTAAGACCGATATTCGTTTGTGTGATACGTCCATCTCCAGCGGGACACTATGGGAGAAAATCATGACAACTGAAGGTGTTAACGACGGACGGCGGCGATTTCTGGTTGCCGCCACCAGTGCCGTCGGAGTGGCAGGGGCCGTTGCGATTGCCGTGCCTTTTCTGGGTTCCTGGAATCCGTCGGCTTCCGCCAAGGCCGCAGGTGCACCGGTCAAGGCAGATATAAGCAAGATCGAGCCAGGTGCCATGATCGTTGTCGAATGGCGCGGCAAGCCCGTGTACGTCGTGCATCGCACAGAAAAGCAGATCGAGCTTCTCGATACAGTGAATGAGTATCTGCGCGATCCTCAATCCGAGGTGGCGTCTCAGCAGCCCGAATACGTCAGTGGCACGACACGCTCGCTGCGTCGCGAACTGCTGGTGATCGAGGGGCTGTGTACACACCTTGGCTGCGCGCCGACGTTCCGGCCAGAGGTCGGCGCAGCCGATCTCGGCGGCGATCGGTGGGTCGGCGGCTTTTTCTGCCCCTGCCACGGTTCCAGATTTGACCTCGCCGGTCGGGTTTTTTCCGGCGTTCCGGCCCCCACCAACCTGGTGGTGCCCCCCCACTCCTTTGAGGGTGACAACATCCTGGTAGTTGGCGTCGATACGGAGGCAGCGTAATGGGCAACATGTTGATTGGTTTGCGCGACTGGGTGGACGATCGTCTTCCCATCATGCGCGCGTGGAATACACACATGGGCCAGTACTATGCGCCCAAGAACTTCAATCTCTGGTATTACTTCGGCGTCCTGTCGTTGCTGGTGCTGGTCAACCAGCTGCTGACAGGTATCTGGCTGACCATGAATTACACGCCCAGTGCCGAAAGCGCCTTCGCGTCAGTCGAGTACATCATGCGTGATGTCGATTACGGCTGGATCCTGCGCTATATGCATTCTACCGGCGCCTCGCTGTTCTTCGTGGTGGTGTACCTGCACATGTTCCGCGCCCTGATCTACGGTTCCTATAAGAAGCCCCGGGAACTGATCTGGATTTTCGGCATGCTCATTTTTGTCGTACTGATGGCAGAGGCCTTCGTAGGGTATGTGCTGCCCTGGGGTCAGATGTCCTACTGGGGTGCGCAGGTGATTATTTCGTTGTTCGGCGCAATACCGGTCGTTGGCGAGGATCTCGTTACCTGGATTCGCGGCGACTACCTGATATCGGGTATCACGCTGAACCGTTTCTTCGCATTGCATGTCGTGGCACTGCCCATTGTGCTTCTGGCGCTCGTGGTTCTGCACCTGCTGGCGCTGCACGAAGTCGGGTCGAACAACCCCGACGGCGTTGACATCAAGAAGAACAAGGGGCCGGATGGCGTTCCCCTCGATGGCGTGGCTTTCCACCCCTACTACACGGTTCACGATCTGCAGGCAATCGGGGTATTTCTCGCCGTTTTCTGCGGCATTATGTTCTTCATGCCGGAGATGGGCGGCTATTTCCTTGAGTACGCCAACTTCGAAGAGGCTGACGCACTGAAGACCCCGGATCACATCGCACCGGTCTGGTATTTCACGCCGTTCTATACGGTACTTCGCGCAGTGCCGGACAAGTTCCTTGGCTTTATCGCCTTCGCGGCCTCTGTCGCCATCCCCTTCCTGCTGCCGTGGCTGGACCGTTCACCCGTGCGCTCCTGGCGCTACCGGGGCATGATCACCCGGGTATGGCTGGTGGTGTTCGTGGCGTCCTTTATTATTCTGGGTGTACTCGGAGTCAAGCCGGCCACGCCTGAGCGCAACGTGCTGGCACAGATCTGCACGATCATTTACTTTGCCTTCTTCCTGACCATGCCCTTCTGGTCAAGCATGGACAAGACAAAGCCGGTGCCGGAGCGTGTCACCATGGATGGCGGTATCGGTGCGCTTGGCAGTCTTGGCGGCCTGGTACTGATTCTTGCACTCGCCTTCCTGCCACTGAAGGTGGTGGGGGCCGAGTCAGCCTATGACTGCGGTACGATTCCCTGCGACGAGTTCGAGGCCGACCCCCGCGACAAGCCCTCGCTGCAGAACGGCGCAAAGCTGTACATGAACTACTGCATGGGCTGTCACTCGCTGGAGTACGCACGCTACACGCGCATGGCCACCGATCTTGGCATCCCTGAAGACCTGGTCATGGATAATCTGGTGTTCGACCCGGACAAGAAGATCGGCGATCTCATGACCAACGCCATGCCACGGGAGCGCGCCAAGACGTGGTTCGGTGCGGCGCCACCGGATCTGACGCTGGTAGCCCGGGCGCGCCAGCCAGAGTGGCTCTACACCTATCTGCGGACTTTCTACCGCGATGACACGCGTCCGTACGGTGTCAATAACCTGGTGTTTCCAAATGTCGGCATGCCCCACGCACTGCTGAGTCTGCAGGGTCTGCCGGAGTGCGCGTCCGCCTCCACCGGCGATCGCATCGATCCGCTCAGCGGCGAGGGCCTGGATTCCGACCCCTGCGGTTCTCTGGAAATTGCGGAGGCCGGCGTCATGGATGGCGAAGAGTTTGACGATGCCGTGTACGATATTGTGAATTTTCTCGCCTACACCGGCGAACCCATGCTGGTCGACAGACAGCGTATCGGTATTTATTCCCTCCTCTTTATTGCGGTGTTCTTTGTGTTTGCCTGGCTGCTCAATCGCGAGTACTGGAAAGACATCCACTGACAATCCCGGCCAGCGCTGGTATCCTTGCATACCGGCGCTGGCCAGCCACAGCAGCAGCCAGTCTCTGTTTCACTAAGGAAAGTGTGATGGGCGTAGTCGCCAAACGGTCCTCAATGGTATTTTTTTCCGACCCCAGCAGTCACTACAGTCACCGGGTACGTATCGTACTCGCTGAGAAAGGTGTGACAGTAGACCTGGTAGAGGCTGATTCAGCCCATCCTCCTGCCGAACTGGCAGACATCAATCCGTACAACTCACTGCCGACCTTGGTCGACCGTGAACTGGTGCTGTACGACAGTCACGTGATGATGGAGTATCTTGACGAGCGTTTTCCGCATCCCCCGCTGCTTCCGGTGTATCCGGTGGCACGTGCAGAGAGCCGTCTCTTCATGCGGCGTATCGAGCGCGACTGGTGCACATTGATGGAGTCAATCCAGAATTCGCGCAGCGACAACGTGGTGAAGAAAGCGACCAAGGAGCTCAGGGAGAGCATTCTGGGCATAGCCCCGATCTTCGCGGAAAAGCCCTTTTTCATGAATGATGAATTCACGCTGGTCGACTGCTGTATTGCCCCCATTCTGTGGCGCCTGCCGTCGCTGGGGGTCGATATCAGACCGAGCAAGCAGTCCAAGCCACTGCTCGCCTACATGGATTCACTGTTCGGTCGTGATTCCTTTCAGCAGAGTCTGTCCGAGCAAGAGCGCGAGATGCGCCTGTAAGCTGTGATTGCCGTTCTCAGGAAACTGTCACGTTGAAGTCGAGCCGCCCCTATCTGCTGCGCGCACTCTACGACTGGATCGTGGATAACAACTGTACGCCCCACGTGTTGGTCGATGCGACTCAGCCGCACGTGGAGGTCCCCCGTGATTACGTGAAGGACGGTCAGATCGTGCTGAACGTGTCACCCGGCGCGGTGGTCGATCTGCATCTGTCCAATCACGGCGTGAGTTTCAATGGCCGCTTCGGCGGGCGTCCGATGGATGTCAGTTTTCCAGTGTCGGCCGTCCTGGGAATTTATGCCCGGGAAAACGGACAGGGCATGGTGTTTGATCCCGAGGAGTCGCCGGAAGACCCGCCGCCGGGTCCCGAGAAAGCGCCAACGCGTGCGACACGCAAACCGAGTCTGAAGGTCGTCAAGTAAGCTCAGGCATCAATGATCTCGAACAGGCGTACTACACGCTGCACCCCGGAAATATCCGCAGCCGCCCGAGCCAGTCTCTCAGCCTCTTCCCGCGTGACCATTCCCATCAGATAGACCACACCATTTTCCGTTACCACCTTTGTGCGCAGTCCCGGGGTATCGCTTCCCGCCAGCAGGCTGCTTTTGATTTTTGCGGTGATCCAGGTGTCGCTGGTGCGCACCAGTGAGGCCGTGGGGGCGGATATCTCAAGCTCGTTATAGATGCGACGCACGTGGCGGATATCGCGAACCACATCCGAGGCTTTTTTCTTGAGGTCTTCGTTCGGCACCTGCCCGGCAAGCAGTACGTAGCCGTTGTAGCTGACGGCGACTATATGCGAGCCTTTGAAATTGCTGTCTGCTGCGTGCATGTTGACCACCGCCTTGAGCTCGATGCTCTCGTCGGCGATTTGCTGCGCCATGGTGCGTTGTCCGGGAGGATCCTCAATGGCGTTGGAATCCACCGCCACCAGCAGATTGCTGCAGCCGCTGGAGAAAAGCACGGCACAAAGCAGCGCGGCAAGCAGTGCGCCGGATCGTAAAGGCGATTGCGGGTATGTCATGGGTTAGGTCTCTCCGAACAGCTGCTGTTCAATCAGGTGACACAGACAGTTGAGTGTCAGTGCCTGCAGGCCCAGAAGACGGCTGCGAGCGTCGCCCGGGACGGCGATGATAGTGTATTTTCCCGCGCTGTCGACATCATTGATGCCGGTATGGGTCAGACCCAGGAACTGCACGTCGCGCCCGGCCATCGCGGCGATTCCGTGCTGCAGTGTCTGACCGTCCGGGCTGGAGTCGATACACAGTACCGTATCGCCCGCCCGGGCCAGGGCCCGGGCATCCCGCCAGGGCGCGTCCTCCGGTGCAGTAGAGCTGACGCAGGTGAGGGCCAGCGCGGGCAGTGCCGGTCGCTCGACGTCGACCGGGTACATGAGTCGGTCGGCGACAAACTGCGCCAGTGATCGGTCGCAGCCGACCGCGCAGCAGTACAGCGTTCCGCCGCCAAGCAGCGATTGTGTTGTGCTTGCGGCAGCGACCTCGAGTGCGGCAGCGATGACGTCCACGGACATGACCGCGCTGTCGATGACCTGCTGAAAATACTCGGTTGTTGACACCCGCTCGCCGTCCCATTGTTACCTGCGCGGGCCTCAGGCAGCCCAGAATGCGTTCCTGATCCAGCGCGGGTGCAGCTTACCGGACTCCGCCGCCGGTTCCCAGACTATTACGTCAAAGCGGCAGGGCGGTTGCCCAGCCCTGTAATGCTGCTGCAGATAATGCGCCGCTGTGCGCAGCAGGCGCTGTTGTTTGCGGGGATCGACGGAGGCCGCTGCGCTGGCGAAGCGCGGATTACTGCGAACCCTCACCTCCACAAACAGCAGTATCTCACCGCTGGCCGCGATGATATCGATTTCGCCGACGCGACAACGGTAGTTGCGGGTCAGTACGCGGCAGCCCTGACGCGCGAGCCAGGCGCAGGACCCCCGCTCGTAGTAATAGCCATCGGTTTTCATCCGCGCAACCCTCGCGCTGGCGCCGGCCGTTGGCGGCCAGCCGTATAGCCAGCAGTGTAGTCAGCGGCGGCGCAGGACGCCTCGGTCGAAAACAGCCGGTTCGAGATCGCGCTCGACCTGTCGCCGGTCATTCACGGACAGAAAGCCAGTTTCTCCCTGCAGCAGGGGGCCGCCGTTGCGGTAAGGGCGCATGCCGCGCATGGCCAGGCGACAGGCATCTGCGCCCAGCGCGCCCAGGCGCTGATAGGCGTCGCCACGCAGGTTGATGGTCTCGCTCAGTCTTTCCGGTGCGAGGACCCGGGGCATTTCCACCAGTATGATTCCGTTGAGGTCATTTTCCGGGCTGCGGCCTTCCTCGCTGTTGGCGGACGATGTTGCGTAGGCCGGCAGATCGCCCGCGTAATGGTAGGCCAGAAGCGGCTTGAGCGAGCGCGCATCCGCGGCGGTGGGCGCCAGAAGGAAGACGGCGTCAAGGTCCTGCCGGCGTCTGCCGCTGGTCTCGATTGGCTGCCCCAGCTGCCGGCGCAGTGTAACGCCGCGCTGGCGGCTGGCCTCAAGGTCCAGTGCTTCGGCGAGGCTCGATGAATGCGACTCACGGCTGCCGGGCGTCGCCTCCGCGGCGATCGTGCCGCCGAGTCGCGTCCAGCTGTCGCTGAGCGCCTGCGCCATTTTGTTGCCCCACTCGCCGGCAGGTCGTATGAGCAGCGCATGCCGGTGGCCGTCGGCGAAAGCCAGGCGGGCGATCTGCGCCGCCTCATCTTCCGGCGCCAGTGCGAACTGCAGGCTGTTATCGGGCGGCGCGGCTTCGCCGTCGGCGCGATTCAGGGCGATCACTGGTACAGGCAGCTGGGCCGCAGTGAGCAGATCCGTGACGGCGGCCTTGGTCAGCGGTCCCACGACCAGCTGTGCGCCGCTGTCGATCGCGCTGTCATAGGCCGCGCGCGGCGAGGCGTGCCTGGCGGTATCCAGTACGATCAGGTCCCACTCCACGGCACCCGCTGCGCGCTGGCTGAAATAATGCTTGATGAAGCCGTCTCGCACCGCCGCGGCGGCATCGGCAATCCGCCCGCTGAGCGGCAGCAGAAGCGCGACGCGGCGGGGCCTTGCCATGTCGCTATCTGACGCCAGGAAGCGGCCGGCAGGATGTTCCGGGTAGCGCGCGTGCCAGTCATCGGCCGTGTCGGCGAAACGGTAACGGTACGCGGCGGTCAGCCAGCCCGCTTCCCGGTCATTGTCGGCATCCCTGGCTGCGGTCGTAAGCTGCGTGCCTGACAGTCGCTGCAGCGCCTGCCAGGCATCGAGGAACGCGCTGTGCGCATCGGGGGCGCCCGCGGGCAGGCGCTCAAGCAGACGCAGAGATAGCCGGAACGCGGCCATATGCCGACGTTCCAGTACGGCCTGCTGACGCTGCAGCTTCAGTATTTTCAGTGCCAGTCCATCGGACAGCAGGGGCAGCAGACGGTCATCCAGAGCGTCCATTATGGCCGCCGGCTCGCCCCGCTGCCAGGCGATTCGCGCGTTGATGTAGTCCTCGTAGGCGGTGAACTCGACGTCCGCAGTCTCCGCCGCCGCCGGCAGTGCGAGCTGGGCGTCCATCCAGTTATCTGCTTCCAATGCGCGCTCTGCGTCCGCAAACAGCGTGGCGTAAGGGCTTTCGCGAGCGTCCTGTTCCAGCGCGCTGTCGTCGCGCTCAATGCTGGGTCCTGCGGCATTCTCTGTGCTGGAAGGCGCCGGGGACTGTGTGGGTGATGTGCCGCAGCCGGCGGTCAGGGCTATACCCGCGATCAACAGCAGCAGGCGCACTCCGGCTCGCGCTCTGGGCGTGGGTGGTCTCATGCTATCCTTCTCTCTGGCTGACATTGTTGCTGCTGTTGTAGCTGCCATTGCTGCCGACACGCCCGGCGAATGCGCGTTGCTGACCGCCATCGGCGCGTGTGTCGGCCCATTCATCAGGCGCTGGCGTTGTCATGCAGTGTCGTCATCACAGGGAATCGTATTCACCGTGGAAGCCGCGCTTTACATTGTTGCGACGCCGATTGGCAATCTTGAGGATATCACGCTGCGCGCGGTTGCGACCCTGCGCTCCGTCAATCTGATTGCCGCCGAGGATACCCGGCACACGCGACGCCTGCTACAGCATTTTGAGATCGATACGCCGCTGACGGCCTACCACGAACACAGCAGTGACGCCGAGGCCATGCGGCTGTGTCAGCGCATTGCGTCTGGCGAGGCGGTGGCTCTGGTATCGGATGCGGGGACGCCGATGATCTCTGACCCCGGGTATCGGCTGGTGCGGGCAGCGCAGGCGGCGGGGGTGAAAGTCGTGCCGATTCCCGGTGCCTGCGCGGCCATTGCCGCACTCAGCGCTTCTGGCCTGCCCAGCGATCGATTTTTGTTTGCCGGCTTTCTCCCTGCCCGCGCGGCGGCCCGCCGGACGCGGCTGACACAGCTGGCTGGCGAATCGGCAACCCTGGTGTTCTACGAGGCGCCGCACAGACTGCGGGAGACGCTGGATGACCTGGTGCTGTGCTTCGGTGAATCGCGCGAGGCGACCCTTGCGCGGGAGCTGAGCAAGGCGTTTGAAACCCTGCGCCGCGACACGCTGGGCAAGCTGGTGGCGTTCGTGGCGGGCGACAGCAATCAGTGCCGCGGTGAGATCGTGCTGCTCGTCGCGGGCTGTACGGCACAGGAGCCGGAGGTGGATGCCCCGCTGGCAGAGCTGATGCAGGCGCTGGCGGCGCGACTGCCGCCGCGCGAGGCGGCGAGCCTGCTGTCGACTTACAGCGGCGTGCGCAAGAACCGTCTCTACAGCGATTGGCTTGCAGGCCAGGGGCATCCCGACGATAGCTGAGAGTTTGTCTTGCGCCCCCGGGGTGCGGCGGTTAGGCTGTGCGCCGAGTCGGTCAGGCGATCGCTTCCGACCCTCCTCGAGGGCCGGGGGAGGAAAGTCCGGGCTCCACAGGGCAGGGTGCCAGGTAACGCCTGGGGGGCGCGAGCCTACGGAAAGTGCAGCAGAAAGGATACCGCCTCTGTAGCGCCCTCGGGCGCACAGCGGTAAGGGTGAAAAGGTGCGGTAAGAGCGCACCGCGCGGCTGGCAACAGGCG
>CAZTJR010000025.1:15714-50210 GCA_964613795.1 uncultured Alteromonadaceae bacterium | reverse complement strand
CGGGTGCGTCGCGCATATCGTCGGTCTGCGGCTTGAAGGTCAGCCCCAGCACGGCAATGGTCTTGTCCGCCTCACTGCCGCCCAGCGCCTGACGTATCTTCGCGACCATGCGTGCTTTCTGCGAGGCGTTCACCTCGACAACCGACTCGACAATGCGGCTCGAGGCGCCGTATTCCTGTGCAATACGGATCAGCGCCAGCGTATCCTTGGGGAAGCAGGATCCGCCATAGCCCGGTCCGGCGTGAAGAAAGGTGTTGCCAATGCGTTTGTCCATGCCCATGCCCTTGGCAACGGCGTTGACGTCCGCGCCGGTGGCCTCGCATAGCTGACTCATCTCGTTGATGAAGCTGATTTTTGTGGCAAGAAAGGCATTTGATGCATACTTTATCAACTCGGCGCTCTCGAGGTCCGTTACCAGTATCGGCGCCTCGATCAGGTTCAGTGGCCGGTACAGCTCCCGCAGGCACTTCTCGGCGCGCTCAGACTGCACGCCGAGGACGACGCGGTCGGGCCGCATGAAGTCGCCTATGGCGGATCCCTCGCGCAAAAATTCGGGGTTGGATGCCACATCGAAATCCGCGTCGGGGCTGACCTTGCGGATGACGCGCTGGACCTCGCGCGCAGTACCGACCGGCACGGTGGACTTGTCGACAATCACGGTATAGCCGGTCAGGTATTTTGCGATGTCAGCGGCCGCGGCATAGACGTACTGAAGATCAGCATGGCCGTCGCCGCGCCGCGTCGGTGTGCCGACAGCAATAAACACGAGATCCGCCGCGGCAACGCTGTCGCCAAGCGCCGTTGTGAAGCGCAGTCTGCCGCCGCGGACATTGCGCGCCACCAGGTCTTCAAGGCCGGGCTCATAGATCGGTATGCGTCCTGCATTCAATGCGTCGATGCGCTCCGGCAGCTTGTCGACGCAGGTTACCTGGGCGCCGAACTCGGCAAAGCAGGCGCCGGAGACCAGGCCGACATAGCCCGCTCCAATCATGACAACATTCATGCAGAGGTTTCCTCGCTGTCTTTCAAATAGTGCCGGTACCACGCAACGAAGCGGTTGATGCCCTGCTGCAGTGGAGTCGCCGGCGTGTAGCCTGTCCAGGCCCTGAGCGCATCGATATCGGCGTAGGTGGCGGGTACATCGCCGGGCTGCATAGGGTGGTATTCCTTGATGGCTTCACGCCCCAGCGCGGTCTCAAGGGCGTGGATGAAGTCCATGAGTGGCACTGGCCGGTTATTGCCGATGTTGAATACCCGATAGGGAGCGCTGCTGGAGCCGGCATCCGGATCCCCGGCAGGGTCTTGCTCGCCTGGCTCCGGGGGTCTGTCGAGGCAACCCAGCACGCCGTGGACGATATCGTCGATGTAGGTGAAATCACGCTGCATGCGACCTTCGTTGAATACCTTGATGGGCTCTCCCCTGACAATGGCGTCAGTGAAAAGAAAGCAGGCCATGTCGGGGCGGCCCCAGGGTCCATAGACCGTGAAAAATCGCAGTCCGGTAGTCGGCAAACCGTAAAGATGCGAGTAGGTATGCGCCATGAGTTCATTGGCTTTCTTGGTTGCCGCGTACAGCGAGACCGGGTGGTCCACGTTATCCGTCACCGCGAACGGCATCTTGCGGTTGGCGCCATAGACGGAGCTGCTGGAGGCATACACGAGATGCCTCACCGGGTGGTGTCGGCAGCACTCGAGTATCGTCATGAAGCCGTTAATGTTGCTGTCGATGTAGGCCTGCGGGTTGTCGATGGAGTAGCGCACACCGGCCTGTGCCGCAAGATTGATCACCGCGTCGAACTGATGCTCCTCGAACAGCGCCTGCATTGCCGGCGCATTGGTAATATCGTACGCCAGAAACAGGAAGTCCGCTGCCTGCCGAGGCTGAACCGCGGCGATGCGGGCGCGCTTGAGCGCCACATCGTAATAGGCATTCAGGTTGTCGATGCCGACAACGCGGTCGCCGCGCGCGAGCAGGGCGCACGTTACGTGGTAGCCGATAAAGCCGGCGGCACCGGTCACGAGGACTTTCATGGCTTTCGCTGTATCCCGCGTTGGTTTAGGCCCTTTATTACGCTGAGATGGTAACAGCAGGGGACATGCCCGGCACGGCAAAAATACACAAGTGTGATCGCCGTATCGGCGTGGCGCTTCCTGCGCAAAGAGCCCGCACGTACACTGCCTTACAGATGTAGAGCAGACGTCGAGGAAATCATGGCCGGGAAACAGACGATTCTCCTTACCGGTGGAGCGGGCTATATCGGTTCCCACACCTGCGTGGCGCTTGCCGCGCAAGACATTGATGTCGTGGTGCTTGACAACATGAGTAACAGCGCGCCGGCCGTATTCCCGCGCCTTGAGCAGATCATCGGCCGGCCGGTGCGCTTCCATCACTGCGACGTGCGTGATGTCACTGGCCTGGCGTCTGTGCTGCGCAAGGAGCGTCCGGACGCCGTGGTCCACTTCGCCGGGTTGAAAGCGGTCGGGGAGTCTGTCGCACAGCCGCTCAGCTACTACGACAATAATGTGACCGGGACGCTGTGCCTGCTGCGGGCAATGCAGGCGACGGGGATATCGCGGCTGGTCTTCAGCTCTTCGGCGACAGTATACGGAGATCCCGCCACGGTACCGATTCGGGAAGACTTTCCTTTGTCGGCCACCAATCCCTATGGCCGCAGCAAGCTTATGATCGAGGAGATACTCGCTGATCTGTGTGTCGCGGAGCCGCATTGGCAGATTGGCTTGCTACGCTATTTCAATCCGGTGGGCGCCCACGCCAGCGGTCTTATTGGCGAGGACCCCAAGGGCATTCCCAACAATCTCATGCCCTATATCGCTCAGGTTGCTGTGGGCAAGTTGCCGCGGCTGTCGATCTTCGGTGGCGACTATCCCACCATTGATGGCACCGGCGTGCGTGATTATATTCATGTGACTGATCTCGCCCGTGGCCACGTCGCGGCGCTTGCGGCTCTGAAGAGGTGGACGGAGCCGAGACCGCTGCTGGCCAACCTTGGGACTGGACAGGGCTACTCCGTTCTGCAGGCCGTGCAGGCCTTCGAGGCCGCTGCGGGCCGCCCTGTTCCCTACACGATTGTCGATCGACGGCCCGGGGACGTGGCGTCCTGCTACGCGGATCCGGCCCGTGCAGCGGACATCCTCGACTGGCGCGCAGAACTGGGCCTGCAGCGCATGTGCGAGGATGCCTGGCGCTGGCAGCAGGGCAACCCCGACGGCTACCCCGTCGCTTAACGGGTTGCGCAGTCACCCCGATACGTCTCAGCGCGCTTCCTCGAGAATCCGACGCGACCGCGTGTCACGGGCCACGGCCTCGGGTGTAAACAGTGCATCCCGCCACTCGCGCTGACGAAACAGCGCTGTCTGGCTGTCGAAATAGGCGGATCCCGGATCGCTCGACTGCCCATAGGTCAGGAGCACCTGGCCGCGTGGACCCTGGTCATCGAAGGCCAGGCCCAGAATGAAGCTGCTGCCGTGGACGACGGTGTAGCCATCCTCGGTCAGCAGTTTGCTGCCCTCGATCTTCTCCGCTACCTCAGGCGCCAGCGGATGCTCCGGCTGTCCCGAAATGATGAGATTGGCAGTGCCCTCATGGCGATTGCCGCCATGTACCGGGGTTTCGCGGTGGACAAATCGCGCCCGCTGCACGCTGCCAAGGGTGCTGTCCAGGGGCAGGCCGGCAGAGTCGAGGATGGACGCGGCCGCGGCGAGCGCCTCCAACGCGGTATCGGCACTGGCGAGATCACACGGTGTGGACAGGGGCTGGCGCGAGTCGAAAGGCTCGTCGAATAACGCGCCGGCACGCTGTGTCTCACGATAATTGAATTGCGCAAGCCACTCCCTGAACAGCACGGCGCCGGGGCTATCTGCATTCATGTGGCCATCGAACGCGTCCAGCACACGGCACGCATCACTGAGGCCTGCGCGGTTGTTGTCGTTCGTCGCGTCGTGCTCATTGCGTTCAGTGCAGGCGCTCTGCAGGCCTTCGAGCAATAGGTCGGCGCTGAAACTCCGGTTGGCCAGAATGGCTGTCTGAGCCTCCTCAAGATTGAAGCGGCCATTCCCGCCCGCGTAGTCGTAGGGTGATTGCGGAGTCAGGATGGATGCGTTCATGCGGGTCCGAACGCTGCGTGCAGTTTTGGTGGGTCCGTACAGCGGCGAATAGCCGGTCAGCGGATGTTCGACATTGCTCAGCCAGTAGCTGTCGTTGCTGTTGAACACGTAGTCGGCGCGCTCCAGTGCCGGCCTCGCGTCAAAGGGCGTGGTGCCGGGCAGGCGCGCCCCCATGTCTTCCTGCCACGCGTTGCGGCTGTCGCTGCCGTCGAGCAGAACGATGCCGCGGGTATCATAGAGCTGGCGCGTCAGAGGATCACGCTCGCGCTGTTGCTTCCAGCCGGCCACGGCAGCATCGCTGAGATGACCGACGGTAGAGTTGTCCAGATAAACGGCGCGACCATCCTTGCTTGCGGCGATAGTGTTTACCCAGGGCAGTGCGTTCCAGTTTCTGTGGGCGTCGATGAACTCATCCATGCTCTTCGCGCTGTTCATGGCTTTCCACTGCGGCAGCAGGTAGTGGTTGCCTTGATTGGCGTCACGCGCGGTGAACGCCTGCGCCTCGGTCCACGGCATGCCGGGCAGCGTCAGTACTGGTCCGTAGTGAGAAAAATACAGCGTGTGCGATCTGCTGCCAAGGCTGCCGTCCTCCTGCAGCACGGGCACGTCCACGGTTCTGCGCTGCATCTTGCGGGGTTCGCCGTCAACCAGGTAGCGGGTGGGATCACCCGGCACCAGTTCCAGCCGATAGAACACGAGCCGCTGGCTGTCGGACACGGTGTGGCTCCAGCCGACGGATTCGGTAAAGCCGATAGCCACGCCGGGCGCGCCGAGGAGATGCGCGCCATAGACGTTCAGGCGGCCCGGAATCGTCAGGTGTTTTTCCCAGAAGCGACTGGCGCCATACCAGGGGTAGTGCGGGTTGCCGATGAGCACACCGCGGCGGTTTTCCGTTCGCTCGCTGCCCAGGGCCCAGGCGTTCGACCCCATACCTTTAAGGGTCACGGCGTCCCAGGCCGCCGCTATCTGATGATCTTTCACTGCCATGCCGCTACGCCCGGCGCCACGCGGCTGTGGCGGCCTGGCGGCGGCAATCGCGCCCGCCATCCGCGGCAGTGTCTGTGCCACTACCACCATGCGTGTCATCAGGTCCGCCGCGCTGATGGCCTTAACCCAGGGTGCGCCGGCACACCAGGCGGTGGCGCTGACGCCATCGTTCTCGCGCAGGTAGCGGTTGAATCCTGCTGCATAGCCCTGCAGCCAATCGAGGTCCTCTGCTGTCTGCGCGGCCAGCGCATGGCGTGTCTGTCTGTCGATGTCCATGGCCTTGAGCACGGCATCCTGTAGCAGGTTTGCATTATCCGGGCCGGCACCGAAGTACCTGGCCAGCTCGCCGCGCGCCTGCAGCAGGCTGCGCGCGATTTCGCAGGCATTGTCCTCAGCAGCAGCAAAGCCCTCGCCATAGCCCAGGCCGCCAAAGTCATCCGCCGTGACGTGTGCCACGCCGTGGCTGGTGCGGACAAGCTCTGCGCGGTAGGGGGGCGGGCCCTCGCTATCTACCCAGTGCTGCACCCGCTGCTGCAGCAGTTGAAGAGGCAGGGCGCCGCCGCCAAGGATTGCATCGTGGAAACCGCGGATGTCAAAGCGGTCGGCGAGCGCGGCTTGTGCTTCCTTGCGCAGCGCCAGGATTTTAAGCATGCCCACCTTGTAGGATGTGGCCTGCCCGGGCAGAACCAGGTAGCGCCGTATCTCCGAGCGCACCTTGCCTTCGGGCAGCGCCGAATTGTCGAGCATGTACCGCACAGCCTCCTCTTCGCTCCAGCCGAAGTGGTGGAGGCCCGTATCCACGACCAGCCGGATGGCGCGGAAGATTTCTGCCGTCAGTCGCCCGAAATCATTGTAGGGATCTGTAAAGAGGCCCATCTCGGCGGCCACTTGCTCAGCGTAGAGTGCCCAGCCTTCGCCATAGGCGGAGTACCAGGTATTGCGGCGGAACTGCGGCAGCTGCTGATTTTCCTGGGCAATGGATACCTGCATATGGTGACCCGGGTTGCCCTCATGGTAGGCGGTAGTCTGCAGGTCAGTGAGATTATTGGCGCGCATGTCTGAGAGGTGCAGATAGTACACGCCGGGGCGGTCGCCATCTGGCGTACCTTTCGTGTAGTGTGCAGCGCCGCCAGCGACTTCGCGGAATGACTCCACCCGCCGCACGACCAGGTCTGCGCGCGGCAGCAGGCCAAAGACCTCGGGGAGCTTATCCTCGATCTGCGCAAGGATGGCGTCGGTTTCGGCGATATACTGACGCCGGCCTTCGGCGGTGTCGGGCTGGTAAAACTGCGGGTCGTCGCGCACGTGGGTAAAAAACGCCTGCAGGGAGCCGTCGAAACCGGCCTTTGCCAGAATATCGTGCATCGCGGCTTTCAGTCGGACGACTTCAGTCTTGCCAATGGCGTGGATCTCGTCGGCGCTCAGCTCGGTTGTGGTGTGGTATGCCAGACGCTCTGCGTAGAAGGCCTTGCCGCGCGGCAGGGAATGAACCCCCGTGGCCCGATCTGACGTCTCGGCACGGTCTGCCCGCAGCCAGTCGATGACCTCGCGATAGCCGGCCTGTAGAGGGCCCAGCAGGGCAGCCCTGACTTCTGCCTGGTAAGCATTCGCCTCCTGCGCGGTGATGACGGATGTCTGCAGGAGCGCGTCGATTTTTTGCAGCGCGTCATTCCACAGCGCAGAATCGCCATGACCCTCCTCGAACGGAGCGCCGGCGATAATGCGGCTTGCCTGGTCAATGACGATGTCATAGGCAAAGCGCGGCGCGCGGATACCCCGGTCAGCCGCCGTTCTAGCCCGCTCGAGGTTCTGGCGCATGGCCACGCCGATCGCGTTCAGCCGGCGGATATAGGCCTGGAGGTCGGCTTCCGTGTCGACGCGATGCTCGTTTATCAGCAGCTTCGGTAGCTGCACGTGGGGGGCATTCATCTGTGTAAAGACATAGCGGTGGTCTGAAAACGCCAGTCTGTTCTCGGCGCGCTGCAGCCGATAGGTCCAGAAGTCGTAGGACAGCCGCCCCTCATCATCAAGGGCTTTGCGATCGAAGCGGCGATGCATGCTGGTAACACTCTGGCGCAGCCACTGCAGCCTGCGTTGCTCACTGGCGATGCTGTAGTCGTCAAGTCTGTCGTAGAGCAATTTGCTGCCGAGGCTGGTCAGTGTCTCGGGGCTGAAGCGAAGTTCTTCCGTGTACTGCTCGTCGAGCCATGCGTGCAGGCGTTCGGTGGCTTCAACCGGCGTTTCTGCCAGTGCGGCGGGCATGACCAGGAATGTGGCAAAAAATAGCAGGCGGCGAAGGATCTGGGGAAAGACTTCTCTAAGTCGGGGCAGGAACATGGCGGATTTTCTCCTGTGGCAAGCCAGCAGTGTGCCAAGTCGCAGCGCGGGATGCACCCCTGCGGACGCGGCTGGAGAGTCGTTCGCGCTTCCTCTACCATGTGCGGTTTTTTGACAGGATCTGACAATCTGATGCGCGAATGCATGACGCAGATGACCAGCCTGCACGAGGTGCGACTGCAGCGAGCCGTGGCTGTGCTGCGCGACACCGGGGCGAAACGTATTCTGGATCTGGGCTGCGGCTCCGGCATGCTCCTGTACCGTCTGCTGGCCGAAGCGCAGTTTACGGAAGTCCTGGGCCTGGAGCAGTCGGGGGTCTCACTGGCGCAGGCGCGCCGCATGCTGGATCATTATCTCACGGTCGCCAGCCCCCGGCTTTCACTGCTGCAGGGCTCCTACGCCGTGCGTAATCCGCGCCTTGCCGGGTTTGACGCGGCCGCAATGGTCGAGACGATCGAGCACATGCCGCCGGGAGAGCTGTCAACGGTGGAGCTGGCGGTGTTTGCCAATTATCGTCCGGGCCATGTCTACATGACCACGCCGAACAGCGAATACAATCCTCTGCTGGGTCTGCAGGATGGGGAGTTCCGCGAGGACGACCACAAGTTCGAGTGGTGCCGCGCGCGATTCCGTCGTTGGGCAAGCGGCGTGGCCCAGCGCAATGGTTATCGGGTGGCTTTTTCAGGCATTGGCGATGCACACCCCGCCCTCGGCTATCCCACCCAGACCGCGCTTTTCAGCAGACTTGATGCCGACGTCGTTGCCGCATGAGCAGCCCCGCTCACCTGTCCCGTGTCAGGCGGTGGGTTACTCCAGTGCCTCGATAAGCGCCTGGGTGAACTCGGTGGTGCTGGACGTGCCGCCAAGGTCTCCAGTGGTTTTCTCGCCTCTGGCGATCACGCTACGTAGCGCCTGCCGGATAACGGTGGCCTTGTCGCCCATCTCGAGATAATCGAGCATCTGGCAGGCGGCGAGTATCACCGATGTCGGATTGGCAATGTTCTTGCCCGCGATATCGGGAGCGCTGCCGTGAACCGCTTCAAAGATGGCGCAATCCGCGCCAATATTGGCGCCGGGCGCCATGCCCAGTCCGCCCACCAGCCCGGCGCACAGATCCGACAGGATGTCGCCGAAGAGGTTGGTGGTCACAATAACGTCGAACTGCTCCGGATTCATGACCAGCTGCATGCAGGCGTTGTCGACGATCATTTCGACCGTTTCGATGTTCGGATAGCTGGCCGCAATTTCCCGTGCCACGCGCAGGAACAGGCCGGATGTCGACTTCAGGATATTCGCCTTGTGCACCACGGTGACCTTGCGACGACCCTCGCGCTGGGCCAGATCAAAGGCGAAACGCAGAATACGCTCGGCGCCGCCGCGACTGATCACGCTCAAGGCCTCCGCCACCATGTCGTCGTCCGACACCGTCTGGCCGCGGCCCGAATACATGCCTTCGGTATTTTCGCGGACGGTGATGATATCGATGTCTTCGTAGCGCGCCCTGGTGCCCGCAAAAGAAATGACGGGACGGACATTGGCATAGAGTTGGAACTGCTGCCTGAGGCTGACATTGATGGATGAGAATCCCTTGCCGATCGGCGTCGTCAGGGGCCCTTTGAGCGCAACCTTGTTGCGTTCAATGGCATCGAGCGTCTCCTGCGGCAGCAGCTCGCCGGTGTTCTCCAGCGCCGTCAATCCGCCCTCAACGTAGTCATAGGCAAAGCCACAGCCGGCATGATCGAGCACGGCGACGGCGGCATCGACGATGCTGGGACCGATGCCGTCGCCGCGAATAACCGTAATACGCCTCTGTTCCATGTGACCGCTCCGTCCTGTCTGAGAAAGGCCAGCATAATATCTGATTCAGGCCGATCCGGCACCCGCGGTGGTCTCGGCTGTTGGTCTTGTCAAAGTCCTGAAACCCCTTAGAGTGGGCAGGTGATGGGGCGGCGCGATCGTGAGCGCGCATTATTGCGCCTCGGCATTGTGTGAGTATCAGGGAATGGTCAGAAAAAATGTCGCGCCAGGGCTCGTCGTTCTGGCGTTCATAGGCTTGCTGGCGTTATGGCAGTGGCTCTCACAGCAGGGCGAGCTGGACGCTGTGGGGCTGGTGAGTGACATCAGGCGCTACACACGGTCGATGACGCCGCTGGCCATTACGGCCTGCCTTGTTCCCGTGTACCTGTTGCTACTCCACCTGATGTTTCCCCTGACCGTGCTGGTTGCCGCGACCGGGTTGCTCTTCGGCCCCTGGGTCGGTTTTCTCTATGCGGGCCTTGGTACTCTGCTGTTTTCTGCCACATCCTTCTGGCTAGGGGACGTGATCGGGCGCGATGCCCTGTTTCGACTGGGTGGCCAGCGCCTGCACAATGTGTCGCGGTATCTTTCAGCGCGTGGTGTGCGCGTCATTTTCCTCATCAGTCTGCTGCCGATTGCGCCCTTCGCCTTCACTAATATGTTGGCCGGTGCCTCGCACATCCGGTTTCGCGATTACATGCTGGGGTCTGCTGCCGGTCTGCTGCCCGGGGTAGCGGTGGTCACCTTACTTGGCGGTGAGCTCGGCGCGGTACTCGAGCACGGTGACACGCGTGATTGGGGACTGTTCGCGGTCGCCGCCGCGCTGATTCTCGCGCTGTTCGTCGCGTTTCGCCGCTGGATACGCATGCGTTCTGGTGTCGATCGGTCTCCTTAGCTCGCCTCGCAGCCCTTCGAACAGTATCCTTGCAGGCTTTCTTGCCTGTCTGCCGAGTCGGGGGCGGCAGCTCTGCCGTTGATGATGGTTTGCAGCCGGGCAAACTCAACCAAAACCACGCAAAGGTACCCCCCCGAATGATTGCCTACCGACCGGAGATTGATGGCCTGCGAGCGGTCGCGGTGATCCCGATCGTGCTTTTCCACGCAGGCGTTGAGTGGCTGTCGGGCGGCTATATCGGCGTTGATATCTTCTTTGTTATTTCCGGTTATCTCATCGGGTCGATTATCCTCGGCGACCTGGAGGGTGGCCGGTTCAGCTTTCGCCATTTCTACTTGCGCCGAATGCGGCGGATTCTGCCGGCCCTGATGGTGTCCGTCGCCGTCACGCTGGCGACTGGCTATTTTCTGCTGCTCCCTGACGAATGGATGGAGCTTGCGCAGTCTGCGGCAGCGGCACTGTTTTTCGTTCCGAATATCCATTTCTGGCTGGCCTCGAGCACCTATTTTGGCCTCGACGTCGCGACCCAGCCGCTGCTGCACACCTGGTCGCTCGGTGTCGAGGAGCAGTTCTATCTTCTGGCGCCGGCCTTGCTGGTTTTCTTCCACCGACGTTTCCGGGAGATTACCCTGCCGATCATGCTTCTCTTGCTGTGTCTGCTGTCCTTCTGGGTAAATCTGCACTGGATGGCGCTGGACAGCAAGTTCTCCTTCTATATGCTGCCGGCACGTGCCTGGGAACTTCTCGTGGGCGTGCTGCTGGCCTGGTGCTTGCCGCGGTATCTGCCGCATCCGCGAACCGGTGACTGGCTCTCGGCCGCGGGCCTTGCCCTGTGTATCGTGCCGGTCTTCCTGCTCGATGAGCACTCCGCGTTTCCCGATGTCAATGCCCTGTACCCTACATTCGGTTCGGCGTTGATCATACTTGGCACCGCGGCTTCGCCTGCCTGTCGGGTGGCGCGACTGCTTTCGACCGGGCCGTTTGTTGCCGTGGGTCGCATCTCTTACTCCCTGTATCTCGTGCACTGGCCTGTTGTGGTGTACCTGGGCCTGCTGCGCCCGGACGAATCCCGTCCCGTGCTGGTGCTCGTGATCTCCACTCTGCTCGCCACCGCCTCTTACCGCTTTGTAGAGGAGCGCTACCGTCGTCCACTGCCAGCGGGGCATGCGGCAGGGCGTCGCAAGCATGAGCTGCAGGGGCTGTTGGCCGCCTGCCTGGTGGGCTGTGTGCTTATCGTGGTTGCCGAGGGGTTCCCCCGACGCGTGCCGGCATCCGCCTTGAGTGTGGCGGGATCCACGGCTGCCGGGGAGGACTACGGCCACTGTGACGTGCTGGAGGATGATCCTTCTCTGGAGGCCGTGCGCTGTCGCCTCGGGTCTGCAGAGGCGCCTGTGACGGTAGCGCTGTGGGGAGATTCCCACGCCAACGCGCTGGCGCCCGCGCTGGATACTGCGCTGCGCCGACTGGGAAAGGCAGGCTATCTCTATTTCGGCTCTGGCTGCCGTCCGCTGATGGATGTTGCCAGGCCCGGTCGCAACCGATGCCCGCGATTCAATGAGGCGGTTGCGGACGCAATCGCCGCTGATCCGCATCTGGAAACGGTCTACCTGGCCGGCTACTGGCGTCTGCCGCTGATGGGTCAGTCCTACGACAAGGGCAACTTTCTGGTAGAGGATGATCGCTCCAGCGAGCGATCAGCGGTGGAAAACCGTGCGGTATTTCGCCGCGGTCTGGCGCGCACGCTGGCGGCCTTGCCCGAGCGGAGAGTGGTGCTGGTAGAGGACATCCCGGAAGTCGGTAGCCAGTTCGGGAAATCCTTGGGCAACCATTTTGTCCGTGAGCGCTGGCTCGGCATAGCACGGCAGGGTGAGTATAGCTTCACGCGGCGCGATGATGACGCGTACCCAGAGGTATTCGAGTCGCTCCTGCGCTCCGGGTTTCCCGATCTGGCGATTCTGCGGCTTCAGGCGACCTTGTGTGCCGGCGCCCGGTGTCCGCTGATGCGGGAAGGTGATTTGCTGTATTACGACGGTGACCATCTTTCTGAGAAGGGATCGCTGCAGTTGGCGGGAGTCTTTCGCCGCGATCTCGAGTGAGGTGCAGGCCCGACTGCCAGTGTCAGGATGGGCCGGTTTCCCCGCATTTAACTGCATGATCCTGCGTGGCTGCGTCTAAGCAGAAAATGAGTGCGCTGGGTGGGGCCGGTGCCGACTGTGACTCAGCCTATCAGCGCAAAGCGTCCTGCCATGATCAGCAGGACAATGCCGCCCAGGGTTTCAGCACGACTGCCCAGCAGGGCAGAGGTCTGCTGCCCCAGTAGCACGCCGATACCACTCATCAGCGCAGCGACTGCGCCAAAAACCCCGCAGGCGACGAGGAAAGGCACTGACAGCAGGTTCAGCGCAAAGCCCGCGGCGAGGGCATCGATGCTGGTGGCGACGGCCAGGGTGAGGAGGGCACGCTGGGTAGTGGCACGGATGTCGACTTCCAGAGTGCCGAACAAAGCCTCATACAGCATTTTGCTCCCCACGGCCGCCAGCAGGCCGCAGGCAATCCACGGTGCCGAGTTGGCGAGCCAGCCCAGGGCGCCCTGGCCGGCAAGAAAACCGACCAGGGGCATTACACCCTGAAAGACGCCAAAATAAACGGCGCACAGCAGCGCGAGCCGCAAGGGGTGAGGCTGCTGCCGGGCGCCGAGTCCCAGCGACACGGCAAAGGCGTCCATTCCCAGTGCGACAGCCAGGATGATTACCTCGGGCATGTGACCAGCGGCAGGGGAAGCGGCGCGTGAGAAAAGCGTGGGTACGGCATGTTGTTTTGCTCCAGAGCGGGGTGCGGCTTTCGGGTCAGGGCTGAGCGAGTCTTCGAAGCCGCTCCAGCGGCAGTGACTCAAGCGTGTTGCCGTCAACCCCCGTCATTGTCTCGGCCGCGACGAGCGCATTGTAGATCGCTTCCTCCACTGCCTCGACCACGGCGAGAAAGAGCGCGCTGGTCTGATGGTTGGCAAGCCGGGCGTGCTCCCGCACCGCTTGCGGGTCCGCGTATTTCAGTCGCCCGGCGACCGAGAAGGCGATGACAAAATCGCCTGAGCCATTGCTCATGTAGCCACCGGTGCGTGCAATACCGAGTGGCGCACGCCGCGCCATACGCTCGAGGTTCCGCGGTCCCACGGGTGCATCGGTGGCTATGACGACCATGATGGAGCCGTCCTCCGGGTCGACCCGTGCGCTTTTTTTTGCCTGTGTCAGCTCATCGTGAAAATCGTATTGCTCAAGCGCTTCGCCGACTTTCAGTCCATCGATGGTCAGCACGCCGCCGAAATTGGCCTGCACCAGCGCGCCCACCGTCCATCCACCGAGCGCCGCGGGCAGTGCGCGTGAGGCGCTGCCGATACCGCCCTTGAAACCAAAAGCCCGTGTGCCTGTGCCAGCTCCGACGTTGCCTTCCACCACCGGGCCGCCGCTTGCCTCCGCAATGGCGCTGAACACATCTTTTTCTGCAACATGCTGGCCGCGGATGTCGTTGAGGTAAGCATCGTTGGTTTCGCCAACGACGACGTTGACCGAGCGCAGGTCCTCGTTGCCCGTCTGTCCAAGCAGCCACTTGACGCCCCCGGCAAGCGCTGTACCGACATTCAGCGTATTGGTCAGCAGTATCGGCGATTCGAGTTCGCCCAGTTCGCGCACCTGCTCAAAGCCCGCTGCCTTGCCGAATCCGTTGCCGGTATAGACCGCAGCAGGCACTTTGTCGGTAAACAGGTTGCCGCCGTGTGGCATGACTGCCGTGACGCCGGTGCGGATCGATTCGCCTTTGACAAGCGTGCGGTGACCCACCCTCACCCCTGCGACATCGGTGATGGCGTTGAGCGTTCCCGGTGTCATGACCCCGGGTGCGATGCCCAGGTCCCGGATACGCAGTTTACTCGCCTTAGTCGGCATGGCTGTGCCCAGGCATGCGAGGAAAAGCATGATCGGCAGGCAAGCAGGCGCTCTCGACATCTGTGGTAGCAACGTCATCAGGCTGTCATGGGTCTGATCGCTGGGCTTCAGGTGCCCAGCACACCATCATTGCGCATGCGCTGTCTGAGCGAGCGCAAAAATGACGATTGACGGTGGCGCGGCTGGTCGCTGATAACAGGTTCAATTTACTGGGCTCAGAGTCACTGTCCGTTGCAAGCAGTGCAGCGTAATGCAGTTTTGCGCGTTTGCAAATATCGCCGAGCCAACGACCGGGGGTTTCGGCAAGGGTCGATTTTTCTTCCGGCATTGGTTCTGCTGCAGTTCGGCCAGCTTCGTTACACATCTTCGCTGTTGGTTTTTCTGGCGTTATCGCGACATGCCTGCATCACGTTGTTCACTTCATCTTCAGACGCTGCTTCGCCGCGATTCGTCCAGGCTTGTGCGAGTAGTCGAGCTTGACGCATATAGCGATGGCAATGTCTGCACATCAATATGTGAAAGCGCAGAGCCATAGTCCTGCGCCGGGACAGCTCATTATCCAGAGCCAGTGAAGCTTCCGCAGGCACGTCGCGGCATTTCAACATTCGCCTGTCTCCTGATAGTGATCCACCAGCTGAAAAAGCGCGCTTCGCGTGCGGTGGAGGAGCACGCGTGCATTGCTGGCAGATACCCCGAGATTCTGGCAAACCTCCTCAAACGACAGCCCACCGCGCTCCCGTAGTTCGTAGACACCACGTTGCTTGTCTGTCATGGCATTCAGCAGGCGCTCAAGGCAGCCTTTCAGCGTTTCACTCTCCAGTAACTCTGCAGGATTTTCCGTTCCCCAGTCGCCGGGTGCATGCTGCCAGTGGCCATCGGCGTTGAAGCGATCCATGAGGACGTCAGGAGACGCGTCGGCGTCTATCTCGCTGAAGAATGCTTCACGCTTGCGCGCCCGCAGCTGCATGCGAGCTTCGTTAATCACGATCCGGGTGAGCCAGCTTCTGGGGGCCGCGTCTCCGCGGAAATTTCCCCAGGCGCGGTAGGCTTTAATCCAGGCGTTCTGGACCACCTCTTCCGCCTCGCTGTGGCCGACGATAGGTACGGCTATGGCAATCAGCGCCCGGTGATGCGTTCTTACAAGATCCGCAAACGTTGTTTCCTTTGCCTCGTTCATCAGCCGGGCTCCAGTCTCAGGCCATCGCGAGCCACGCTGAAGCTTGCTTGCAGTGACCGAAAACGTACTGGCACCGTGTGCGCACTGCGCGTCATAAAATGTGACAGGAGGACGTGTCGCGGTGCTACCTGGTTGGCGAGTGAAACGAGGCCGCCCGGCGTCATGTGCAGTTGCCGTGCAGCAGGCCCGGCATTCTCAGGTATGGCGGCATGGAGGATCAGTAGATCCGCACCCTGAGCGAAAACAGCAAAATCATCGGGTACAGCAGACACATCGCCCGCGTAAACCACACGGCATTCGCCGATATCCACGCGCCACGCAACCGCCGGTATCGGACCGTGCTGCACCGGTAATGATCTGGCCTGCCATCCGTTACCGTCAAGCTGCCCCGGGTCTGTTGCCGGCATGGTGACCGCCTGTAGCGTGTAGCTCTCGGTGTCCGGTTCAAGATAGCTGCTCAGGTATGCAAAGGCGCCTTCAGGGCCGATCAATCGCATAATGAAGCTGTCTGTATCGGGCATTCGATCATTACCCATCGGGCCTGCAACGATGAGGTCCGCCACCCGCGCTGAGAAAAACGATCCCTTTATGAACGCGGGAAGGTCCGCAGCGTGGTCTGTGTGCAGGTGAGTCAGCAGGATGGCATCGAGATCGGTGAATCGCGCGTCTGTTGCGCCGAAAACCGTGCTGCTTCCAGAGCCCGTATCCATCAGCAGACGTGCGGAATCGCCTTGCCATAGCAGATAGGCGCTGCTGCTGCGACCGTCATCGAGTTCGGGGCCGCCAGAACCCAGCACCTGCAGGCGTATATCCTTGCAGGCAGTGGATGGGTTGACTGTTGACATAAGCCCAAGCGCCAAGGTCAGCGTAGCAATGTGCCGTAAGGCGGCTGGTTTTTTCCGTGCCTCGCGGACGTCACGGTTAAGGACCGCTGTGTTCACCCTCATCGCGTCAGGAGTCCCGCAGGAGTCGTGGCGCGAGCCAGTAATCCAGGCTCAGATAGCGCCCGGCACCGGTGAAGAACAGGGAGAGGAGCATAATGAAGTAGGTCGCAGCAAATTCAATACCGTTATTCAGGATCACAACGTTACCCTTGCCGGTCAGCCAGCCATAGTTGCCGTGCTCACGTAATAGTCCCCGCGCCGCATTCAGCCTTCTTCCAACTTCTTCACTGTTCTCCAGGCTTGCCTTTGCGCCGGGTATTCCAACCGCCGCAAGCGGCTTTGCCATACTCGTGGCAGGGTCCGACGGCGCAATCGCAAACCAGCCGTTCTCCCAGTGCACCGACAGGGCCGCTACCAGCATGGTGACCATCAGTGGCAGGGCGATGTAGCGCGTTGCCAGACCGAGGATGAGCAGAAAGCCACCCACGAGTTCCGCGCTCACCGCAAGAAATGCCATAAGTCCAGGCAATGGCAGGCCCAGCCCCCAGTCGGCGTTGCCGAACCAGGCGACTGTATTGTCCCAGGCGAGTGCTTTGTTAAGCCCCGCAGAAATAAAGATAGGACCGAGATATAGCCGCAGCAGCAGTGGTGCAAGGAAGTCCACCCGACGGGTCAGGTTCAACCAGTCGTTCAGGCGGGCCAGGGTGTTCGTGATCATGAGGGTTTCCTGTTGTCAGTGAAGAGAAGGGGAGTATTCCGCCGGGGCGGGAAGCAGGCCGATCAGGACGCCACGCCTGATAAAGTCCTCGAGCAGGGACTGGCCGAATGCCAGAACCTGCTCCGGCGCTATACCAGGCATCTTTTCTGCGAGGCGTTTCAGGTGCGCGCGGCCTGTTTCTGGATGTGAAGCAGACAGCGACAGCTGGCTCAGCAATTCGGCCGTCGGAAGATTGATCGACATGAAGCGCACGCTGTTTTCAGCATCGCGATACATGAGCAGGTGCAAAGGCTCCTGCAGTGGATCGACGTCCGGGTTTTCTGGCCCCAGCGTCGTCACCGGCCACTGGTAGCGCAGTACGCGGGAGACGGGATTGAGAACCGGGCACTGCGTCATGATGTCCCCGGTGGTGCTGAGCTCTGCGGTCGTTGAGGGAGCATCCTCCAGCGCGAGGACCAGCTCCATCCACTCATAGTGGGCCAATTCCGCCGCGTAGGGCGGATACCCGGCTGACGCGCTGCCGGCCTGCAGCCAGCCGACAAATTCACCGGAAATCTCGGTAAAATACGGCGTTTCGCAGGGGTGTGAGCTGAAGAATTGGCGCACAAGCGGATGCCAGGTGCCCGCAGCGTCAAGGATTCCGTGCAGGACGGGGAAGCCACCGCGCAGAAATCCCTCCATGTTGTTGTAGAACAGATCCTCGTAGACTTTCAGTCGGCGTGCTTCGATATTGCCCGGTGACGGTCGGCCGGTCGGGTCCCGCAGATAGCTCGCAACTTTGTGCTGTATCTGTTGAAAGTTCCGGCTCACGGAGCAACAGCCTCGCGCGTGGATGTTGCTGCAGCAGACTGGGCCTGACGCACCTGCGCAAGCTCCTGCATCAACTCGGCCAGTGGCGGCAGGTTGAAATCACGCTCCAGAAGCGTGGGAAGCGGGCCGGTGAGGCGATAGGTGTAGCCCAGAAGATCCCAGACCGGACTGATCACGGCAGCGCCGTGGGTATCGATCTTCAGGTCAGTGTCTTCATCGTAATGTCCAGCGATGTGCAGGTATTTCACGCGGGACAGGGGCAGCCCTTCAATGAAGGCGCGAGGATCGTAGGCGTGATTGATCGAGTTGACATAGACGTTATTGACGTCGAGCAGAATGTCGCAGTCGGCCTCGTCTGCCACTGCTGAAATAAAGTCCACCTCTGACATGCCATCGCCGAAATCGGCATAGTAGGAAATATTTTCCATGCCGATGCGCCGCCCAAGGTGATCCTGAACCTGTCGAATACGCGCCGCCACGTAGTGAACGGCCTCCTCACAGAACGGCATGGGCAGCAGATCGTAAAGGTGGCCACCCTCGCTGCAGTAGCTCAGGTGTTCCGTGTAATATTGAACGTTGTAGCGATCGAGAAACTCTCTGAGGCTGTCCAGAAGCTGGATATCCAGCGGGTCCGGGCTGCCGATAGACAGCGACAGACCGTGACTCGACAGGCTGTAGCGCTCGGCTAGCGCATCAAGATCGCGCCGCCAGCGGCCACCGGCCCGGATCCAGTTTTCCGGCGCCACCTCGAGGAAATCGGGTGGATTGCCATCGACAGAAAGCAGTGTGCCTGCAAATGCCCGTCGTAGTCCGAGACCCGCCCCCGAAAGGGCGGGTGCCTGTGCGTTACCATATTGCATGCTTCACCTGTGGGCTCAGGCGCCGCACTTACCTTCACCACATTTGCCTTCAGCGGACTTTTCGCCGTCGCCGCCGCACTTACCTTCACCACATTTACCTTCAGCGGACTTTCCGCCGTCGCCGCCGCACTTACCTTCGCCGCACTTACCTTCGGCGGACTTTTCACCATCGCCGCCGCACTTGCCCTCGCCACACTTGCCTTCGGTGGCGTTGCTGGCCAGCTGATAACCACTGCCAAGATCGTTGGCAACAAACGGGTTTTCCGCCATTGTGGTGATAGGGGCGGCCATGGAGCCAGAGACAAACGCGATACCGAGGGCTGTGCGGATGGCGTTGCCGTTGATGTTTGATGATTTGCTCATGATAGATCCTCGCTATGGGTTTGGCTTACGTGAGTTTGATGTCGCACCAGTGGTTTTGTTACAGGCGTGTGCATCAGGATTTTTCCGGTTTGAGCAAGGGCCGTCTGCGGGCGGCTGCCGGGCTTGTGCTTGCGAGGTTGTGAACGACACAGATTTCGCCATAGAGCCTGTGGCCGGCTCACGTGGCGCTGCCAGGCTGCGGGCGCGGCATTTAAGATTTCAACCAGTCTGGAAAAGGGGTCCGAGCAGTGACTGAAGGGGCAGGCTGGTGTACACCTGGTCCTCCAGACAGCTGACAGCTCCTAGAAGTACTGCTTTCTCATCAAAAACGCGATTCCTCAGCGGTCGGCTGTGGTGCAACTTCTAAAAAATTCCGTTCTCCGAGCGCCGCGCAAACTTTCTTGAGCTCTTACCTGCGCGACGGTCTCTGGTCTTCAATCCGGCGTCTGGCTGAGCACCGCCACCAGCATGGCAATACCCTCCTTGAAATTCCCCAGGCGAATGTTCTCGTTCGGGCTGTGCTGGTTATTGTCGATGTTCACCGTCGGCACGCTTGCGGCGGGGATGTCCAGGGTGTCGACAAAGGGCGAGATCGGGATCGAGCCGCCGCTGGTGCGGATCAGAATGGGTTCCTCGCTATAGAGGTGCCGGAGCCCGGCGCGGGCGAGGAGGCCGGCGGCCTCGTCGAACTCAGAGCGATAGGCCAGGTAGCTGTAGCTGCTGCTGAAACGGACAATGCGAGGGTGCTTGCGGCGTTCCTCGTCCGTCGGGGGGTGGTCGATCACGTGGTAACCCATACCCTGGATATGGTCACGGACCAGCCCTATGAGCGTATCCGGGTCGGATTCCTTCACGAGGCGAATATCGATCTCGGCGGTGGCCGTCGCCGGCACAATGGTGCGGGCCTCGTCGCCCACCCAGCCCGATGACAGGCCGCGAATATTCAGGGACGGATACTGCACGGATTCCTGGAGATTGGCGCCGATTGAATCCGACGCGGCGATACCGAGATCGGCGCGAATCCTATCTTCGTCGTCGGGCACCGCGGCGAGTACTTCTCGTAATTCGTCACTCAGGGTAATGCCATCGTAGAAACCGGGAATAAGGACCTGGCCATCCTCCCGTTTCATCGAGCTCAAAATCCGCGACATGTGAAATGCCGGGTTGGGTGCGTAGTTACCGTAGTGACCGCTGTGCTGGGGGAAACGCGGTCCGTAGGTGTCCAGGGTAATCTTGGCAATACCGCGGGCGCCAAATTTCACCGTCGGTTGATTCGAAGCGTGAGGCGGCCCGTCGAAGATCAGCAGCAGGTCGGCAGAGAGCAGGTCGCGATTGTCGATCACCGCCTGAGGCAGATTCGGAGAGCTCATCTCCTCTTCCGTATCGATAATGACTTTCAGGTTGAAGTCGAGCTCCTGCCCTGCCTCGTTAAGGATATCCATGGCCACCAGGAATTGCGTCATGGGCCCCTTGGAATCCGATGCCGAGCGGGCGAACACGCGCCAGTCAGGATCAATCTCCGCGTCGAGGCTTTGCCACGGAATTTCTTCCCAATTGCCGTCATCGTCCCGTTGTTTGAGCGCCGGCTGATACGGATCGTCCTGGAACCAGGCATCGGGATCGACAGGCTGTCCGTCGGACTGAAGATAGACGAGCACGGTTCGATCCGCCCCCTCGCGTTTGCGCTCGGCCAACAGAAGTGGACTGCCCGGCGTGGAAATACGCTGCGTTTCAAAACCTCGCGTGCCAAACGCCGACTCCATCCACTCGACAAGCTCAAGGATATCGTCGGGGTGGTTGGCATCGTTTGGCAGACTCAGGAATTCCCGGTAGAGCTCCAGCGATCCGCGATAGTGTGCATCCACCCGCTCGCGAATCTCATCGACCGGCAGGGGCTCTGCAACGGTCAACGTGGCACAGCAGGCGGTGGCAGCAATGCCGAGGAATAGTGCACTGAGGTGATTTCGCATGGTCGCCGCCTGTACCGTTGATTCAAAGAGAGGCTTGAACAATATACGAATGACTAACAGACCACCACATGCTGGCTTGCATCCACAGCTGTCTGTCTGGAGGTAACTGAGCCTGTCTCAGACTCGTGCGCGCTCAGAACCAGGCGTTGGATAAAGGTTGGGAAAATTCCCGATGAGAACCTGAGTGTCCTGAAAAAACTGAATTTCGAGCTCGCTCTCTAGCAGCTGTGGGACAGCCGAGCGCTACGCTCTGGCTAAAGGGGGTCCCTTTGCAGAAATAGCCAATGTTTGTGCTTAACTTACTGGTATATATGACTATATTGGTACCGGAGGCCGGACTTGAACCGGCACGCCTTTTACGGCATCGGATTTTGAATCCGACGTGTCTACCAATTTCACCACTCCGGCATTGAGGGGAACTGCAGCAGGCGCGCGATTATAGCAATCGATTCCCAAAGTGCAATCGGAGCGCTTAACTCGCACCCTGAATCCCTGTATGCTTCGCGCGCATCCGAGTACCATCCGCTTCTCACTGACATTGCGAAAGGAGTCTTACGCATGGCCATGACACTGGTAAAGAAAACCGCAGACTACAGCATATTCAAGCGTGGCGATGACCGCTTTGCGGTCGAAAACGCGCATCGCAAGCCGGTTAACGGTGACGAGAAAGTCGCCATCCTGCTGCAGGAAGGTCTGATCGAGGCGCCGAAAGCCAAGGCACCGGAGCCGGCGCCTGCAGCCGAAGAGGCCGAGGCTGCCGCCGAGGGCGATGCCGCTGAGGACGCTCCCGCCGAAGACGATAAGGCCTGAGACAACTGTCCCGTGGCGGGGGCCGCACGGGCCCGCCCCCGCCACGAGACGCGCGCCGAGACTTGATTATCCTATGCAGCGCACCGATTTCCACTACGACCTGCCTCCCGAGCTGATTGCGCAACGACCGCTGCCGGACCGCGGCGCCAGTCGCCTGCTGTGTCTACAGGGTGACTCCGGGCAGACAGCGCACCGCAGCTTTACGGACCTCGAAACACTGCTGCACCCGGGCGACCTTCTCGTGTTCAACAACACCCGGGTGATTCCGGCTCGATTGTGGGGGCGCAAGGCGACGGGCGGGGCGGTAGAAATACTGATCGAACGCGTCACTGGCGATCGCACGGCACTCGCGCACATCCGCGCCAGCAAATCACCCAAACCCGGCACACGCATTCACGTCGCGAAAGCCGAGGGCGTCGAGCCCGGTACGGACGCTCTTCGCGTGACCGGGCGAGATGAGGGCCTGTACGTCATCGAGACCGACAGGCCGGTGGGCGAGTTGATGGTGAGCTATGGACACATGCCGCTGCCGCCTTACATCGAACGTGCCGATGATAGTGCCGACCGCGAGCGTTACCAGACGGTGTACGCCGCGCGCGAGGGCGCCGTGGCGGCGCCGACGGCGGGACTGCACTTTGACGAAGCACTGATTCAGTCGCTTGTCGAACGCGGCGTGTCGACAACTGAAGTGACTCTGCATGTCGGTGCCGGCACCTTTCAGCCGGTGCGGGTGGATGACATTGCCGAGCACCAGATGCATGCCGAATACCTCGAGGTGGGGCAGGACACCTGCGACGCGATCGCAGCTGCCCGGGAGAGGGGAGGTCGCGTCGTTGCCGTGGGCACGACCGCGGTGCGCAGTCTGGAAACCGCCGCAGCCGGTGGCACTTTGCTGCCGTATCAGGGCGATACGCGACTGTTTATTCATCCGGGTTATCGCTTCCGCTGTATCGACGCGTTGATCACCAACTTTCATCTGCCGGAATCCACGCTGCTGATGCTGGTCAGCGCACTGGCGGGGCGCGAGGCCGTTATGGCGGCGTATGAGGAGGCCGTGCGCGAGCGTTACCGCTTTTTCAGCTACGGCGATGCCATGTTCGTGACGGCATCAGCGGCGGCAAAACCGTGACCCGTTCCTGCGCAATGCGTTTCGAGCACTTGTGCAGTGATGGTAGCGCGCGGCGGGCTCGTCTGACCTTTCCGCGAGGTGTGGTTGAGACGCCGGCATTTATGCCGGTGGGAACCTACGGCACGGTCAAGGGTATGCTGCCGCGGGATATCGCTGCGACCGGTGCGCAGATGATTCTGGGCAATACCTTTCACCTTTGGCTGCGCCCGGGCACCGAGATCATTGCTGCACACGGCGATCTGCACGATTTCATGCAGTGGCAGGGCCCTATCCTCACCGATTCAGGCGGCTTCCAGGTATTCAGCCTCGGAAAGATGCGCCGGATTACCGAGGAGGGCGTGTCGTTCCGCTCGCCGGTGGACGGCGCCAAAGTGTTCCTCGACCCCGAAACCTCAATGTCTATCCAGCGCGCCCTGGGTAGTGACGTGGTGATGATTTTTGATGAATGCACGCCCTATCCGGCAACGGAGGCAGAGGCCCGCGTGTCGATGGAGCTGTCTCTGCGCTGGGCGGCACGTAGTCGCGCCGCACACGGCGACAGCGCCGCGGCACTTTTTGGTATTGTCCAGGGTGGCATGTACCCGGCGCTGCGGGCAGAGTCTTTGCAGGGTCTGGTCGATATCGGCTTTGACGGTTTTGCTGTTGGCGGGCTCTCGGTGGGTGAGCCGAAGAACGACATGCTCATGGTGCTCGACGCCATGCAGGATACCCTTCCCGCAGACAAGCCGCGTTACCTGATGGGCGTGGGCACTCCCGCCGATCTGCTCGAGGGCGCGCGGCGGGGTATCGACATGTTCGACTGCGTGATGCCCACGCGCAATGCCCGCAACGGCCACCTGTTCACCTCACGGGGCGTTGTCAAGATACGCAATGCCCGGCATAAGACGAGCACGCAGCCACTGGATGACAGCTGTGACTGCTACACGTGTCGCCACTTCAGCCGCGCCTACCTGCATCACCTGGAGCGCTGCAACGAAATTCTGGGTGCTCAGCTGAACACCCTGCACAACCTGCATTACTATCAGAAACACATGCAGGGAATCCGCGCGGCGATAGAGCAGGGCACGCTGGATGAATTTGCGAACGCCTACTATGCCAGTCAGGGAGGTGATGCCTGATATGTACAAACTGTGTTTCTTTGTTCCGGAATCGCATCTGGAGACGGTCAAGCAGGCGGTGTTTGACGCGGGCGCGGGACGTATCGGCGATTACGACTGCTGCTGCTGGCAAGTGCGCGGCGAGGGCCAGTTTCGACCGCTGGCCGGGAGTGATCCTTTTCTCGGTGCCCAGGGCAGACTTGAGCGGGTGGATGAATTCCGGGTTGAGCTGGTGTGTGATGAAGAGGCGATCCGCCCCGCTATTGCGGCACTGTATCGCGCCCATCCTTATGAGGAACCTGCCTGGGACGCCGTGGCGCTTGCGAACAATTCGCTGCGCTGAAAAGACTCCTTTATAGTGTGTGACGTCAAAGGGAGTGAAAGCCATATGCTGTACCAACTCTGCGAACATCGGCCTGAGCTGCTGGGCGAGGGGCATTTTGTAGCGCCGAACGCCGCACTTGTCGGACAGGTCACCCTGCATCCCGGCGCCAGTGTCTGGTTCAGCTGCGTTCTGCGGGGCGATGTCGAGACCATCACGATCGGCGAGGGCAGCAACATCCAGGATGGCACGGTGGTTCACGCCGATCCTGGTTTCCCTGTGGTTGTTGGGCGAAATGTCACCGTCGGCCACAATGCCATGCTTCACGGGTGTCGTATCGGCGATGGCAGCCTGATCGGCATCGGCGCCGTTGTTCTCAACGGGGCCACGGTGGGCAGGGGTTGTCTGATTGCGGCCAATGCGCTGGTCACCGAGGGTATGGATGTGCCGGATGGCAGTGTGGTCATGGGCTCACCCGGGAAAGTACGCAAATCATTGAGCGACGAGGAGCGCGACATGCTTGCGCTGAACGCGTCGCACTATATCGAAAACGCGAGCCGCTTTGTCGGTGGTCTGAAGGTGGTGGAATGAATAACGACGTGTCCGAACAGCTGGCCTCCCCCTGTGTGTCCATCTGTGCCCTGGGAGATGATGAAATCTGCACCGGTTGCTACCGTTCCGCAGACGAGATTACTGACTGGTTTCTCGCCAGTACGGAGGAAAAGCGGGAGATTATCGCAAGGGCGGCGGCGCGCCGGGATGCGGCCAGTCCCTTCAAGCTGCTCTAGCGCAACCTTGTCAGACACCCGCATCGCGCGTCGAAATCGCCATCAGGCTGCGCCGGTGTCAGTGGCCCTGGCAGCACGTACAACATTGCCTTCCAGCTCCAGAATCTCAATCCGATAGCCTTCTATCTTCAGGCCGGCGTTGCCTGCGGGGAAGGATTCGAGATGTTCGAGAATCAGGCCGCTCAGTGTCTTTGGGCCATCCGTGGGCAGCGTCCAGTCCAGACTGCGATTGATATCGCGAACGTTCGCCGTGCCGGTGATGACAAAGCTGCCGTCGCGCTGCGGAAAAATCTCGTCATCCGGGTCGGTCAGATTCGACGTGAAATTGCCGACGATTTCCTCAAGGATGTCCGCCAGCGCCACCAGTCCCACGACGTCACCGTATTCATCCACGACGATACCGAGTCTGCGTTTCTTCTGCTGAAAATTCATCAGCTGGGTATGTAGCGGCGTGCTTTCGGGAATGAAATAGGGCTTGTCCATTTCCCGCTCCAGCGCGTCGCGATCCAGTTCGCCACCAGACAGCACGCGTCCGATATTGCGCAAATGCAGCACGCCCACGATGTTATTGACGTCATCGCGCCAGACCGGCAGCAGCGTGTGCGTGCTGCGCTGGATGCAGGCCATGATCTCTTCGTCGGTCTCGTCGAGATCGATGCCGTAGACCTCGTTGCGCGGCACCATGATGTCATCCACGTTCACGCCTTCGAGGTCGAGGATATTCACCAGCATGCCGCGGTGGCGCTGTGGTATGAGCGCCGCCGCCTCTGTGACGATGGTCCGCAGCTCTTCTTTGGAGACCTGCTCTTCCTGTTTGTGCCGGGGATCCACGCCCAGCATGCGCAGCAGCGCATTGGTCACGGTATTGACCGCAAGCACGACCGGGTAGAGGATTTTCATCAGCGGAAGGAGAATAACGCTGGCAGGGAAGGCGACCCGCTCCGGGTGCAGCGCGGCGATGGTCTTGGGCGTGATTTCGGCGAAAATCAGGATGACCAGCGTCAAGGCGAATGTCGCGATAATGATACCGGCGTCGCCGTACAGACGAATAGCGATGACCGTGGCAATGGCCGAGGCAGCGATGTTCACCAGATTGTTGCCGATCAGGATCAGTCCGATGAGGCGATCCGGACGCTCCAGCATTTCGCTGGCACGCTGCGCGCCCTTGTGCTGCTGCTTGCGCAGATGCTTCAGGCGGTAGCGGTTGAGTGACATCATGCCTGTCTCCGAGCTGGAGAAGAAGGCAGACATCAGTATCAGAGCAGCCAGAACGGAAAAGAGTATTCCCAGCGGTGCCTCGTTCAAGACGGTGTGTTACCTCGGGTCGCCGATAAAGGCGTATGGTGAAGAAAAAGAGTGCGGTCTACAAGCTTTGCTGGCGGCGTCTGAGCGCTACTGCAGCACCAGCTCAAGCACCAGTTTGGATCCGTAAAAGGCCAGAAGCAGCAGGAAGAATCCCGACAGGGTGAAGCGGACCGCGGTCTGGCTGCGCCAGCCCAGACGGTAGCGTCCCCAGAGCAGGACAGTAAACAGCAGCCAGGCAACCATGCTGAGTATAGTCTTGTGCACCAGATGCTGTGCGAACATGTTGTCCATGAAGATCATGCCGCTGAGAATCGACAGCGTGAGCGCCCCTACACCCACCCAGACCAGTTCGAACAGCATGCTTTCCATAAGCTGCAGCGGCGGCAGCGCACGCGTGATTCCCAGCATGTTGCGATTGCGTAGCTGACGGTCCTGCAGTGCCAGCAGTGCCGCCTGGCCCGCCGCCAGAGTGAGTATGGAGTAGGCGACAATAGAGCTGCCTATGTGCATCAGCATTCCGGGCTCGATATGGTCTCGGGCTGCGCTGGTGTCAGGTCCGAGACTGGCGACCACAATGGATAGGGCCGACAGTGGCAGCAGCCCGACCAGCAGATTCTGCAGTGGCCTGCGCAGCAGTGCCGCAATGCAGGCAACGTTGACCGCGAGGAACGAGAGCGCCAATACCTTGTAGATGCCGAAGGTGACGCCCTCATTGACCACGAGGGCATCCCACGTAACGACCGCGTGGCAGATAAGTGCAACGATAGTCAAGCCGAGTACCGGGCGGCTCAGATGCCGCTGGCGCTGCACAAGATGCGCCAGCTGCAGTCCGGCCGCGGCGAGGTAGAGCAACGCGGCGATAACAGCGAAAAAAGCGATAGGCATGAAGGTTTGGGGCTTGAACCCGGGTCACGTATACTGGGGTCTTTGTACCGATTTGTTCACCCACAATCAATAGCGCGTTGCGCTGACACGGACAGACCCATGTTTCAGAACCTCTCAGACCGACTGACCAGCACCCTGCGCAACGTCACCGGCAAGTCGCGGATGACCGATGAAAACATCCAGGACACGCTGCGCGAGGTGCGCATGGCGCTCCTGGAGGCGGATGTCGCGCTGCCTGTGGTCAAGCAGTTCGTGGACGCCGTGAGGCAGCGCGCGCTGGGGCAGGAAGTGTCGAGCAGCCTGAGTCCCGGACAGGCGTTCCTGAAGATTGTTCAGGCGGAGCTCGAGTCGGTGATGGGGGGCGCGAACGAGGGCCTCAACCTGGCAACGCAGCCGCCGGCGGTGGTTCTCATGGCTGGTCTGCAGGGGGCCGGCAAGACCACATCGGTGGCCAAGCTGGCCAGGCTGCTGAAAGAGCGTGACGGCAAGTCGGTCACCGTGGTCAGTGCCGACGTGTACCGCCCGGCTGCCATTCGTCAGCTGGAAACCCTGGCGGGGGAGGTGGGCGTCGACTTTTTCCCGAGCGACGCTGGCCAGAAGCCCGTGGACATCGCCCGCGCTGCGCTCGAGCATGCAAAGATCCGCTTCAGTGATGTCCTTATCGTCGACACCGCCGGCCGGCTATCGGTAGATGAAGCCATGATGGCCGAGATCGCTGAGCTGGAGCGCGTGATCAAGCCTATTGAAACCCTGTTCGTAGTCGATGCCATGACCGGCCAGGACGCGGCAACAACGGCACATGCCTTCGGCGACGCACTACCGCTGACTGGCGTGATTCTGACCAAGGTCGATGCCGACACCCGCGGCGGTGCCGCCCTTTCTGTGCGCAGCGTCACGGGTAAGCCGATCAAGTTCCTCGGTGTGGGTGAGAAAACAGCCGCACTGGACCCGTTCCACCCCGATCGTCTGGCGTCGCGTATTCTCGGCATGGGCGACATGATGTCGCTGATCGAGGAGGCCGAGCAGAAGGTCGACAAGCAGAAGGCCGAGCGTCTGGCGCGCAAGGTCAAGAAGGGCAAGAAATTCGATCTCGAGGATTTTCGCGATCAACTGCAGCAGATGAACAACATGGGCGGCATGGCGAGCATGCTCGAGAAGATGCCGGGTATGGGCAATATGGCCCAGGCGGCGCAGCAGGGTATGGACAATCGCATGTTCGCGCGGATGGAGGCCATGATCAATTCTATGACGCCAAAAGAGCGTCGCAACCCCGACCTCATTCAGGGTGGGCGCAAGCGTCGTATCACGCGGGGATCCGGCACCCAGGTGCAGGACCTCAACCGTCTGCTAAAGCAGCACAAGCAGATGCAGAAAATGATGAAGAAGATGAAGGGCGGCGGCATGGAAAAGATGATGCGCGGACTGGGCGGCATGATGCCCCCGGACGGCCCCGGTGGCGGTATGCCGTTCCGCTGAATCATGGGCGGCCTGCGGCTGCCTAAGCTGCGGTCAGCGTTGAAAAAAGAGGTCTTCAGGGCTTTGCAAGGGGTGCTGATTTCCGTATGATACGCCACCTTTCCGGGAGTGGATATAGCCGCTTTCCGGGGTAGTGTATTGCCAGCACCAGCGAAATGCCGGACGCTAGGCACACTGCCGTACAGGCCGGCTAACACAGGACATAGCTGCACATGGTAACGATTCGACTTTCACGGGCTGGTGCAAAGAAGCGCCCCTTCTACCACCTGACCGTCACGGATAACCGTCGCTCACGCGATGGCCGCTTCATTGAGCGTGTAGGTTTTTTCAACCCCGTAGCCCGAGGCAAGGAAGAGCGCCTGCGTGTGGATCGCGAGCGCATTGAATACTGGCAGGGCCAGGGCGCACAGCTGTCTGATCGCGTGGCAAAGCTTCTGACGGAAACCCCCGCGGACAATGTCGCCGAGGCATCAGCCGCTGCCTGATGACATGCTGGCGGCCGGTCGTATTACTGGCTGCTACGGCGTCAAGGGCTGGGTGAAGGTTCATTCCTTTACGGAAGACGCTGTTAATCTGCTGCAGTATCCCGCGTGGTGGCTGCAGACGCGCGAGGGCATAAGGCCTGTTGTTCTGGACGAGGGCCGGGTGTCGGGCAAGGGATTGGTTGTGCACGTCGCAGGGGTGGATGACCGCGACATGGCTGAAAGCCTGCGCGGTCAGATTCTGCTGGTCCGACGCGAGGAGCTTCCGGAACTGGCGGACGAGGATTATTACTGGCATCAGCTGGAGAATCTCGATGTCTGGTGCCGTGACGCTGATAAGGGTAATGACGATGAGGTGTTGCTGGGTAAAGTACACCACCTGATCGAGACGGGCGCTAACGATGTATTGGTCGTACAGCCCTGTGAGGGCAGCATCGACGAACGAGAGAGACTGATTCCCTATCTGCCGGAGTCAGTGGTGCGGCAGATAGCGCTCGAGGCGGGAAAAATGTCGATCGACTGGTTCATCGACGAATGACAGCCTTGTCGGCGAGAGCCGGAAAGCAAGGTCCCATGCGCATCTCGGTGGTAACGCTGTTCCCGGAGATGTTTGATGCCATTGCCGGCTATGGCATCACCGGGCGGGCATTGAATGACGGCCTGCTCAGTCTGGAAACCGTGAACCCCCGGGATTTCACGGAGGACAGGCACCGGACCGTGGATGACCGGCCGTATGGCGGGGGTCCGGGCATGGTCATGAAGGTAGCGCCACTGGCGCAGGCACTGACGGCGGCGCGCCGGGCAGTAGCCGGCCAGGGGGAAGCTGTCCCGAAAGTGGTTTATCTGTCGCCACAGGGAAAGCCGCTCAACCACGACAGGGCGGTGGCGCTATCACAGGAAAGCGCCCTGGTATTGCTCGCGGGTCGGTACGAGGGCATTGATGAACGTCTGCTTGAGCAGGCGGTAGATGAAGAGCTGTCTATCGGCGATTATGTGCTGAGTGGCGGTGAACTGGCGGCAATGGTGGTGGTGGATGCACTGGTGCGGTTTCTGCCGGGTGCACTGGGACACGAGCAGTCGGCGGCGCAGGATTCGTTTGCCAACGGTCTGCTGGACTGTCCGCATTACACGCGGCCGGAGGTGCTCGCCGGCCATCGTGTGCCGGAGGTGCTGCTCAGCGGTGACCATGAAAGAATAAGGCGCTGGCGACTGGCTCAGTCGCTGGCGCGGACGCTCAGTCGCCGCCCGGATCTGCTCGAGGGTCGGCAACTGAGCGACGAACAGGAACAGTTGCTCGCAGAATTTGTCTGCGAGCGGGATATCAACAACGACTAGCTGAGAAGCTACGTGTAAACCCAACAGGAGTGCACCATGAGCACCAATTCGATTATCAGCCAGCTCGACGCCGAGCAAATGGACAAGGATCTTCCGGAATTTAGTCCCGGCGATACCGTTGTGGTGCAGGTCAAGGTGCGCGAAGGTACCCGTGAGCGTCTGCAGGCTTTTGAAGGCGTAGTGATCGGCAAACGCAACCGCGGACTCAATTCTGCTTTCACCGTTCGTAAGATTTCTCATGGCGTGGGAGTTGAGCGTACGTTCCAGACTTACAGCAAGCTGCTCGACAGCATTGCGGTCAAGCGTCGCGGTGATGTGCGTCAGGCAAAGCTTTACTATTTGCGTGACCTCTCCGGCAAGGCCGCGCGTATCAAGGAAAAGCTGTCCCGTTAGAACGAGGACGGTTACAGAAGCGGCCCCAGTGGCCGCTTTTTTGTGTGCGACGTGCAGGCCTCGGTAATCCGGAACGGGGAACTGCGGTGCGCGCGCCGGCAATAGGCCATGGTGATGACTGCAGCGGCAGAAAACAGCGACCATCCTGAAATAGAGCGCTTTGTCGATGCGATGTGGATTGAAAAGGGTCTGTCTGACAACACCCTGAATGCCTACCGCCATGACCTGCGCCAGTTCAACGCATTTCTCGGCGCCGACCGTGGCCGAACGATTATGCAGGCGAGCCGCGCGGACCTTCAGCGCTATCTCGGCAGTCGCCTCGGCGACGGGGGATCACAGCGCTCTGCCGCACGATTGATGTCCTGTCTGCGCGGTTTCTATCGCTATCAGCTGCGCGAGACGCGACTTACGGTGGATCCCACACTGGACGTCGACAGCCCGAAACTTGGTCGGCCGCTGCCGCGCTCACTTTCCGAATCTGATGTGGAAAAGCTGCTCGCAGCGCCCGATACCAGCGATGTGCTGGGCCTGCGCGACCGCGCAATGCTGGAACTGCTGTATGCCTGCGGTCTGCGCGTGTCGGAGCTGACATCGCTGCAGATGTCGCAGGTCAGCCTCAACCAGGGCGTGATTCGGGTGTTTGGCAAGGGCAGTAAAGAGCGCCTTGTGCCGATGGGGGAAGAAGCGCTGTATCTCCTGCAGCAATTCCTAAGGGAATCACGACCGGAGTTGCTGCGCGGTATGCCGGCAGATGTGGTATTCCCCAGCCGGCGCGGGCGGCAGATGACTCGCCAGACATTCTGGTATCGTATTAAGATACACGCCCGCTCGGCGGGCATCAGCCGGTCGCTGTCGCCGCATACGCTGCGGCATGCGTTTGCCACCCATCTGCTCAATCACGGTGCCGACCTTCGGGTGGTCCAGATGCTGCTGGGGCACAGTGATCTGACGACAACCCAGATATATACCCATGTGGCGAGACAGCGCCTGCAGGACCTGCATGCGCAGCATCACCCGCGTGGATAGCCCGCGGCGTGTCTGCTGCCGTGAACTATCCGCGCCGCCCGGGGCCCAAGCAGCGTGTCGAGATCGGCGGCGCGTCGACTATTCATTAACGAAAAAAGGTACGATCCATGATTCGAGCTCTGATACTTGCCATTGGCGTTATTCTGGCGCTGCCCTCGCTGAGCACCCTTGCCGATAGTGGGGAGGCGGTGCCAGCGAAGGTTCTGGCACAGCTGCGCACAGCGATCGAAGTCCCGGGTGCGGGTCTCAGCGTGGAATCTGCCCGCTACAGCGATATGCCCGGCATGGTTGAGATACAGTTCAAGGAGGGCCCACTGGTTTACGCTAGTGAGGACGGCGCATTCTTCATCATCGGTGATCTGTATGCCGTCGGCCCAGAGGGCTACGTTAACCTCGCGGAGCGTCGCAGGGACAGGGAGCGTGAGGCCAGGCTGGCCACAGTATCCACGGACGACATGATCATTTTTCCGGCCAAGGGCGAAACGCGCGGCCACATTACCGTCTTCACCGACACCACGTGTTTCTACTGCCAGAAGCTGCACAAAGAGGTGCCGGAGCTCAACCGGCGCGGCGTGGAGGTCCGTTATCTCGCGTATCCCCGGTCCGGCGTCGGTTCCGATGGTTTCCGTCAGCTGGCAACCGCCTGGTGTGCCAGCAACCCGCGGGAAACCCTCACGCGCATGAAAAACCGTGAAGCCGTTGCCGATAATGTCTGTGCGGGAAACCCCGTTGCGTGGCAGTACGAGCTGGGCCAGGAAATGGGTGTGCGCGGCACACCGGCCATTGTCACGGCGGACGGTCAGATGATACCAGGCTATCGCCCGGTGGATGATCTTCTGTCGGTCATGGGTTTGGACTGAGACGGCTTCGGCTCGGCGTTTTCTGCTACGGCACCCCGACGCCGATCGGTTAATGAGATGACATATCAATACACAATAGGAAGCGCCGAGTGAACGAGGTAACGATAGGTATCTGTGGTCTGGGAACGGTAGGCGGTGGCGTCCTCGAGGTGCTATCCCGAAATGCCGACCTGATCACGGAGCGCTCGCATACCCCCCTGCGCGTGGTGCACGTGAGTACGCGCTACGAACGCAAGGATCTGGAAGTCGCGGGTATTACCGTGAGCCGCGATTATCGCGATGTCATTGCCGACCCCGGCGTGCAGATTCTGATTGAGGCCTACGGCGGTACCGATCATGCCGGCGATATCGTGCGTGCGGCGATATGCGCTGGCAAGCAGGTGGTCACGGCGAACAAGGCGTTGATCGCCGAACAGGGCAACGAGCTCTTTGCGCTCGCCGCTGCGCACGGCGTCAGCCTGCGCTTCGAAGCCGCGGTCGCCGGCGGTATTCCGGTGATCAAGGCGCTGCGCGAGGGACTGGCTGCAAACCGGATCGAATGGTTGGCGGGCATTATTAACGGTACCGGCAATTTCATCCTGTCGGAAATGCGCGACCGGAAGCGCCAGTTTGCCGATGTCCTGGCCGAGGCGCAGGCGCTCGGCTACGCCGAGGCCGATCCGACCTTTGATGTCGAGGGTATCGATGCCGCGCATAAACTGACCATCATGGCGGCCATCGCTTTCGGCATGCCGCTGCGCTTCGATGCCGTCTATACCGAGGGTATCAGCACGCTGACGCCAGAGGACCTCGTTTACGCGGGGGAGCTCGGTTACTGCATAAAGCACCTGGGCATGGCTCGGCAGGGGGAGCAGGGCATCGAACTCCGGGTCCATCCGACCCTGCTGCCCATGGACCTGCTGCTGGCCAACGTGAACGGCGTCAAAAATGCCATTCTCATCGAAGGTGATGCGGTGGGCCCCACGCTTTACTACGGCGCTGGCGCCGGTGGTTCTGCCACGGCGTCGGCTGTGGTGGCCGACAGCATTGACCTTGCCCGCCAGCTGTCTGCGGACCAGGGCTGCACGGTGCCGCCGTTGGGCGTTACGCCAGCTGCGGTCCGGGATCTGCCGATCATACCGATGGGTGAGGTAAGGACAGCGTGGTATTTGCGGCTGACAGCAAAGGATGAGCCGGGCGTGATGTCGCAGGTCAGCAGCATTCTCGGCGCCCAGGGCATCAGCATCGAGGCGCTTATTCAGAAAGCCGCCAGAGGCGGTACCAAGCAGGTCCCGGTGGTCGTGATTACCAATATCGCGAGCCAGTCGAACCTTGATCGCGCGGTCGCCTCGCTTGAAGCGCTGGACGTCATTGTGGCGCCGGTGACGCGAATCCGCGTGGAAACACTCGATGGGCAGGAAGGCTGATGCGTTACGTCAGCACCCGGGGCGCGGCGCCAAGCCTGAGTTTCGAAGAGGTGCTCCTGACCGGCCTGGCGGCGGATGGCGGCCTGTACGTGCCGGAATCCCTGCCGCGGTTCTCCCGTGCCGAGCTGGCGGACATGGCGGCGCTGAACTATGCGGGACTTGCCGAGCGGATTATTGCGCCGTTCGTGGGTGACTGCATCGAGCGTGAGGAGCTTGCTGCCATTGTACGCGAGACCTATACCGGCTTTCGTCATCCCGCGGTGGCGCCGCTGGTGCAGCTGGACCACGATCAGTGGGTGCTCGAGCTGTTCCATGGTCCAA
>CAZTJR010000025.1:10034-15614 GCA_964613795.1 uncultured Alteromonadaceae bacterium | reverse complement strand
CCGCTGGTGCAGCTGGACCACGATCAGTGGGTGCTCGAGCTGTTCCATGGTCCAACCCTGGCGTTCAAGGATTTTGCGCTGCAGCTGCTGGGTCGGCTGCTGGATCACGTCCTGGAGCGACGCGGTGAACGTGTAGTGATCATGGGCGCGACATCCGGTGATACGGGTTCTGCCGCCATCGAAGGGTGTCGGCGCTGCCGCAATATGGACATGTTCATTCTGCACCCGCACGGGCGTGTGTCCGAGGTGCAGCGCCGGCAGATGACCACGGTGCGGGGCGAGGGCATTCACAACCTCGCGGTGGAGGGGAACTTTGATGACTGTCAGGCGATGGTCAAGGCCAGTTTCGGTGAGCGCGGCTTTCTGCCCGACGGGCGCGGGCTGGTGGCGGTCAACTCGATCAACTGGGCACGGATCATGGCGCAGGTGGTCTACTATTTCTATGCGGCGCTTGCCCTGGGCGCGCCGGCCAGACCCGTGTCGTTTTCGGTTCCCACCGGCAACTTCGGCGATATTTTTGCCGGGTATCTCGCCCGTGGCATGGGGCTTCCCGTCGAGCGCCTGGTGATTGCCACCAACCGCAATGACGTGCTGCACCGCATCATGACGACCCGCATCTATGCGCGCCAGCCGCTGCAGCCCTCGCTGTCGCCGAGCATGGATATCAGCGTATCGAGCAACTTCGAGCGCCTGCTGTTTGATCTGTACGGCCGGGATGGCGCCGCTCTTGCCGCCATGATGGCAGACTTTAATGCCGGCGATATCACGCTCTCCGATGTTGCCATGGCGGAAGCGCGCGAATGTTTCGCTAGCGTTCGTGTCGACGACGATGCGACCTGCGAGCAGATCGCCCGCACCTGGGCGGACTGCGGATACCTGCTCGATCCGCACAGTGCCATCGGTTATCGCGCGGCCAGGGAGGCAGCGGCACCCGGGACGCCGATGGTCACTCTGGCCACGGCCCATCCGGCGAAATTCCCGGATGCTGTCGCCGCCGCCGGCGTCAGCGAGACGCCGCGCCTGCCCGCGCATCTGGCCGACCTGTTCGACAGACCTGAACAGTACACGGTGATTGGCAATGACCTGCGGGCCGTGCACGCGGACATGGCGGCGAAGATTCGCCATTGATGCCGCGGGCCGTGCTGGAGGCAGCCACACCGCGCCTGGTGCGCCGCGAAGCCGGTGATGGCCAGGCACTGCGCGACACGGGCCTGCACCCGCTGCTGGCGCGCACCTATGCCGCGCGGGGTGTGATCGATCCCCAGCAGCTGAATCTCGATCTGGCGGGTCTGCTGGCGCCGGACCGACTGCTGCACGTCGACCGCGCAGCACGGCGCCTGGCGCAGGCGCTCAGGCAGGGGGAATCCCTGCTGCTGGTAGGTGATTTTGACGCCGATGGGGCAACAAGTTGCGCACTTGCAGTGCGTGCTCTGAGGGCCTTCGGCGGTGCCCGCGTAGATTATCTTGTCCCGAACCGTTTTGACTACGGATACGGGCTGAGCCCGGAAATTGTCTCCCTTGCCCGTGAGCGATCGCCCGATCTGATCATTACCGTGGATAACGGGATTTCCAGCATTGAGGGCGTGGCGGCGGCAGTCGCATCCGGTATCGATGTTCTCGTGACCGATCATCACCTTCCCGGTGAGGCGACACCAGCGGCAGGGATTATCGTCAATCCCAACCAGCCCGACTGCGATTTTCCGAGCAAGCACCTCGCGGGCGTAGGCGTGATCTTCTACGTCATGCTGGCGCTGCGCCGTCATCTGCGTGAGCTCGGCTGGTTTGAACAGCAGGGCCTGGCAGTCCCGCACCTCGGCCAGTTGCTGGACCTCGTGGCACTTGGAACAGTGGCGGACGTGGTGCCGCTGGATCACAACAACCGGATACTGGTGCACGCTGGCCTGCAGCGGATTCGTGCGGGACGTGCCTGCGCCGGCATACGGGCGTTGCTGGAGGTGGCGGGTCGCAGCGCTGCAGGGGTGGTGGCGAGCGATCTCGGCTTTGCGGTCGGGCCGCGACTCAACGCAGCGGGTCGACTGGATGACATGTCGGTCGGCATTGAGTGTCTGCTCGCTGATGACGAAGCCCTCGCACTCGACTATGCCCGCCAGCTGGATCAGCTCAATCGCGACCGGCGCAGCATAGAGCGCGGCATGCAGGATGAAGCGCTGCGTCTGCTTGCCGAGCTGCCGATTGACAGGCTGCAGGTGCCTGCGGCGCTGGCGCTATACGAGCCCGGCTGGCACCAGGGTGTGGTGGGCATTCTCGCCTCGCGCATCAAGGATCGTCTTCATCGCCCTGTGGTTGCTTTTGCCGATGCGGGTGGGGGCGAACTGAAGGGGTCGGCGCGCTCCATCCCTGGCGTTCATATCCGCGATGTGCTGGCTGCCATTAATGCCCGCTATCCCGGCCTGATCGGCAAGTTTGGCGGCCACGCAATGGCGGCGGGGCTGAGTCTTCCAGCGACGTCGCTGGACACCTTCGCGCAGGCGCTGGCGACGGAAGTCGAGCGGGTGGCCGACGCGGAGGACCTTGAAGCGCTGGTGCTCAGCGACGGGCCTCTGGAATCCTCAGAGTTCAGCCTGTCGCTGGCGGAGGAACTGCGGCTCGCAGGCCCCTGGGGGCAGCAGTTTCCGGAGCCGGTGTTTGATGGCTGTTTCGACGTCATCAGCCAGCGGCTCGTTGGTGAGCGTCATCTCAAGCTCGTGCTCCGGGTGCCGGGCACCGATCGCCTGCTGGATGCCATTGCGTTCAATGTCGATCCCGCGGCGTGGCCGGATCCGACGGTGGCGTCGCTTTCGCTGATATACCGTCTTGAAGTCAATGCCTTCCGCGGGCAGCGCAATCTGCAGCTGATTGTTCAGCATCTGGACATCGCTCGGGTGGTGGATGGATAGCACGGACACATTCACGCCGGGGGTTTGCCTGCGGTAGAATGCCGCGCACGTTCACAGGAAGACATAACCATGCTGGAAATCAACCCGATCTTGCAACGCCTGAAGGATATGGAAGCGCGCACCGACGTGCTTAGGGGGTATCTTTGACTTTGACGGACGCAAGGAGAGGCTGACAGAAGTTGAACACGAGCTCGCCGAACCCAGTGTCTGGGAAGACCCGGAGCGGGCGCAGGAGCTTGGCAGGGAGCGGTCATCGCTCGAGAATATTGTTCAGACGCTGGAAACCCTGACCAGCGGTACCCGAGACACGGGCGACCTGCTCGAACTCGCGGCGACCGAGGACGACAGCGACACGCTGTCGGAGGTGGAAGCGGAAATCGACCATCTGGACGCGCTGCTGGCAAAGCTCGAGTTCCGCCGCATGTTCAGCGGCGAAATGGATCCCAACAACGCCTACCTCGATATACAGGCGGGCTCGGGCGGCACCGAGGCGCAGGACTGGGGTGAAATGCTGCTGCGCATGTACCTGCGCTGGGGTGAGGCCAAGGGATTCAGTACCGAACTCATTGAAGTGTCTGCTGGCGAGGTGGCCGGAATCAAGAGTGCCACCATCAAGTTTGAGGGCGAATATGCCTTTGGCTGGTTGCGCACGGAGACCGGCGTGCATCGGCTGGTGCGCAAGTCGCCGTTTGATTCGGGGAACCGGCGGCATACGTCCTTTGCCTCGGTATTCGTTTCTCCCGAGATCGACGACAATATAGAGATCGACATCAATCCCGCCGATCTGCGCGTCGACACCTATCGCGCGTCGGGCGCTGGTGGGCAGCACATCAACAAGACGGATTCGGCGGTGCGCCTGACGCACGAGCCCACGGGCACTGTCGTGCAGTGCCAGACCGAGCGCTCGCAGCACCAGAACCGCGACAACGCCATGAAGCTGCTCCGGGCCAAGCTGTACGAACTGGAAGTGCTCAAGCGCAGCGAAGAGAAACAGGCGATGGAGGATAGTAAGGCGGATATTGGCTGGGGCAGCCAGATACGCTCCTATGTACTCGACGCCTCACGCATCAAGGATCTGCGCACTGGCGTGGAAACCACTAACACACAGGCCGTTCTCGACGGCGACATCGATGATTTCATTGAAGCGTCGCTGAAGAGCGGCCTGTAAGCGGACACAGGCTATGACCGAAGCAAGCGGCGATCCACAGCAGCAGGCGGCTGACGACCCACAGGACGAGAATCGGCTGATAGCCGAGCGGCGCGCCAAGCTCGCCGGGCTGCGTGAGCGCGGCAACGCCTTCCCGAACGATTTTCGCCGCAGCGCCATGGCGGCGGAGCTGCAGGCACGCTTTGGCGACTCGACCAAAGAGGAGCTGGAGCAGCGCAATGAGGCGTATGCGGTGGCCGGTCGTCTGGTGCGCAACCGCGGCGCTTTTCTGCTGATACAGGACGGGTCGGCACAGATACAGCTGTACATCAATCGCAAGGTGCTGGATGCCGACACGCTGGAAGGGATCAAAACATGGGATCTCGGTGATATCGTGGCCGCCCGGGGCCCCCTGCATAAATCCGGTAAGGGCGATCTGTATATCAACATGGAAGAGGCGCGGCTGCTGACCAAGGCGCTGCGACCGCTGCCGGACAAATACCACGGTCTGTCCGATCAGGAGCTCCGCTATCGGCAGCGCTACGTCGACCTGATCGTGAACGCGGATTCCCGGCAGGTGTTTGAGCGTCGCTCCAAGATCATCACCTTCATCCGCGAGTACATGAACCAGCGCAGCTTCATGGAAGTGGAAACACCCATGATGCAGGTGATTCCCGGCGGTGCCGCGGCGAAACCGTTCGTTACTCACCATAACGCCCTGGATCTCGACATGTACCTGCGCATTGCGCCGGAGCTTTACCTGAAGCGCCTCACGGTCGGCGGCTTTGAGCGCGTCTACGAGATCAACCGCAACTTCCGCAACGAAGGGCTTTCGACCCGACACAATCCCGAGTTCACCATGCTGGAGTACTATTGGGCCTATGCCGATTACCGCGATGCCATGGACCTGACAGAGGATATGCTGAGGGGGCTGGCGCAGTCGGTGCTGGGCAGTACTACAGTGCATTATCAGGGCACTGACTACGATTTTTCCCGACCCTTCCGTCGCCTGACGCTGCTCGATGCCATTCTTGAATACAACCCGGATCTGTCTGCAGAACAGCTGGGCGACGAGGCCTCGGCCCGTGCCGTCGCCACCTCACTCGGTATCCCGCTGAAAGACAGCTGGGGTCTCGGCAAGCTACAGCTGGAGATTTTTGAACATAGCGTCGAGGATCGACTGGATCAGCCAACCTTCATTACCGCCTATCCCACTGAGGTGTCGCCGCTGGCGCGCCGCAGCGACAATGATCCGTTTGTGACCGAGCGCTTCGAGTTTTTTGTCGGCGGGCGCGAGCTGGCCAACGGCTTTTCCGAGCTCAACGATGCAGAAGACCAGGCGGCACGCTTCCGCGAGCAGGTGGTAGAGAAAGAGGCGGGCGACGAAGAGGCTATGCATTACGACCATGATTACGTGCGTGCACTGGAATATGGCATGCCGCCGACGGTTGGCGAGGGCATCGGCATTGACCGGCTGGTCATGCTGTTGACCGATTCGCCGTCCATCCGCGATGTACTGCTGTTCCCGCATCTGCG
>CAZTJR010000025.1:6351-9934 GCA_964613795.1 uncultured Alteromonadaceae bacterium | reverse complement strand
TGCTGTTGACCGATTCGCCGTCCATCCGCGATGTACTGCTGTTCCCGCATCTGCGACCCGAGTGACACGGAGGTGAGCATGCTTCGTCAACAGGCGTACTCTCCGGCGTTGGGCCTGATGGTTATGCTGTTTCTGCAGGCCTGCGTCATCACAGCGCCTGAGAGAGAGAGTGATTCGGTGCCGACAGTGCAGCGACAGGACCGCGAGGTGGAGCTGAATCTCAACCTGCCTGAACCGAGCGACTGCAACTGCCAGCCAGACGAGGCGGCGGTTGACTACACCTTCCTTGAGCGGGGTATGCAGGCACTCGCCCGTGGTGAATATATCGAGGCCGTGCAGCAGTTTCAGCGCTATCAGCGCCTGGAAAAGGGCGATACGGCGCGCTGGGAAGCCAATCTGGCCATTGCCTATGTCAGCATGCTGCCACGCAGCCCCTTCTATGATGGCGATGCGGCGCTGCTTTCATTCACGCAGCTGCAGCAGAACTACCGTGAAGACATGCAGCTGAACGACAGCATTGCGCTGCTCTACGAGGCGCTGGATGCGTTTCTGCAGCAGGCCAAGCATCTCGACGATATCGAAAATAGCAACGCCATTCTCAGGGAAGACCTGGCGAAGCGCGAGCAGGCGCTCAAGCGGCTGCGGGAACTGACGTTGGGCCAGCGGGAAGCTCGACAGTAAAGGTGGCGCCGTCCCCCGGCGTGCTGTCTACCGATAGCCGTCCACCCATCAGCTCACAGTAATCGCGGCTGATTGCCAGGCCCAGCCCCGTGCCGCCGTAGGCGGCGCTGGTGCCCGGCTCAGCCTGAATAAAGGCCTCGAAAACCTTCTCCTGCTGCTCCGGCGTCATGCCGATGCCCGTATCGGCAACGGCGATCCAGATGTCGTAGGGCGGGTTGCCGCGACGGACCGACAGGGAAATATCGCCGTCATGAGTGAATTTGTTGGCGTTGCTCAGCAGGTTGATCAGAACCTGGCGGAATTTGCCGGCGTCTGAGTGCAGGGTCGGCAAATTCTCCCCGAGGTCGATCGTCAGCTGATTGTTTTTCTGCTGCAGTATCGGGATGAGACTCTCGCACACCTGATGCAAAACCGCTTCGGGGTGGAATTCCTCGATGTTCAGCGCCATTTTGCCCGTTTCAATTTTGGACAGGTCGAGGATCTCGTCAATCAGCGCCAGGAGCTGTCGGCCCGAGAGGGTTATGCGTCCCAGGTCTTCCTGAAATTGCGGCCTGTTTAATCGCTTGCGGTCACCCAGCTCATCGTGCAGCATCTCACTGTAGCCGATAATCGCGTTAAGGGGCGTGCGCAGCTCGTGGCTGACGTTGGCGAGAAAAATGCTCTTGGCGGCGTTGGCTTCGTCGGCATCGCGTTTTGCCTGCTGTTCCTCTTCAATGGCTGCGCGCAGCTTGTCTGACATGGTGTTGAAGGCGTCGGCGAGATCGCCCAGTTCGCCATCGTCGTCGATGTCCTCGATGCGGTAGTCAAGATCACCACTGCCGATGCGTTCCGTGCCCCGCTTCAATCGCTTCAGCGAGTCATTGGTATAGCTGACAAGGAAAAAGCCCAGAATCGCGGTCAGAAATATCGAGGCGACAAAGCCAATCACGGTAATGCGGTCGGTCAGCGCGATGGTGCGATCGATCACGCTGGCGCGTTGAACAGCAATAAATGCCTGTCGCTGCTCCAGTTCCTTGAGTCGCTGGCTGGCCTCCAGGAAGGGCAGGGGGTCGTCGACCCCAACGGCGAAGGCATCGTCGTTGTAGTTGAGGTAGAACGCCAGCCATTCATCGAGTAATGCATTGCCGCTGGCCAGCAGGCGTTCGTACTGCAGCTGAGTGACGTCCCGGCTCAGCGCGCCCAGGTTGCGAATGCGCTCGCGGATATTGCCGATATCCGAAACCGCACGCTCCTGCTCTCTGTCGTCAAGCCTGTCATCCGTTGTCTCGCGGAGCGTGGCTAACACCAGAATCTGCTGGCGCTGGTCGTTCAGCATCTGCTCCAGTTCCGTGGACAGCTGTGCGGCTTCCACAGCCTGCCGGTAAGCGACCATACTCTCGCTGCGCGCATAGCTTCCCCAGAAGTGCGTGCCCACGTTGAATGCAAACAGCACGAGTATAGTGAAGAGCGACAGGGTAAGGCGACGGCGCAGGCTCATGTGGGCATGTAGGTCCGGATTTTTGCCAGCAGTTGCGGAAAGTCCACTGGCTTGGTGGCAAAGTCATCACAGCCGGCGGCAAGCGCACTCTGTCGGTCATTCGCCATGGCATGCGCCGTAAGCGCGATAATGGGGATCTGGCACATCCGGGAATCGGCGCGGGCGCTGCGACAGGCGGTCCAGCCGTCCATCACCGGCAGGCTCATGTCCATAAGCACCAGCGCAGGCTGCCGGTCACGCATGATGTCCAGCGCCTGCTCGCCGTCTGCCGCGGTTACAACATCATAGCCGGCACGGTTGAGGCGACGTCTGAGCATGTCCCTGCCCAGCTCGTTGTCCTCGACCAATAGAATACAGGGCGCTGTCACGACAGGTCGCCCAGCACACGATGAATGTGCAGAGGACCATCCATGCCTTGCGCACGTATCTCTCGGCTGTCGTCGACGCGGTAATGACCGCGGAGCTTCCTCAGTGTGGCGTCAGCAATCACGACGTCGCCTCCCCGTGTGACATCCTCGATGCGTGCCGTGACGTTCATCGCGTGACCGACAAAGCCGTATTTGCTGCGTCGTTCAGAGCCGATATTGCCGGCGATCACCTGTCCCGTATTCAGCGCGATTCCGGTGTGCAGCGCCGGGAAGCCCTCCTGGGCATTCTGCCGATTCAGCTCATCGTGCGCTGCCTGCATGGCGAGAGCGCACTGCACAGCGCGATCGGCGTCGTCTTCCCGATGCTGCGGCGCACCGAAGACCGCGAGAATGGCGTCGCCGATGAATTCATCAATCGTACCCTGGTAGCTGAGAATGATATCTGTCATTGCGCCGAGATAGCGATTCAGCACACGCACGACTTCAGTCGGTTCCAGCTGCTCACACAGCGTGGTGAAACCGCGGATGTCGGACATGAGGATGGTGACCTCACGCAGTTTGCCGCCCAGGTCGAGTCCCTCAGGTCGTTCCAGAATATCGGTGACGATCTCATCGGACAGGTAGCGGCCGAAAGTCGCGCGGATGAACTGCTCGTTGCGCTCCAGCTGTTGACGGTACTGTTCCTCGCGATCGTGCCAGCGCTTGCGCTCGATCCCGGCCTTGATCCGGGCCTGCAGTAGAACGGGATTGAAGGGCTTGAACAGATAGTCATCGGCACCTGCCTCGATGCAGCGGATGATGCCTTGCATGTCCTGGTGTCCCGAGATCACGATTACCGGTGTGGCATGCCAGTCCGGATGTTCCTTGATGCGCTGCAGTACCTCATGGCCGTCCATGCCCGGCATCAGCAGGTCAAGGAGGACGACATCGACATCAGTCTGCCCGAGGATGACCAGTGCTTCATCGCCGCTGGCAGCGGTAACAACAGAATGACCGCAGCGGGACAGATAACGGGCAACGAGCTCACGGTTTTCCAGCCGATCATCCACGGCAAGGA
>CAZTJR010000025.1:5074-6251 GCA_964613795.1 uncultured Alteromonadaceae bacterium | reverse complement strand
GACAGATAACGGGCAACGAGCTCACGGTTTTCCAGCCGATCATCCACGGCAAGGATGAAGCCATGCTCGCCCTCTATCGCGATGCCCCCTCCTGACCCGACATCGAGCGATGCGGTGTCCTCGGCGCTGCGGGTTGCCAGAAGAAGACGCTGCAGGGATGCGTTCAGCGCGTCGCCGCCGCTGACGGGTAGCTGCTCTGCCAGCATCTCGCCATAGCCACGCAGCGCGTTCAGCTGATTGCGGACATCGTGCCGGCTATGCGCCGCCGTATCTGCCAGCATGCCTGCCATGTCCTCTGCAGCCCGATGCAGGCTCGTGAAGTCCTCATGGGCCGGTGTTGTCAGAGCGGCCGGGGCTTTGGTAGCCAGCAGTTCGCCAATGGCACGCAGAAGGGCCTCGCGCCAGGGATAGACGGTGGCTGCGTTCGTGCCGGACCCCGGGGGTAACGGCAGCGTGCTTTCCTCGGCTTCGTATTCCATGCGCCGGGAGTATAGCCGGGCACTGCCTGTCGGGGAAATGGCGCAGGCAAGGTGCAAAGCCGCGATGGCATAGGGTACTATTGGCGCGTTAGTGAACTTCCAGGCCCCAAAGGGTATAACGCCTATATGTTGCAGCAAGTAGAGATATTCCAGGGTCTGTCCGAGGATGACATCGGCACGCTCACGGAAAGCAGCACCCGTCGGTCTTTCCCCAAGAATACCGTGGTGATTCATGAAAATGATCCCGCTGACTCACTCTTTGTGATTGAGAGCGGTCGGGTCAAAGTCTACTGCAGTGACAAGAATGGCAAGGAGTTCATCATGAACACCCAGGGCGCCGGTGATTACTTCGGTGAACTGGCACTGCTGGATGACAGCACCCGCTCCGCATCCGTCCGCACCGTCGAGAAATGCACGTTCTGCATCGTGTACAAGGATGATTTCAACCGGGTGCTCGATGAGCATCCGAACATTGCGCGCCATCTTATCCGCAATCTGGCGTCACGCGTGCGCAAACTCACGGCAGACGTCAAGAGTCTGGCCCTGCAGGATGTCTATGGGCGTGTGGCCAATGTGCTCATGGATCTGTCAGAGGAGCGTGGCGATGGCACTCTCTACATCGCCGACAAGCTCACGCAGCAGGATATCGCCGATCGCGTGGGCGCTTCACGGGAAATGGTCGCGCGCATTCTCAAGGA
>CAZTJR010000025.1:1875-4974 GCA_964613795.1 uncultured Alteromonadaceae bacterium | reverse complement strand
ATATCGCCGATCGCGTGGGCGCTTCACGGGAAATGGTCGCGCGCATTCTCAAGGACCTCACGATCGGCGAGTACATTCGCTTTGAGGGGCGGCATATTATTATCAACACCCGTCTGCCGGCCAAGTACTGAGCGAGTGGCCAACTAGGATCCTTTGCCTGGTTTTCTCCTGCCGGTAACCTCGACCTCAATAGTGCCTATCGTCAGCTGCGCTTGCAGTCGTTCGCCCGGGCTGACCGTCGCCGCATCGCGCACGATATCACCGTCCGTACGGCTTACAATGGCGTAGCCGCGCTGCAGGGTAGCGAGGGGGCTCAGCGTGTTCAGCAACTGCGACAGCTCACGCAGACGCGTGGAGCGCTCTTGCACGCGACGCTGAGCGGCCTGCCGCAGACGCTGCTCGGTCACTGTCAGCATGGCACGGCGCTCGCGCACGCGCGGCGCCGGGTTCGTCTGGCGCAGGCCCGCGGCAAGTGAATCCAGTCTCGCCTGGTACCGTGCCAGCTGCTGGCGCTGCGCGCGATGCAGGCGTTCCTCGATGTCATCGAGGCGCTGGCTACGCTCCCGGATACCGGTGCCGGGGTGCTTGAGCCTGGCCCGCAGGTGCTGGAGCTCGCGCGCGAATCGCTGCAGCTGTCGCTGCACCTGCCGGCGCAGTTCCTCCGATTGCCGCTGCAGCCGCTCCAGCCAGAGCGATTGGTCGGGACTCAGCAGTTCAGCTGCGGCAGACGGCGTCGCGGCGCGCTGCGACGCCACCAGATCGGCAATGCTGATGTCAGTCTCGTGGCCGACCGCGCTGACGACGGGAAGGTCGCTTGCGGCGATGGCTCGCGCGACGCGTTCCTCGTTGAAGGCCCAAAGATCCTCCAGTGAGCCGCCGCCGCGACCGACAAGCAGAACGTCAAAGTGGCAGACACCGTCGCGCTGCCATCGATTCGCGCACTCGATTGCGCGGGCAATCTCCTCAATCGCCTCGCGGCCCTGTACGGCGACCGGCAGCAGCGATACCGCGATCAGGGGACAGCGGCGCCGCAGAACCGTGAGAATGTCATGGATTGCGGCACCGGTGGGCGATGTGATCACTGCGATATGACGGACCGTCTGCGGCAAAGGCATTTTGCGCTCGGCCTCCAGCAAGCCTTCGCTGCGCAGTCGCTCGCGCAGTGCCTCGAAGCGCGCCTGCAGTGCACCCGCCCCGGCGGGCTCCATGAATTCCACGACCAGCTGGAACTCACCGCGGCCCTCATACAGCGATACGCGGGCACGCAGTCGCACCTGCTCGCCATTGCCGGGACTGAACCGCAGTCGAGCGTTGCGGTTGCGGAACATGGCACAGCGCACCTGTGCGCCCGCGTCCTTGAGGGAAAAATACCAGTGTCCCGAGGCTGGGCAGACGAAATTGGAGATCTCGCCTTCGACCCAGACCCAGTCGAAATGGCTTTCCAGCAGCGTTCTGGCCTTGCGATTGAGCTGGCTGACGCTGAGCGTGGGGGCGCTGAAGGAGTTCGAAGAAGACACAGAGTAAAGAGGGATCCGGTTTACCTGATGTTGCCGAAGGCCCTATAATTGCATGTTTACCATTCTGCCGCCAACCGGAGGCCCAGCATGCTGCGCATCGCAGAAGAAGCCCTCACCTTTGACGATGTCCTATTACTCCCAGGATATTCTGACATCGTCGCCACCGGGGTCACGCTGGCGTCGCGCCTGACACGCGGGATTCCGATCAATATTCCACTGGTCTCCTCGGCAATGGATACCGTCACCGAGTCGCGCCTTGCCATCGCCATGGCCCAGGAGGGTGGCATCGGCATTATTCACAAGAGCATGAGCATTGCCGAACAGGCGGATCAGGTGCGCCGGGTCAAGAAGTACGAGTCCGGCGTGGTCAAGGATCCGATCACCATCCAGCAGTCGGCGACCATACGCGAGCTGATCGAGTTGACCTCCGCTAACGGCATATCCGGCGTCCCGGTGCTGAACGGCGAGGATCTGGTGGGCATTGTGACCCGGCGTGACCTGCGCTTTGAAACCAGCCTGGACAAGCAGGTGTCCACCATCATGACACCGCGGGACAAACTCGTGACGGTGAAGGAGGGCGCCAGTTCGAAAGAGGTGCAGCGCCTCCTGCACCAGCATCGCATCGAGAAGATCCTCGTCGTCAGTGACAATTTCGACCTGCGCGGCATGATCACGGTCAAGGATTTCGACAAGGCCGAAAGCTTCCCGCACGCCTGCAAGGACAGCTACGGCCAGCTGCGTGTCGGCGCCTCCGTCGGCGTCAGTGCCGACACGGACGAGCGCGTTGACGCCCTGGTGCGCGCCGGCGTCGACGTGTTCGTTGTCGACACCGCGCACGGGCACACGCTCAACGTGCTTGGTCGCGTCAGGAAAATCAAAGCGGATTTCCCGGATGTGCAAGTCATTGGTGGCAATATCGCCACTGCCGAGGCGGCGATTGCACTCAAGGACGCCGGCGCCGATGCCGTGAAGGTGGGTATCGGCCCGGGGTCGATCTGCACCACGCGGATTGTCACTGGCATCGGGGTGCCCCAGGTTACGGCGATCGGTAACGTGGCGGCGGCACTCAAAGATACTGACATTCCGATTATCGCCGATGGAGGCATTCGTTTTTCCGGTGATATCGCCAAGGCGATCGCCGCGGGTGCCCACTCGGTGATGATGGGCAGTATGTTCGCCGGCGTGGAAGAGGCGCCCGGTGAGGTAGAGCTGTACCAGGGCAGAACATACAAGGCCTACCGCGGCATGGGCTCGCTGGGCGCCATGTCCGGTAAGCTCGGCTCTTCCGATCGCTATTTCCAGGACGCGAGCAAAGGCTCTGAAAAGCTGGTGCCCGAGGGTATTGAGGGTCGGGTGCCTTACAAGGGCCCGGCGTCTGCCATCATTCACCAGCTCATGGGGGGGCTGCGTTCGGCGATGGGGTACACGGGCAGCAAGGACATTGAAACCATGCGGACCAAGCCACGCTTCGTCCGTGTCACCGCGGCCGGCATGTCGGAGTCGCACGTGCATAACGTTTCCATCACCAAAGAGGCGCCCAACTACCCCATTAGTTGAGCGTCATCGCCAGCGGATCCCGCTC
>CAZTJR010000025.1:0-1775 GCA_964613795.1 uncultured Alteromonadaceae bacterium | reverse complement strand
AAAGAGGCGCCCAACTACCCCATTAGTTGAGCGTCATCGCCAGCGGATCCCGCTCATGACAGACATTCACGCCCAGAAAATTCTGATTCTGGATTTCGGTTCGCAATATACCCAGCTGATTGCCCGACGCGTCCGCGAGGTGGGTGTTTACAGCGAGATCAGGCCCTGGGATACGGACGACGAGACCATCGCCGCGTTTGCACCAAGCGGCATTATTCTTTCCGGTGGACCCGAATCCGTGCCGGCGCCTGGATCACCACGAGCGCCCGCCAGTGTATTTACGCTGGGGGTGCCGGTGTTAGGCATCTGCTACGGTATGCAGACTATGGCGGAGCAGTTCGGTGGCCGTGTCTCGGCCTCTCCCACCAGCGAGTTCGGCTACGCGCAGATCCGCCTGACCGCTACCAATGACCTGCTGCACGACATTCGCGATCACCTCGACGTTGACGGCAACGGCCTGCTGGATGTGTGGATGAGCCACGGCGACAAAGTCGCCACACTGCCCGAGGGCTTCCACGTTATTGCCGCCACCGACAGTTGCCCCATTGCCGGCATGGCCCACGAGGAAAAGCCATTTTTCGGCATTCAGTTTCACCCCGAGGTAACCCACACCCTGCAGGGCCGGCGCATTTTCGAGCATTTCGTCCTTGAGCTGTGTGGCTGCGAGCGCCTGTGGACACCGGCCAATATTGTCGATGATGCGGTTCAGCGCGTGCGCGAGACAGTCGGCCAGGACAAGGTTCTCCTGGGGCTCTCCGGTGGCGTGGATTCCTCGGTGGTTGCCGCGCTCCTGCACCGCGCCATCGGTGACCAGCTGACCTGTGTCTTCGTCGACAATGGCCTGCTGCGCCTGCATGAGGGCGACCAGGTGATGGAGATGTTTGGTCGCAACATGGGCGTGCGCGTGATTCGCGTTGATGCCGAAGACCTCTTTCTGTCGCGGCTCAACGGTGTCGCCGACCCTGAAGACAAGCGCAAGCGCATCGGCAATACCTTTATCGAGGTATTTGACGACGAAGCGACCAAGCTGCAGGACGTGAACTGGCTGGCTCAGGGAACCATCTACCCAGACGTGATCGAGTCCGCCGGTGGCGCGACGGGCAAGGCCCACGTGATCAAGTCGCACCACAACGTCGGCGGCCTGCCGGAAACCATGAAAATGGCGCTGGTCGAGCCACTGCGCGAACTGTTCAAAGACGAGGTGCGCCAGATCGGGCTGGAATTGGGTTTGCCCTACGACATGGTCTTCCGTCATCCGTTCCCGGGCCCCGGGCTGGGCGTGCGCATTCTGGGTGAGGTGAAGAAGGAATATGCCGAACTGTTGCGCCAGGCCGACGCGATCTTTATTGCCGAACTCAGACGCTGCGGCTGGTATGAGAAGACTAGCCAGGCCTTCGCGGTGTTCCTGCCGGTGAAGTCTGTCGGTGTGGTAGGCGATGGCCGGCGCTACGAGTACGTGATTGCCCTGCGGGCTGTAGAGACTGTGGATTTCATGACGGCGCGCTGGGCGCACCTGCCTTACGAACTCCTCGAGACGGTCTCTAATCGCATCATCAATGAGATTTCCGGGGTGTCGCGGGTGACCTACGATATCAGCAGCAAGCCGCCGGCGACGATTGAGTGGGAGTGACCGGCACTCAAAGGCAATGTCTGGTACTGGCTGGCAACGGCACGCAATAGCGATCTCAACTCAACGGCATTTTAGCGAATCGAGCGAGGGTCGAATTTGTCAGCAATTGGCACTGACAGGCAGCACCCGCGCCTACCAGTATGAG
>CAZTJR010000024.1:0-50770 GCA_964613795.1 uncultured Alteromonadaceae bacterium | reverse complement strand
GCCGTGCTGGGGCTGACCTTCAAGCCGCAGACCGACGATATGCGCGACGCACCCGCGTTGGCGATTCTGCCGGCACTGGCCGACCGCGGTGCCGTCATACGGGCACACGATCCGGAAGGCACAGCCGAGGCCCGGACGCTGATGCCATCCGGCATCGATTACGTCGATACCATTGACGATGCACTCCGCAATGCCGATGCCGTGGTTCTCATGACGGAGTGGAATCAGTATCGCGGGCTGGACCTGCAAAAACTGCGCTCGCTGATGCGTGGCAATGTATTTGTGGATCTGCGCAACGTCTATGAACGACGCACAATGGAAGACGCGGGATTCGTATATTCCGCGGTCGGGCGCTAGTGGGCAATAGAAAGCGTGGACAGGCGGGCTTCCTGGCCCAGGGCTATCCCGGCAGCCGGCAGGCGGGGGCCGAGGATTTCCAGCGGTTTGTCGAACAGGGCACAGTGACTCTGCTGCCACCACAGACTGCGAGAATGGACGCATGCCGATAAAGCGCCCCACCATTGCCGGCAGGATTAATGCTCTTGTCACGCTCATTGCGCTACTGGCGGGACTGATCGTCGTTGTGTTCACGGCACAGCGCGAGTTCGACTACCAGCGTGACCAACTCGTGCTGCAGGTATCCTCGGGTGTGGCGGGAAAACCGCAGCTGCAGTCGATTATCTATTTCAATCAGGCGGCACAGGCCGCCGACGCCCTGCAACAGTTCATGGGCCTCTCCCCTGCCGTGAAGTACGCGGTACTGCGCAACAGCATGGGTGAGATCATTGCATCGAGGAACAGGCCCTGGGCAGACATCAACGACCTGCCACCGTTCAGCGAGTCGCGGCGAGACGTATCGGCCACAGAAAACTCCTTCAGCCAGTCGCGCAGTCGCCGCGTTGACCCGGACTATGCGAATGTGGCCCGACTGACTGGCGGTGAATCGGTAACCAGTCTTGCGGTTCCGATAGTGTCGGTAGTCAATCCCACCGAGCGAGGCCTCTCACGCCAGGACTTCGGCGCCGCGCTGACCGACGCCGATGATGCGCGAAGTCTGTTTGTCACAGGCTATGTGGAGATCGGCATCAGCGGTCTCGCACTCTGGATACAGACATTGCCGGCAGTCACCGGCTCTGCCGCCATCGGACTCGCGCTGGTCGCGTTCTGCCTGGTGGTGGCGCGGATCACCGCGCGCCGCATCACCGCACCCCTTAGAGAGCTGGCGCGCGTGGCAGACGACATTGCCATGGGCAAGCAGACAGAACTGCTGAAAATCCGCGGCTCGGGAGAAATCCGCGATATCGCTTCCGTGCTGAATAGCATTATCTCCGGCATGCACAGCGAAAAGACCCGTATGCACACCGATCAGCAGCTGATGAGCCTGAAAGTCAGCGAGCGCACGGCACAGCTCAGCGAACGTGAGCAGGAGCTGACACTCGCGGTACAGCAGGTCGGTGAGACCAGGAGTCGGCTGCGTCACCTCGCCTACTTCGATGCGCTCACGTCCCTGCCCAACCGGCGCCTGTTTACCGACCAGCTAACGCTTCTGCTGCGCCTGGCTGCTCGCGGCGAGCAGATGGTCGCTCTCCTGCTGCTTGACCTCGACAACTTCAAGCGCGTCAACGACTCCCTGGGACACCGGGTCGGTGACATGGTGCTGCGTGAAGCCAGCAGCAGACTGGCCAGCAGTATCAGAGAATCGGATGTACTGCACAGAAGCCGCGAGCACGAACCGTCACAGATTGACCTGGCGCGCATGGGGGGGGACGAATTCACGGTTGTCCTCAACCAGCTGGACGACCTCGCCGGCGCCGAACTGGTTGCGAGCCGCCTTACCCGCAAACTGTCGCAGCCGTATTTGCTGGACGGCCAGGAAATCGTCATCACCTGCAGCATCGGCATTGCCGCCGCACCACTGCATGCTGAGGATGTCGAGGGACTGCTGCGCGCCGCCGGAACAGCCATGTTCAATGCGAAAAGGGAGGGCCGGAATCGCTTCCTGGTTTATCGCGATGACATGGAAGGTGACAATCTTGAGCGGCTCAGGCTGGAGACAGACCTGCGCAACGCTGTGAGCCGGGGACAGCTCAGGCTGCATTACCAGCCGCAGGTCGATGCACAGACCGGCAGTGTCAGCGGCGCAGAGGCCCTGGTGCGCTGGCAGCACCCCGAACTGGGCATGGTGCCGCCATTCAAGTACATACCGCTCGCAGAGGAACTGGGGATTATCGATGAGATCGGTGAATGGGTACTGCGACAGGCCTGTCGTGACCTCGGCGAGTTGCGCAACCGGGGCCATGAGCTTCGGCAGGTATCGGTAAACGTCTCTGCACTTCAGCTATCAGAGAGCTTTGTAGATGTGGTGGACGATGCGCTGAAGGAAAGCGGTCTGGCACCAGATTCACTCATGCTGGAGCTGACCGAGGGGGTGATGATCGATAACGAAGCCAGGACAATGCGCAATTTCGTTGCGCTGAAGGATCTCGGTGTATGCCTCTCGATTGACGATTTCGGCACCGGTTACTCATCGTTGAGCTATCTCACCCGCCTGCCATTGTCGGAACTGAAAATTGACCGCAGCTTTGTGAAAGGTCTTGACGAGGGTGAGAAAGGCGCGGAGCTGGTTCGCGGCATCATCGCCATGGCAAACAGCCTGCATCTGGATCTTGTCGTAGAGGGTATCGAGACTCAGGAACAGCTGGCCTTTTTCAGCGAGCAACGCGTGCACGCGGTGCAGGGCTATCTGTTCAGCCCCCCTGTACCGCTGGAGCGACTCATTGCGCTGCTCTCTCCGGGGCACTTTGCCGCCCAGACCGGGGAAACGCGCCGGCAGGATCTCAGCGGCGCACTCGACATGGCGCCTGCCTGAGCGCGTCAGGGGGGCCTCCACGCCGAGGACGTTGGCAGTCAGACGGAATCGGCCGTCTGCTGCTTCTTCAGCGCCTGGATATTGGCGAGGTTCTTGCGGTAAGCATCCGCCACCTTGTCGACACCGGACTCGGTCAGACCGCCCTCATTGCCGGCAACAGAATAGGTCGCGTGAACACCCGACGCCGTCATGAGTGCCCAGGAAATGACATCTGTGCCAATGCCCTCATCTTTCATGGTATTGGCCAGTGCAATAAACCGCTCCATACACGCCTGGTGCTGCGCATTCTTGTCTTCTGCCATACAGCAATACTCCTGTTACGTTTGAGGGTCGCGATTGTAGCACTTCCAGCGGACCCGTTCCCGGGCAGGTCGCGCCGGGTGCCCGGCTTCTTTTGCTTGAGCAGACCGGCGCACTTGGGTAGTCTGCGCGACTTCCCTGCCAGAACCCGAAAGAGACCGTTGATGCGCAGCGTAACACCCTGGCTGCTGATGCCTGTGGCACTCTTCTCGGTGTCGGGGGCAGCGTGGGCCGATGAAACAGCGACGCTGGATTTCAACAGAACCTGGTCTGCAAAGGTCGGTGCAGGCCGCGAATACGACAGCAACGTGTCGGTCAGCGAAGTGGACGCCAGCTCCGGAGAAAGTGATTATGCCTGGACCACGGACCTGGGCGTTGGCGTCAATCAGAGCCTGGGGAAAAAGACAGACCTCGCCCTGAACTATGATTTCAGTCAGAGTCTGTACGACGATTTCTCCTTTGTCGATCGGCAGACGCATATTGTCGGCGCAAACCTCTCCACCGACCTGACACGCACCAAAGCCGGTCTCTCCGCCTATTACATCAGCTCAAGATTGGATGGAGACCCGTTTCTGGAGTACCTGCGGCTGTCGCCGTCGCTATCAGGCTTCATATCAAAGCGCTGGTTTGCCCGCAGCGCCTATGTCTACGCCGAAAGATCGATTGACCGCCGCCGCGATCGCGATGCGAATACGCATTCCCTCGAGGGAGACCTTTATTACTTCCACCGGGGACTGCGCAGTTACTTCAATATTGGCTACCGCTATCGGGATGAAGATACCGTCCTGGATGCACTGGATTTCCGCTCACACGGGCTCAAGATACGCTATATCCGTCGCTTCACTGTCGGAAGCACGCAGGCCAAAGGGGAAGTGTCGTGGCGCTATGAAGAACGGCGCTACCTGTCTCCGGACCCGGTGATTGGCAGAGAGCGATCCGATGATCGGGGCCGATTCAAGCTGGATCTCGAGGTGCCGCTAGGCAACCGCGCAACCCTGAAGTGGTATTACAGCTATGGTGACTTCGTCTCGAACCTGCCACGGGCGGACTTTACGCAGACGATCGTCGGCACCCGCGTCGAGTTCAATTGGTAGGGCGCAGTAAGGTTGGCTGACACCGGTCGCAGCGCTCAGCTGCTGGCGGCAGCTCCGAGTGTCAGCAGACCGTAACCGTAAATATCGTCGCGCCCCGGGGGGCCCAGGTCGAGCGCGTCGCGCAACAGGCGAGCGATAATGTCGTCGCCGGGGCTGAGATGCTTCTGCCTCGCGGCGGCAGTCACTGCAAAGGGAACCGCGAAAGACGTGCCCGAGGAAGCGCCGTAGCCTCCTCCGGACACGGCATGTCGCAGATCAACTCCCGGCGCTGCAAGGGCAAGATAATCCCCACGGTTAGCGAGCCGGAACACCTGGTTGCGGTCATCCACAGCGGTAATGGCCACAACCGATGAGTAGGCAGCTGGGTACATGGGCTTGGCCACCGGCCCACCGTTACCCGCCGCCGCCATGATGATGACGTCCCGGCCCGCTGCCCGCAGCAGCGCTGTTTCGAGAAGACGGTTGGGCGGCCCCGCCAGACTGATATTGACAACATCCACCCCGGACGACATGAGCCAGTCCAGTGCGCGAATCAGGCTGACGGTGCTGGCGATCTCTCCGCGCTCACCATCCAGCTCGAAAACCGATGCACTGAACAGTTCCGCATTCGGCGCCAGGCCGCGATAGTCCTCGGCACTGCCCGCGATGATCGAGGCGATCGCAGTGCCGTGAAACACCGGCGTGTCACCGTCGTCGCGCGCGAATGAGCGGACCTGTATGCGTGAATTTGACAGTGCGGGATGCGAGGTATCGACGCGGCTGTCAATCATGCCCACTTTGAAACGCAGGCTGTCGAGATCGTCCGGCATGGCCATGACCGATCGCGGAGAAATTCCCTCACCCGCCGACGCCAGCGGCGCTCCCGCCGTATAGATGTGGTTCAGGTCCACTTCTGCGCGATCCTTGCCGACTACGTCGAGCACACCGCGGCGCACCTGAGTGATATCGAAGGATGAGGGTGCGGCCACTTCCGCCAGACGCAGGCCCAGACCGGGAAGCTCAGTCACCGTGTCGAAAAGATATCCCTGTTTGCCCAGTTCCTCGAACACCGAAGGCTCTGCCATGATCAGCCACTGCTCGCGAAGGATCCGGCTCTCGTCCATTTCCAGGTCGCTCTCAAGATCCTCAACGATACCTTCAATATGGCTTTCAAGGCGCTCTTCAACAGTGGCTGCGACCCGATTCTCAACGCTGCCTTCCACCGCGTCCTCAACCGCCCCCTCAACGCCCTCTTCGACCGCCGCTTCCACGCTGTCGGCCACCTGCTCTTCGACGTCGCCAGCCACGCTGTCTTCAACAGACTCGGCCACCGCGTTTTCCACACCGGTGGCAACGCTGTCTTCAATCGCGTCAGCGACTGTGCTCTCGACCTCTGCAACCACGCCTTCCTCGACGTCGGATTCAATCCGCTCGGCAACCTGCTCCTCAACGTCGGATTCCACCGCATCCTCCACACTGCCGGCAACCTGCTCCTCAACGTCGGATTCCACCGCATCCTCGACGCTGCCGGCAACCTGCTCCTCAACACCCTCCTCGACCTGGGTCTCCACGCTATCGGCCACGACTTCCTCGATCGAGCCCTCCACCTTTGTGTCAATCGTCTCCTCGACGGTTTCCTCGATGTTCTGCTCGATCTCTTCCTGTATGTTCTGCTCGGTGATTTGCTCCACGTCCTGTTCTACCCGCGACTCGACCTCTTCCTCGATACTCTCTTCAACCTCCTCCTCAATCGGGTCCGGGCCGAGATAACCGCCGACCGGCAGCTGCGCCAGCGCGGGCGCTGCGATGAGGGCTGACGCAACAAGCAGATACGCCAGGACGCCGCGCAAGCGAGAGACGACGAACGGTGCCGGGTGTGGGACTACAGCTGAGATGGGTGCGGATGGCATGAGGCTCACCGTAATGATCAGTCGGAGGGCGCCCCCTGTATGAATGGTCCGCCCTTGCTTATACTGACGCGCTTCCGGCATTTTAATTCCCGTCCGGGAATAAACACGCACAATAAACCGTCACAAAGCTAACGAGGACTATATGCCGTCGCTCAACACAAGGCAACGCAGTGATCTGATGTCGGAACTTGGCGGTCTGCGTCGCTTCTGCCTGTCACTGACGGGCGCCGCAGCGGATGCAGACGACCTGCTGCAATCCACGGTTGAGCGAATGCTGGAAAAGGGTATGCCGGAAGATGCCCACACGGCGAAATGGGTGTATCGCGTATGCAAGAATATCTGGATTGATGAGGTGCGCGCCCGACAGGTCCGACAGCGCCACGCAACATCGGTGCCGGCAGAGGAGGATGTTGAACGATCGCCGTCGGCAGAGACCAAGGCAGGCTGGGAGCAGCATCTGGCGGCGGTCAACGAGGCACTCATGCGCCTGCCGCCGGAGCAGCGGCTGGCACTGATGCTGGTGACCGTGGATGGCAAGAGTTATGCCGAGGCAGCAGATATTCTGCAGGTCCCGGTGGGAACAATCATGAGCCGCATTGCCAGGGCTCGAAAGCATTTACTGGAGGACAGGGTCCTGCTCCAGCAAAAGTGACGGTGCGAGACCCCGAGGCGGAAAAATGACAATCACTGAAGCGGATTTTGAGCGGCTGTCGCAGCTTATCGATGGAGAACTCGACGCGGCGTCTCAGCAGCAGCTGGAGCAGCGCATCGCACTGGAACCCGAACTCGCCAGTGCCTGGCAGGAGCTGCAGACAATCAACGCGACATTGCGACAGGCCTACGCCGGTGCGACAACCGGCATTCCGCAGAGAATCACGTCAATGCTGGATTCTGCCGTGGGTCAGGATCGCGCGAAGGACAACGTGGTGCCGTTTTTCCGGCGTCAACCGCTGTGGCCAGCGGCACTGGCGGCATCCGTCGTGCTCGCGCTTGCTGTCTCGCTGACCCCCGAGCACACCGGCTCGCCCTCTCCACCGGCCCTGTCGCTGGCCGCGGTGCTGGAGTCACTGCCCTCCGGCGACACCTGGACAACGCTGGAGGATGGCGCACAGATACAGGCTGTGCTGACCTTCCCCAGCCGCGACGGCAGCTGGTGCCGGGAATTTGCGCTGAAGCAGATGAGCCGCAAAGACACCCGGCGAGGCGTGGCTTGCCGCACAGATGGACAGTGGCGCACTGAAGTCGTTGCGCAGGCGCCGGAGCACGAAAGCAGTGACGTGTATCGACCGGCCGGCGCCGGCGACAGCCAGGCCGTGCACCAGTTCATCCGTCAACAGGCGGCGGATATTCCGCTCAGCGGCTCTCAGGAAGCTGCATTGATCGATAGCGGCTGGCGCTGATCCGGTAACGGCGCCGCTAACGAAAGGCGCGTTCCGCGACATTGAGGGTAGCGATAGAGGCGCGAAAAACGTGTGGCGGGACGACGAACGCAGCAGCCCGCCCACAGTCTGGAGCGGGACAGCACCCAATGACGTTGCGCCGCCGCCACACAAGGGTTTCACTCCACCCCTGCGTCATTGACGTCCCGACCACCGCATAATTCCCGGGTTTGCCCTGAGTGCATTCAGGAAACTCGCTGGCGTGCCACTTTGCGCCGGGAATGCTCCATCAGCGCCCAGAGAATATTGCTGGAGCTTACCTGGCCAACAAGCCGGCCGTTCTCAATGACGGGGCGTCGACGCTGTCGTGTCTTCAGCATGTCCTGGGCAACTTCAACAATATTGTCTTCCGGGCCACAGCTGATGATATCTGCGGTCATCGCCTCGTGGACCAGGGACAGTTCCGGATCGCCATCGTTATAGATGGTTGCCAGAACCGACTGTATGCAATCCAGCTCAGACAGAACGCCTACGGGGCGCCCTTTATCATCTACCACGGTAACGCCGGTCAGGCGGTGGTCGACCAGCACTTCGATCGCCTCGACCAGATTGACATCCCGCTGGATAGTCAACGGTTTCTTGCGCATGCAGTCGGCAATCCTGGTGGGTTGTGTCATTGCAGATACTCCGGGCACCGAAAAATGAATACGGCGGGAACGTTACCCTGACAGCGGGGTGGAGTCCAGCTGCGACTGCGCCGTCCATCAGACGGCGTGCTAACCTTGCAGCATCATGCGTCAGAGGACATCGGTTATGAATGAACCCATCGATTTCAGCAAGTGCGTCGCCTGGATTACCGGTGCGTCTTCCGGCATTGGCGCCGCGCTGGCAGCAAAGCTGGCGCAGCGCGGTAGCTCGCTGGTGCTGTCGGCCCGCGACTCCGGCGCGCTGGAAACGGTACGCGAGGAATGCATACGCAACGGAGCCACCCCCGACGAGGTCATGGTGCTGCCGCTGGATGTTCTGGATGTCGACGCGATGGCCGACAGGACAGCCGAGGTGGTCGCGCATTTTGGGCGTATCGACCTGCTGCTGAACAATGCCGGCGTCTCCCAGCGCTCCGCCTGCCTGGACACCGACTTGAGTGTGTACAGACAGATGCTGGACCTCAATGTGCTCGGGCCCATCGCCCTGAGCAAGGCCGTTCTGCCGGTGATGCTCGATCAGGGAAGCGGCACGATGGCGGTAACCTCAAGCGTTGCCGGCAAGGTGGGAGCGCCGCTGCGTACGGGCTACTGTGCCGCCAAACACGCAGTGATGGGCTTCTTCGACGCCCTGCGCACAGAGATCGGCCCGCTGGGACTGCAGGTGACGACCATAACGCCAGGCTTTATCCGCACCAATGTGGCCCGCAATGCGCTCAATGCACAGGGGCAGCCTGCGGGAATGTCGGATGACGACATTGAGGGCGGAATGTCTGCCCAGGAGTGTGCCACAGCCATTATCGAGGGTTTCGTCGCCGGGTTGCCGGAAATCGCGGTCGGCAAGGGACCGGAAATGGCGCTGCTCGATCTCAAGCGGACAGACCCCGAGGCGGCGTTCAGGATGCTGGAAGACATGGCGGTAAAAAGCGGTGCCATCGCGGTACCCCATCGCCATCGCTGAGGACAGGGCTGGCTGTTGTGCGCATGGGCCGTCGCGTACGCGCCACCTTACGGCGACTGCTCACGGCGACCGTGGTCGCTACGTTGCTCAGTGGCTGCGGCGGCTATCAGCTGAAGAACCTGGCCAAGTCCGACATTGATCTCGTTGCCGACGAATTCATCCGCGAAACGCGGAGGCTGACGCGGGAGCTCGTAATCAAGCTGTATGCCCGCAATCCTGTGGAGCTGGCCAAGGTGCCGGGTATGACCCTTGAGCGGCGGCTGCAGATGCTGCACGACTCGCCCGCCAGACTGGTGTTCGACGAACTCTCCGGACGCCAGGAGATTGCTGCCATGGAGGTGGTATTCAACCCCGACTTTCAGGGCGACAGGGTCTTTGCTCTCGCGGCGGGGCTCGGCGGGATGCTGCGACGCAGCTACGACTATCGGCGGGAGTCCTACATGCCGGGCTCCCTGGATGCCGAGGCCCTGGCGACCAGCGCCCGTAATATCGAGATTCTGGTTTGGCGCCTCAAGCATACCCGCCATGCGAATGGCGAGCCTTTCCTGATCACCAGCGAGTATGACGGTCGCACCGACAATCTCAGCTTCGAGCGGCTGTTCGGCAAGCTGATCGCCCTGCAGGACATGATGTCGACGATCGCCGACGATGCCGGCGACCGACGGGTGACCCGGGTGATCTACACCGCCTCATCGGTGTTCATCCCCCTGCCGATATAGATCGGGCCAGGGCGCCGGGCGCGACGCTCGCTATGCCGCCCGGGCACTCTCCTCGCCCGCACGCTCGATCGCGATCGCCGGCGGTGCAAAGCGCTCTCCATACGCCGACGCCAGTTCACGACAGCGGCTGACAAAACGCCCGTAGCCATAGGTGCTCACGAACTGCAGCAGGCCACCGGTCCAGACCGGCGCGCCGATGCCCATGATGGACCCGATATTGCCGTCCTCTTCAGACCGCAACACGCCGCTCTCCAGACATTTCAGGGCTTCAATAACCTGCCGGAACAGCAGACGGTCCTTGATATCCTGCTCTGGCATGCACACCTCACTGCGGTAATAGAGATCCAGCAGACCAGGCCAGATATGCTTGCTGCCGTCCTCGGCATACTCGTAAAAACCGCCGCCATGATAGCGTCCGCCACGGCCGTGCTCCTCCACCAGCGTCGCCACCACGCCGCGAGCAATGCTGCCATCGCCCCAGGCATCCTCTACGCCCATATCCCGCCAGGTGGCCTGCGCCTTCCGGGACAGCTCCAGGCTGACCTCATCATAAACGGCAAGCGGTCCCACCGGCATGCCAAGCGCCTTGCCCAGGTTGTCGATGAGCGACGGATGCAGACCCTCGTGCAGCAATCGCACTCCCTCATCGAGATAGGTTCCGAACGTCCGCGATGTGAAGAAGCCCAGGGCGTCATTGACTACGATCGGCGTCTTGCGGATCTGGCGTGCGTAATCGAAGGCCCGCGCCAGCGCGACATCCGACGTCCTCTCGCCCATGATGATTTCCACCAACGGCATCTTGTCGACGGGAGAGAAGAAATGGATCCCTATAAACTGCTCGGGGCGACGGCTTGCCTCAGCCAACTGCGTGATGGGCAGGGTCGAGGTGTTGGAGCCCCAGACCCCGTCCTCTGCCAGACAGGGTTCACACTCCCGGGTGATCTCGTGCTTCAGGGACAGGTTCTCGAACACCGCCTCCACCACGAGATCGCAGCCTTCAAGATCCTTTGCCTCGTCCGTCGGCGTGATCAGCGCCAGCACCTGCTCGCGCTTTTCCGCCGTCATGCGGCCGCGATCCACTCGCTTGTCCAGCAACCGTCGGCTGTAGTCCTTGCCTTTTTCAGCAGCCTCCCGTGACACATCCTTGAGAACGACCTCGATACCTGCCATGGCAGACACGTAGGCAATACCCTGGCCCATCATTCCGGCACCCAGAACGCCAACTTTTTTCGTCGTCTGTTGCGGCACATCCTGCGGGCGACTGGCGCCCCCATTGACCTTGTTCAGAGCAAAGAAGAACGTGCTGATCTGGTTCTTGGCAACGGGTGTTGTGACCAGGGAGGCCAAGCCGCGGGACTCCACCCTGAGCGCGGTTTCGAGGTCCAGTCGGGTCGACTGCACGGCCACATCGAGGATTTTGTGCGGCGCCGGCAGCAGACCCCTGGTCTTCTTGTGCAGCATGGCCGTCGCCACCGGCAGCATCTGCGCGACTTTTGGCGAGTTGGCATCGCCACCCGGAATGCGATAGCCCTTCGCGTCCCAGGGCTGCACCGAGGATTCCGGCTTCTCCCTGTTGGCAAGAACCCATTCGCGCGCGGCAGCAAGCAACTCACCGGGCTCGCGCACCAGTGCGTGAATCAGGCCATCATCCAGCGCGGCCACAGGTGCAACGCGCTTGCCCTCGAGCAGGTAAGGCAGCGCTTTCTCGAGCCCGAGTAGACGGGTCAGCCGGACCACGCCACCGCCGCCGGGCAGCAGGCCAAGCGTCACCTCCGGCAGACCGAGCTCGACGGAGCGGTCGTTCCAGGCCACGCGGTAGTTACAGGCCAGACAGATCTCGAAACCACCGCCCAGAGCGGCGCCGTTGATGGCTGCCGCCACTGGCACCGGCAGCTTCTCCAGCCGCCGCAGCTGGGACTTGACGACCTCGAGCCCCTGCATGAATTCGCCAACATCATCCGGGGTGACCGCCAACAGACTGTGCAGATCGCCGCCGGCAAAAAACACCTTCTTGGCAGAGGCGAAGATCACGCCAGTGAGTCCCTCCTCCTGCTCGAGACGGTCCATGGTCTCGCCCATGGCATCGCGATATTCCGCGTTCATGGCGTTCACCGGGCCGGTCATGTCCATGGTGACCGTGACAATGCCATCGGCGTCTTTTTCGTACTGGAATACACTCATTCTGAAAACAACTCCTGCGCGCTTCGCGCCGCTGTGTGCGTTCTGGCTTGAAGGCCTTCGGTATCAGACGCGTTCGATGATGGTGGATATGCCCATGCCGCCACCCACGCAGAGGGACAGCATGCCGCGCTGCAGGCCGCGTCGCTCCAGTTCGTCCAGCATAGTGCTGACCAGCATCGCACCGGTTGCCCCCAGGGGATGACCCATGGCAATGGCGCCGCCGTTGACGTTGGTAACGTCGTGATCGATATCCAGATCCTTCATATAACGCATGGCAACGGATGCAAATGCCTCATTGATTTCCCAGAGATCGATATCCTCTTTCTTCAATCCGGCCTTCTGCAGGCATTTTTTCGCGGCGGGTCCGGGCCCGGTCAGCATGATTACGGGATCGGTCGCGAGTACTGCCGTCGCCACAATGCGGCCCCGCGGCGTCAGCCCGAGATCCTTGCCAGCTTTTTCGCTGCCGATCAGCACGGCGCTCGCGCCGTCGACGATGCCCGAGGAATTCCCCGGGGTGTGCACATGGTCAATATGATCCAGCATGCTGTACTTACCGAGAATTACGTCATCAAACCCCATGTCGCCCATCATGGCGAACGAGGGATTGAGCTGGCCCAGGGTTTCCACGGTTGTGCCGGGCTTGATGAAGTCGTCACGCTCGAGAATGGTAAGACCGTTTTCATCCAGCACCGGTACTACCGAGCGATCGAAGTAGCCGCTGTCGCGCGCCTGTGCTGCCCGTCGCTGTGACTCGGTAGCGTAAGCATCGACGTCCTCGCGGGAATACTGTTCGAGGGTGGCGATGGTGTCCGCGCCAATACCCTGAGGAACGAAGCCGGTTTTCGCGGCAAACGCCGGATCACCGCCCATGGCACCGCCGTTAGAGCCCATGGGCACACGCGACATGCTCTCTACGCCGCCCGCAACCACCAGATCTTCCCAGCCGGAGGCAATTTTCTGTGCGGCAATGTTCACCGCCTCAAGCCCCGAGGCGCAGAAGCGGTCGAGCTGCACACCGGCCACCGACTCGTGCCAGTCGGCATTCATGACGATCATTTTGGCGACGTCGCTGCCCTGTTCTCCCACTGGTGTGACACAGCCCATGACAACGTCGTCGACGTAGGACGTATCGAGATCGTGGCGGCTCTGCAGTGCACGCAACAGGCCGGCGCCGAGATCGATGGGCTTGACCTCGTACAGGCTGCCTCCCGGCTTTCCCTTACTGCGCGGCGTGCGCAGGGCATCATAAATGTAGGCGTGGTGGCTCATGGCGGGTAACTCCCCGATAGAATGGATAGCAGCAGTCTGCCGTTGCAAGGCAGGGCAGACAATGACACTGGGCACTAAAATAATTGACTGAAAGTGACAGCACCACCGCATTTGCATGGCACAGGGCGTTCCCCCGCCTGCGGGCCACAGAGCGCATCCGTCGCGCTTGCCCGCGGCAGCAGTTCTTGCTTAACTGCGCCGGCTGTGTAATTGCCAACGCAGCGACTTCTTCCCGTCTGTTGAACCGGAGACCCGGCATGCCAAACGCCCACCATTCACCGCGCATAGCCAGCGCACTGCTGTTTGTCGCGGCTTTCCTGCTGAGCGCCTGCTCGCAGGAAGAGCCGGTCGCCACTGGCGCAGATGGCATGCAGGACAGCCCGGACAGGCCGCGGGTCGCCCTGATCATGAAATCCCTGGCAAATGAGTTCTTCGTCAGCATGGCGGATGGCGCGCGCGCTCACCAGGCCGCCAATCCGCAGCGCTACAGCCTGGTGGTCAACGGCATCCGGAATGAGAGCGATCTTGCCCAGCAGGTGGCGCTGATGGAGCAGATGATGGCGACCGGCGTGGACATCATCGTGATCGCACCAGCGGATTCCAGGGCCCTGTTGCCGGTGGCGCGCCGCGCCGTGCAGCAAGGCATTGTGGTGGTCAACATCGACAACCAGTTTGACCGGCAACTACTTGCAGAGATGGACATTGCCATTCCCTTTGTCGGTCCTGACAACCGTGACGGGGCACGACGTGTCGGCGAGCGCCTCGCGGCAGAACTGGACCCTGGGTCCGACGTGGCGATCATCGGCGGCATACCCGGTGCATTCAACGCGCGCGAACGTGCCGCCGGCTTTATGGACGCCATGCAGGCGGCGGAGATCACGGTGGTTAGCACGCAGGCAGCGGACTGGGAACAAGCCAAGGCCGCGAACATCGCCTCGGCACTGCTGCGTGAGTACCCGCAGCTGGATGCCCTGCTCTGCGCCAACGACAGCATGGCGCTGGGTGCAGTCGCCGCAGTGCGTCAGGCGGGCCGTGAAGGCAGCGTCAGAATTGTCGGCTTTGACAACATTGCCGCCGCCAACACACTGGTGCACAGTGGCAGCATGGTGGCGACCGCCGACCAGCACGCCGACAGACTCGCGGTCTACGGTATCGAATACGCACTGGACATCCTGGACAGCGGGCAGGTGCCAGCGGATCGCACCACCCCGGTTGACGTGATCAGCGGCGACCGCTGAGCTTCACCCGTGTCCGCAAGCGCTACTGAGAGCGGATTTGCCGGTGGCGCCGACGTTCCGCTGCTGGCCACGCAGGCCATCGCTAAATCCTTTGCCGTGCCCGTGCTCAAGGCCATCAACTTCACGCTGCAGCACGGGGAAGTCCATGCCCTGATGGGCAGCAACGGCGCCGGCAAGAGCACCCTGTGCAATATCATCGCCGGTGTGCTGCCGGCCTCCGGCGGCGATCTCAAGCTGCGCGGCCAGTGCTTCCGGCCAGCCGGCATCCGGGAGGCCGAGGCACAGGGCATCCGCATGGTCATGCAGGAACTCAACCTGTTTCCCACGCTCAGCATTGCCGAGAACCTGGCTTTCGGCGAATTCGGTGCCCGCGCGGGCATTCTCAGCCACGACCAGCTGCATGCGCGGGCGCAGGCAGCGCTGGCAACACTAGGCCTGGACGATCTCGCCCCGGACATGTCCGTCTCGCGCCTGGGCGTCGGACAGCAGCAGCTGATAGAGATTGCGCGAGTGATCAGCCGGCCCCTGTCCTTGCTGATACTCGACGAGCCCACCGCCGCACTGACCGACCCCCAGATCGAGCGACTGTTCACAACGTTGCGAAAACTGAAGGCGCGCGGCGTGGGAATTCTCTACATTTCCCATCGCATGGATGAGATCCGCCGCATCGCGGATCGCGTGTCCGTGCTGCGGGACGGGCATCTGGTGGCCACAGAGCGGGCTGATGCCCTGGACAGTGATCAGATCATCACCCTGATGGCGGGTGAACAGGCGGTCGATGGCAAGACGGTCACCCAGCGACGCGCGCCGCAGAACGAACCCGGCAGGCCGCTGCTCAAGGTGGAAAAACTGTCGCGCAGCGGCGCCTTCAGCGATATCAGCTTCACGCTGCACGCCGGTGAGGTGCTCGGCATCGGCGGCCTCATCGGCGCCGGCCGCAGCGAGCTTCTGCGGGGTATATTCGGCGCGGACCGCGTGCAGAGCGGCGGCATCCGCCTGGCGACGGACCAGTTCGCCCGGCTCCGGCGCATGCGCTCACCGCAGGAAGCCGTGCGCTCCGGGCTCGGGCTGGTGGTTGAGGACCGCAAATCCCAGGGGCTTCTCCTGCAGGCCAGCATTGCCCGTAACCTCAGCCTCGCGCGACTGCCCGACCTGCACAGCCGGCTCGGGTTAATGGACACGGCACGCGAAGTCGAGCTCGCCGCCAGCATGTGCCGCAGTCTGGACATCAACTACCGCGCGCTGGATCAAACACTGCGGGAACTCAGCGGCGGCAACCAGCAGAAGGTATTGATCGGGCGCTGGCTGCTGAAAGAACTGCCAATACTCCTGTTTGACGAACCCGGACGCGGTGTGGATGCGCGCGCCAAGGCAAGAATCCGGCGGCTGGTGCGGGAACTGGCCGCAGCGGGCAAAGCGCTGGTCGTGGTTAGCAGCGAAACCGACGAGCTCCGGGCCCTCGCGGACCGCATACTGGTGCTATCCAACGGACGCGTCGCCGGGGAATTCGCGACAGCCGACTTTGACGAGAACGCCTTCCTCGCAGCCTGCTTCCGCTTCTACAGCGCCGGCGCGCAGGGCCGCCAGCAAAGCGGCGAGCCATCAGGCGAGGTATAAACTCACACATCGGACACGCCCGTCAGCCGGGACAGGAAAAACACGCCATGACCACCCGCACCCTCCGTCAGATCCGACTGCCCTGGAATTCCCTCGGTCTCGTTGCCGTGCTCTGCGCGCTGGTTGCGCTGTTCAGCCTCCTGAGCGATTACTTTTTCAGCGCCGGCACCTTTCGCAGCCTCGCCAACCAGATCCCGACGCTGACCGTGATCGCGGTGGGCATGACCTATGTGCTGCTGATTGCCGGCATCGACCTGTCGGTGGGCTCGGTGATGGCGCTGGCCGGTGCCGTGACCGGGGTCCTCATGGTCGACCTGCACTGGCCCCTACTTCCGGCGATCATGGCCGCGCTGGCAGCGGGCCTGGCCTGCGGCAGCGTCAACGGTTTTATCAGCGCACGCTGGTCCATTCCTTCCTTTGTCGTCACCCTGGGCATGCTGGAGATCGCCCGCGGCGGCGCCTATCTGACCACGAACTCGGAAACCCGCTACCTGGGCGATGCCGTTGCCAGTATTGGCGATCCGCTGGCGGGTCCGGGAGTCTCCGCCGCCCTGCTGTTCGCAGTCGCCGTGGTTGCCATCGGCCAGTTCGTGCTGGTGAAGACTGTGTTCGGACGCTACATGGTCGCCATCGGCACGAACGAGGAAGCCGTGCGGCTGTCGGGCATCAACCCCCTGCCGTGGAAAATCGCTGTATTCGCCCTCGCCGGGCTGCTCGCCGGTCTCGGTGGCATTTTCCAGCTCGGCTATCTGCAGAGCGCGGACCCGAATGCCGGCATCGGGCTGGAGCTGTCGGCGATCGCCGCGGTAGTGATTGGCGGTACCAGCCTGTCTGGCGGACGCGGCTCCGTGGTCAACAGTTTCCTCGGCGTACTGATCATCGCGGTAATGGCGACCGGGCTGGCGCAGCTCGGCGTGTCAGAGCCGGGCAAGCGCATCATCACCGGCGCCGTGATCATTCTCGCCGTATTGTTTGACCAGTTCCGTGAACCCCTGGGCCGACGCTTCGCCCGCTGGCGCGCGACCGCGGGCAGCGCTCACGAGGCAGCGTAGCGCTCCAGCCGCGCCAACAGGTCGGCCCGCTGATCGGGGCCGAGAAAACTGGCCTGGAAGCCGTTGCGCGAGAGCGCCAGCGCCTGCTCACGACGCATGCCCAAAGCAGAGTGCAGGGCAATGTAATTCTCGTTCAGGTAGCCGCCGAAATACGCCGGGTCATCCGAATTGACCGTGACACACAGTCCCTGCGCCAGAAGATCGAGTATCGGGTGCTGCTGCAGCGTATCCACCACGCACAGCCGCACGTTCGACAGGGGGCAGACTGTGAGCGGCACCTGATCCCGGCGCAGCCGCTGCAGCAGCGACGCGTCTTCCACCGCGCGCACACCGTGATCAATGCGCTCCACGCCGAGCACTTCAAGGGCATCGCTGATAAAGCTGGGCGGCCCCTCTTCACCGGCGTGCGCGGTCAGCCGCAGATTCAGTTCACGCGCCGCGCTGTAAAGCCGGCGGAATTGCGCCGGTGGATGATCGCGCTCGGCGCTGGCAAGTCCGATGCCCGCGAAGTGCTCGCGCCAGGGCTGTGCCTCACGCAGCAGGTCGAGGGCACTGTCCTCACTCAGGTGACGCAGGAAGCTCAGAAGCAACAGTACCGACTGCCCCCATTCACGGCGCGCCTCGTCGATGGCCGCGATAAAGCCACGCATTACGACGTCCAGCGTGACACCGAAGGGGGCATAGGTCTGGGGTTCCACCATGATCTCCGTATGCAGAATAGTCTGCTGCCGGCACATCCGCAGGTAGTCCATCATCAGGTGATAGAAATCCGCCTCCGTACGCAACACGGAAGCGCCCAGGTAATACAGGTCAAGGAAGCTCTGTAGATCGGTAAATTCACAGGCGCGCTCAATATCAGCGACGCTGGAGTGGGGTATGTTGACCGCGTTCTTCTCAGCCAGTTCAAGCAGACGCGCCGGCTGCAGGCTGCCGTCGATGTGCAGGTGAAGCTCACACTTGGGCATGGCCGCGAGCCAGTCATGTTCCTGCCTGTCCTCTGTCGTCGCTGCACCGCTGTCATTCATCGACCGACCCTCCACCTGACCCCGTGAGTGTGCTGATAAAGTGCTCGAAAGCGGCATCAGCATCCGTCTGCTGACACACCAGGGTGCTCGCCGGTGCATCGGGCAACAGACGAAGGACCCCGGCGGATTCCGCATCAAGATGACGCCGGGGCTTGCCGCGCCAGTTCGCCGCTGGCATATCCATGTCCGAGGTTCCCAGCCAGGGCCGGTCGGTATAGCGGTAATCGACGCTCACGGCCAGCTGCTCGCCGCGGCAGTAGCGCTCGCGATCGACGATTGTCAGCGCTGCGAGTACATCCCAGAAATAGTATTCGCCGGAGTCGATGAACCAGTCATTGGCGTCGAGGACCGCACTCCAGAAGTTGGCAGCCGGATTGTCGGCACGCCGCTTGAAAGCCTCGGCAACGGCCGGCGTGACCTGCACCTGGTTGGTGACGTCCAGGCCCACGAGCTCGATCGGCAGACCCGACTCCAGTACGCGGCGGGCGGCCACGGGATCGACATACAGATTCCACTCAGCGCGAGTATTCGGATGGTTGTCGGTGAAACCGGGCACGATGATATTGCCGCGCGCATCCAGCGCGCCCCCCATGATGACCAGGCGCGCGATGCGATTGCGGTCTTCCGGGTAGCTGTCCAGCCACTGTGCAATATTGGTCAGCGGGCCCGTGGCCAGCAGCACCACCGGCTGCTCGCTGTCCGCGATGGCCGCGTGAATCAGCTCCACCGCGTGGCCACCGTAGGCCTCGCGTTCGCTGGCCGGCACCGCCACGCCCGACAGGCTGTCCATGTCATCCTGCCACGCAGTGGGAAAAACGAAGTGGCCGTCGAGAGGCCACGCGTCGCCGCAGCTCACGGGAACGGCGCTGCCCGGCCGCGTCAGGTCTATCAGGGCCAGCGCGTTGCGTTCACCAGGCTCGCAGTGGGCCTCCCCGCTGCCGGCCACCGTGACCGCGCGCAGATCGATCGCGGGTTCGCGCAAGAGCAACAGGAGGGCCGCCCAGTCATCGATCGCCATATCGGTATCGAAGATCACCGGCACTGTCGACGAAGCGAGGTTTCCCGGCGCTGCCGACGCGAAGACCGCCGGCGCTTTACCGGCACCGGCGGCAATGCCCGGGTCACCGCCGACGGACGTGGGCAGACTATCTGAATAGTCATCCCAGCCGTGAATAAGCGCGTCGATGACAGCGCTGCCCACGCGATAGGCCGCCTCCAACGCCGGCAGGCCCTGGTCCGGATAGGGCGCTGTGGTACTCCAGGCCGGTGCCTTACCCGGTGGCGGCAGCGTATAGTTGCTGACCGTGCGCAGGACCATCACGCGACTGGCATCCACAAGGCCGATCCGGTGCAGACGGTGCAGCGCCGTTAGCGTCCCGCTATCCTCCATATTCGAGGTCATGAAGTTGGCGTCCTTGCCCGCGTAGACACGCAGCCAGTCGTTAGCCCAGGTATTGAGCATTCCGCCATGCCAGTAGGTGCTGGCAGACAGCGTGTCACCGCGGGTCACGAAGGGCGCGCGCATCGCCTGTGGATACCCGACGTATTGTTCGCGGAACTCGCGAATGCCAGGCATGTCGGGAATATCGACATTGCGCGTTGTCTCAAACGCCCACGCCGCCAGCTGCGGATTCAGCGGGAAATGAATCGTATCCAGGGTCCAGCCATCGGACACGTCCTGTGGTCCCTGCGCCGGCTCCTTGGCGCCCAGCGGTATGAAACCATAGGGCCAGTGGTCGGGAATCTCCCGTCCATCAATCGCATATACCAGGTCACCATCGACAACATGCTGGGCCCAGACTGCGGAACCCAGCGAAACATCCTGGGGATCGCCGCCCGAAATGCCCGCGACCAACCAGTAGGCACGTGACAGGTCAAAACGCGAATCCAGGCCCAGCGCCATGATGGACGCCGTGGCGTTGGGGATGCCGCCACCCACACAGAGGATCAGCACGCCATCATCGGTCAGGAACAGCGGGAACTCCCCGAGCGGAAACGGGTATTCCTGCGCAATATCGCTGCGCTCGACCCAGAACTGCAGCTCGCCCGGCTCATCGCCGCGCACGTCGCCATTCTCAAACATGGTGACGACCACGGCCTTGATTGCTAAGGGCGACGTCGTCGCCGCGCCGGCAGCGAACGCTGTGGGCACGATAAAGACCGCAACGGAAACCAGCAGTGCGGCCACCGACGCCAGCCAGCGCAGGCAACAGCGGCCCTGGCCAGTGCAGGCTGCTTTCATTCAGATATCTCCTGTTATCAGTTTTCGGCCAGCAACTGCCACAGCATGCGCAGGCCAACCAGGGTAAGGAATACGGCAAACACCTTTTTCAGCGCCACGCCGCTCAGCCTGGCCCCGAGACGGACCCCCAGCGGTGCCATCAGGTAGGTCAGCGGCGCCATCGCAGCGAAGCCGGGCAGGTTCACCAGACCCACAGTGCCCGGCGGCGCATCGGTGGGTGTCAATGCTGTCAACAGCAGCAGCAGCGCTCCCGGCAAGGCGATGACCAGTCCGAACAGCGCCGAGGTACCCACCGCGCGGTGGGCCGGCACGTTCCAGCTGGTGAGTGCCGTCACACTGAGTGTGCCGCCGCCGATGCCCATCATCACGGAAAGCGCACCAATGGCGGCCGCCACCGCGCCCTGAACAGGCGCCGCCGGCAGCGACTCCCGCAGCGGCGGCGCGCCAGGGCGCAACAGCGTATTGGCCGCAATCAGCAGCACCACCACCCCAAACACCCCGGTCAGTATCACGCCATCGACCCGGCTGACCACCTGAGTGCCCAGTACAACCCCCGCCAGCAGAAACCACAGCCAGCGCCGGAACAGCGCCAGATCCACATTGCCGCGACGGTGATGCGCGCGGGCGGAGGCGAAACTCGTCGGCACAATGATCATGAGCGATGTACTGGTAGCGACAACCATGGCGGTCGCCGGCGAGATGCCAAGAGTCTGGAAGATCAGGAACAGGACCGGCACGGTGACGATCCCACCGCCGACACCGAGCAGCCCCGCGAGGAGACCCGCAAGCACGCCGGCAGCGGCCAGCGCCGCGATTATCGGCAGCCACTGAGTGGCCGAGCCAATCACGGCCTGTCCTCAGCTGCGCGCAGTGGACGCAAAGAACAGCGGTCCGGCCCCGGCGCTACTCGGACGCACTAAGGTCATCTGCCGTTGGCGTGCGCTCGCGATAGGTATCCCAGTTTTGCAGCAGGCTGTCGATGACGCGCGAGCCCACGAGGTATGCGGACTCCAGCGAGGCGTCAAGCCCCGCGTAGCCTTCATTCTCCGAGAGCAGATTCTCCGCGGCGGTGACGCCAGGCGGCGGCATGGTGTAATTGCTTGCCGTTCGCAGAACCATAACGCGATCACGATCGGCGCGCCCCGCATTGTCAAGATAGGTCAGGGCCTGCAGGGTCCCCGTGTCTTCCATGGCAGAAGACACGAACTCGCCCTCGCCATCGGTCCAGTAGTCCACCCAGTCGTTGGCCCAGCTGTTGAGGATGTCACCGTGCCAGAAAGTCAGCGCGGCAAGATGATCGCCCTTCAGAACAAAAGGCGGCCGCTGCGCGTTCGGGTGCTCTGTATACAGCGCGCGGGTCTCGGCCAGCGCCTCGTCATCGGGCAGCTCCATAGTCTGGGTCAGACGGAAGGCCCAGTCGGTCAGCGCCGGATTGAGACGGAACATCTCACCGGTAGGTTCCGGTCGATCAGGATCGAAGGGGCCGCTGGTGTAGCGCGCAAAATAGCCGTAATCCCAGTCATCGGGAATCTCTCTGGCATCAATCTCGTGTGACAGGTCGCCATCGACAAGGTACTCGGCCCAGGCGGCAGAACCGATGGACGCATCCTGCGGATCAAACCCGGCGATACCGGCGACCAGCCAGTAGGCCTCGCTCACATCAAAGCGCGGATCCATGCCCAGCATCATGACCGAGGCCGCCGATTTCGCCGTGCCGATTCCGGTGACCATGACCATCAACCCGCTCTCCGGGTCGTGATGCAGGCTGTGGTGACCGCCAAACTCATAGACCTCGGTCAGATTACGGCGCTCGTTCCAGAGCTGGAACTCACCGGCCTGGTCACCGCTGTCCTCACCGATCTCGAACATCGTGACCACCACCGCTTTGATCTTTACCGGCTCCGATGCCGGGGCCATCGCAGCTGAGCCGGGCAAGACCTCGGCGGTATCGCTACAGGCGGCTGCCGCCAGCAGCAACGATATCGTTAAAAACGCGCGCGGCAGCCGTGAAAAAATACGCGGAACAATCATGGCAGGTCCTTATCAGTTTCAGCGGAAAGGGGAAAGTCGCAGAGTCCGTAGCGGCGGCAGATGAACCCGTGACTGCGGGCCTCGCTGGCAAGCGCGGCCACGGGCTGACGCTGCAGGCGGCGCTCGAAATCACCGAGCCGAATGGCAAAGTCACCCAGCAGCTGCGCCTTCACCGAATCCTCGACAAAGGCGTACTGCAGCGAGTTGCGACTGAGGGTGACCAGCTCGGGCCAGGAGAGATTGTACTCGCGCACCGCGACAAAGAACTCATCGGTCAGGTTGGAATCCCACATGCCGCGATCGTCGGTGGACAGCGCTACCGGGATGCCGGTGCGTAGATATTCGGGGAAGGGATGCTCGCTGTAGTCGGACACATACTCGAGCAGCAGGTTGGACACCAGATTAATCTCCACCAGGTAGGGGCCATGGCGCATCAGGCGCAGGGTGTCGTCATCAGTGATCAGATTGAGCCCATGACCGATACGATCGGCCCCGAGCAGCAGAGTATCGCGCACGTGATCATTTGGCTCATCCACTTCCCCGGCATGAATTGACAGACGCACGCTGTGATACTCACGACGCAGCTCGCGCAGTGTTTGCAGAAAGCGCAGCGGATGACCCTTGTCGTTGTCCTCGCGACCGACAAAATTGACGCCGACCCATAGGTCGCGGTTGCGCGCGACGAAGGCATACAGCGAGCGCAGCATGTCCTCTGCCGCGGGCGCGAAGCGCAGCACCGCCACCTGCAGTCGCACAGTAACGTCGGTGGCCAGGGCGTCGGGCTGCTGCAGTCGCCGACGATAGATGTCCCCGACCTCCTCCGGCGTGTAGATGCTGCCATCGGCACGCTTGAAGCCCAGCACACCAATCATGGACTCCAGATAACGCAGGCCCTCGCGGCCAAAGGCCTGCATGTTCAGTACCAGGGCATCAGCGGCATAGAAGGGATTGGCGTACAGGTCCCCCATGCGCTGCCAGTGCGTCTGAAAGAATTCGTCACGACCCTCGTGGGGCTTGTCCAGCACCATGCTGTTCACCCAGGCGCGCTTCTCCCCGGCATCCAGGTCGGCGAGTGGCTTGAACTCGGCTTTTTCACAGTCATCCAGGCGCTCGTAGCTGCTCTGCTGCAGGGTGACGAACAGTAGCAGGTAAGGGTCGCTGCCAAACGCGTTTCCGCCATAGGGCCGGCAGTTGTTGATGCGCACCCGTGTGTAGAATGTGTAGCCGTGTCGCGACTGGTCGAGCGCAAGCTGATAGGTCCAGTCGTCGAGAATGGACCCTGACAGGTGATTGTGCAGATCGCCGCCCTTGGGCATGGCATACAGGAAGCGGTAGAGCTCTTCATCGGTCGCCGCTTTCTTGAACGCCTCGAACCACTGGGCGATGTTCTTCCCTGGGGGAGGCAGTGCAGCCCCGGCAGAGACGGAAATGAAGAACGCGGTGGCCAGAACGGCCGCTGCGAGCCGCAGACGGCAATGCGCCCCCGCAGACGGAAGGCGCGGCATGGAAAATCTCACTGTGTCATCTCTTCTCAGGTGGTAGGTCAGGGTAGACGGTGCGGAGCAAGAACGATGCCATGCTTTCTTCACCTCCGCGCCGGCGGCATTATGCCATGCACCGGGTGCGGGGCGCACCGCGTTCGTGCGCCCCGCACCAATTGAGGGCAAACAGTGCGATCGTCCTGCGCGCGGAGAACCTGATTCTTGCGAGGTTGAAATGGTACGGTTCTTGCCCTGAAACACAGCGCCGATAACGCAGCAGCAGCGAGGCTACATGAACGGATTCAGCAGTCCCATACATCAACTGGTCACGCAGCGCGCCGTGGGTTGTCTTCTCACCGCCCTCATTGGCGCTGCGCTAGCCATAAGCGTCCTCTCCGCCGAGGGCCGGGAAACAGCCGCGACAGCACCTAGCGCTGAACAGGTGGTTGAGCAGCTCGGGCTGGAAGCCCATGTCGAGGGCGGTTTCTTCAAGCGGACCTATGCTGCAGGCAAGCCGCCGACGGTTGTCACGGCACAGGGTGAGCGCCTGCTGATGAGCTCCATCTTTTACCTGCTGACCAGCCAGTCGCCCATTGGCCACTTCCACCGCAACCGCTCGGATATCGTGCACTACTTTCAGCTCGGCGATCCGGTCACCTACTACCTGCTGCAGCCGGACGGCTCGCTGCGAACGGTGGTCATGGGCAGCGATCTGCTGGCGGGCCAGCGGCTGCAGCTCACCGTTCCCGGCGGCGTCTGGAAAGCATCGCGGCTCTCCGAGGGGCCTCACGGCTATGGACTCATCAGTGAAGCGGTCTCGCCGGGCTTTGATTACGCTGACATGACACTGGCCGAGCGCAACGATCTGCAGTCGCAATACCACGACCACCGCGATCTGATTCGCGAACTGACGCGCGCGCAGTAATGTCTGCGCAAACATCCATAGCCTGGCACGGAAAATGCTAGGAGACCACTGAGTGAGCACGCGGCACCGGAGGGGGCGCCGCGTATCAAGGGGGAGAGTCGGGGCCATTCGCCCTCTACGGAGGGCTTTTTTCAGACTGGCCCACCGCCTGACCGACAAAATTACCCAAGGCGGACGTTGACGAGCGCAATTCGTCTGAGCACCATTCCGGTGCGTTTCGCGCCGCCATCGGGGACCCGATCGAATCATGGCGGACACAGTGCGGCGTAACACGGCATCTATCGGCATTTGCTGACGGTCGACACAACAGCATCTTTGAGGAGCAAGCATGAACATACCCGTCAAACGGCTTCCATTGGCGGTGGCCATCGCAGCGGCCCTGGGGTCCACCCAGCCGCTGCTGGCACAGGAACAGGCCGCGCCGAACGCACTGGAAGAAATCGTCGTCACTGGCTCACTGCGCAGCCTGCCCGGTGAGGATGTCGATGTCTTTGGCTTCGGCAAATCCCTGCTGGAGACGCCGCGCTCGGTGTCGACGATCAGCGCCGATCAGATGGAGCGCTTCAATATCAACGATATCGACGAACTGGTCGCGTTTTCACCGGGCACCTTTACCCAGTCCTTTTTCGGTGTAGCGGGCTCACTGGATATCCGTGGCACGCCGGGTGAGACCTACTTTCGCGGCATACGGCGGGTCGATAACCCCGGCAACTATGCCACGCCCATCGCGGCGGCGGATCGCGTCGATATTGTGCGTGGGCCGGCATCTCCCATTTATGGCCCCTCGAAAATCGGCGGCTACCTCAACTTTAATCCGAAGTCGGCGAGAGCCGGATCCGGCGACTACCTAGAAGAAACCACGGGCGGCGTTTCCTACACCACGGGCAAATGGGACCGCAACGTCATCAGCGCCGATGTCGGCGGCCCGATCTCGGACCGGGCCGGTTACTATCTGTACGGTGAATTCGAGGATTCAGACAGCTTCTATGACAACACGGACACCGAACAGACCATTCTGCAGGCGGCCTTCGATGTGGATATCAATGACAGCCTGCATATCCAGTTTGGCGTCATGTACCACGATTTCTTGAGCAATCAGGTGGCGGGCTGGAACCGGCTGACGCAGGACCTGATCGACAACGGCACCTACGTCACGGGGACGGCGCAGCCGCTGGACAACGACGGCGACGGTAAAATCTCCCATGAGGAGTATCTGGCGACCGCATCAGCGGGTCCCGACGGACAGACTATTTCTCAGTTCATCCCCTTTCCCTTCCTTGTCGACGAGGCAAACCTGAATCCGCTGAGCGCACTCGACAATCCGGGCACCACGACACTGAGCCGCAGCAACGTCCTGGCCGACCCGAACGATGAGCTGGATAACCAGACCCTGACTCTTTATTTTGACGCGATCTACCAGGCCGACAATGGCCTGCAGGTCAAAAACCAGCTGTTCTATGAAACCCTTGAGAACAACAATGAAAACGCCTACGGCTTCTCCCAGAACGGTGAGACCTGGGTTTTCGAAGAGAAACTGGTTTTTGCCTATGAACTGAATTCGGGGGGCATAACGTCCAACCTGCAGTTCTCTCCCTCGTTCCGCTACACGGATTTCGAGCGCGGCAATGACTTCGAAAACGAGTTTTTCGACCGTCGTGATCTCAGTCAGTCCGCCGCTGAGCGGGATCCGTCACTGGACACCCGCCTGCTGTCCACGCAGACCGATAACAACTGGAGCGACTACCGCTTCGGCGACTACAGCATGTGGGGCCTGGCCTTCCTGGGTGATTTTGTCTGGGATAACGGCCTCAACATTACCCTGGGTCTGCGCCAGGACTGGGTCGACATGGAAACCAGCGAGGACCTCAACCGTCTGCTGTTCCCGGACCCGGCCCTGCTGGCTGGCAGCCCCGATGGGGTCGTTACCTTCCGCGACAGCGACGACATTTTCTCGTGGAATGTCAGCGTCAGCTGGGATACGCCTATCGGTCTTATTCCCTACATCACCCTCGCCGAGCAATCCACGGTGATCGCAGACCAGATGGGTGACATTCCGGAAGGTCTGGTTCAGACGGGCAACGCGACGGATACCTCGGACCTCATTGAAGTCGGCGTCAAGGGCAGCTACCTCGACGATTCACTGTATTTCGCCCTCAGCTACTACGAGCAGGAGCGAACGGATTTCAGTGCCCAGGCCATCGTGACCAACGCCTCTACAGAGACCAAGGGCTATGAAGCGGAACTGCGCTGGGTAATCACGCCACAGCTGGTGGTCACTGCAGCCTGGACCAATCTGGAAATCACCATGGTCTCGGCGGTAGAAAACGGCAACCTGTTCAGCTTCTTTGGCGCCGACGACCTTCCGCAGGTTGACCCCACGCTGATCTACGGCGGCCAGGTCATAGGCCTGATTCCCGCCGGTGATGGCGGCAAACAGGGCATTCCTGAAAATATATACTCGGCAACCGCCACCTACGATTTTGAAAACGGTATCGCGATCAACGCGAGCGTGATCGATGTCGACTCGACCTTCTCGGGCTTTTCGCGCTCCGTGGAACTGCCCGCGTATACACTGGTCAACGCCGGTGTCACCTGGACATCGGACGACTGGAAGCTCAGTGTGAGCGGCAAGAACCTCACAGATGAGGAATACTTCCGGTCCAACTTCCCGAACCTCTTCGGCGGCCAGATCGTGCTGCCTGAACTGCCCCGCCACTGGGTGGCGAAGGTGGATTACCGCTTCTAGCGCCCCATGCGGCCGGTCGGAAAAACCGCCGGTCAGACCCGCTTTCCAGCCCTCTCCGGAGGGCTTTTTTTCGCCGGCACGCCAGTCACGATGGCATAATGGAATCGCGCCTTGTAACCCGAACAAAAGAACCACAGGGAAAAAAACCGCATGAAGGTGTCTCTCGACCGCATCTTTCAACTCAGCGCCAACGGCACAACCGCGCGTCGCGAACTGATGGCGGGGCTTACCACGTTTCTCGCCATGGCCTACATCACCGTAGTCAACCCCAGCATTCTCTCCGAGGCCGGCATGGACTTTGGCGCCGTGTTTGTCGCCACCTGCCTTGCCGCTGCACTGGGGACGCTGGTCATGGGCCTGTATGCCAACTACCCAGTCGGTCAGGCGCCGGGCATGGGGCAGAACGCCTTCTTTACCTACAGCATTGTGCTGGGCCTGGGTGTCGCCTGGCAGACTGCGCTCGGGGCGGTGTTCATCTCCGGCGTAATCTTCATCGGGCTCAGCATCCTGCCCATACGCGAGTGGCTCATCAACGCCATACCGCATTCCCTGAAGCTGGGTATCTCTGCGGGCATCGGGCTGTTCCTCGGTATCATCGCGCTGTCCGGTAGCGGCATTGTGGTGGCCAATCCGGCGACTCTCGTCAGCCTTGGGGATCTCACCCGTCCCGACGCCCTGCTGCTGCTCGCCGGTTTTTTCCTCATCGCCGCGCTCTCCGCGCGCCGCGTGATGGGAGCCGTTGTTGTCGGCATGCTGCTGGTCACCGTCGTCGGCTGGCTGACCGGCAGCGCGGAGTTCCGCGGCGTGGCATCGGCGCCGCCCAGCATGAGTACGCTGCTGCAGCTCGACATCGCCGGCGCCTTCAACGTCTCCATGATCACCGTGATTCTCACGCTGCTGCTGGTAGATGTCTTCGACACCGCCGGCACGCTGGTCGGCGTGGCCAGCCGCGCGGGCATGCTCGACGAGCGCGGCAGGCTGCCTCGGCTGCGTCGCGCGCTGCTCGCCGATTCCGGCGCAACGACGGCAGGCGCACTGCTTGGGACATCCTCGACCACCAGCTTCATAGAGAGCGCCGCCGGCGTGGAAGCCGGCGGCCGCACCGGGCTGACGGCAGTCACCACCGCATTCCTTTTCCTCGCCTGCCTGTTCGTTGCGCCACTGGCACAGAGCGTGCCGGCCTTTGCCACCGGCGCCGCCCTTCTGTTTGTCGCCTGTATCATGGCGCGTTCATTACAGCACCTGGCCTGGGACGACATCACCGAGTCCGCGCCTGCCATTGTCACGGCGCTCGCGGTACCGTTGACCTACTCCATTGCCGACGGCATCGGCCTCGGTTTCATCACCTATGCGGCAATCAAGCTGCTGTCCGGCAGGCCGAAGCAGTGTCCCGCCGCCGTTTATGCGGTAGCGCTGGTGTTTATGCTAAAGTTCGGCTTCCTCGCCTAGGCAGACGATTATCCCCGATGGACAAGGTTTACATTACGGCCAATGAACTGCTGAGCGACTCGTTTCGCCTCGCAGAAAAAATACACAGGAGCGGCTATCGACCCGATTTCATTATCGGCGTCTGGCGCGGCGGCGCGCCTGTGGGTATCGCCATCCAGGAATATCTCGAGTATGTCGGCATCTCCACCGACCATATCGCCATTCGCACCTCGTCGTACTACGGCATCAACAAGCAGGACAAGACAGTGCGCGTGCACGGTCTCGACTACATCATCGACAACATTAACGCCGAGGACGACGTACTGCTGGTCGACGACGTATTCGACTCAGGACGCAGCATCAGCGCCATTTTCGACACGCTGCGCAGCAAGACGCGGCGCAACATGCCGCACAATATGAAGGTCGCAACGCCCTGGTACAAGCCGTCCAGGAACGTCACCGATATCACGCCGGATTTTTATGTTCACGAGACGGATGCCTGGCTGGTATTTCCACATGAACTGGTTGGCCTGACTGCCGCAGAAATCGCCGAGAACAAGCCGGGGATTGCCGACACGCTCGCAGAACGCGTTCGCGATCTGCCGCAGGCCTGACGTGAGCGCCAGCGGCATCAGCATCGCACTTCTTGCAGCCACGCTCCTCTCAGCGCCGGTATTGACGACGGGGGCTGCAGCGGACGAAGCGGGTCGCGTTAGCGCGTGGTCATCCGGTGACGCGCGGATAATTGATCAGGTGCAGCTGCGCCGGGCGATTACCCGCGCCGATTACCTGATCATTGGCGAAATCCACGACAACCCGCAGCACCACCAGCTGCAGGCGGATCTGCTGGGGCACTTTGCCGATAGCCACGACGCTGCCATCAGCGTCGGCTACGAACAACTCAGCGTGGACCAGCAGCCACTGCTGGACGCTTTTCATGAGCAGGCGACGGCAACGGCGGACAGCTTCGGCGAGGCGGTAGTGTGGTCGCAAAGCGGATGGCCGGACTACGCCATCTACCGGCCGTTGTTTGCTGCGACGCTGGAACGCGGACTGCCGATTGTTCCGCTGATGTTCCCGCTCGCGACCACCCGCGACATTGTCAGTGAGGGGATTGAAGTGGCGCTGACGGAGGATGCATTGGCACGGCTGCGTCCGGACACATTGCTCAGCGCCGAGGCGCGTGCGGCAGTGGAAGCAGAAATGCAGGACGCCCACTGTGGAAAGCTTCCAGACCCCATGCTGCCGGCCATGGTCGACGTACAGATTGCGCGGGATGCCTTCATGGCCTACCGCATCGTGCAGGCCGCCGAACGCGCCGTCATCATTACCGGCAATGGCCACGCACGGAGGGACCGTGGCATTCCGCAGTTTATCCAGCGCCTGCGACCCGATGCCGCCATCGTGGTCGTTCATCTGCTGGAGGTGGCCGAGGGCGACAGCGGCACGGTTGCTGAGCAGGCAGCCGGGCGCGCGGGCAGTGACATTACCGATTATGCGCTGTTCACCCCCGAACACCCACGAAGCGATCCCTGCCTGGCCTTTCAGTGAGCGTCACTACAGCCGACGGCGGCAGCGCTGGCATACTGCTACTGGCGGCAGGTCGCGGCCATCGTTTTGGCAGCGACAAGCGCGCCGCCAGACTCCCGGACAGCGGCACCACCCTGCTGGAAACCACATTGGGCCGTGCCCGGGCGAGCGGGATGCCCGTTCACGTCTGTCTGCGGACGGAGGACCAAGCGCTCGCCGACGCGCTATCGCAGGAGGCGGTGACCATCCGGGTGTGCCAGCGGGCGCAGCAGGGCATGGGCGCAACCCTCGCCGAGGCCGTAGCTGGCATTGAAGGCTGGGATGCAGCGCTTATCGCCCTCGCGGACATGCCATGGGTCGCCGCCACCACTTACCGGGCATTGGCACAGGCCTGCCGCCGCGAGGCAATTACCGTTCCGCGCTATCGTGGTCGCCGCGGCAATCCGGTGTGCTTTGGTGCCGCGTGGTTCCGCGCGTTGCTGCAGTGCGGCGGTGATGACGGCGCGCGGGACCTGCTGCTGGCAAAACCCCGCGCCATCATCTACCTCGATGTGGACGACGCGGGCATCCTGAAAGATGTCGATCAGCCCGCAGATCTCACGATTATGCGCTGAGCGCCTCGGGTTCCGCGGGCGTGTCCCGGTAGAGCGAGATATCCGGGCAGCTGCAGATCAGGTGCCGATCGCCGTGCACGTTGTCGACCCGATTCACGCTGGGCCAGAATTTCTGCAATCGCTGCGACGGCGCAGGAAACACCGCGAGTTCGCGGCTGTAGGGATGGCCCCAGTCGCCCACCAGGTCACCCTGCGTGTGTGGTGCGTTTACCAACGGATTGTCGTCCCGGGGCCACTCGCCCGCAACAATGCGATCGACTTCCTGACGTATACCCACCATGGCGTCGATGAAGCGGTCCACCTCCGCGAGTGACTCCGACTCGGTAGGCTCGATCATGAGCGTGCCCGGCACGGGAAACGACATGGTCGGTGCGTGGAAACCGTAGTCCATCAGGCGCTTGGCAATGTCTTCCTCGGTCACGCCGGCCTCGCTTTTCAAAGGCCGCAGATCGATGATGCATTCATGCGCGACGAGGCCATTCTTGCCGCGGTACAGCACCTTGTAGTGCGGCGCCAGTTTTGCTGCGATGTAGTTCGCCGACAGGATGGCTACCATGGTCGACCGCCGCAGGCCGTCCGGCCCCAGCATGCGGTTATACATCCATGTGATCGGCAGAATGCCCGCGGAACCGAAAGGGGCTGCAGCCACGGCGCCGTTGTCGCTGTCATCTAGAGGACTACCGGGCAGGAAGGGTGCGAGATGCGCGCGAACGCCGATTGGCCCCATGCCGGGCCCCCCGCCACCGTGCGGGATGGCGAAGGTCTTGTGCAGATTGAGGTGCGACACATCGGCGCCGAGATGACCCGGACGCGCCAGGCCGACCATCGCGTTCAGGTTTGCACCGTCCAGGTAAACCTGGCCACCGTGACCGTGGACGATGTCGCAGAGTGCCTGCACGCCCTCCTCGTACACGCCGTGAGTGGAGGGGTAGGTGATCATGCAGGCCGCCAGCGTATCGGCGGCGGCATCTGCCTTGTTTCGCAGATCGTCAAGATCCACGTTGCCGTTGTCATCACAGTCGACAATCACTACCTTCATGCCCATCATCGCCGCCGAGGCCGGGTTGGTGCCGTGAGCAGAGGCCGGAATCAGGCAGACCTTGCGCTGGCTGTCGCCGCGTGACGCGTGGTAGCGGGAAATGGCGAGCAATCCCGCGTACTCGCCCTGGGCACCGGAGTTCGGCTGCATGGAGACCGCGTCATAGCCGGTGATGTCGGCCAGGTCCCGCTCCAGATCCGCAAGCAGCTGAGCATAGCCCTGCGCCTGCGAAGCCGGCGCGTAAGGGTGCAGATTGGCGAACTCGGGCCAGCTGACCGGCAGCATTTCAGCAGTCGCGTTCAGCTTCATCGTGCAGGAGCCGAGGGGAATCATGCCGTGCACGAGCGAATAGTCCTTCGCTTCCAGGCGCCTTATATAGCGCGTGATCTCGGCTTCCGACCGGTAGAGTGAGAATACCGGATGCGTGAGGATGGCATCGCCGCGCCGCAGGCTCGCGGGCAGTGACGCATCAGCGCCTCCGGTGATTGTCGCGTCGAGGGCATCGGTCACCAGCCCGTGATCGTCGCCCAGCACCAGAGCGAGCAGGCATTCGACATCCGCCACCGTGCAGGTCTCGTCAAAGCTCACACCATAGCTGCCATCGGCGAAGACACGCAGGTTGTAGCCTGCGGCCTCGGCGCGGGCGCCAAGATCCGCATCGGCCTCAAAGACCACAGTATCGAAGAAGCGCGGCGCTGTCTCCACGGCCTTCTCCTGCAGACCGCGGGCGAAGATGGCCGCCAGCCGGTGCACGCGCTCGGCAATGATTTTCAGGCCCCGGGGGCCATGATAAACAGCATAAAAGGCCGCCAGGTTGGCCAGCAGGGCCTGCGCCGTGCAGATGTTGGAGGTGGCGCGCTCGCGTCGGATATGCTGCTCCCGGGTCTGCATAGCCATGCGCAGCGCCGTTTCGCCACGACTATCGACCGATACGCCGATAATGCGCCCCGGCAGCATACGCTTGAGCGGCTCACGTGCTGCGAAGAATGCCGCGTGCGGACCGCCGTAACCCATCGGCACACCAAAGCGCTGGGCGGAGCCGAGCACGATGTCGGCACCCATCTCGCCGGGGGACCGCAGCAACACCAGCGCCAGCAGGTCACTCGCGACCGCCACCATGGCTCCGCGCTCCTTCGCCAGCGAGATCAGTGACTCCAGGTCCCCGATCTCGCCGCGGGTGTCCGGGTAGGAGAACAGCGCGCCGAAGGGTGTGTACTGCTCGATCTTTGGCGCCTCATCGACAACCAGTTCAATACCGAAGCCCGCGGCGCGGGTGCGCAGCACCGCCAGCGTCTGCGGATGGCAGCGCGCGTCGGCAAAAAACTGCCTGGGGCCGCTGCCCTTTGCAGAGCGCAGGCATACGGCCATGGCCTCTGCGGCGGCCGTGGCTTCGTCCAGCAGCGAGGCGTTTGCCAACTCCATTCCCGTGAGGTCCATGACCATCTGCTGAAAATTAAGCAGGCTTTCCAGGCGACCCTGGGCAATTTCAGGCTGATACGGTGTGTAGGCGGTGTACCATGCCGGATTCTCGAGCACGTTACGCTGCACCACCGGCGGCATGACCGTGCCGTAGTAACCCTGTCCGATCAAGGACCGCTTGACCGTGTTTTTCTGCGCGACCGAGCGCAGAGCTGCCAGGGCCTGCTGCTCGGACAGTGCCGCGGGCACAGCCAGAGGCCCTGCCTGGCGGATCGCCGCCGGCAGCGTGCGCTCAACCAGCGCGTCCAGGGAATCACAGCCGAGGGTCGACAGCATGTGATCGACGTCCCCGTCGCCGGGTCCGATGTGCCGGTCGCTGAAGGCCGGCTCGACGAGCTGATCCAGGGGCTGGGTTTCCATCGGATGATGAGCTGATGATGAAGGCATGGCATATCTCACGCTGGCAGAATCCTCAAGTCGCAAAGGCTAGCAACAGTGTTTCCTATAGGCAACAAAATCGTCAAAAAGGGAATTTTTTTCGAACACCCTGTGATACGGTTAATCTCTCGCGGTAGATGTATGGCCGCTGTCATTCCCCGGCAGGCGACAGGAACAGCATGAACGAAGATCCCCGCTTGCGGCGGGATGACAAGGTAAAAGCGCCCCGCATTGCGCGACGCAGCGCCACTGAGGCGACCCTGCAGCCGCTGCAGCTGGGCGAGCGGGTCCGCGCGATACGGCTCAGCCAGCAACTGACGCTTGAAGAGGCGAGCCAGCGCACCGGGGTCGCCCGCTCCACGCTGTCAAAAATAGAAAACGAGCTGATATCGCCAACCTTCACCATTGTGCAGAAGCTGGTGCACGGACTCGGTATCGACATTCCCCAGCTGTTCAGCCAGCCCCGGGCCGGCGCCACGCCTGGCGGGCGGCGCGATATCACCCGTCGCGGTGCCGGTAAGCCGCACCCCACGCCAACCTACGCCCACGAACTTCTGGCCACCGAGCTCACCCAGAAAAAGATGGTGCCCTTTCGCACCGAGGTGCATGCGCGCGACTTCGCCGAATACCCCGAGTGGATTCGCCACGAGGGCGAGGAGTTTCTGTTTGTGCTCAGCGGGACGATTATGCTCTACACCGAATTCTACGAGCCCGTGGAGCTGCAGGAAGGCGACAGCGCCTACTACGACTGCACCATGGGCCACGCCCTCGTTTCCATCAGCGCGCGGGACGCCGAGGTGCTCTGGGTGACGGCTTAGACGCGGCCGCCGCCCCGCTGTTTCCTATTGGAAACAACGGGGCGCTGAGGCATCATATCGACAGAGAATCCCGGCCGGCAGCGGCCGCCTGACCACGACTTCATTCCGGGAGAAATACCGTGACCGATACCCCCCAGACTCTGCTGCACACACCACTCGCCGACCTGCACCGGGAGTGCGGCGCCCGAATGACACCGTTCGCCGGTTACGAGATGCCGCTGCAGTTCGCACTCGGCGTCAAGCGCGAGCATCTGCACACACGCGAACATGCCGGCCTGTTTGATGTGTCGCACATGGGTCAGCTGATGCTGCGGGGCGTCGAGGCCGACCGGGCTCTCGAAGCACTGATACCCTCGGATATCGTCGGCCTCGCCGAAGGACGTCAGCGCTATGGTCTCCTGACCAACGCCGACGGTGGCATCATCGACGACCTGATGATCGCGCGGCACAGCGAGGGACTTTTCCTGGTGGTCAACGCCGCGCGCAAGGCAGTGGATATCGCGCACCTGCGTGAACACCTGCCGTCGGAGGTCCGCCTGGAATGTCTCGAGGACCGCGCGCTCCTTGCGCTCCAGGGTCCCTCCGCGGAGGCGGTGCTCGTTCGCCTGCAGCCCGCCGCGGCGGATATGCGCTTCATGGACAGCCAGACGCTCGAGATTGCCGGCGTCGACTGCATCGTGTCCCGCAGCGGCTACACCGGCGAGGACGGCTATGAGCTATCGATACCGGCAGACAAGGCAGAATCATTGGCCAGACAGCTGCTCGATTTTCCCGAGGTGGAACCGATCGGACTCGGGGCGCGCAACTCACTGCGCCTGGAGGCCGGTCTCTGCCTGTATGGCAATGACATCGACATGAGCACAACGCCGCTTGAGGCGGGCCTGAAGTGGGCCATCTCCCCTGCCCGGCGCCCGGGCGAAGCGCGGGCCGGCGGCTACATTGGCGAGGGCGTGATCGCGCAACAGCTGGAAACCGGAAACTGGTCGCGACAGCGCGTTGGACTGTTGGGCGAAGGGCGAGCCCCGGTGCGCGAGGAAGCGCCTCTCTTCAGCGAGACTGACGCCCCCGCAGGCACTGTCACCAGCGGTGTTTTCGGGCCGAGCGTCGATGGCCCGGTCGCCATGGGCTATGTCGACAAGGCGCTCGCCAAAGCGGGTACCACGGTGTTCGCCGAGGTCCGCGGCAGGCGCTTGCCAATGGCAGTAACGCGCATGCCGTTTTTCACGCCGGGCTACAAGCGCGGCTGACGGCACTTCGCTGGCGGTCTGGCCGAGGGTCGGGTATCAGATCAACCCAGACCAGCCGGTGATCCCAGGAGATCGCGCGGGATTCCACCAGAGCGCGGCAGATACAGAGTCACCACGGTACCGGCCCCCTGCGTTGAAGCCAGCGTGACGTGCCCACCTGACTGACGGACAAAGCCGTGCACCATGCTGAGTCCCAGCCCCGTTCCCTTGCCTACGGGCTTGGTCGTAAAGAAAGGCTCAAAGGCTCTCGCGAGATCCTCCTGCGGCATGCCGCACCCCGAGTCGGCAACGGACAGATAAACGTACGCTCCGGCAACAACAGAGGGCGCATCGGAAATCTCAGCGTCGTCAAGCGTACAGTTACCGGTGGTTATCCTCAGCTGCCCGCCTTCAGGCATGGCGTCGCGGGCGTTGATCGCCAGGTTCAGCAGCGCTGAATCCAGTTTCGCCGCATCCACATAGGTCTGCCCCAGGTCCTCACCCAGCTCAAAAGACAGATCGATGTTTGCAGCGAGCACCCGCTGCAGTAGCGTCTGCAGCGCACGGATCCTGGCATTGATGTCCAGCGCCGCTGGCTGCAAGGTCTGTCGACGCGAGAACGACAGCAGGCTGTCAACCAGATCGCTGGCGCGCATGGCGGCCGTCGAGGTCATGTCGACCATTTCACGCAGTGGATCGTCCACCAGCGCTTCCGCCAGCAGATCCGTGTTACCGATAATCACGGTGAGCAGGTTGTTGAAATCATGCGCGATACCCCCGGTCAGCTGCCCTATCGCCTCCAGTTTCTCCGCTTGCTCCATTCGCTGTGCGAGCTCCCTGCGCTCCGTAACATCCTGCACATAAATGGCAAATCCCTCGGGGACAGGGTAGGACGTAACGCAGAGCCAGGCGCCGCTATCAGGATAATACTCGGTGAATGCCACGCGCTCCCCGGAGTAGAGCGCCCTCTTGAAAGACACACCAAACGCGGTGTCGGCAGTGCCCGGAAAGCAGGCCCATGCGTGGCGGCCCATCACGCTGGACACGCTCAAGCGCACCAGCCGGGCAAACGCCGAATTGGCGTAGGTGACGACATACTGGTGGTTCAGCGTAACGAACGCATCCTTCATGTTTTCAAGGGTACGATGCAGGCGCTGCTGCAGCTGTTGCGCATCCTCCGAAACCTCCGCGTCGGCGCTGCGAGCAGCGATGCCACCGACTCGCAGCGAGATGGCCTCACGCAAGTCGGCCACCTCACGACGCGCAGCGACCAGGGATGTCACATCGCGCGCCAGCACAAGCTCCGCCCGGACTCCCTCGTGCTCGATGGCTTCTGAGGTAATGTCGACGGTAATCAGTTGGCCATCGCGGCGCCGATGGAGCCAGAAACCAGCCTCGTCCAGACCCTGGGTCACGCCGCGAACATTCGCCTCAAGCAGTGGAATATCAGCTGCAGGCCGGATATCCCGCAGCGTCATCCGCTGAAATTCTTCGCGACTGTAGCCGTAAACACGCACGGCGGCGTCGTTCACTGAAAGGAAGCGCAGGGAATCCAGCGCATAGACCCACATGGGATCGGGATGACGCATGAAGAACAGCTCGGCCTGCTGCAGACGGGTCATTGAGGTCGGGGACGACAATACCCGGCGAGTGACAGGCTTCCCGGCCGGGTGATATGACAGTTCTCGCTGCGAGCCAGCGTAAGTGGCTCGATCAGTGTGTGCTCAAGAGTGTCGTCAGTGATGCGTCTGGGCTGAATTTCCATTATGTGCCTCACTTGTCAGGGAGCCAGCACTCGTTGCGTATGCAACGTCATAGAAAACTTATAACGCGTGTGAGCCCTGCTCTCAACCGCTTCATGCAAGGTTATGGAGAAAGCAGTAAGATCATGGCCAACGCACATCCGGCTGCCACACGAGACTCCACACATGACACAACCGGTTCCCGTCCGTGACGCCGCTAGCGTGATCCTGGTTCGTGATCGCGCTACGCACCCGAAAATCCTCATGGGCCAGCGCAGCCGCACGGCCACTTTCATGCCGGGTGTGTATGTCTTCCCCGGCGGAGCCGTGGATGACGGCGATCCCCATGTCCCACTGCTGCAGCGACTCAACGCCACCTGCGCAGAGCGCCTGCGCGAAGGGGCCGGCGACACGCTGGTCAGCGGGCTGCAGGCTGCTGCAATCCGGGAAGTCAGCGAGGAGACGGGATTGCTGCTGGGTCAGCCGGGTATCTGGAGCGACAATGCACCCGCGGGCTGGGAGAATTTTCAAAAGAAGGGCTGCAAACCCTGTGCGCGCGGTTTCCGCTTCGTATTCCGGGCCATCACGCCCGTCGGACCACCGCGTCGCTTTGATGCGCGCTTCTTTCTGGTAAACGCCGACCTGGCGGTCTACGGGGAAGACCTGGATGACTTTTCAGATGCCACCGATGAGCTGTCCAACCTGCGCTGGGTGCCACTGGATGAGATCGACTCGCTACGCATCGCATTGCGTTTATTACGACGCTGGCACTGGAAACGGCGGCAGGCCACATGGCACACGACGAAGCTCCGGATACCGTGCCCTGCATCACCGGCGACCGTGAGGAGGCACTGCGCAGCCTCCGACCGGATCGCAGCCGCTTCGCTTACTGACAGCGACTTTGCGGCGACAGACATGGAGATAAGCACACCGGCGCTCGCACTGCCCGACGACAGGCAAGGGTATACCTGCATTAACACCACGGAGGGGTCGTGCCCAGACACTATTGGCTTCCTGTCGGCAGCTTGTTTAGGATCGGCGCCTCATCCGTTTAACCCGCTCAAAGAGATATAACCATGAAGCCAGAAACCATTGCGCTGCACCACGGCTACTCGCCAGACTCGCAGAACGCGGTCGCCGTACCGATTCACCAGACTACCTCCTTTTCGTTTGACAGCGCGCAGCACGCTGCCGATCTTTTTGATCTCAAAGTAGAAGGCAATATCTACTCACGCATCATGAACCCCACCTGCGCAGTGCTGGAGCAGCGGGTAGCGGCGCTGGAGGGTGGTGTCGCCGGGCTCGCGGTCGCCTCGGGCATGGCAGCGATCACCGCGGCCATCCAGACCATTGCCGAAGCGGGTGACAACATCGTGTCAATCAGCGAGCTGTACGGTGGCACCTACAATCTGTTTGCGCATACCCTGCCGCGACAGGGCATCGCGGTCCGCTTTGCCGACAAGGACGATTTTGAGGCGCTTGAGGCTCTGATCGACAAACGGACCAAGGCGGTTTATTGCGAAAGTATCGGCAACCCGTCCGGCGGCATTGTCGATATCGCCCGGCTGGCCGAGGTCGCCCACCGGCATGGCGTGCCGGTGATGGTGGACAATACGGCGGCCACCCCATTTCTATGCACACCGATCGAGCACGGTGCCGACATCGTCGTCAATTCGGCGACCAAGTATATCGGTGGCCATGGCACCACCGTAGGCGGTGTCATCGTGGATTCGGGCAAGTTCCCCTGGGCCGAGAATGCCAATCGCTTCCCGCTGTTGACTGAACCCGATGTTTCCTATCACGGGGTAAGCTATACCCGCGATGTTGGGGACGCTGCCTTTATCGCCCGCGCAAGAGTTGTCCCTTTGCGCAACATGGGTGCAGCGCTGTCTGCCCAGGCTGCCTGGAACCTGCTGCAGGGCCTGGAGACATTGTCGCTGCGCATGGAGCGTGTATGCGCCAATACGCTCACTGTAGCCAGGCACCTTGATGCCCATTCCCAGGTTGCCTGGGTGCATTACGCCGGCCTTGAAAGCCACCCTGACCATGCGCTGGCCAGGCGTTACATGAACGGTCATGCATCGGGCATCCTCAGCTTTGGTATTGACGGCGGTCAGGCGGCCGGCGAGCGCTTCTATGATGCCTTGTCGCTGATTCTGCGGCTGGTCAATATCGGTGATGCGAAAAGCTGCTCATCCATTCCGGCCTCGACCACCCATCGTCAGCTGAACGAGCAGGAGCTCAGGGCGGCGGGTGTTACGGCTGACATGGTGCGCTTGTCAATCGGCATAGAGCATATTGACGATTTGCTGGCGGACATAGATCAAGCGCTGGAGGCCTCGAGGGGATGCAAATGACTCTTATTTGCATTATTATCTGAGTGATTCCCCAATGAGGACGATAGAATGCGTTTGAAAAATCTGTGCATCGCAATGTGTCTCGTGGCTTCGCCGATGGTCTCGCTCGCCGATGACAGACCCGATCATTATGCGGGTGAAAAGGCAGAAACCCTTGAAGAAGCGCTGGCGAATCTGCGCACTTACAGCGACAAGCTCTCTGACCTCGTAGAGGGCGAGAGCGTCGACAGTGACAAGCTGTATTCAGTGCACAAGATCACCTATACGCTGGAGAATGCCCTGCAAACAGTGGAAGACGAATTGCAGGCGCTGGCAGAAACACTCGAGTCAGTGCACATCGCCTCCGAGCGGGGTGAGACGACTACCGTGGCTGAGGACAGCCGGGTGTTCCTGGAGAAAACGCGGATTCTTTTGCAGCAGACGCCGCGTTGATCGATGCTGCGTCAATCCATGATTCGGGCCAGGTGCCATCGGCATCTGGCTCCGGAAACTGGTCGGGACGGCAGGATTTGAACCTGCGACCACCACACCCCCAGTGTGGTGCGCTACCAGGCTGCGCTACGCCCCGAATGCCCTAGTGGACGTCGCGCATTATACGCAACTACCCGTGGGAAACAACGTCTAACGCCCCGGCTTCAGCAACTCGAGCACGTCCTCGAGATCCTCAATGGTTTCCTTGATCACCGCCTGGATTTCCGCGGGCCGCAAACCGGCGTCCTTCTCGTCCGTCATACGCTGGCGGGCGCCACCGATGGTGTAGCCCTCCTCGTAAAGCAAGGCCCGTATCTGGCGGATGGTAAGGACGTCCTCACGCTGATAGTAGCGACGGTTGCCGCGGCGCTTCACGGGCTTCAGCTGTGGGAACTCCTGCTCCCAGTAGCGCAGCACATGCGGCTTCACCGCGCACAGCTCACTGACTTCGCCAATCGTGAAATAGCGTTTGCCGGGGATGGCGGGCAGTTCGTTATTGTGACTCGGTTCCAGCATATTCTTCTACCCTGGCTTTGAGCTTCTGTCCTGGCCGAAAGGTTACCACCCTGCGAGCGGAAATGGGTATCTCCTCGCCGGTCTTGGGATTGCGGCCGGGGCGCTGGCTCTTATCGCGCAGATCAAAATTACCAAAGCCGGAGAGCTTCACCTGCTCATTGTTCTCCAGACAGGTGCGGATCTCCTCGAAAAAGAGTTCCACCAGCTCCTTGGCCTCGCGCTTGTTCAATCCCAGTTCCTCGAACAAACGTTCTGCCATTTCCGATTTGGTCAGGGCCGTCATTGCTCCGCCACTCAGCTCCTTTGCTCAGCATCATAATTTTTCCTCAACGAATCAATGACTTGCTGCACGACCTCAGTCACTTCTTCATCCGAAAGAGTGCGCGATTGATCCCGGAAAGTCAAACCCATTGCAAGACTTTTCCTTTTAGGATCAATGCCTTTGCCCTCATAGACATCAAATAGCGTGAAGTCCTCGAAGTAAGGCCCCGCCACGGTTCTAACATTTTCCGCCAGCTCCGCTGCCGTGATGCGCTTGTCCACCACCACGGCGATATCGCGGCGTACCACGGGAAAGCGCGAAACCGGCGTAAACGCCGGCATGCGGGCGGAGAGCAGTGCGCGGGTGCCGATCTCGGCAACGTAGATATCCAGATCGAGGTCGAGGGTGGCGCGGGCCGAGGGATGCAGAGCACCTAGGTAGCCCACTTCCTCGCCGTCCAGGTGAATCGCCGCCGTACGTCCGGGGTGCAGTGCTGATCGCTCACTGGCGACAAAGCGTAGCTCGCCCTCACGCCGGGCGAGGCGGAACAGACTTTCAATGTCACCCTTGAGATCATAGAAATCCGCCGCATCACGCGACGCATCCCAGCCCTCCGGCTGACGCGGCCCCGCGAGCAGGAGACACAGCATGGGCTCCTGCAGCAGCCCCTTGCCGGCGGGAACAAAACGCAGACCCGTCTCGTAAAGCCGCAGTCTGCCTTGCTGCCGGTTGAGATTGCGCCTCGCGACGCTCACCAGCCCGGGCAGCAGACTCGTGCGCATCACCGCCATGTCCGCGGATATCGGATTACTCAGCGACACTGGCGAGGTATCGGGATCAAACAGGTGCTGAAGCGCCGGTTCGACAAAGCTGTAGGTAATGGCTTCGTTGTAGCCGCGCGATGCCAGGTGCGAGCGCAGAGGACGCAATGACAGCCGGGTTTCATCCTGCGCTGGCATCGCCAGGTCCGCTCGAATGCGACGCGTCGGCAGGCGCTCATAGCCATAGACCCGCGCCAGCTCTTCCAGCAGGTCGGCCTCAATGGCGATATCAAAGCGCCAGCCTGGCACTTCGCACAGCCAGCCCTCTTCGGTCGCGGTCACGCCAAGGCCGAGCCCGCCGAGAATGCGCTCCACATCAGCACCGGGCATGTCCAGCCCCAGGACCCGGGGAATACGGGCCGCGCGCAGGGCTACCGGGGCGCGGGCCGGCAGGTGCGCCTCGTCCACGACCTCGATCACCGGGCCGGCACTGCCGCCGGCAATCTCCAGTAGCAGCGCCGTAGCGCGCTCCATGGCGCGACGCTGCAGGGTGAAATCCACCCCGCGCTCGAAGCGGTGTGAAGAATCCGTATGCAGACCGTAACCGCGAGCCTGCCCCGCCATCGGCTGCGGCGCGAAAAAGGCCGATTCCAGAAACAGGTTGCAACTGTCCGCACTCACCGCGCTGGCCTGCCCACCCATGATGCCGGCCAGGGCAAGGGGACGCTGATGGTCCGCAATCACCAGGCTGTTTTCATGCAGTTCGACGGTCTGGCCATCCAGCAACTCCAGTGACTCCCCGGGGCGGGCGCAGCGCACAACAATGCCTCCCTGCAGGGTTTCGACATCAAACGCGTGCATGGGCTGACCCAGCTCAAGCAGCACAAAGTTGGTCACGTCCACCGCAGGATCGATGCTGCGCACACCGGCGCGGCGCAGCCGCTCCTGCAGCCACAGCGGCGAGGGCCGCGATAGATCCACACCCTCGATAACCCGGCCGATGTAGCGCGGGCAGCGCTCTGGTGCGTCCAGGACCACGTCGAAGGTGCGCTCAATCGTCGGCGACACCGGTGCTATTTCCGGCGAGCACAGGGGCACGCCGTTGAGCAGTGCCACCTCCCGGGCAATACCGAGCAGGCTAAGGCAGTCCGCGCGGTTCGGCGTCAGGTCCACCTCAATCACTTGATCGTCCAGCCCCAGATACTCCCGCAGGTCTATGCCCACCGGTGCTTCCGACGCCAGCTCCATCAGGCCGGCATCGGCCTCGGACAGCCCCAGTTCGGCTTCAGCGCAGAGCATGCCCTCGGAGGCCTGACCGCGCAGCTTCGCCTTACGGATGCGGAAGTCGCCCGGCAACACCGCACCGACCTGCGCAAATGGCGCCTTCAGCCCCGCACGGGCATTCGGCGCGCCGCAGACCACCTGCAGCGATTCGGCGCCCGCATTCACCTGGCACAGGCGCAGCTTGTCGGCATCCGGATGCGGTTCGGTGCTGACAATCTCGCCCACCACAACGCCGCTGAACGCACCGGCAACCGGCTCCACGGCGTCCACCTCGAGACCGGCCATGGTGAGCTGATGCGCCAGTGCCCGGGTGTCGACATCCGGATTCACCCATTCGCGCAGCCACTGTTCACTGATTTTCACGATTCATTCTCTCCTGCAGCGGATGGACTCAGAACTGCTCAAGGAAGCGCAGGTCGTTCTCAAAAAACAGACGCAGATCATTCACGCCATAGCGCAGCATCGCCAGACGCTCCACTCCCATACCAAAGGCAAAGCCAGTGTATGTTTCCGTATCGATGCCGCAGTGGGCGAACACCGCCGGATGCACCATGCCGCAGCCCATCACCTCGAGCCAGCCAGTCTGGCTGCAGACACGGCAGCCAGCGCCGCCGCACTGCACACACTGGATGTCCACCTCGGCCGAGGGCTCGGTAAACGGGAAATAGGACGGTCGGAAACGCACCGCCAGATCACGCTCGAAGAACACCTGGAGGAACTCTTCGATCAGGCCCTTCAGGTCGGCAAAGCTGGAATGGTCATCCACCAGCAGGCCCTCGACCTGATGAAACATCGGCGTGTGGGTGAGGTCGGAATCGCAGCGATAGACGCGGCCCGGGCAGATGATGCGCAGGGGCGGCGACTGACTCTCCATCACGCGCACCTGCACCGGCGATGTGTGCGTGCGCAGCACTGTGGTCTCGTCGACATAGAAGGTGTCGTGCATGGCCCGCGCCGGGTGATGCGCGGGAATATTGAGTGCCTCGAAGTTATGGTAGTCATCTTCGATTTCCGGACCTTCCACCACATCAAAGCCGATGGCGCCGAAAAAGTCCTGCATGCGCTCGATGGTGCGGGTAACCGGGTGCTGGCGCCCGGTGCGCTGGCCGCGGCCGGGCAGCGTCACATCGATGGTTTCAGCGGCCAGCTGCTGCGCCACCGCCGCCTGTTCCAGCGTCGCCTTGCGCTCGCCAATCAGCGCCTGAAGCGCCTGCTTAGCCTCGTTGATTTCGGCACCGGCGGCAGGCCGCTCTTCGGCGGACAGCTTGCCCAGACCTTTCAGCAGCGCTGTGAGATGCCCCTTCTTGCCCAGGTATTCCACCCGCAGCTGCTCGAGTGCGGCGTTATCCTCGGCGGCGACAATCGCGTCCCGCGCGGCGTCCGACAACGCTTTGAGGTTCTCCATGGCTTGTATCCGTACTCTGTCGTGACTGGTTTGCGCCCGAGCTGACACCGGGCAATAAAAAAGGGGAAGAGCGTCGCCCTTCCCCTCTGTGTTGCCGGTTTCCGGCGGGTAGTCGCTGCGGCAACGGCGCCGCAGCAAGGGGGCGATCAGGCGGCGAGTGCCACCTTCGCCTGCTCTACCACGGCGGCAAACGCCGGCTTGTCATGCACCGCCAGATCTGCCAGGACACGACGGTCCAGGGAAATGTCGGCTTTTTTCAGGCCATTGATGAGCCGGCTGTAGGTCATGCCGTTGGCGCGGGACTGGGCGTTGATACGCGTAATCCACAGCGCGCGGAACTGGCGCTTCCTCTGTCGACGGTCACGGTAGGCGTACTGACCAGCCTTGGTGACCGCCTGCTTGGCAACGCGGAACACGCGGCTGCGCGCACCATAGTAGCCTTTTGCCTGCTTGAGTATCTTCTTGTGCCGCCGGTGAGCGACAACACCACGTTTTACACGGGCCATGCGTCTTCTCCTGTGTGATAACCGTTAGCGTGCCCGCAACATGCGGTCGATCAGGACCTTGTCACTGGCGTGAATCATGGAAGTGCCTCGCAGCTGGCGCTTCCGCTTGGTGGTCATCTTAGTCAGGATGTGACTCTTGTAAGCGCTCTTGCGCTTGTAGCCGCCGGCAGTCTTCTTGAACCGCTTGGCTGCCCCGCTGTGAATTTTTGCTTTAGGCATAGTGTGTACTCCGAATGCGAAGTGTCAGTAATGAAGAAACAAGGGCATTCACGGGCCGCTAGTTCTTCTTCTTGGGGGCGATCACCATGGTCATCTGTCGACCTTCCATTTTTGGAAATTGCTCGACACCGCCCAATTCCGCCAGATCAGCTTCTACCCGCTTGAGTAGCTCCATGCCGATTTCCTGGTGAGCCATTTCACGACCGCGAAAACGCAGCGTAACCTTGGCCTTATCGCCATTTTCCAGAAAACGTGTCAGGTTGCGTAACTTCACCTGATAGTCTCCTTCTTCCGTCCCTGGACGAAACTTCATTTCCTTGACCTGTGTTCGCTTCTGCTTCTTTTTCTGGGCGTTTTTCTGCTTTTTCGCCTCGAACACATGCTTGCCGTAATCCATGATCTTGCAGACCACGGGATCCGACTGATCCGCTATCAATACTAGATCCAGACTGGCGGCTTCGGCTTTCGCCCTGGCTTCCGCGATCGGTACGATCCCGAGCTGCTCACCATCTTCTGCGATCAGACGGACACGGTCCGCCGTGATCTCGTCATTGGTCAGGGATTTCTTCCCCTTGCCGGCTTCTTTCTTAATGCTGATTCTCCATTGCAATACGACCGAGCCGGCCAACATCCTCGGTAAGGAGGCGACTGAACGCCTCGAGATCCATGGACCCCAGATCCTCACCACGACGCGACCGCACGGCCACAGTTTGCGACTCCACTTCTTTATCGCCAATAACCAGGAGATAAGGGATGCGCTGAATCGTGTGCTCCCGGATTTTAAAGCCGATCTTCTCGTTTCTCAAGTCTGATACCACCCTAAACCCCTTGTTCTGCAAGGATTCCTGGACTTTTTCCACATAATCGACCTGTTTGTCGGTGATATTCATCACCACAGCTTGCTGCGGCGCCAGCCAGACCGGGAACGCCCCTTCGTAATGCTCGATGAGAATGCCGATGAATCGCTCGAAAGATCCAAGAATGGCGCGGTGCAGCATTACCGGCACTTTGCGCGAGCCATCCTCCGCTACATATTGGGCATCCAGCCGCCCGGGCATGGAGAAATCCACCTGCATTGTGCCCAGCTGCCAGACCCGGCCGATGCAGTCGCGCAGGGAGAATTCGATCTTCGGACCATAGAAGGCCCCCTCCCCCGGCAGCTCCTCCCAGTCGAGCCCCTGGGCATCCAGCGCATCGCCAAGCGCCTTCTCGGCCCGATCCCAGTCCTCGTCGCTACCGACGCGCTTGGCCGGCCGCGTCGACAGGCGGTAGATTACATCGCTGAAGCCGAAGTCCGCATACACCTGGTGCAGAAAGTCGATGAAGGCCGACACCTCCGGCTGGATCTGCGCTTCCGTGCAGAAAATGTGGCCGTCGTCCTGGGTGAAGCCGCGCACCCGCATAATGCCGTGCAGCGAGCCCGAGGGCTCGTTGCGGTGGCAGCTGCCGAACTCGGCCAGGCGCAGCGGCAAATCCCGATAAGAGCGCAGACCCTGATTGAACACCTGCACGTGACAGGGGCAGTTCATTGGCTTGACCGCGTACTCTCGCTCTTCGGCATGCAGCAGGAACATGTCATCGCCGAACTTCTCGGCATGGCCGGACTTTTCCCACAGCGTCATGTCGACGATCTGCGGCGTCTTGATCTCACGGTAGCCCTCGCGTTTCTGGGCCTCACGCATGTGCTGCTCGACTACCTGGTACAGGGTCCACCCATTCGGGTGCCAGAAGACCATGCCCGGCGCCTCCTCCTGGGTGTGGAACAGATCCAGCTTCTTCGCGATCTTACGGTGGTCGCGCTTCTCGGCCTCCTCGATACGCGTGAGATATTGCTTCAGCTGCTTTTTACTGGACCAGGCGGTGCCGTAAATGCGCTGCAGCATTTCATTGCTGGCGTCACCGCGCCAGTAGGCCCCGGCCAGCTTGGTCAGCTTAAAGGCCTTGAGTCGTCCGGTGCTCGGTACGTGGGGGCCGCGGCACAGGTCCATCCAGTCTCCCTGCCGGTACACCGAAATGTCCTCGCCCTCCGGCAGTTCGTTGACGATCTGCACTTTGTAATGCTCGCCAAGCTGCCCAAAGGCCTGCACTGCCTGCTCCCGGGACATGACCTCGCGGGTGACCGGCAGATCCGCCTCGGCCAGCTCGACCATACGCGCCTCAATACGCTCAAGGTCATCCGGCGTGAAGTGGTGCTCCGTGGCGAAGTCGTAATAAAAGCCATCTTCTATGACCGGACCAATAGTGACCTGCGTCCCCGGGTACAGGTCCTGCACCGCCATGGCCAGCAGATGGGCCGTGGAATGGCGGATGATTTCCAGCGCGGCGTCGTCCCTGTCCGTGACGATGGCAAGCGAGGCATCGGCGTGCATGACGTATGAGGTGTCCACCTCACGGCCATCCACTACGCCGGCGAGCGCGGCCTTGGCCAGGCCGGGACCAATATCGGCGGCCACATCAGCGACGGAAACGGGATGATCAAACTGTCGGGCATTGCCGTCAGGCAAGGTAATCGAGGGCATGTTGTGCTCCTGTCAGTGGTGACCCCTACGAAAGGCCACGTGTTGGGTGGTCGCGAAACGCCGGCGAACGCCGCGTTCTCAACCCGCCACTATGCCCGATTTAGTCGGCGAGTGGAAGCTCGACGTCTCGCCGCACGGCTACTGCAGGAAAGCCTGCTGTTTGAGCTCCGCGAGCTGATCGCGCAGCGACGCCGCCTCCTCGAACTCAAGGTTCTTGGCGTGCTCGTGCATCTGGTTCTCGATCTGCGTGAAGCGCCGCGCGAGCGCCGCGGGCGACAGCTTCGTCACGTCCGTGCTGTAAGCAAGCGAATCCTCCGCGACCTTGCGCCCCTTGGCTTTCGCCTTGGTCGGCATGCGTCGCGCGCCTTCCATGATGTCCTGAACCGACTTGTGAATGCCGATGGGCGTGATGTTATGCGCCAGGTTATGCGTCACCTGCTTCTCGCGCCGGCGGGCGGTTTCGTCCATTGCCCGCTGCATGGAGCCGGTAATGTTGTCAGCGTAAAGAATGGCGCGTCCACTCAGGTTCCGCGCCGCGCGGCCAATAGTCTGTATCAACGAGCGATCGGAGCGCAGGAAGCCCTCCTTGTCCGCATCGAGAATCGCCACCAGCGATACCTCCGGCATATCCAGACCCTCGCGCAGCAGGTTGATGCCCACCAGCACGTCGAACTTGCCCAGCCGCAGGTCGCGAATAATCTCAACCCGCTCCACTGTGTCGATATCCGAATGCAGGTAGCGCACGCGCACGTCGTGTTCCGCCAGGTATTCCGTAAGATCCTCCGCCATGCGCTTGGTCAGCGTGGTCACGAGAATGCGTTCGTCTTTTTCCAGCACAGTGCGTATTTCGCCGAGCAGGTCGTCTACCTGCGAAATCGCGGGCCGAACCTCGATCTCGGGATCAATAAGACCCGTCGGCCGCACCACCTGCTCCACCGTCCGGCCCGAATGATCCTTCTCATAGGGGCCCGGTGTCGCAGAGACAAAAATGGCCTGGGGAAGCAATTGCTCCCACTCCTCGAACTTCAGCGGCCGGTTATCCAGCGCCGACGGCAGGCGGAAGCCGTACTCGACCAGAGTTTCCTTGCGCGAGCGATCACCGCGGAACATGGCGCCAATCTGCGGGATGCTGGCGTGAGACTCATCCACGATCACCAGCGCATTATCCGGCAGGTACTCGAACAGGGTCGGCGGCGGCTCACCGGGAGCACGACCTGACAGATAGCGCGAGTAGTTCTCCACGCCCTGGCAGTAACCCAGTTCGCGGATCATCTCGATATCGTAGCGCGTGCGCTGCTGCAGGCGCTGCGCCTCGACCAGCTTGTTGTTGTCCTTGAGCTGCGCGACCCGCTCCGTTAGCTCCACCTCGATATGCTCGATTGCGTTAAGCATGATGTCGCGGGAGGTGACGTAATGCGTCTTGGGAAAGATGGTGATGCGCGGCACCCTATCTTCAACCGCCCCGGTCAGCGGATCGAACAGAACAATGTTGTCGATCTCCTCATCGAAGAGTTCGATGCGCACCGCCTGGGACTCTGCATCCGCAGGAAAGACGTCGATCACATCGCCACGCACCCGGTAAGTGCCGCGCTTGAAGTCGATGTCATTGCGCGTGTACTGCAGCTCGGCCAGCTGGCGCAGCACATCCCGCTGATTAATCATCTCGCCGCGCGACAGGTGCATCACCATCTTGAAGTACGACTGCGGATCACCCAGCCCGTAGATGGCCGAGACCGTGGCCACCACCAGGCAGTCCTGGCGCTCCAGCAGCGCCTTGGTGGCAGAAAGGCGCATCTGCTCGATGTGATCGTTCACCGAGGCATCCTTCTCGATGAAGGTGTCCGACGAGGGCACATAGGCTTCCGGCTGGTAATAGTCGTAATAAGAGACAAAGTACTCTACCGCGTTATCCGGAAAGAACTCCTTGAACTCGCCGTAGAGTTGCGCCGCCAGGGTCTTGTTGTGGGCCATGATGATGGTCGGGCGCTGGATCCGCTCGATAACGTGGGCCATGGTGAAGGTCTTGCCAGAGCCGGTCACCCCGAGCAGCGTCTGCGCCGCGAGGCCCGCCTCAATGCCCTCTACCAGAGAGCTGATGGCCGCTGGCTGATCGCCCGCGGGCTGGAAAGACGAATTCACCTTGAAAGGCTTGCCTGTGGACAAAAGGGCCTGCTCCTGTTGCTGCAAATCCCCCATTATCGCGCGACTGAGTCGGGGATGCAGCAAGGACACCTGAGAGACACCAGCGTAGTCATCCGCAGCCGGCGTTTCCAGGCAGGCAGCGGGACCTGAGCGCCTCCGCCCGGACAGGCTCGCGCGCCCCGGTAAAGATTAGACCACGATCGACGTCAGAGGCGGTTGACCGACGTAAGTCGCCGCATTATTATACGCGGCCTCAGAGATGAGCCCATTCCGCCTTAGCTCAGTTGGTAGAGCAATTGACTGTTAATCAATGGGTCGCTGGTTCGAGCCCAGCAGGCGGAGCCAAATT
>CAZTJR010000023.1:0-51375 GCA_964613795.1 uncultured Alteromonadaceae bacterium | reverse complement strand
GTTCGCCAGAGCAAGGAAAATTCACGTATTCCGTGATGGTAAGATCTACGGGACAGGTATTGTCGATGGTGTTATCTGATTCGGTTTCCGGCTCTCGTGTCATCTCGGATGGATCTACGATCTTGATAACAACCTCGTTCAGACGGCACTCGGCCGCGTCCACGCTGAACACCAGGCCCGGGTTGACGGCCTGCGTGGGCATCTGGTGAAAGCTTGCCACACCCACCCCGACCGCCAGGACAGTGACCGGGATAACGCGCCGCGCCACCGAATGCCGGCGCAAGGCGCGCAACGCTATGACCGCGAGCAGTGTGCCGGATAACGCGAGCATGAGGGGCGTTAGCGCTGGCACGGCTGCTGTGGCCGTGGGTTCCAGTATCACCGAGGGCGTGCCCGCCATGGCCGCAGAACTGCCGCCTGTAATGAGCCATGTGGCGGCGAGCCCGCGCAGGTTGTTCAGAAGACGCACGGCATTATTGATTGGTGTTGTCATCGGTCGTTATTCCCTGCTGATATTTACCGCCTAGATTAACGTCGTTTACCGCATATTGCTATTGGGCTTTGCGCCCACGGTGATCTTTACTGACCCGTATTCTCACCTGATTCCGGCTCCAGCGCAGACGCCGGTATGAAACTCCGCACCCGCTGCGCCGCATCGGCATAGGCACTGATCTGCTGCTGCTCTATCAGGTACTCGAACACGCCGCCGCGCATCTCGGTTTCGCCCTGCTGCACGTGGGCGTCATCCTGCATGCGGATAAGTGATTGTGCCCGCAGGTATTCCACAACGTTGGCGCGGGCGTAAGTTATGTCTCCATCCACGGTGAGCAGCTGCTGCAGGTGTGCGGGCCGCCCGATGGCGACGATCTTGAAGAAAGGGTCGCCGTCGCGCGCAGAGAATGGTCCGCTGCCTTCCTCGCCCAGGGTAACTTCATCGGCCCGGATACGGATAGTGCCCTGACGCAGCGACACATCGCCTCGGTACAGGGTGACGCCGACAGTCTCGTCACGAATGACCTCCCGGGTAACGATGTGGATGGGTTGCTCGGTATCGTCGGGGATAGCCAGTGCGTTGGCGCTGAACAGGCCGTTGGCGCTAAGCAGACCGAGCAATAGAGCCGCGGCGGATATTGTAGGATTAATCACCTGTGAACACTTCCTGTAAGTTGCATCGCCATTGGCTCATCGCCACTCATAGACTTCAACGGTATAGCCACCCGGATCCTCGACAAGAAACGCGCGCAGAAACTCAGGGCTCTTTGCATCGTCCAGATGCTTGATGAATCTTACCTCCTGCCCACGCAAATGCTGGTACCAGCTATCCACGTCATCCGTTATGACGCTCAGCATAACAGGCTTGTCGTTACTTACCCGGTGGTAGCCCTTCGTGCCATCCACTATCGCCACCGAGGAGGTTGGCGTAATGGCAAAGAACTTCACCCAGCCGCGGTCGGCGGTTTTCTCAAACCCCATGACGTTGCCGTAGAAATGCGCAGCGTCGTCCAGGTCTTCGTAATAAAAGAAGGTGACCTGCCCTATCGCCGCGGGCGGGGCAGATGCCTCCCCGGCAGTCACCGACCGGCCCGATAGCAGACATAGCAACAGGGCAGGCAACAGAAACCAAGGTGTCAGGGCGTTTATGCGCATGGCGGGTGGCTTCATGGTGAGCGGCATTATCATCTCGGATTTTCCTTTTCGCTTTAACTAGGCAGGTAGCGCGCGACCAGCTCGCGATCGCGGTCACTGACGCCAGCAGCCTCGGCATCCAGTGGCCAGTCCGCAATGGCTTCTACCACCCGATCGGCGATGGCGGCAACGTCGCCTTTTGGCAGTCCAAAAATCCGCCCCAGACTCTTCGCCTCTGCGGGTGTGGGTGGATTTGGCCGCCAGCCAAACCCGGCGGCATGATAGGCGCCGGTGACTATGGACGGGACCAGGTCATAGGCCGGTGCCAGACAGTAGCCGTCGCCGCGGTGGATCAGGCTGATGTTGCGCTCGTGATCGTCTGTATTGTTGATGCTGCTGTTGAAGAGCATAAGGGTCGATATCAAAACGCTCTAGCAAGAGAACCTCGCGACCATTGTTGCCAGGCTCAACGCGTCCATCCCCCACGTCCAGCCCGGTACCTCGTGCCATGCGCAGACAGGCCAGCTCGACGCGGGCGTTGTTGTAGTCATCGCCGTGGCGTCGATTGAATTTGGCCAGTCGGTAGTGGGTGTCGTCATAAAGAAGTGCCTTGGGCCTGCCGCCGCTGGCGCTGCGCCGCGAGTGGCGTGAGTATCCGGCGGCCCCAGAGGTCGGGAAGATAGTCGTCGATGAACGCAGGCGAGCCCGCGCTGCAGCTGAACGTAAATTCACCTTCGCGCAGCGGTAACTGTGCCGGGTCAATGCTGAAGGCGTGATCGTCAGCTACGTAGTCGGGCCGATACCGAAAGCCCACGCGGACAAGCCGGCCGTTATTTTCCTCAAGTACGACATCCGCGGCATGACGAACGCCAAGGGCCTGCGTGGCGAGATAGAGGTCCAGCCGTTGCCTGACCTGTACGGGCGGGGCCATCACCCCCTGCCTTTAACGGCGCTTGTGACAGCCATCATCGTACGTCGTCATCAAACAGGCTCGCGGGCTCATCGAGCAGCGTGTCGAAGGTGTGTGCCAGCCCGAGCACCCGAGCCGCTGCGTGATAGCGGCCCATGCTGACGCTCAGGTCGCCCTTTTCCATTTTCTGTAGCGTGGCGCGACTCACCCCGATACGCAGCGCAAAGGCGGCGAGGTCATCGCGCGGGAAGTGCCGCCGGCGGGCGCGGCGCAGACCTTGGCCCAGGGAGGATAGGTGTGGGTGCATACCAGTAAAATAGTAAAAATCGCTGTAAAGCGCAATATTTACTATTATTATGGTATTGCGAATGCGACATAAACAGTCGGCTTTACGCGGAAGTAACGCCCATCAGTCCTCAATCTGAAGAAGCCTACTGGGGAAGCGGTATGTTATCCGCCCGGTAAATCTCGATGGCTTCTTCGACAATTTGACACAGCTCAGTAAATACCGCCAGCTCATCATCACCGTGGCATCCGCCCAGAACAAGGCCAGGCGCACTGCCAACGTAGCAATGATCTTCTTCCGACCACTCAACAATCTTCACGAACCTGGCGCTATCTTTCATTTTTGCACCTCCCTGATTGCTCTCGCTACGGCTTTTACCTGGTAAAGCTTAGCATCATCACCCAATTCTTGAGTTGAGAATCACTGATTCCCAATATCTCGCAGTTCTACGCAAGTAGGTACATCAGTTCCGCTCTTCCCGGACAACGCTATAATTCTTTTCGACACCTGATGCGTTTCGGGTTACGGTCGTTGAATGATTCGGAGCTTCAAGCACAAAGGCTTGGCCAGATTTTTCAAGTCCGGCAGCACGGCAGGAATACAGGCTGCTCATGCAAAGAGGCTCCGGCTAATTCTCGGTAGATTGAATGCGGCTTCAGACGTCAAAGACATGGATTTACCGGGACTTCGGCTGCATGTGCTCTCGGGCAATCGCGCTGGAACCTGGTCAGTCACTGTCAGTGGTAACTGGCGAGTGACCTTTCAGTTCGAGGACGGAGACGCGGATACAGTGAATTACGAAGATTACCACTGAGGTACCCCTTATGTTGATGCACAACCCCCCCCACCCCGGTGAAGTGCTGCGTGAGCTTTGCCTGGAGCCCATGGGTCTGTCGGTAACGGCCGCCGCCGAGGCATTGGGGGTCAGCCGAAAAACGCTGAGTGCTGTGTTGAACGGCAAGTCCGGCATCAGTCCGGAGATGGCCATTCGGCTATCTATTGCCTTCAATACGTCCGCAGAGAGTTGGCTGAACCAGCAGTCCCAGTATGAACTCTGGCATGCCGAGCAATACCGTAAAGAGCTCAAGGTCAGAAAGCTTGTCGCTGCCTGAAGCAGCCGTAATCGGTGTGCACCATCCCGAGCACCCTTGCTGCCGCGCGATAGCGACCGATGCTGCCGCTCAGCTTCCCACCTTGATTACTCCCGATGATCAACCTGCAGCTCACGGCTCCAGACCGCCTTGCGCGGCTGCGGGAACCAGCGCAGGGTAAGCCCGGCGTAGCTGCCGCGAAAGCCGCGGGCGTCGGTGGCCTGCAGGTGTCCACCCAGCTGCAGATGCGGCGTGACCAGCCAGTGTCCCGCCACGCGCGCATCCACGTTGACGCCGCGGGTCTCCTGCCGCGCTGTGAACCGGGTGGCGTCCTCGGTGATATCGGTCCACGCCACCTCGACGCCAGCGCGCAGCTGCCAGCGGCGCCCCTCGGCGGTAAGCAGTTCGGAGGACAGGCCCACGCGGTACTCGTCCTGGGGACTGAAGTAGCCGCCGCTGCCCCGGGTAAAGACGAACTGGTTGTCGTCGAAGCCGCGCCAGCTGGCGAAGGGACCGAGCTGCCAGTAGTCAAGCTGCTCGCGCCAGTGCTGGCCGGGCCAGCCGGAGCGCAGGTCGACACGGGCCGACACCGCGTGGTTGTCCTCGACGTCATCGCCGCTCTGCTGGCTGACGGCGCCATTCACGCTGAGGTGCCAGTCGCTCTGGGTAGACCAGGTGACCTGGCCGGCGACGCCCCGGTCCATGACGCCACCCCAGGCGACGCCGTCCACGGGATCGACGGCGCCGGTGCGCGACAGCAGGCTGTCGGCGATGGGCTGCTGGAACACTTCTATCAGTGCGCTGAGCGGGTCGCTGAAGATGCGGGCCTGGAACAGCGCGGACAGCCCCTCGCCCGCGGGCTGCCGCCAGAGATCGCGCCCGACGCTGCCATACAGGCTGTAGCCGTCGTTTTCCTGCCGCGCCCACAGGTGCACTGAGGGGTCGCTGACGCCGTTCAGTGGCGTGACGGTATCCACCCCCGGACGGCTGCCAAAGGCAGCATCGGCGGCGGGCAGTCCGCTGCTGAAGTCGCTCCAGCCCAGGGTGCCGCCGAGGCGCCAGCTGCCGCGCATGCCGGACAGGGACAGTGCGGCGCGGTCGTGGGTCAGTTCGCCCAGGCCGCGATCACCGCTGCGCTCGCGCCGGCTGACATCCAGTGCTACCGACAGTGCGTCGCGGTTTTCCAGCGCCGGCGAGGCAGCGAGCGCGGTGGCGCGATCGAACTGCTTGCGGGCAAGCGCCACCGCGGCAGTTTCGCGACGCACCGCGCTCGCCACCGCGGGGTGTGCGTCGGCGGCTGCGTCGAGCGCCGCGGGGTCGTCGCGCAGTACGTTGATGAGCGCCGCGGCCATGCCGGCGTTGTCGGGCTGTCGGGCCAGCTGCCGGTTGAACGCCGTGGCCGCGGCTTCCTTTGCATCCAGCGCGTAATAGGACCAGGCGGCGAGCTCGCTGGCGCTGTCGGGCATTGCCCCCGGCAGCTGCTGTCGGCGCTGGAAGAGGGTGAGCACCTGGCGGTAGTTGGCCTCGCCGTAGGCGGCAGCGAGGGCTTCATCCAGCCAGTCCGCGCAGAGCGTTGTCACGCCTTGCCTGCCGTTGCCGTTGCCGCTGCCGCTGCCGCCCGCGAACGCGGCCTCGCAGGCTACCTCCAGCGCGGCGTCCCGCTGCTCGAGGTCGCGCAATGTCAGTGCGAGACCCTCGGCGGCTGCGGGTTGCGGCAGGGCGGCGCGGAACAGGCGTTCTGCGTTGGCCGGCCGGTCGCTATCGCGCTCGGCCCAGGCGCTGTCGATCAGGAGGTCGGGGCCGCCCGCGTTGCGGGACTGTTCTGACAGGCGGGCCACCCGCGCCGCGTCACCGGCCTGTGCGGCGTCGCGGGCGAGACGCGTGAGGGCGACAAGTCGGCCTTCCTGGTTGCCCGAGGCACCCGCGGCGGCGGCATCGTCGAAGAGCTGCAGTGCGATGCCGGCGTTGTCTCGCGCGAGGTAGCGCCAGGCCAGCATGGCCAGGTTGTCGCCATCGCCGCGCTTGCGGGCGGCCGCCACGGCGTCTTCAAGCGCGGTGGCGGGAAGTGCGCGCAGCGCGGTTTCTTCAAGCGTCGCGATGGCGCGCATGCGTTCACCGTAGGGGTCGACTGCCGGTGCGGGTGCCGGGTTGAGCGCGGCGAGAATATCGGCATCCGGCTGCCAGTCGGGGTAGGCATCGCGCAGTCGCGCCAGTTCCTCGCGGGCGTCCTCGCGGCGTCCGCTGTTGAGATAAAACCACAGGGGGCGCAGATCGAGGGTCTCGCGCCTCGGGTCAGCCCGGGGGATGGCTCCGCGCAGCACCTTGTCATCCGCGTACCGCGTGCCGGGGTCTGGCTGTCGGCTCTGCCCGCTCTGGGCCATGGCCACCGGTGGGGTGGCCAGCAACAGGGCGAGACTCAGTGTGAGACCCACGGCAACGGCGAGGGGTGCTGCCGTCACGAACCGCGTTCTGCGCCGGCGAGGTGGGAAAGCAGCACCAGGGTCTGGCTGTAGTAGTCGGCGTCGGCCGCGGCCGCGTCGTCGGGGGCGTGTCCGATATCGCCCTCGGTGGGCTGCGACGCCACCAGGCGTGCCACGCTTGCCATGCCCCGGCTCCACGCGTATTCCGCCGTGCTGCCGTCGTCAAGATCAACCCAGGCGGGGACGGGATCGCGCTGCCACAGCTGTTTCAGGGGGCGCCAGTTGTCCTCGGGTGCAAGCCCGGCCCAGGTGGCGTACAGGGGAATGCGCACGGCATCAAAGCCGTAGCGGGTGGAAAAGCGGGGACTCGGTCGCAGACTGTCGGGGCCGATTTCCAGCCAGTCGGGGGGTAGCTGCGCGTCGCCGAAGCGTGCGCTGTCGAGCAGGGCCACACCGCTGTCGATCAGCGCCTGCCAGGGTCCGGTTGGCTGCTCGCGATGGAAGGCCTGCAGCGCCGGGAACACCCAGTAGGACAGGTTCACGGTAATGGCATCGTCGTGGCGAAAGCCGACCTCACCCGGGAGCAGCAGGGTGCGGTTCTCATGCGTCAGCACCAGCTTCTCTGCCACCGCCGCCATGATGGTGAGCGCGGCAAAGTGATAATCGGCATTGCCCCAGGCATCGCCGGCGCGCAGCAGTGCCCAGGCCACCAGGAGATCGCCGTCGCTGGCGTTGTTGCTGTCGGTCACGCAGCTCGTGTCCGCCGCCGGGCAGGGGGCATAGCGCCAGCTCAACAACCCATCCCTGCGCTGCAGCACCCGCGAAGTCCACCGCCATAGCCTGTCAAAGGCACCCTGGTCGCCTGCGGCGACGGCCAGCAGCATGCCGTAGCCCTGTCCCTCGGAGTGGGAGATGTCGGCATTGCCGGAGTCAATTACCTGCCCGCCGTGCACGAAGCGCTGCTGGAAATTCTCCCAGCGGGCAGCTTCCAGCGTGGGCGCCGGCCCCGGGTGGCGGGACCCGTCACAGGCGCTGAGCAGCATCAGCACCGCGACCAACAGGCCTGCGCTGCGCTTTGCCACGGCTCTCGCCGTTGCGACGCTGCGGATGTCTGCCATTGTTCTGGCCATTGTGCCTGTTGTCTCGCTCATTGTTCCCACTGTGCCTGCTGGCGGCGATTACGCCCGAGCAACAGACGATACAACAGCCAGGCGGCGAGCGTGACAACAACGAGTACGCCGAGCGCCCAGTACCAGGGATTGTTCGACAGCCATACGCGCAGCGTGGCCACCGGCTGCTCCGGATCACCGACCACATAACCACCGGAGACCTGCAGGGTATGTACGGGGGTGTCGCGATCGCGCCAGGCGGCGAGGTCACCGCGCAGCTGGCCCCAGACAGCGGGTTCTATCAGCGCATCCATGCTGTCTGCCAGTTTCGCGTTGCTGTCGGCGGTGAACACGGACACGGTGCCCTTACCGGCGGGATTGGCCAGGGCGGCGAGCAGCGCGCCATCGCCGATAGCGCCGGTCTGTTCGACCTGTCCGGAAAGTGCAGCCTCGTCGCCGCTGAGCAGCGCGCGCCAGTCGTTCAGGCTGCGATAGGGCCAGCGCTGGCTGCGGCCAAGGGCGGCGTCCCAGTCGCGGAACAGGGCGTCGGGCAGTGCCTCGGGCGTGCCCAGCAGCAGGTGATTGCCGGCAGCGGGGGTGTCCCGGGGCCAGTCGGCGAGCACCAGTTCCTGCAGCGCGATGCCGGCGGCCTGGGCCAGCTTGCCGGCCAGTGTGAGGGCGGTGCCGGTGAGCGCGCGATCGGCAATGTACAGATTCACCGGGGCGGTGTCGCCGGTATGCAGGTAGGGGTAGCCGGTGTCCGCCATCAGGCCCAGGTCGGGCAATACCGCAACGCTGTTGGCCGGCGGCAATTCGAGGACGGATGTGCCGTGCAGCGTGAAGATCAGGTGGTCGGCGGAGACCCAGGTGCAGGGCTGCGGCGACTGCGGTGAACGCAGGGCAACCTCAAACGACAGGGTATTGGAGCCGCCGCGCAGCTGCCGCGCCGACACATCCAGCCGGTAGGCGCGGAAGGACTGGCCGCCGGCCTGGTCGAGGGGCATGCCGTGGATGAGCTGGTCATTGAGCATCAGGTTGAGGCTCGAGCCGGGTCCCATCTGTGCCCCGTAGCCGAAGTCCAGATAGAGCTTGAAGCTGGCGCTTTCGGGCACGTGAAAGTCCGGCGGCAGGTCGAAGTCCAGCGAGTGGCGGAAGGTGCCGCTGCCGCGGAAGGTTCTGCCCTCGCCGATAGCGTCGAAGGTATAGCGTCGCTCGGGCAGCAGAAAGCGCGCCGGCAGCAGTTCTCGGGCAGGTTCACCGCGCTCGCGTGACAGGGCGTTTACCCGGCCGGCGCGGTTGAGCCGGTCGTCCATGTCAGCGAGCACCTGCGCCGCCGTGAGCACGTCCGCATCGGTTTCCCCGCTCACCAGCAGGCGAACCGTCGCCGGCACGCGCGTCTCCCCATCGACGATAACCGCCGGCGTTCGCGCCAGTGACAGGTGCGCACCGTCGATGCCTTGCGTGATGTTGTCGGGCAGAATGGCCGCCAGCTGGTCGCGCCGGCCTGCCAGGACGTGCACGGCCTCGTCGCGGGCGCCGGGCCAGTAGGCGGCACTGCGCGGCAGCGCGTCACGGGCGCTGTCGTTCCAGCCGCCGTCTTCCGCTGCGCCGGCACGCTGTGACTCAACCGCCAGGAGGTCAGCACGTTCGGCGTTCCAGGCGCTGTGTCGCAGCTGCAGCGCTGCGTAGTTGCGCCGCAGCGCGAGTGCCTGGCTGATCATCGGCAGGGCGCGATCCAGCGCCTCGCCACCGGCGTCGGGCGCCGTCAACAGGGTTACGCGGGAGGCGCTGCCGATGCCGGTGCCGAATACGCCGGAAAGATCCGTCAGCGCCAGCGGGGCATCGGCACCCTGATGCTCCACTCGCAGCAGTGAGGTATAGAGGTCGATTTCCGTCCACAGCTCCGGGGCGTCCGGGCTGGCGCACTGCGCTTCCACCTGCTGACTGGCGGCAAACTGCAGCCGGTTGAAGCCGGGTTCCCAGAGCGCCGCCGGCAGCGTGACGGTGGCGATGATTTCCGGCTGGTTGCGGCGCAGGCGTATCTGGCCAACGGTAACGCCGTTGAAATTGACCCGCAGCACGGAGCGATCCTCGATCAGGGCAATGGAGTTGACCAGGTGCAGCTCTACCTCCGCGGCGTCGATGCGGCTTGCCGACGACAGGGGGATAAACAGGTCGGCGCTGGGCGCCTGGCCGCGCAGCATCAGCTGGCTGCCCTCGCCGCGGTACTCGCTGAGTCGAACGACATCGGTGCCCGCGGCGCTGACGGTGGGCAGCACCAGCAGGGCGGCGACGAACACTGAAGACAGTCGTGAGAACGCGCGTGAGAACACTCTTGAGGACACTCTTGAGGACAAGCGTGAGAACACGTGAGCGAGGAGCATTATGCGGTGGTCCATAGTTTTTCCATGCGTGTGTAAAGTCGGTTGAGTGCACTGCCCGTATGACTCGCCAGCGGGCGCAGGTCGACAGAGATCACGCGGCCAAAGGCGGCCAGGTAACCCATGGGGCGGCTGCGTCGTCGCTGGAAGCGCAGCCAGCGCTCGCTGTTGGCCATGGTGAACGCGACAACGCGGTTTTTCTCGGCGCTGTCCCGCGGTGTGAACTGCAGTGCCAGGCGAGGCAGACTGGTGGCACCTGCGACCACGGCCACCGAGAGATCCTGCGTGGCGTTGCTGCGTGCCGTCGCTACCCGCAGATGCAGCGGCCCGGTGAAGCGCTCGCCGGGACTGGTGTCATTCTGCAGAACGAGAGCGGCGCCGCGGGCAGAGACGTCGCGCAGGCGCGCCGGCAGCACGCGGCCATCACCGCAGACCAGCGATACCGGCTCATCGGTGGGCAGACGCGGCTGCTGGCGCAGCTGGCGTTGTTCCACGAGGATGCGCATCACCCCGAGCAACAGTAACAGGTTGAACAGATTCCAGAACAGGACCACCGCCGTCAGGCCACTACTCTCCGGGGACGCCCAGAGTTTCACCCCGCCGGACCAGGCGGCGCCAGCAGTACCCGCCAGCAGCAGGTAGAAGGGCCAGGCGAGGCTGGACACCGAGTTCGTCCCCCGGCGGCTTTTCTTGTCGGTGACCTGGAAGGTGGGTCTGCGCGGGTGTCGCAGGACTTTGAGCAATGCGCGGCCGATGAAGATCGAGAGCAGCGTTTCGTAGAGCTCGGCCACCAGCGGCCAGCGGCGACGACCGAACAGCAGGTTGGAGACCATATAGGTTGCGGCCAGGTGAGGTATCGCAAAGGCCAGAATCTGCGCCAGTGACGCCGGGTAGATCTGCATGCCGAACAGCAGATAAAGAATGGGCATGATCATGAAGGCCAGCCGCGAAAAGGGGAACAGCCAGAAGAGCATGGCGTTCAGGTAGCCCAGGCGCTGGTGCCAGGACAGGCCGCTGTTGCTCTGCGGGCGCTTGAGCAGCAGGATCTGCAGCATGCCCTGGGCCCAGCGGCTGCGCTGGGTGACAAACTCGCTGACCGTGTCGGGCACCAGCCCGCTGACCATGGGGCGATCGACATAGACCGATTCATAGCCCTTTGCGTGCAGCGCCAGGGCGGTCTCGGCGTCTTCGGTGACGGTGTCGCCGCTGAAGCCGCCCACCTCATCCAGCGCACGGCGGCGCAGCAGGGCGGCGGATCCGCAGAAAAACGAACTGGACCAGAAGTCCAGGCCGCGCTGGATCTTGCCGTAGAACATGTCGCCCTCAGAGGGCATGCTGGCGAAGCTGCGCAGGTGGTTGCGCTCCACCGGGTCGGCGTTGAGCATGAAGTGCGGTGTCTGCACCAGGAAGTTGCGGGGGTTGCGCACCATCCACGGCACGGTGTGCTCGAGAAAGTCTGTGGCCGGCACGTGGTCGGCGTCCAGCACCAGCAGCAGTTCGCTGCTGCTGTGCGCCAGGCCGTAGTTGAGGTTGCCGGCTTTCGCGTGCTGGTTCTTCTCGCGCGCCAGGTAGGTAACGCCGATGTCACGGCACAGTGCCTGCAGCTCTTCGCGGCGGGCGCGGGCGGCGGCAACGGTGTCCGGGTTGCTGTGCTGCAGTCGCGCCTGCGTGGCGCCATCGTCCAGCAGGTAAACGCGCAGCCGCCCGGCGGGATAGTCAAGCATGCGCGCCGCGCGCAGGGTGGTTTCCAGCAGGGCGGCGCTTTCATTGTACGAGGGCACCAGCACGTCGACGGTGGGTGGCTCGGCGCCGTTCAGATCGGCAAAGCCCAGCAGCGGGCGCTGCGCCGGAAACACGTTGACGACGGAGCCGATCAGGTGTGTGGCGACGGCGTACAGCTCCGCGGCGAACAGGTACAGCACCGCCGCCCAGGTGAGGAGGTCCGCGGCGGTGAGCGTGTGCACGCCGCGCCACCACAGATAGCGCAGGTTCAGCGCGGCGCCGAGCAGCAGCGCGAGCACGCGCAGGAAGTCGCGCTGCTCGCGCTGTCGGCCGGCACTTGCCACGGCCATGACGCCGATGAACAGAAGGGCGGCAAGTCCCTGACCGGCGGCGTCCAGCGGCAGGCACAGCAGCGCCGTGCACAGCAGCAGCGCTATCAGGGCAAGGGGCCAGAGCAGACCCTGTCGCTCAGTGTGTGGGTCAGGCATGGGTCGTCGGTACCCGGAGCATGGCGGGTATTTCACCGGGGGCGTCGAATTCCGGATAGTCCACGCGGTGTCCCTTGCGGAACAGATGCCGCACCACAGCGCGATGCGCATCCCGCTTCAGACGCAGCAGAGCGTGGGATACCAGCAGCAGCGGCAGGGTGATGCTGCCCAGCAGCGCAGCGGCCGCGAAGGGCAGCAAGGGCTGCGCCGCGCGCGCGGTGCCGGCGAACAGCAGCAGCGAAATAGCGAGCAGCAGGCCATACAGCGCCGCGGCGCGCAGTTGCGAGAGGGCCTGGATGCGCCGGTCCAGCTGTGCCAGCTGGACAAATCTGTCGGTGATGTCTGCCTGCATGGTCGGTCTGTGGTCGTGCTTACCTGATGGCTGCGATTTGTGGGTCATGCCCGGTGCGAACCTCCCGGCGCGCACCAGCGGTCTGCCGTGTTTGTATACAGACGCCTGTAACCCGGATGCACGGTAAGGCGGCTGGGAGCGCAGGTAAAGCGAAGTCGCCGGATATTTAGCAGATTCGTGACGGCGATCGCAGGCCGGTGGCCAGCGGGGACTCGCAGTCGGTCATTACAGTTTGTGCGCCTTCGGCCAGCGCCGTTTCAGGCAGATCCACTGGCCGGGCGTGGCGCGGATCCAGTCCTCGAACTGGCGGTTGATCTGCAGGCTCAGCGCATTGGGGTCAGGCCCTTCTTTGGGCTCAGATCCCGCAGGGGCCTGACCCCACAGGGGCGCCAGGACGCGTACATGAAAATGCGCCCCTCCCAGCCGCTCGCAGTGGATGGGCACCAGCGCCGCCCCGGTGCTCAGCGCCAGGCGTGCGGCGGTGGTGTTGGTCAGGGCCTCGCGGCCGAAGAAGGGCAGCAGCGTGCCGGTATTCAGGCGTGTATCGGTGGCCAGGCCGATGCAGCGGCCGGCCTTCAGCTCGCGCATCAGCGGGCGCACGCCGGCGTCGGTGGCAATCAGGCCGACGCCGAAGGCGCTGCGCAGGCGCTGCAGGGAGCGGTGCATCAGCGGATTGGACTCGGGTGCAATCACCGTGGAGACGCTCAGCCCGGCGTGGCGCGCAATGAGGTTGGTGAGCTGCCAGGCGCCGACATGGGCGCAGACGAACACGATGGGCTGGCCGCGATCCATCACTGTCCTGGTCTGCGGATCGATGCTGAAGCGGATGCGCTGCGCGCGCTCCTGCCAGATCTGCTCCAGCTTGATCAGTTCGGCGGCGGACTCGCCCAGTGAGCGGAAGATCTCGCGCACCGTATCGCGCCGCCAGCGGGCGTCGCGCTCGGGAAAGGCCACGGCGAGATTGGCGTCGGCCTTGCGGGCTTTGTCGGACAGGGGGCCGAAGCGACCGAACAGCGCGCGGGCTACCTGGGTGGCGCGCTCCGGCGACAGGCGCTGCACACACCAGAACAGTGCCTGGAAAAACCGTGCCTCGATCTGCTGTGCCAGTCGGCCGAGCGGCGGAAAGCGCGTCGCCAGCGATTTGGGAATAAGGTAGTACTGCGCCACCGGTTCTCAGCGGCTGCCGCGGGGCGTCTCGGTGGGCCGGGTGCCGAACACCCAGTCCCATAGCGGGCTGCTGACGCCATAGCGTCCGCCCTGGCCGGAGAAGTGGTGCTTGAGGTGGTAGTGCTTGAGAGATTTCGCCACCCGGTTGCGCATGGGAAAGTGGTGGCTGGCATAGTGAATGTAGTCGTACACCAGGTAACCGACTATAAAGAAGGCGCTGAAGGCATCCAGCCAGGCCGCCGGCAGCAGCGCGCTGAACAGCAGATAGAGCACCGCCATAATGGGAATGGCGCCAGCGGGCGGCATCACCAGGCGGGTCTTGTCCTTCGGGTCGTCGTGGTGGTTGCCGTGAAACAGGAACACCAGCCATTTGCCCAGACGGCTGCGCGCGGGGAAATGAAACAGGAAGCGATGCAGCAGGTACTCGGTGAAGGTCCAGGTGACAAGGCCGGCAATGGCCAGCAGGGCAAGCGTGCCCGCGCCCAGATCATGCCCCGCCGCGCCGCGCCACAGCAGCCATGTCGCCACCGGCCCCCAGAACAGCAGCGGGGTAATCGGGTGCACGTGCGACAGCCGCTCGAGCAGGTCGTTCTCGAACAGGCGGATGGACTGGTGGGGTGTCTCGGTCGCCATGGCATTGTCGCGGGTCAGCATTCAGGACGTCTTATTGTAGCGTGTCGCGCCGGTGCTTTGCACTGCATGACCCGCGGCATTAGTACCGTCTGCCGCGCTCGTCCCCCGGGGCCACAGTCGTTTGGAGCACAGCCACTCCGCGGGCTGCTCGCGAATCCAGCGTTCGAACTGCCGGTGCAGCTGCTGCATGATGTCGATGGCGCACTCGCGCTCATCGGCGTTGACATCCGCGGGCGTTATGGGCGGATAGAATGTGACGCGAAAGCGCGCATCCTGCAGTCGCTGCACCCGCGTGGGGATAACCGCATAGCCCTGTTTCGCCGCCAGTCGCGCGGGCATCAGCGTGCTCGGCTTGGGCTGGCCGAAGAACGTGATATCCGTCCCCTCATCCACGCGCCGGTCCACTGCCATGGCGGCGGAATTGCCGTCTTTCATCGCACGCAGCAGTCGTCGCGCGCTGTTGTCCCGCGGCAGCAGCTGGCAGCCCATGGCGGCGCGGGAATCGTGCAGCATGCGATTGATGTGTGGATTGCTCGGCGGTGCATACAGTGCCATGTGAGGCACGCCCAGCTGGTGCAGGGCGATGCCGATGACCTCCCAGTTGCTGAGGTGGGCCGACAGCACGATGCAGGGCTGTAGCGCCGCCGGGTCGCACAGGCGCGTGTCCAGCTCAAAGCGCGCTGTGTCTGTGGTCAGCTGCTCCAGGTGGGGATATTCCGCGAGAATGCGCCCGCTCTGACGCCAGCAGTCGCGCACCAGGGCGTCGAGCTCCCGGCGTGGGAGATCGGGAAAGGCGATGGCCAGGTTTTCTCTCAGCAGCCGACTTTTATTGCGCAAGAGCGGCCCGATCAGTCCCCCCAGACGACTGCCCATGCGCGATGCGCGGTCCACCGGCAGACGCCGCAGCAGGGCCAGCAGCAGGCGAATGAAGCCTTCATCGAGTCGCCACAGGGCCCGCCGAAGCCGTGGCAGGCGCCGCGCCAGCGACTTCAGGGGACTGCCGAGAATGAACTCCGCCATCGACTCAGGTCACCGCCCCGGTCAGGGCCGCGAGGCCGGCCGCGAGGCCGATGCGCGGCTGCCAGTCGCATGCACTCTGGATGGCCGTATTGTCACAGGTCCAGTTGTCGTGCCGCAGCTCGCGCAGCTTCGACGGCGTCAGCATGGGCGCGCGGCCCGTCAGGCGGGCGAGACGCTGGTTGTTGCGGGCGACCAGGTTCAGCAGCGGCGACGGCACCGGGCGCAGTGCCACGGGCCGTCCCCAGGCCCGGCTGGCGGTATCGGCGATCTCCTGCCAGCTGTAGCCGCCGCTATGGCCATCGTGCAGCGGCAGGATCTGGCCGCTGCTGTTCGGGCTGTCGATAATTGCCAGCGCTGCCGCCACCAGATCATCGATATGCAGCAGTGACACCCGCGCCTGCGCGCTGCCGGGAAGCGGGGCAATGCCGCGGCGCGCCATCAGACGGAACAGCGGCAGCATTTCCCGGTCCCCCGGGCCATAGACCGCGGGTGGACGCAGCACGGTCCACTCAAAGGGCACCTGTGCCGGCGCCATGTTGAGCAGTGCCTGCTCGGCGGCGAACTTGCTGCGGGCGTACCAGGACAGCTGGGGTTCACGGGCGGCCAGGGAGCTGAAGAAGATGACCCGCGCCGGGTGGCTGCTGGCGGCAAGGCGTTCAAACAGGTTGACGCTGCCGTTGACGTTGCCCTGGTGAAAGTGTGCGTAGCGACCGCCGCGAACCACGCCGGCGCAGTGGATCACGCAGTCGGCGCCGTCCGTGAGCTGAGCCAGGGCGTCGCGGTCCTCCAGACTGCCCGGCACGCGCTCACAGCCCAGGGCGTCCAGGGCATCGGCGGCAGAGGGCTGTCGCACCAGTACGCGCACACGGTGCCTGCGCTGCCGCAGCGCCCGGGCAATGGCCTGGCCAATAAAACCGGTCCCCCCGGTCAGGGCGATGGTGATGTCCGATGGCAGCGGCGCGGCGATGCTCAGGCGGATGCGACGCGCAGGCGCAGCTCTTCGGCTACAGCGCCCAGCTCGTCGGCATCGTGCTCGGCAATGAAGTCGAGGCGGGCCTTGGCCCGCGACAGCTTGCCTGAAGAGGTGCGCGGCAGCGAGTGTACCGGCACCAGCCGGACATAGCAGTCCAGCCCCAGCTCCTGGCGCAGCATGGCGGTCAGGCGGCGCACCAGGCTGTGGCGGCGGTTAGGGTCAGTGTCGCGGCACTGCACCACCAGCACGCACATTTCCTCGCCCTCGTGGTCCGGTGCAGAAAAGGCAAGGGCGTCGCCGACGCGGACTTCCGGCAGGCTTTCCGCAAGATGCTCGAGGTCCTGCGGCCAGATATTGCGGCCGTGGATTATGATCAGGTCCTTCTTGCGTCCGGTGATGGTGAGTACGCCGTCGGCGAGGTAACCAATATCGCCGGTGTTCAGCCAGCCGTCACCGCAAAGGGCGTCGTCGGTTTCCTCCGGCAGGTTGTAATAGCCCGACATCACGCTGGGACCACGCAGGTGAATGACGCCGGACTTCCAGTCCGGCAGGGCCCTGCCGTCGACGTCGCGGATTTCAACCTCGAAGCTCGGCAGCGGCACGCCGCAGTTAACGAAATGGCGGCCGCGACCGTCGCTCACACTCGCGTCCATCAGCACGGCCTCGTGGTGGTCAGCGAGGTGATCGCTGTCGATGTGGTGCGTGGTGTAGCCCGACTGCAGCGGCGAGAAGCTGACGCCGAGGGTGCACTCGGCCATGCCATAGCAGGCGACGAAGGCCCGGCGGTCAAAGCCGCAGGGCGCGAGCATCTCGGCAAAGAATTCCAGGGTGCGCGGGCGGATCATTTCCGCGCCAATGCCCGCCGCCCGCCAGTGCCTGAGGTCGTAAGCCGCCAGGTCGCTCTCGCGCACGCGGCGCGCGCAAAGGTCGTAGCCGAAGCTGGGGGCGAAGGAAATAGTGGCCTTTGACTGGGTCATCATTTTCAGCCACTGCCGCGGGCGCATGGCGAATTCCCGGGTGTCGAGGTAATCCACGGAGATCTGCGCGGCCGCCGGCGTCAGCACAAAGCCCACCAGTCCCATGTCGTGATAAAAGGGCAGCCAGGACATAAGGCGGTCGCTGCCGGTGATGTCGAGTCCGTGCTGGATGATGCCCTGCAGATTGGCCATGGCCGTTTCGTGGCGGATGATGACGCCGCGAGGGAAGCGCGTGCTGCCGGAGGTGTACTGCAGATAGGCAATATCGCCGGGGGCGACGTCGGGAAGCGCCATGTCCGTATCGACGGGCAGTGCATAAAACGCGTCGGGCGTGTCGACCCTCAGCAGACCGTGGCCCTCTGCCGCCTCGGTGAGAAAGCCCAGATAGCCCTCAGAGGCGATGGCGACAGCGGCGTCGCTGGCTTCGAGCAGGCGACGCAGCTGTGCGACATAGGTTTCATGGCCGCCGAGCTTGACCGATGCCGGCAGGGCAACCGGTATCAGCCCCGCGTACTGGCAGGCGTAAAAAAAGCGCACGAAGTGCGGGTCGGTTTCTGCGACCAGCGCCACCCGGTCACCCGATGACAGGCCCAGGGTAAGCAGCTGCCGCGCAAGCGTGATGGCCTCCCTGCGCAGCGTGGCGAAGGGCAGGGTGGCGTAGATATGCCCGCGACCCGTGTAGAAATTGAATCCGGTGTCACCGCCGCTGGCGTAGTCGAGTGCCTCGGTGAGAGTCGCGAAGTCGCCTGCCCGGAAAGGCAGTGCGTGTTCGGTAGGTGTGGCCGCGATATGCAAAAGATCCCTCTCCCGTTGTGTGCACAAGCGGGTGCACGTCCCCCTTTTTGCGCTGCATAGTAACATCTCGGCCGTTTCTGTAAAAAGGTAAAAATACCAAGCCAGTCAATGACCTATCGGTGACGCGTCCAGCCAGGCCTGACCTTGGTCATGCGGCGGTGCGCGGGCGCCGCCAGGGCTTTTGTGGCGGGCCGCGCGAAAACGGCGGATTCTGCCGGTATACTCGGCAGCCGGAGTACTATGACCAGGGACGCAGGGGGGCGAGTGACGGAGCGGGAACAGGCAGTGCCGGATGTGGTGCCAGTCATGTCGCGTGGGCAGCTCGACGACTTCATTCGCTGTCCCCAGGCGCTCTACCGCGACGATCCGGCCTGGATTGCCCCATTGGCGGTGGAGCAGCGCTCGCGCTTTGCGCCCGACTCGCACTATGCCAGCCACGCGCGCTGGCAGGCCTGGACAGCGCACCGGCAGGGCCAGGTGGTGGGCCGCATCAGCGCGCAGATCGATCAGCTGGAGCCGCAGGCGGGTCTCGGTTATTTCGGCATGCTCGAGGCAGATAGCGACGCGACGCTGCGCCAGCTGCTGGCAACTGCCAGCGACTGGCTGCGCAGCCAGGGCATGCAGCGCGTACGCGGCCCACTGAACCTGCACATCAACGACGAGGTGGGTCTGCTGGTGGCGGGCTTTGAGACACCGCCCAGTGTCATGATGGGCCACGCCAAGCCCTGGTATGGCGATGCGCTGGAGGCGGCCGGCTTTGTCGGCGTGCGCGAGCTGCTGGCCTACCGCATCCGACCCGACTTTACCGCGCCCCGGGTCATGACCCGGCTGGCCCGCCACGCCGCGCCCCGGGTCACGGTGCGCACGCTGCGCCGGCGTCAGCTCATGGCCGAGGCCGATACGCTGCGCGAAATCTTCAACGACGCCTGGGCGGATAACTGGGGCTTCGTGCCGCTGGATCGCGAGGAGTGGCGCCATACGGTGAGCTCACTGGCGAAGCTGCTGCCCGCCGACTACCTGCAGATAGCGGAGGTGGATGGCGAGCCGGTAGCCTTTATTGTCGCGCTGCCGAATATCAATGAGGCGGCCCGCGATCTGAACGGGCGCCTGCTGCCCTTCGGCTGGGCGAAGCTGCTGTGGCGTCTCAAGGTTCGTCACCCGCGCTCCGCCCGTGTGCCGCTGATGGGCGTCAAGCAGGCCTTCCAGCACTCCCGGCTGGGCCCGGCGCTGGCCTTCATGGTCATCGACGCGGTTCGCAAGCCGCTGCATGCCCGCGGTGTGACCGAGGTGGAAATGAGCTGGATCCTCGAGGACAACGACGGCATGCGCAATATCATCGAAACCATCGGCGGTGAGGCCTACAAGCGTTACCGCGTCTACGAAAAGGACCTGTAGGGACCCATGCAACTCGATATCGACAGCCACCGCATGACCGCCATTGTACTGGCGGGGGACCGCAACAAGAGCGATGCCCTGGCCAGTCGCTCCAGCAGTGGCTGCAAGGCCCTGATTGAGATCGGCGGTGAACCAATGGTGTACCGCGTGCTGCGGGCGCTGCGCCAGTCGCGCATTGTCGAGCGCATGATTCTCGCCGGACCGGAGCAGTCGGCCGTCGACAGCGCCCCCGATCTGCGCGTCTGGATCAACGAGGGCAGCCTCGACTGGCAGCCCCCGGGCGCATCGCCGTGCACCAGTGCCTACAGCGTGATGCAGCATATCGACAGCGACCAGCCGGTGCTGCTCACTACCGCGGATCACCCGCTGCTGACCGCCGAGATGGTGGATGCCTTCGGGCGCCAGAGTCTGGCTGATGATGTCGATGTCACCGTGGGCCTCGCGCCCTACGCGCTGGTGCAGGAAACCTATCCGAACATGCGCAAGACGGTGCTGCGTTTCAGTGACGGCGAGTTCTGCGGCTGTAACCTGTTTGCTTTCCTGACGCCGGAGGGCCGCAGCGTGGCCGACTTCTGGCGGCGCATTGAGCAGCAGCGCAAGAAGCCCCTGCGGGTTATTGGCATGCTCGGTTGGTGGGCGGTGATTCGTTACCGGCTGGGTCTGCTGCCGCTGGACGAGGCGCTGGCCAAGCTGGGCAAGCGGCTGGGTCTGCGTATCCGCGCGGTTATTCTGCCTTATGCGAATGCCTCGATCGACGTGGACTCTATTGCGGATCTGGATCTGGTGCAGGACTCATTGAAGGATAACGCCAGCTAGCCTGGTCAATCACGGCCATTGCGCTTTCGGCCGCGTTGAGTCCCCAGCGCGTGAGCCGCAGCGTCCGCGTGCCGTCTGCCGCACTGCCGAGGGAGAAGGCGTTGCAGGCCGCAACGTCCTTGCCGTGAAGACCGCGGGCCGATGCCGAGGGGGCGGCGAGCACCCGGGCAGTGCCGGTGGCTGTCGGCAGGTCGTGCTGGTGATAGCGATGGCCGTGGCCGTGCAGCACAAGTTCGACGCCGGCCTGCGTGAGGGTGTCGCGCAGTGGCGCTGCATCCGTCAGCCGTTTGCGCCATTTCTCCAGTCCCGGCAGCGGGCAGTGGTGCAGGTAGACAACGCGGAACAGCCCCCGGGCCTGGCAGTCGCGCAGCAGCCGGTCCAGGCGCTGGCGCTGATCGTGGCCGACGCGGCCGGCGGCCAGCAGGGGCGGCGTTACCACAGCGGAATCGAGACCGATAAAGGCAACGCCCTGGCGCACGCGCAGCGACGGCCAGCTGTCGCTGCCGTCGTCGCCGCGCAGGTAACCGGCCCAGTGCTCGCGCTGGAACCGCCGACTGTCATTGGCGGTGGCGTCGTGGTTGCCGGGCACCAGAGCGAGGTTCTGCGGCGAGGCCAGCGCTCGCAGCCACTGCGCCGCTTCGCGAAATTCGTCCTCCAGCCCGATGTGAGTGAGGTCACCGGTGAGCAGGATCTGTGCGGGACCGGCCTGCCGGATATGCGCCACCAGCAGCGCCAGCACCTCGTGGCGATGTTCGAAGCGCCGCTTGCGCTGCCAGGACAGGTGGCTCAGGCGCCGCTTGATGCGGTTGGCCCCTCTCGGGTCAGATCCCGCCGAGACGTCGGCCCATGAAAACGGCAGCGCCGTCAGATGGGGGTCACTGAAATGGACAAAGGCAAGCTCGCTGTCACCGGTCATCAGACCCGCCGGATAATGCCGCCGAGACGGGCCAGCTTGTCGTCGATGCCGGCGTAGCCGCGGTCGAGGTGGTAGATGCGATCGATGGTGGTATCGCCCTCTGCCGCCAGCGCCGCGATCACCAGGCAGGCGGAGGCACGCAGGTCGGTGGCCATGACCGGCGCTCCCTGCAGGCGCTCGCGGCCGCGCACGATGGCGGTATTGCCCTGCAGCTCGATGTCCGCGCCCATGCGGCGCAGCTCGGCCACGTGCATGAAACGATTCTCGAAGATGTTCTCAACCACTGTTGCCACGCCGTCGGCGAGGGCATTCAGTGCCATGAACTGGGCCTGCAGATCGGTGGGGAAGGCCGGGTAGGGTGCGGTAGAGATATTCATGGCCCGGCAGCGCGTGTTCTCACTGTCGACTTCTATCCAGTCGTCGCCCCAGGTGAGCCCGACGCCCGCTGCCTGCATCTTGGTCAGCACATGCAGCAGGAACGAGGGGTCGGTATTGCGCAGCGTGACCTTGCCGCGGGTGGCGGCGGTGGCGGCGAGAAAGGTCCCGGTTTCAATGCGATCCGGCGGCACCGCATGGCGCGTGCCGTGCAGCGTCTCGACCCCGCGGATGCGGATAACGCTGGTGCCGGCTCCCTGGATACGCGCGCCCATGCCGTTAAGCAACCGTGCCAGGTCGGCCACCTCCGGCTCCATGGCGGCGTTCTCCAGCTCGGTATCGCCCTCGGCCAGGGTGGCGGCCATCAGCAGGTTTTCGGTGCCGGTGACCGACGGGATATCGAAGGCATAGCGGCAGCCTTTCAGCCGCGAGGCTCTGGCTTTGATGTAGCCGCTGTCGATGGTGATTTCCGCGCCCATGGCGCGCAGGCCCTCGATGTGCTCGTTCACCGGTCGCTCGCCGATGGCGCAGCCGCCCGGCAGTGACACGTCTGCCTCGCCGAAGCGCGCCAGCAGCGGACCCAGCAACAGCACCGCGCCGCGCATGGTCTTGACCAGCTCATAGGGGGCGCGCACGTTGTTCACGCCGCTGCTGTCGATGTCTACGCTGTCGTCATCGCGTTTTACCACGCAGCCCAGCAGCTCCAGCAGGCGGATGGCGGTGTCGATGTCGCGCACGCCGGGGACATTGCTCACCTGCAGCGGCTCGGCGCTGAGCAGTCCCGCGGCGAGCACCGGCAGCGCCGCGTTCTTGGCGCCGGCAATCCTTACCTCGCCACGCAGCGGGCCGTTGCCGGTAATAACCAGGCGAGCCATCAGGCAGCGTTTCTCGGCGTTGCCAGCCCGGCGTCGAGCAGAGCGCGATAGGCCGTGATGATGCGGTCGATCTGCTGCGGCGTGTGCGCCGCGCTCATGCTGTTGCGCAGAAGGAAATTGGTGGAGGGCGATGCCGGTGGCACCACGAGATTGACGTAAACGCCGCTCTTGAACAGCTGGTACCAGGCGGCGATGGCCTGCTCGCGATCGGTGAACTCCACCGCAACCACGGGGCTGACCGCCGGACCCACCGGCAGGCCGAGCTCGCGCAGACCGTGGTACAGGCGCGCGGCGTTATCCCACAGGCGCTCCCGCCGCTCGGGTTCCTCGCGCACAATGCGCAGTGCCTGCCGCACCGAGGCCACCACGGAGGGCGATGACGAGGCGGTAAAAATGTAGGCGCGAATGCAGTAGCGGATGGTATCCAGAATGGCGTGGCGGCTGATGGCGAAGCCGCCTACGGCGCCTAGACTTTTACTGAAGGTGCCGACAATGAAGTCCACGTCGTCCTCAATACCCGCTGCCTGCGCTGCGCCGCGGCCAGTCTCGCCGAGCACGCCCATGGAGTGTGCTTCGTCCACCAGCAGGTAGGCCCCGTATTCGCGCTTGATGGCGGCTATCTCCTGCAGCGGGGCCACGTCGCCGAGCATGCTATAAATGCCCTCGGCAATCACCAGGGTGCGGCCGGCGCGATCGCCCAGGCGTCGCAGGCGTTTTGCCAAGTCGTCGGGGCTGCTGTGGCGGTAGCGGATGATCTCGGCGCCGCTGAGCTTGACCCCGGAATAGATGCTGGAGTGGCTGTCGGCATCCAGCAGGATGACGTCGTCGGGGCCGGCGACGGTGGCGCACATGCCCATGGTGGCGGCGTAGCCGGTGGAGAACACGATGGCCTGGCCAACGCCGTAGAAATCGGCCATTTCGGTCTCGAGCGCCACGTGCTCGGCAAAACTGCCGTTGGCCAGGCGCGAGCCGGTGGTGCCGGTGCCCCAGTGGGCCGCGGCGGCCTGGGATGCCTCGATGCAGCGTGGATCGTAGGACAGGCCCAGGTAGTTGTTGGTGCCGGCAAGTATGACCCGCCGGCCCTGCACCACGCCCTCGGTGGCGGAGATCACTTTGTCGGTGATGGCGCCGAAGGGCTTGACGTCCCGGCGCGAGAGCTCGGTCTGGAAGTCGGCCATCGCCTGGAATTTGTCAAACAGCATGCCAGTTACCGCGTTGTGTCGGTGTGCCAGGGTAATCGCTTTTCGGTGGTGCCGTGCTCAGTCTCTGAGCTGCTGAATTTTCTGCGCCAGATCCGATACGGTGTTCACGTCCGGGAGGATATTCAGCGGGATAGAGATATCGAAGTGGTCTTCTGTCTGCTCGATCAGCTCCATGACTTCCAGCGAGCTGAGGCCCAGATCCGTGACCAGACCGGTCGATTCGCTGATGGTCACCTGCCGGCGGTTGTGCTTCTGCAGCAGTTCACACAGGAACGCGAGGTAGGTCTGGTACCCCGATTCGTTGTCGTTTACGGCCTTTTTCCCGAACGTCGCCACCCAGACTCTCCTTGCGCCAGCGCCCCCCAGGCGCTAGATTCCACGCCGGAAACTATACCCACGGACGCCTTTGAATGCCAGCCATTTGGTTAATCGACGCTTACCGGGCAGGCGAGCGGCGGCAGGTGCGCGCCCTCGCGACGGCGGCATCCGACGCCCTCGGCTGGCCCTGCCGGACGCTGCAGCTGGGCTACCGGCAGGGCGTGTTCTGGCCGCACCTGCTGCGTTTGGCGTCGCTGGCCGGCGTGCAGCGCGCGGACCGACAGAAGCTGTCCGCACCCTGGCCCGATCTCGTCATCACAGCCGGCGTGCGCAACGAGCCGGTGGGCCGCTGGCTGCGGCGGGCCTCCGGCGGCCACACCCGCTACGTGCACGTGGGCCGGCCCTGGGGGCGACTGCGGGACTTCGATCTTCTCGTCACCACGCCGCAGTACCGGGTGCCTGCGCACCGCAATGTGCTGCACAATGACCTCACGCTGCACGATCTCGCGGCCGAGGGGCTCGCGCGCAGTGCCGCCACCTGGGAGCCGCAGTTTGCGCGGCTGCCGCGACCATGGATCGGTGTGCTGGTGGGAGGCGACAGCGGTCCCTACACGCTCGGACCACGGGCCGCCGACCGGCTGCTGGATCAGGCGATGGCGGCGGCAACGCGCTGTGGCGGATCGCTGCTGATCGCCACCAGCGCGCGCACGGCGCCGTCGGTGAATGCGCGGCTGCAGCAGCGGCTGGCTGCCGCGTCGGCAACCTGCCCGCATGAGCTTTACTGCTGGTCGGAGCGCGGCAGCGACCGTAGCGCTGGGCGTCGCGGTGGGAGCGCCGCCCAGGGTGCCGGCGAATGCAGGGGTAATCCTTACCCGGGGATTCTCGCTCTTGCGGATGCGTTCGTGGTCAGCGCGGACAGCATCGCAATGCTGTCCGAAACCTGCGCCACCGGCCGTCCCGTGTTCATGTTCGACAGCGGCGGCATGCGCCGCGATGCAGCACGTCACGCCGGCGGTGACGTTGCTCTGGCAGATATGCCGGCGGATGGGCCGCGCGACTGGCGCCTCGGCGCTGCACTGTTCGCCCAGCTGATCCGCTGGTTTCCCGATGCCTGGAGCCGCGATATCTCTCTGGTGCACCGCGGGCTCGCGGACGGCGGGCGGGCACGCTGGCTGCAGATGGGCGTGCTGTCCCTCGGTGGCAGCGAGGCCGGGGGCCGCGAGGATGACGCTGCGCCCGACACGCTTGTGACGGCGGGCAATCCAGACGCGCCGGGCGCTCTCAGTACGCGCGACATGCAGCGCGCGCTGGCGCGTATTGAAGCGCTGGTCAAAGACCGGTCTGACCCGTGAGGCGATAGCGGCGTCGACGCGCTGCAGCGGGCTCGCCTACTGCGGCAAGGCCCGCTGCGTTCAGGCAAGCTCCTCGGCGCTGGCTCGCTCGGCGCGGCCGTCGCGCAGTCGATAAACGCAGTCCGCCGCCTCCACCATGCCGCGGTTGTGGGAAATGGCCAGCAGGGTGATGCGCCCTTTCAGGGCTTCCATCGTCTGGCGCACCGCCTGCTCGCTTTCCGGGTCAAGGGCGCTGGTGGCCTCGTCCAGAATAAGCAGCTGCGGCTGGTTGATCAGGGCGCGGGCGATCACCACCCGCTGGCGCTGTCCACCGGACAGCTTGCCGCCGCGCTCGCCGACCACGGTATCGACGCCATCGGGCAGCGCCTGGATGAAGTCCCAGGCGCCGGCATCGCGCAATGCCTGCGCCACCGCCGCCGGGGTCAGGTCCGGATCGCCGAGGGTGATGTTGTCGCGAATGCTGCTGTGCAGCAGCACTGTGTCCTGGGGGACGTAACCGATCTGCCGGCGCCAGGCGCGCAGGTCGAGCCCGGACAGCGCTTCGCCGTCGGCGCGGATCGCCCCCCGCGTGGGCTGCAGCAGGCCGATGACGAGATCGACCAGCGTGGTCTTGCCGGTGCCCGAGGGGCCGACCAGCGTGGTCAGCCGGCCGGCGCGGATGTCGAGCGTCAAGTCCTCGAAGACAGGCGCATTGTCGCCGTAGCGAAAGTCGACGCCGTCGAAGCGAATACCCTCTGACAGCATCGGCGGCGCGGCGCCGCCGGCACTCTCCGCCGCGTCCCGGGCCTCGTCGATGCTGTCGAGCATGGCCCAGTAGGCGCTCTCGCCCTGCACCAGCTTCTGGTACTGCTTCTGCACCTTGCCGAGAAAGGAAAAGGCCCGGCCCAACGCTACTACCAGCACCATGACCGTGGGCAGCTCCATGTCATAGATGCCGAGCGCGACGTAAATGCCGAGACAGATGAAGCCGGCGAACATGAGCTCCTGGCCCGCGTTCAGCCCCGCCGCGGCAATGACCTGACGCCTGAGTGCCTTGTTCAGCTTGCCGGTATCACTGGCCAGCACGCGATCCGCCTGGCCTTCTCGCGCCATCGCTTTCATCGCCTTCACCGAGGCCAGGATATCGGTGAGGTTGCCGATGAGTGAAGTGAGCAGGTGGGTCTGGCGCCGGCCGGCGCGGCGGGTGATGCGCACCAGAAAGTGCGACAGGCCGATAACGATAGCGCCGGCGACAATGGCGACCAGCGAGGCCTTCCAGGACAGCGCAAAGGCCACGGCGCCATAGATCATGGACTGGATCAGGAAGGTGATGGCGGTGGCGCCGTGGACAAAGGACTGGGACGAGCGCTCCGCCTCCGTGGCGAGGGCGTTGGTCAGGCGTCCCGCCGGCTGGTGCAGAAAGTACTCCCAGCGGCTGCGCAGAATGGCGCGCAGCATGTTCAGGCGCAGGTCGGTGCCCACCTGGGCGGCGGTGTAGCCCACCTGGCGCTGCGCCAGCAGCAGGAAAACGCTCTTGAAGAAAATGCCGAGCAGCACCAGCAGCAGCATGTTGCCCAGGGTGGTGGCGATGCCGAGGCTGTTCAGCGTCTCCACAATCACCGCCTCGTAGCCCGACAGGTCCGCTGCGCCGGTGTCCATGCGCCCGGTGCCGAGGGCGATATTCAGCGCCGGCAGCAGCGCCGACAGGCCAATGCCCTCGGCCAGACCCGACAGCAGCAGCGCCAGCAGCATGAGCAGAGTGGGTCCGCGATAGGCGCGGAAAAAGCTGAGCATCAGTCGCATGGACAATCCGTTTGCTGCGTGGGTCGCGGCGCCGCCGGGCGCGGACGCATCTTACCAGTGCATGCGTTTGAATAGCAGCCAGGCAACGGCGCTGATGATCGCGGTCGGCGCCAGTGCCACCAGCGGCTGGCTCAGGTTGAACAGCTGCCCCAGGGCAAACAGAATCTGCGAGCCCAGATAAAAGCCGATGCCGATGACCGCGCCGATGGCCAGTGTGGCGCCGAAGTTGCCGCCGCGCTGTGAGCCCACCCCCGCGCTTACCGGCGTTGCCAGCAGAATCATGGCAGCGACGGTGAGCGGCATGGTCAGGCGCTGCCAGAACGTGCTGAGGTACTGCTTGGCGTCGCGTTCGTTGTCGGCCAGGTAGCCGCCGTAACTGAGCAGCACCGACAGGCGCATGCTGTCCTGGGACAGCGAGATCACCGGCAGCTCGCGCGCCGCCCACAGGTTATCGATGGCCAGTGAGTCTGTGCGCGAGGTTGCCAGGGTATTGTCCACCAGGCGCTTTTCCATCACCTGATTGAATTCCCAGGTGCGGTCAGCGCCCACCCGGGCGGTTTCCCCGCGCACGGCGCGCTGCAGCTGCCCGTTCTCACCGAACTCGTAGAGATCGATATCCGCCGGCTGGCCGTCATCCGTCATGGCGCCCAGGTGAATGTAGCGCCGGCCACTTTTAGACCACAGGCCACCGGAGGGCAGTCGGTGGGCATTGTCGTAACGCAGATCGAGACGCAGCTCTTCGGCGCGCTGGTGCAGTGCCGGCGTCACGTATTCCATCGCGACCCAGAGCACCAGCATAAGGGCAGCGGTGGGGACGGAGATGGCGGCCAGCAGCTGTCGCGGCGGCACGCCAGCACAGCTGATCACCGTGAGCTCACTGCCACGCTGCAGACCGGCCATGGCAATGATTGTCCCCAGCAGCATGATGACCGGAGCCAGGCTGATCAGCTGCTGCGGCAGAATCATCAGCGTGTACAGGCCGATGGCCGGTGCGCGATAGTCGCCCACCGCGGCATCCAGCTCGCCAATAAAACCGAGGAGACCAAATACGGCAGCGATGACCAGAAAGGTGGTCAGCCAGCCGCGCAGCAGCGTCATGGCCAGGTAGCGGGTGAGAACCGTCATGCCTTGTCCGTCGCGTCACGCGGTGGTCGCCGGCGCAGGCGCGGCGGATAAAGCAGCAGCACCAGCAGGATCAGGAATAGCGCATAGCCGCCCCAGAGCCCCGGGAAGGCGCCGATGCGCTCCTGTTCGATCCAGGTTTTCACCATGCTGGTGAGGCTGAACAGGGCAATATAGGTGGTGATGGCAATAAAAAAGCTGCGCGTGCGCGGCTCCCGCGGATTCGAGCGCGCCAGCGGTGCCGCGATCAGCGCCAGCAGCAGCGTGGCCAGCGGCGTGGTCAGTCGCCACTGGTACTCCGCCGTGTCTTTGGGATCGCCCGACAGCGCCAGCGCCTGCATCGACTCCGCTTTGCGCCGGTAGCGCTCCTGCGCTTCGGTGGCCGGCAGGCGAATGGTAAGTGTCTCGAACTCTGTGGTGACGTCCAGCGTGTCGCGATTGTCCAGCAGGTAGTGAAAGCCGCGGAAGAACTGCGCGGTGAAGGGTTCGTTCGGGTTCAGCATGGGCAGCGCGGCGGACTCGGCGTAAATCAGCTCCGAGCGCTCGCCGCCGCGGTGCAGCTTCTGCAGGAACACGCCTTCGTGGATGCCCTGCTCAAGGTCAAGACCGTCGGCGATGAACACGTAGTCGCTGTTGCCCATGGTGACGAATTCGCCCGTGGCCATTTTTCGCAGGTCGAACTCTGCTGCGGCCTGCGCCTCCAGCCGGTAGCTCTCGCGAAAGGCCCAGGGGCGGCCGGCGATCGAAATCACCCCGGTGATGATCGCGAAAATCACCGCGAACTTGAACACCGATTCCATAACGCGCATGGGGCTGACGCCGGCGGCAAACAGGGCGTTCATCTCCGCATCCCGGTACAGTTTGCCGAGCGCGGCAAGCACCGAGAAAAACAGGGCTGAGGGCAGCAGGATTTCCAGCGTGACCAGGGTGTTCAGCGCCACCAGCTTGAGGGCAGTGAACAGGTCGACCTGGCCCGCCGCGGCAAAGGACAGCTGCCGCGCCAGGGAAAAGCCCACGAACACCAGTACCAGCAGGCCGAGGCCGACGGCAAAGGGGCGCAGGATTTCGCGACTCAGGTAGCGGTCTATGATCATCGGGGGGGATTGTAGCGCAGCTGCTGCGGTCAGTGCGGGAGGAACTGGTCGCAGAAACTCAGCAACTCCCGATATTTACCGCTGCGCAAAACCTCCGTGATTCGCTCAGGGTCAAGGTTGAGGTAGTCGTGCACCAGGGCGTTGCGCATGCCAACAACCCTGTTCCAATCTACAGTTGTCTTGTCTGCGCCGGACAGGCGTAGCTTCCCAAAGGCATCTCGAGCTTCCAGCGGCAAGGCCAAGCCCTGCGCGCGTAGCGCCTGCTTGGCAACTCCGATCGTGGCTTCAATAAGAAGCTGGAGGCAGCGCTCCGCAGCCCGGTATTCATATTGGGACAGGTGACGATCACGGGCAATTTTTTCCAGCCCTGTCAGTTCTTCCGCAAGCTGGGACAGATGCGAGCTGACAGACTGAGCATAGACACTATCCAGCTTGACGTTGTTCATACAGATGGTCGATTTCCCAGATTGAGCTGATGCGATTCTCTTCACGCGCCAGCCTCGAAGGGTCCCTGACGTACAGGACATGGTCGGCCTTTATGATATTCAGGGCGAGATGAATTGGGGCGGTATTGATATCGACGATAGTGAGTTGGCTCGACGGCAGTTCGAGTGAATGTGCCCATTCAAGTGCCAGGATTTCTGGACGCAGCCTGTGCTCCCAGGCGCTTTCATCGTGTCGTTCAAAGGCTATCGCGAGGTCGATATCGCTGATGGCCGTGGCATGTCCCGTGGCTCGGGAGCCATACAGCCAAAGCACCGCAATATCTGCATTCTCAGCAGCGAGTTCAGCGAGTGCACCGAGCAATACGCTTTCGTTATGGATCTCGTTTCTTGCCGGTGATTCCATGTAGGCCTCTATCGGCTGTGGACAGGCTTCTAGTGGTGGGCACTGATGTGCCGGCGCTCAAGAGGGCTCCTCCGATGCTTGCCTGATTGCCGCGCAGGACATAATAGCAGATGTGATGTGAACTGATGCTTTCGAACACCGCACCTTACGTTGCGCCCCTTGCCTCCAGCGCCGCATCACTCTCCCTGCCACGCAAGGCCATGAACCACAGGCTGGCCAGTGCACAGGCCATCATGCACAGAGTGACGGTCAGCAGCGAGGGCGGCAGCAGCGTGGTGAGGCCGCTGGCCAGACCGCCGAGGCCGAAGGTGGCGGTGCCCATGAGCGCCGCGGCCGACCCGCTGCTGCTGGGGAAATACTCGAGAAAACAGGCCTGGTTGTTCGGGCTGATGGCCCCCAGCGTGCCGGCGTAGAGCATCATGCCCGGCAGAAAGGCGAGAAGGGGGCCATCGACCAGGGCGACCGCCAGCAGCCAGGCGGCAGCCAGCGCCTGCACCTGTGTTGCACCGCGCAGGATCTGCAGCGACGGCATGCGGTTGAGCAGGAAGCGGTTCAGCAGGTTGCAGGCGAACATGGTGATGATGTTGCAGGCAAACAGCAGGGTGAATGCCCGCGGTGACTGCGCATAGTGCACCTGATAGATGAAGGCAGACCAGGTCACGAAAATGATCAGGCCGCCAAAGCCCGCGGTCTGCCAGCCAATATGGGGCAGTGCGCGGCGCTCTCTGAGCACCTCGAGATAGCGCGCCATGATCGTCATCGCCCCGCGCTGCGGCGGTGGACGTCGCGGGCTGCGAAACGCCGTCACCGCCAGCAGGGGCAGCATGCACAGCGCATAGACACCGAGAAACTGGAAGATCAGGCCCCAGCTGCCGAACTGCAGCAGCAGGTTGCCGATGGCCGGGGCAATGGCGGGCGCGATAATGGCCACCAGGCCGATCATGGAGAACAGTTTTGCGGCCTGCTGGCCCTGCACCCGGTCGCGCACCAGCGCGGGAATGGACACGCCGGTCCAGCCGCCGCCGATCGCCTGCAGCATGCGGCCGAGCAGCAGCCACTCCAGCGATTCCACCTGGGCCAGCAGGAAGCTGGCGCCGGCGAACAGCAGCAGGCCGCTGGTCAGCACGCGGCGCCGGCCGAACTTGTCCGACAGCGCACCGCCGACAAGCTGCCCGATTGCGAACGCAAACATGTAAACGGAAATACTCAGGGACACCTGCTGGATGTCGACGCCGAGCGTCTCCGCCATCAGGGGAAACGCGGGGAGATAGGTGTCGATGGCAAACGGGCCCAGCATCATGGTGAAGCCGAGAGCGAACACGATCGCCAGCGGCGTGTGCTGTGACTGGGTCATGCGGATTCCGGGTAGTGCATGTGAGCGGCGTTGATACTGATGGCCGAGGACTGACGCTGTGAGTGTAACATGTCGCGTGGTTCGCCGCCTTGGTCGCGGCCGCGCGCACTGGCGATTTCACGGGGTTTACCGCATAATCCCGCGCTTTTCGTTAACGCGGTGCCTGTGCGCCAGCGGTGGAAAACGCATGTTGAACCTGAGCGACGGCGTCAAAAAGGCGCTTATCATTGGCCCCACGGAAGTACTGCCGGCGCGGTGGCGCGTCGACCTGCGGCGCCGTGGTCTGGCGCGGCTGGAGCTGGCCAAGGCGGCGAGAGCCAATTTTCTCATCATCGGTCACCCCAAGAGCGGCAATACCTGGCTCAAGGTCATGCTGTCGCGGCTGTACCAGCTGCGCTACGACCTGCCGGAGTCGAGGCTCATCAACACCGATGAGTTTGCCCGGCGCATTCCCGCGATACCCCGGATTGCCGCGACCAACGGCTGCTACAGCTACGAGGGCGAGGTGGGCCGACTGCTGGCGGCCGGTGCGCCGGATAATCCGATGCGGCGCAAGCCGGTGGTGTTTCTGGCCCGCAACCCGATCGATATCGCGGTGTCCTGGTACCACCAGTTCACCAAGCGCCAGTCCCGCGCCAAGCAGGAGCTGATCAACCACGCCATTGCCAACCCCATCGACCGGCGGACGGTGCAGATGTGGGCCTTCGTCAGGCACTCGGATATCGGCCTGCCCTTTCTCATTGATTACCAGAATACCTGGGCGCGCAATGTAGCGGCGCTGCCCCAGGGCCTGCTGGTGCGTTATGAGGACCTGCGCAACGACCCGGTGCCGACCCTGTCGCGGATTCTCGAACACGTTGGCGAATCGTTCTCGGATGACGAGATTCGCGCCGCGGTGGAGTGGGGCGCCTTTGACAACCTGCAGAAACTGGAAACCAGCGGCACCTTCCGCCAGGGCGGCATGAAGCTGGTCAACCGCAACGACCCGAGCACTTACAAAGTGCGCCGCGGCAAGGTGGGCGGTTATCGCGAGGACTTTGCGCCGGACCAGGTCGAGGAGCTGGAGGCGCTGGTGCGGGAGCGGATTGTTCCCGAGCTCGGCTACTGCCGCGACGACGCAAAAGCCTGAGACGTGAGCCAGCGCACCTGGGTGATGCTCGGCGACAAGCGCGGTGACAACGGGCAAGTGGAAACGATTGTCGAGGCGCTGGGCTGGCCGGTAGCGCGCAAGTTCCTGCAGCCCCTGCCGCAGTGGGTATATGGCAAGCCACGCTTTGAACCCACGCTGTCACACCTCGATCCCGCGCGTTCCGATGCCCTTTGCGCACCCTGGCCAGACCTGATTATCACGTCGGGCCGCCGGCCCTCGATGGCGGCGCTGTGGGTGCGCAGGCAGAGCGGCGGCCGCACGCGCGTGGTGCTGGTCGGCAAGCCCTCGGGCTACCTGCGCGACTTTGACCTGATCGTTGCCAGTCGTGAAAACCAGCTGCCCCCTTTTGCCAATGTGATGACCACCGTTCTGCCGTTCATGCAGGTCGACGTGGCCGCCGTGCAGGCCGCCAGCCGCGACTGGGCCGCGCGCCTGGATGCACTGCCACGCCCGCTGGTGGCGATTCTGGTGGGCGGCGAGACCAACCCCTTCGTAATGGATGCCCGGGTGGCGCGCCGCCTGGTCGGCGAGGCCGAGCGGGTTGTCGCCGCCGGCGGCACGCCCTGGATCACCACGAGCCGGCGCACCACGGCAGACGTGGTGGCGGTGTTGAAGCGCGATCTTCCCGCACAGGCGCGGCTGCATACGTTTTCTGCCGATGCGGCGCCGGGAGACAATCCCTACCTGGCCCTGCTGGGCACGGCGGACGCCTTTACCGTTACCGCCGACAGTATTTCCATGCAGGTGGAAGTCCTGCGGCTGGGTAAGCCGCTGGCCATCCTGCCGCTTCCCGCCGGGCGATTCGGCGCGCCGGATCTGTGGCGCCGGCGCGTCGCCACCTGGCTGAACAACCCCGCTGGCGCCGGCCTGCTGCACCGCGCCCGGCGGACCCTGGCCCGCGGGCTGTATCGCGTGGATGTGTTTGGCCTGGTGTCGGTGACCCGTGATTTCGAGGCCTTTCACCGGGAACTGGTGGCACGTGGCTTTGCCACCTGGGTGGGGCAGCCGGCGAGTCCGCGAGTGGTCGGGAGTCGTGGCGCACTACCGGATGATCTGGACGAGGTGGTGCGGCGGATAAGAGCGCTGTGCCCCCGGTCGGGGTCAGCTCCCGATGGCGCCTTATCCCACTAGCGCAGTCCCAGAACGTTCTTCGCGAAATGCGTGCCGCTGCGGCTGATGCGCTGGGCAACCACCGCCAGCGGACTGCGGTCGAGATAGTTCAGCTGCAGCATGCGTCGCTCGCCGACGAAGCGGCTGTGCCCATGCCAGGAATGCGGCGTGCGTTTGAAGGCCAGCAGCGTACCACCGAGCGGCGGCACCTCGGCCACGTAGTCGTCAAGGCTGTGCCGCGAGCGCAGCATACGCAGCTGGCCTTCGCTGTGCTGCCAGTTCTCGTTGAAGTACACCAGCACGGTGATGATCTTGCTCTTGTGGTCGGTGTGAATATTACCGTCCGTGCGCTCGCAGAACTTGCGCACGGTAATGGTCGTTGGCAGCCCCTGCAGTGACATGTCAAAGCGCGCACCCAGAACGCGGGCAAAGTCGTCGGATTCCAGTTCGCTGATCAGTTGTGCGAACGCCGGACCGTAGGACAGGTCGTCCAGCGCGTGATTAGCCGCCGAGGTAATGGCCGGGTAGTCGGCATTGGCTGCGGCGAGTGCGCCGGCAGACAGGAACTGGGGGACCACCGTGTAGGGGAACGGATCGCTATTGACGGTTGCCTGTTGCAGCGCTGCGAGATTGATCATGTCCATGTACGCATAATACCCCGGATTGCCGCGGCAGGGGCAGCGTGTGCCGCTGGATTCGCGTGTGAAAATGCCGCTTTGCTGCGGCAGGTCAAGTATTCCGGTATGATCGCGACCCTGTTTTTTTATGCCGGGAGTACTGCTGCGCATGGCCAATGCCTCTATGGCCGACCTGCTCGTTGTAGATAACCTGCGCGCCGCGGGACGCATCGGTCTGCTCGGCGCGCTGTTCTGGTTGCCCGCCGCGCGACGCAAGCGTCTGGAGCGATGGCTGCGCGGGCGCGAGGAGTTCCACCGGCTGCAGCGTGCAGACTGGGTGCTCATGAGCTGGGGCAAGAGTGGCCGCACCTGGCTGCGCGTGATGCTGTCCCGTGCCTATACGCTGATCGGTGACCTGCCCTCCAGTGAGCTGCTCGATTTCGACAATCTGCGGCGTCGCGATTCGCGTCTTCCCGCCGTGTTTTTTACCCACAATAATTATCTTCGCGACTACACCGGCAATTACCGCAGCAAGGCTCATTTCGCGGGCAAGAAAATGGTGCTGCTGGTGCGCGATCCGCGGGACGTGGCCGTATCACAGTATTTCCAGTGGCAGTACCGCATGCGCCCTATCAAGAAGTTCATCAACGACTATCCCGCGCACGGCGCGGACATCGATGCCTGGACCTTCGTTACCGACCCCGCCGTGGGCGTGCCGCGCATTGTCGACTATTTCAACGACTGGGCCCGCTCGCAGGATCAGCTCGATGACCTGCTGATCGTGCGCTACGAAGACATGCGCAGCGACCCCGGCGCAGTGCTGGCCCGCATTCTGGCGTTCACGGGAACACCGGCCACCGAGGCTCAGGTTGCCGAAGCGGTGGCGTTTGCAGCCTACGACAACATGAAGAAGATGGAGCAGGAGCAGTTCTTCAAGGGCAGCGGGGCGCGGGTGAAGCCCGGCGACCAGGCGAATCCGGCTTCCTTCAAGGTGCGCAAGGCCAAGGTGGGCGGCTATCGCGAACACTTTGACGAGGCCCAGTGCGGCAGGCTGGCCAGCATGGTGGCCGCACTCGACCCCGTATTCGGCTATGCCGAAAGTGGCGATAGCGGAGGGTCCACGTCTGGCGTCGGATCGACCGCCCCGTGAAATACGCCGTCCAGCAGCTGCGCCACGCGGCCTCCACCCTGCGCAAAAAGCTGGCGCGCCGCGTGCTCAACTGGCGCCTGCGCCATCAGCCCGAGGCCGCGCTGGTTGCCGCAGAGCGCAGGCTGCGGGGTCGCGAGCAGCTGGCGCGCCTGCGTGAGGCCGACATCGTGGTGGTGTCCTTCGGCAAGAGCGGACGCACCTGGCTGCGGGTCATGCTGTCGCATCTGTTTCGCATCCAGCACGGTCTGCCGGACAATGCGCTGCTGGGTTTTGACAACTTCCACAACATGAACCCGACGGTCCCGAAGATCTTCTTCACTCACGACAATTACATCAAGGACGTCATCGACGACCCAGCGAGCAAGGCGCCGTTCTATGACAAGCCCGTGGTGCTCATGGCGCGCGACCCGCGCGATGTCGCCGTGTCGCAGTTTTTTCAGTGGAAATTCCGCCTCAAGCCGAACAAGGTCACGCTGAACAACTACCCGCCCCGCGATCATGCAATCAGCCTGTTCGACTTTGTCACCGGCGACAACGACGGCGGCAGCCTGCGCGCGGTGGTGGATTACCTGAATGCCTGGGCGGCGGAGGCACCGCGGGTGAAACGCCTGCATTTGCTGCGCTACGAGGACCTGCGCAGCGATCCGCAGGGCGAGCTGGCAAAGCTTCTGGCCTTCATGCAGGTTGATGCCACGCCGCAGGAGCAGGCAGCGGCGATTGAGCACGCGTCCTTCGACAACATGAAAAAAATGGAAGGCGCCGATACCTTCCGGTTCACGGGACGCATGCGCGCGCGGGACCGGGACAATCCGGACAGCTACAAGGTGCGCCGCGCCAAGGTGGGTGGTTACCGCGACTACTTCGATGACGAGGAGGTGGCGGCGATTGATCGCCAGCTCGCCGGTTCACTGGATACAATGTACGGTTACGCCGAAAGAGCCGGCCCGATTCGGGCCTGACTCCCGCCAGGTCAACGACATGGAAAGCCACATGAATCTACACAGCCTGCGCAGCCAGTTCCCGATACTGCACAACAAGACCTATCTGAACAGCTGTTCCTATGGCGCGATGGCCATGTCGGTGCGCCGGGCGATGGAGCAGTACCTCGACGACCGCGATACCCGCGGTGCTTGCTGGGAGCAGTGGCTGGGTGATCTGGAGTCCCTGCGGGAGGAGACCGCATCGCTGCTGGGTGCCCAGGCGCATGAGATCGCCCTGGTGCCGACACTATCGGCCGCGGTGAATGCCCTGGCCAGCTGCCTCGATTTCACCGGTGAGCGCAGCCGGGTGGTGGTGACCTCCCACGATTTCCCGACCACCGCGCAGATCTGGCACGCACAGCAGCGCCGGGGCGCAAAGGTGCACTGCGTTGCGCTGGATGACTGCCTGAACGCAGAGGACGCCACGGCGCGCTTTGTCGACGCCATTGACGATACGACCCTGCTGGTGGCGATTCCCTGGGTCTGTTACCGCAATGGCCGCAGGCTCGACGTCAACGCCATCGCAAGGATTGCCAGGGCACACGGCGCGATGGTGGTGCTGGACGGTTATCAGGCCATTGGCACCTTTCCGGTGGATGTGACGACGATAGACGCAGACGTGCTGCTTGGCGGTTATCTTAAGTATCTGATGGGTACGGCCGGGATGGGCTTCATGTATGTCAAAGCCGGCCTTGTGCAGGAGCTGCTGCCGACCACCAGCGGCTGGTTCGCCCAGGAAGATGTGGCTGCCATGAGCATCGCCGGGAACGTGCCCGCGAACTCAGCGCGGCGCTTCGAGGGCGGCACCCCCGACGTCAGCGCCATCAATCCCTGCCGCGCCGGGCTTGCGATTTTGCGGGAGGCGGGCATGCCAGCGGTGGAAGGGCAGATCAGGGTCATCACCGATGCCATCAAGCGTGAGGCAGCTGCCCGCGGCTGGATATCCGCAACCGGCGACTGGCCCCACGGCGCGATGATCGCCCTGCGCTCGACCGACATGACGACCCTGGTGCAGCGCCTGGCCGAAGCGGATATCGTGGTGTCCTGTCGCGACGGCAATCTGCGCATTTCGCCGCATTTCTATAACAGTGCACAGGACATTGAAACGCTGTTCGCAGCGCTGGACCGGTATAGCGACCTGTTACTGCCAGGCCCCAGCGGGACCTGACCCCATCCATCATCAGGCGCCGACCAGCGCCAGGGCATCTGCCCTCACGTGCCCCTGCCGGATTTCATCCCGCAGCTGATCCTCGCTGATGATGCCCTGTTCAATGCATTCGCGCACCAGGCCGAAGAAAAAGGCCTCCTGCGCCGGGTCCGGGTGCGCGGCGTAGGTGCCGGCAAAGCGGTAATCCCCGAACAGCGCCCGGCGCGCCCGGCGCAGCCAGTGGCGGGGCGGGAACAGCTGGAAGGTGTCCGCCGGCCGGTAGTCGATGGGCAGGCCGGTCTTCCACGGCTGGGTCTTGCGCTTGGTGTTGTGCAGCAGCTTCGTGTTTTCATCCAGGTGGTCGAAGTCGTTCCAGTGGGACTCGAACAGGCCGATGGTGGCCGGATCCTCCAGTTTGAGCGAGATCCAGTCCATGTAGTCTCGCTGCGCCGGCTCGAACATGGCGGTGAAATCCCGCTCGAACGCCCAGTGTGTGAGCTTCGCACAGTCGAGCAGCATGACACTGGAGGCATAGGCCCCCTTGCGACCCTTGTTGCCGGACTTCGGCCGGCACAGAAGGGCGGCGCCCTGCATGTCCCGCTCGAGCAGCTCCAGAATATCACCGACGGCGAAGATGTCAGGGTCCATGACGATTGCGCGGCCCTCATAGTTCATGAGCTGCGGCGGGGCAAAGCGCAGCGGCGTGAAGGACTGCAGGTCGTCATTCAGCCAGGGCCGCATCTCGCCGTCGCGCAGGTAGCGGCGGCCTTCATGCTCGGCCATGACCGGAAAATGCTTTACTTCGATAAAGCGCACATCGAAGGCATCGGCGTTGGCGCTGTTTTTCTGCAGCGAATAGCGGCTGACCAGCGCGCCCAGCATCTGCTTGTCATTGGTGTGTATAAAAACGGTTGGTTTCACGGCATTCACCCGGTGTTGATCCTGTGCCATAGTTTACGCGCTGGCCTCGCGTGCATAAATCCCTGTGCACACTGGCGTTGCCGATAACCACCATCCAAAGCAAGGACGCAGCGTGCCCCCCGAGATACCCGACAAGCAGGCGCCGCGAATCTGGTGCCTGCTCGGTCACAAGGCCGGCGACAATACCCAGGTGACGGCGCTGGCCGATGCGCTCGGCTGCCCGTGGACGCCCATTCGCATCCACGCGAGACCCTGGGAACTTGCGACGAACCTGGCCCTGCGCATTAGCCTCGCCGGCATCGACCGCCGGCGGTCCAGCGAGCTGGCGCCGCCCTGGCCCGAACTGATCATCAGCGCCGGTCGCCGCAATGAACCGGTGGCGCGCTGGATACAGGCGCGCAGCGGGGGACGCACCCGGCTTGTGCACATCGGTCGCCCCTGGGCGCCGCTGGCAGCCTACGACCTGATCGTCACCACGCCCCAGTACAGTCTGCCGGATCAGGCAAACATTCTGCACAACACCCTGCCGCTGCAGCATCACGACAGTGATGCGCTCACGCGTGAGGCCGCCGCGCTGGCGCCGCAGCTGTCAGCTCTGGCGGCGCCGCGCATTGCGCTGCTGCTCGGCGGCGACAGCGGCAAGTTCGTGTTTACCGCGGCTAAAGCGCAGCGCCTGGGCGCGCTTGCGACGATGCTGGCCCAGGTCTCGGCGGGCTCCATTATGCTCACCAGCAGTCCGCGAACCCCGGAGGCCGCCATTACCGCCTGCGTCGCCGCCATTACCGCCCCGACCTTCATACATCGCTGGTCCGCCGACGCCGCCAATCCTTATCGCGGTATCCTCGGCAGCGCCGACGCCTTCATTGTCACCGGCGAGTCCATGTCCATGCTGGCCGAGGCCAGTGCACTGCATAAGCCGCTCTATATCTTCGACATGGCGGACGAGCCGGCGCGGCCCTGGTGGCGCCACGCCCATGCCTGGCGCTACAAGCCCCTGAGCCACCGCGTGGCCATGCGCATCGCGCCCCGGCGCATGCGCCGGGACATAGGCCTTATACAGAACACGCTTGTGAGCAGCGGCAGCGCCCAGTGGCTCAACCCGGCATCAGCGTCGGCGGGCCTGCCCGCGCCGCGCCAGGCTGTCGCCGCGAGCCACGCGGGCAGCGAGGAACTCATCAACAGCGCAAAACGCGTAAAGGGCCTTCTCTACCGAGATTAGGGTGAGTCGTTGAAATGCTGTGCGTCAAAGCTCGCGCTGTCGCATGGTCTGCCGAAAAAATACCCCTGAGCCACGTCGCAATGGGCCCTGACCAGCCAGTCGCGTTGCGCGTCTGTTTCAACCCCTTCAGCGATAATCGATAAATCCAGCGCCCGGGCCAGGGCAATTATGGCAGTAAGAATGGCGTTTGCGCGGACAGCATCCGGGCTGATGCGCATGACAAAACTGCGGTCCACTTTCACAACATCCAGCGGCAGCTCCTGCAGATAACTCAGGGACGAATGCCCTGTGCCAAAATCATCCAGCGCCAGGGTGATGCCGGCTGCGCGCAAGCGCTTCATCTCAGCCAGCGCATCGCTTGAGCCCTCCAAGTCCTCAGACTCAGTCACCTCAATCTCAATCAGTGCGCTTGGAACCTCATGACTGCGGAGAGTGGACAGCAGCTCTTCGGCGATACCGGGAATTTTCAGGCTGAGGACCGACAGATTGATCGAGAGCTTCAGGCGATAGCCTGCTCTGATCCAGGCCGCCTGCTGAATGGCGGCCTGCCTGACAACAAACTGGTCGAGCAGTCGTGCCAGGCCCGCCTTCTCGGCAATTGGCACAAACTCGGCCGGACCTATCGGGCCGAGCTCGGGATGTTGCCAGCGCAGCAGCACTTCGGCACCAATGAGCTGGTTATCCGCGAGCCGGAACTGGGGTTGAAAGGCCAGTTGAAGCCCTGTTCCATCCTCCAGCGCCATGACCAGTGAGTGTATGAGGGTTGTCTGGCGTTCCAGTGCAGTGCGCATGCTGTGATCGAAACGGGTGACCTGATTACGGCCGGCGTTTTTCGACTGGTACATGGCAATTTCGGCATTCTGCAGCAGTATTTTTGCCTCTTCCCCGTCTTTGGGCGACCACACGATACCCATGCTGGCCGTCATCAGAAGCATGTACTGGCCGAGTTGCAGGGGTGCCCGGGCAATGGCGAGCAAGTGCTGTGCACGCATTACAACATCGTTTGCTGACGCCGACAGCAGCATGACGGCGAACTGATCGCCGGCCACCCGCACCAGCAAGCCTTCGTTGCCGATAGACCGTTTCAGCCGCTGAGACATTTCAATAAGAACAGCATCCCCCACTTTATGGCCGAGCGTATCGTTGATGTGCCGCAGGTTATCCAGGTCGATGGAGACCAGCGCAAAGGAACCGCCGTCCTCTTTTATTGTCTGCAGTTTGTCCTCTATTGTCTCGGTGAGAAACAGGCGATTGCCGAGACCGGTCAGCTCATCGGTCAGTGCGCGGCGGCGCCAGCGCTCAGCACGCACAACCGATCGGTTGATGCCGAGGTCCATCCAGCCGGCCAACAGTGAGCCGATAATATTCAGCGCGACCAGCAGGGGTAACGCGTGCTGCACGGCTTCAGTGCGTGAAGGCTCGGGGAACAGGAAAATGGTCGTCAGCGCAAGAGACAGCAAAACGCCGAAGAGCAGAAAACGCCGGCCAGGAGGCCAGTTAAGGCGGGCCTGGACCTGTCGCCAGGCCAGACCGATAAGCGATGCCAGCAGCAGCGTCAAGCAGCCAAGCCAGCTGCCCTCACCGCCGAGCAGCAGGCGCACCGGCACGCTGATCAACAGCGCCGCCAGGGCGCCACGCCAGCCGGCCAGCAGCCCGGCGAAGCCCATCAGCAGCACGCGGGCGTCCAGCAGTAAGCCGTCGGAAATATCCACGGCCGAAAGCACGACAAACACCGTTCCCAGCCCCATCAGTGCGCCCAGCACCCACTGTTCCGTGCGGGCATCCTGCAGGTGGTTCCAGATATAGTGGTGGTAGAACAGGGCGATGACCGCGAAGGTAATCAGGCCGATGGCGAAGATGAGGAGAAACGCCATCATGGTGAACATCCGGCTAGATCAGTGATCAGGCGAGCCTTTGTATAAAAGCCGATGTCGAGCCGATCACCGTACATACGCTGATGGCTCGCTGCCGTAGTGTCTGGTCATGCCGCGAGCGGATGCACCGGCGCCGCCGGCAGATCGGGCGTGCGGGCAAGAATTTCCAGGGCATCGTGCCGCACATGATTCTGCGCCATTTCATGTCGCAGTTGCTCATGCGTGATTTTGCCCTCCGCCAGACACTCCTTGAGCAGTCCAAAAAAGAAGCGTTCCTGATTGATGTCCGGATGTTGCTTGTAGCTGCCGAGAAATGCGTACTCGCCAAACAGCTTGCGTCGTGCGCGCATGATCCACGCGGCGGGCGGAAACAGGCGGAAGCGCTCGGCCGGTCGCCAGTCCGTCGGCAGGCCGGTTTTCCAGGGCTGGGTGCGGCGTCGCGTGGTGTGGAGCATTTTCGTGTCGGTGGTGAACCTGTCGAAATCGTTCCACTCCGGCTCAAAAAAACCGATGCTGTCGCGCGCTTCTTCCTTGAGGCAGATCCACGGCTGGTAGTCCTGTTCAAAGGTGAACATAGCGCGGAACTTGGCTTCGGCATCCCAGTGGCTGAGCTGGGCGCAGTCGAGCAGCATGACGCTGGAGGCCATGCACTTGTCGACCAGGCCCTTGGGTCCCGAACGCATGCGGCACATGATGGCCTTGCCCTGCATGTCGCGGGAGAGCAGGTCCCAGATATCCGTGGTGGCGAAAATATCGGGATCGATGACCACTGCACGGCCCTCGTAGCCCATCAGTGCCGGGGGCATGAATCGCGTGGGGGTGAAGGACTGCAGGTCATCGTTCAGCCAGGTGCGGTGAACGCCGTCGCGCAGATACTCGCGGCCCTCGTACTCGCGGAAGAAAGGGTAGTCCGCCGTATCCATGATCGTGACATCGAAGCGCTCGTTGTTCGCGGAATAGCGCCGCAGCGCGTGCGCGGCGACGATCGCACCGGTGACCTGCTTGTGGTTGGTCTGGATAAAAACGCCGGCTCGCATGCCCACTCCACCATAGAAATGACGTCGCGAACTATAAAGCAAGGTCGGCGCTTTTTCTATCGGCTGGCGCTGTCTGCCGTAAGGTCCCTCACGCGGCGCCTATCACCGTCTGTCGTGGAGAACGCGCCGAGTGCGAAGGTCGTCATGGGTGCCGCCACGATGAACAGCCAGTAGCGGAAATCGAAATTGAGCAGGCGGACATTGCTCAGGCTGCTCGCCAACAGCAGGCACATGGCGCAGGCCAGGAACAGCGCAGTATCTGTGGCCAGCTGGCCGCGGCGCCAGGCCTGCCAGCCGCTGCTGAGGATGTATTTGAGACATAGCAGGAACAGCAGCAGTCCAGCCATACCAAGGCGCACAAGAATGTCCAGTGCGACGTTGTGGTAGTCGTTGTATTTCTGCAGCACGGGGTCGTCGCTGGCCGGCAGTGTCAGCTTGCTCGCCGCTGGCCCGGCGCCCAGAAGGGGCGCTTCAAGCCACTGCCGATAACCCGCTTGCAGCATTTGAACGCGGGTGCCAATGCTGTGCTCCCAGCCGCGCTCATCGGCGCTGCGGATGGCATCCAGCTCGCCGTTGAGCAAAAAGCTGATGGTGTGCTGTTCCTCGCTGAGGCGCTGTATCAGGTTGGGCGCATTGAGTCCGCCGATCACCAGCAGCAGCACCAGCGGCGCAGCCATGAGTGCCAGCGCCGGGGGGCCACCGCGCCGCCAGCTGCTGCGCAGGGCAAACAGCGCCGCGAGCACCGCGAGGGGCAATAGCCCGAGCCAGGCGGCACGCGACTGCGACAGGATGACCCACTGCAGGCTGACCGCCACGCCGAGCGTCAGCAGCAGGGCGCTGCCGGCAAGGGTCGCGGGCCGCTGGGCATGGGCCAGCATGCGCGGCGCAAACAGCAGCAGCCCGATCAGCAGCGTACCGGCATAATAGCCCAGGCCGATGGTTTCCAGCCCGAGACCGAGGCGCATCTGCCACCAGGGCTGGGGATAGTTGAGCGACCAGTCAAAGTGCCACAGGCGAGCGGCCACGAAGCCTGCCGCGGCGGTCACGAGAAATTGCACTATCCGCGCGTGGTCGCCGCGCAGTGCCCAGGCAACGGCGATGAAGCCGCACAGATAGAGTATTCGCGCCCCATCCTTGGCGTGCAGCACCGCATTCTGGGGATCGTCCGCGGCGGCGAGGAGGGTGCGTATCACGATATAGGCAGCCAGTGCCGCGGTGCACCAGAAAAGCGGCGCCCGGCGCACCTGCGGCCAGGCCCTGAGCCGGTCGCACCAGAGTGCGTACAGCATCAGCAGGCAGCCGATAACCGCAAGTGCGCGCTGACTGAAGGCCGTGAAGGCGAACAGGAAAAGACCGATGCTGCCAAGGTCTCGTAATGTCGCGCGCGACAGGCCCTGGATCACCGGAAGATGCCCCGACGGTATAGCCGCCAGAAAAAGCCCCAGCTATACAGCAGTGGCCAGCGGCGAACTCGCGGCGGGATGGTGATGGGTTCCCCGGAGTGGCGCTCCAGCTTCCAGGCGATGTAGTCCAGACCGTTGCCGAAGGTGAAAAGCGCTTTCACCAGGCGGGCAATCGACAGGAGCTTGCCGCTTGTGCGACGAATCGCCCATGCCAGCTTTGATACCCGGCGATGTTGCGAGGATACAGCGCTGCGGTAGGTGGGGGGCGTCGTCGAAAAGTCGAGGGCGAGGCGCAGTGATGGCTCTTCGGCGGCGCGTCGTGCCGCGTTCATGTAAAACCTTTCTGAGGCGAGAACCAGCTCCCGGGCGCGTCCCTGCCGCTCCGTGCGCAGCTCCGTGGCGTAGCTCAACTGCAGCGCATCTACCCAGAGGTCACGGATGGCGCCGCTGGCGGGCAGTACCGGCAGGCTGCGTTTCAGCAGCGTTCGCGAGGCGTTGCTCAGCGCCGTGGCAATGGCCTGTCGGGCAGCGTCATCCCGCACCCGCGGCAGGCTCACCGGCTGCGCGAAGCGGCCCCAGAAATAGGACTCGAAGTGCCGGGTGCTGCAGGCCTGCTGGAAGTCCGCCAGCGACACGACACTGACCTTGCTGCGCAGCGTACGCCCAGCACTCTGCTGCTGCGCATAGAATACATTGGGCGGCAGAAGGCGGTTGCCCACGGCGAGCGCGCCCGCGCCGTAGGCGTCGCGGTAACTGCTGCACAGAAGGTAGAGGTCCACCAGGCCGTCAAAAATATCGCCACTGCGTAAACAGGAGCCGTAGACGATAATGCCGATAATGGACTGTCTGTGCTGCGTCTCAAGTGCATCCAGCAGCGCATCCAGTGCCTGCTGGTCGTCATTATTCAGGGGCAGGTCGGTAAAGAAAGAATCTGTGTGGTCTGCCTGCATGGTTACAGACGCAGAAAGGTGACGGGAGCGGTCGCTGCCACCGCGAGCGGGCCGGTGGGTGTCAGCAGCTCGCCGTCCAGATTGATGGGGCCTGCGATAGTCATATGCAGCTCCGTCGCATTGGTGGAATGGTAGCCGCGATCCGGTCGTGCGCCGCGGCCGGGTCTGCCGGCTATGATACGGACAAAATTGGGAAGAAAGCGTCGACACGTCCGATCGACCACGGTCAAGCGCAGCGGGCCGTCTCCCTCGCCCCAGAACGGGCGCATGCCAAATGACAGTCGCTGCAGCGTGGACAGTGCCAGAATCAGCGCATCGTGCTCGTGTACGGCAGCGCCATCCCTGCGGATGGAAACCCGGCTGCACCTGCTGAACGCCGGATCCTGTCGCAGGACACCCCATACGGTGCGCAGCGTGCTCAGCGCCAGACTCGCATCATCGCGCATGCCGCGCGCATGAATTTCCCGGTGGGCAAACTCGGTGCCGCCGATAATCGCGCCTGCCCCGAGGAACATGCCGTAATGCCGCGTCCCGTTCATGTCGAGGCGCATGAGGCGGCGCTGCGTGCGCTCGCTGGCGCCCTGCCCGGCGGCGGCAGAGGTCGCCCAGCGGCATAGTCGGGCGACAGCCGGCTGCAGCCTGCCACGCACGCCGACGTCCCCGGCGGTCATGTTCGCGGTTCCGGCCGGCAGAATAATAACCGCCGGCGGTCGGCGGAATGCACCTCCCTCGAGCATGGCGCCGAGAACGGCTGCCACCGTGCCATCGCCGCCATTGATCACAAGGGTGTCTACCCGCGCGGCCGCGAGGCGGGCGAGGGCGCCCGGAATAGCGGCGGAGGTGCCGGTCACGGCATGCTGCAGGACACCGGGACAGCATGCCAGTGTTGTCTCAACGGCGGCGAAGTGATCGCGATTGTGGCCGCTGCCGGGGTTGCTGATCACGCCGACGCGGGCGCCGGGCCGGCTCACGGCGCGGGTGACGACTGCAGGCGCTTGGCCGGATTGCGCGTGTTCCGGGTGCTGGCCTCGATCAGGTTCAGTTCCGCGCTGCCGATGTGCGGTGCATCCCCGCGCAGGCGCAGCGGCAGGCCGGTAGCCATATCAATGAAAACGTGAATTTTTCCGCTCATGCCCATGAGCATGACATCAGGCTCTTCGGGGTTGCCCGGCAGTGGCTCCATGCGCAGTGTCAGCACCTGACAGCGGCGGTCCTGGCGGCGCCGCTCGCCATCAACTGTCAGCGTGTTGCCGATGGTCACGATCGTGTCCGAGAGGTCTGCTTCGAGCCGGAAGAAGTTGAGATCGGTATGCACCAGGTAGTCGTCGGCCCGCGATGTATCCTCCAGCAGAGTGGGCAGCAGAACGAGCAAGCCATGCGTGGCGACGATGTGTCGTCCGGCAGCCTGGGGCGGCAGCGGCATGTTCATTTCGTGGGTAGCCGGCCAGTCCGCGGGCGATACGCTGTCATCCCCCGCGGGGGGTTCACGCCGCTCGCGGGCGATCAGCGAATCGTGGTATTCGTGAATCTTCACGCGCGAGTCCCGGCCGCGGCTGAGACGCCAGCGGAACCGCGCTTCGCCGGTGGCAGCATCCAGTGTCAGCGTAATCTGTTCGCTGTTGCTGGCCACATAGTTGTTGACCTCGAGCGACAGATAACCGGACGAGCGCTCGGCCTCGGTGGCCTGCGCCGAGTCAAGATCCCGCGCGCCACGGGCATCGGTAAATTCGCTGAGCGTGAGAACACCGCGGGCGGTTGCCCAGAAACTTTTCTGTTCGAACACGAGCTGTTGCCAGGGTGGCATCTGCATGGCCTGCGCGGGACCGGACAGCAGGCACGCCAGAAGCCACGGCAGCAGAGCAATCCACTGCAGAGGCCTCGTGCGGTGACAGTTGTGCCGGATTGAGAGCATATGCAATGATCCCGTCGGTTTCGGGACGCAAACCTACCATATATCGGGCCTGGGGGTCCGGCGTAGGAGCACCCGGTGGTAATTTTCAGGACAAATTCGTTGCTTTCAGTCTCTTTGCGCTTCTGCCGCCTGCCGGCACAGCGAAACAGTGCCGCAGATACCGATCCGGCGCAGCAGCTGTCGCCGCTCCTGTCGGCATCAGAGCGGGCGCGCTGTGCGCGATTGCCCGATATTCACGCAAGCCGTGCCATTGTCGCGCGCGCCCTGGTGCGCTCGGAGCTGGCCGCGGCCCTTGGCGTGACGCCATCGCGCCTGGCATTTGTCGCGGGACGCCACGGCAAGCCAGCGCTTGTGGATCCGCCCCGGTCGGTGGCGTTCAACCTGAGTCACAGCGGCGAGTGGGTGGTGCTGGCCTGGCACACCAGCCGCGACGCGCTGCCCCTCGGCGTGGATGTAGAGCACCGCCTGAGCGGCAGGCGGGATGTCATGCGCCTGGCGCGGCGCTATTTCAGCCGCCCGGAGCAGCTGGCGCTGGAGGCGCTCGCGGGCACGGCCCGGGAGGCCCTGTTCTATCGACTCTGGACCCTGAAGGAAGCGTGGGTGAAGGCCCACGGGCTTGCGCTGGCTCCGCAGCTGGGCGCCGTGTCGTTCAGCCTGCAGGACGGTGCATTGGCGGTGGCGAACGCAACCCGCCACGCCACCGGGCGATTCCTGCACGGCGAAACGGATGGCGATGCCTATGTCTCGCTCTGTCTGCTGGCTGGCGAGGGGCAGCCGGTCAGCGTGGATGCCAGGATCGGCATGCCGCGGGGCGACTGGTCGCGAATGTCGCTGCGCGGCTGGTCCGGGTCGCTGTTACCCGACGCGTAATCGCGGGCGGGCCGCTTTGGCGCCGGGTTCGGTGGCGCTCACTGTGTGAGCCCCGCTAGACGTTGAAGCGGAAGTGGATGACGTCGCCGTCCTGCACGACATAGTCCTTGCCTTCGAGGCGCCAGCGGCCCGCGTCTTTCGCGCCCTGTTCGCCGCCATAGGCAACAAAATCCGCATAGCCAACCACTTCAGCGCGGATAAAGCCCTTCTGGAAATCCGTATGGATGACGCCGGCGGCCTCGGGTGCGGTGGCGCCCACGCGCACAGTCCACGCGCGCACTTCTTTTTCACCGGCAGTAAAATAGGTCTGCAGGTTCAGCAGCTGGTAGCCGGCACGGATCACGCGGTCGAGGCCGGGTTCTTCCATGCCGAGGTCGGCGAGGAACTCAGCGCGCTCGGCGTCCTCCAGCTCGACGATTTCCGATTCCAGCTTGTTGCACACCACCACAACTTCGGCGTTTTCCTCGGCCGCGATGCGCCGCACCTCATCCACATGAGGATTGTTGTCGAAGCCGTCCTCGTCGACGTTGGCTATGTACAGAGTGGGCTTGGCGGTGAGCAGGAAGAGCTGGCGGACCAGGGCGCGCTCCGCGTCGTCAAGCGCAAGACCGCGCACCGGTTTTGCCTCGTTCAGGTGGGGCAGCAGACGATCTTCCAGCAGGGCTTTCATCGCAATCGAGGGCTTGTCGCCACCCTTGGCGGTGCGCACCACTTTCTGCAGCTGCTTTTCACAGCTTTCCAGATCGGCCAGTGCAAGCTCGGTGTTGATCACCTCGATATCGGAGGCCGGGCTGATCTGGTTGGCGACGTGAATCACGTTGTCGTCGTCAAAGCAGCGCACGACATGGGCAATGGCATCGGTCTCGCGAATGTTGGCGAGGAACTGGTTGCCCAGGCCCTCGCCCTTTGATGCGCCCGCCACCAGTCCGGCGATGTCGACAAACTCCATGGTGGTCGACACTTCCCGCTGCGGCTTGACAATGGCGGCGATGGTGGCCTGGCGCGGGTCAGGTACCGGCACGATGCCCGCATTCGGTTCGATGGTACAGAACGGAAAATTCTCCGCGTCGATGCCCGCGCGCGTCAGCGCATTGAACAGGGTGGACTTGCCGACGTTGGGCAGTCCCACAATCCCGCATTTGAATCCCATACAGTATTCCTTGGTGGCAGCGTCAGCTGGCGCTGAAGCTGTGCAGTTGTGTCATGGCCTTGACCGGATCGCCATCCAGTAGAAGCGGCAGAGCTTCCGCCGCGGCTGCGATCGCCGCATCGGTCATTTCGCGCTCCGCGTTGGGCGCGCGGCCGAGAACATAGGGGCTCACGCGATCCGCGCTGCCCGGATGGCCGATGCCGATACGCAGCCGCTGAAAGTCGGTGGCGTTGCCCAGCGCACGCACGATGTCCCTGAGCCCGTTGTGACCGCCGTGACCGCCATCGCGCTTGAATCGCGCGACACCCGGCGCCAGGTCAAGTTCGTCGTGAGCGACGAGAATCTGGGATGGGGTCAGCTTGAAGAACCCGGCCATGGCGCCGACGGACTGGCCGCTGCGGTTCATGAAGGTGTTCGGAATGAGCAGGCGAACGTCGTGTCCAGCGATCGTGAGGCGGGCCGTCTGGCCGTAAAAGCGGCTCTCGGAAGCCAGTGCGCCGCCGTGGCGGCGCAGCAGGTAGTCCACAAAGTCGGCGCCGGCATTATGCCGGGTGCCGCGGTAGGCGTCTCCGGGATTGCCGAGGCCGACGATCAGTGCCACTGCGGCAGACATATCCCGGGAACGCCGGTGCAAATGACGGGGCGCGGATTACTCGTCGCCTTCGTCATCCTCGTCTTCAGCCTGCGTGGGCACTTCGTCGGCAGCCGGTGCGTCACCGGCCTCGGCATCCTCGTCTTCCGCTTCAACCGCGGCACGCGGAGCCACCACGGCGGCAATCGGCATATCGTGATCGTCGCCCAGTGACAGGGCAACGGAGGACGTCCCTTCGGGAAGTTTGATATCGGACAGGTGAAGCGTGTCACCGACGCTCAGATCCTGCATGTCGATCTCGATGTACTCGGGAATGTTCGCCGGCAGGCACAGCAGCTCGATTTCCGTGGCCTGGTGCTCGATAACGCCGCCTTCGAGCTTGACGCCTTTGCAGGTGTCCTCATTCAGGAAGTGAATCGGGATGTTGACCTTGAGCTCCACCGCCTCATCGATGCGCATGAAGTCTGCGTGCATGACGAGCTCTTTGGCCGGATGGCGCTGCAGATCCTTGAGAATGGCCTTCTCGGTATCGTTGCCAATCTTTACGGCGATAACCTGAGAGAAGAAGGCTTCGTTCTCCAGGGCCTTTTCGAGGTCCTTGCTGACGATGCTCAGCGGACGTGGCTCTTTGCCGGCACCGTAAATAATGGCAGGTACCAGGTTCGCGAGGCGACGCAGGCGGCGGCTCGCACCTTTCCCCAGGTCGTCGCGCGGGATCGCGTTGATTTCCAGTTGGTCAGACATTGTCGTGACTCCTATGCTTCAAATACCGACAGGCTTGCGACCAGCCTTGCCGACACGGCTACGTAAGCGCTGTGCTCTGCATCCCGCCCGTGAGGGGCTGGGGGTCAGGCAGAAAACAGCGCGCTGATGGATTCCTCGTTCGAGACGCGGCGGATAGACTCCGCCAGCAGATCCGAGATGGTGAGCTGCCGGATCTTGTTGATGGCCCTGGCCTCGTCGCTCAGGGGAATCGTATCGGTGACCACGAGCTCATCGAGCGCGGAGTCACTAATGTTTTTCAAAGCGCGACCGGACAGCACGGCGTGCGTGCAGTAGGCCACGACCTTGGTGGCGCCGCGCACCTTCAGTGCATCGGCGGCGTTGCACAGTGTGCCGGCGGTATCGACCATGTCGTCTACCAGCAGGCAGGTGCGGCCATCCACCGCGCCGATCACGTTCATGACCTGCGCTTCATTGGCCTGGGGACGGCGCTTGTCGATGATGGCCAGTTCGGCGTCGTCGAGCTGCTTGGCGATGGCCCGGGCGCGCACTACGCCGCCAATATCCGGTGACACCACGACCAGGTTCTCGTAATGGCAGGTCACGATATCGTCATTCAGCACCGGGGAACCGTAGACGTTATCGACCGGGCAGGCAAAAAAGCCCTGAATCTGCTCCGCGTGCAGATCGACCGTGAGCACGCGGTCGACGCCGACAGCAACCATCAGGTCGGCCACCACTTTGGCGGAAATCGGTACCCGCGACGAGCGCGCGCGGCGATCCTGGCGCGCATAGCCGAAGTAGGGAACGACGGCGGTGACGCGCGCGGCAGAGGCCCGGCGCAGCGCATCGATCATCACCAGGAGTTCCATCAGGTTGTCGTTTGTGGGCGCGCAGGTAGACTGCAGAACAAAAACGTCCTTGCCGCGCACATTCTCGTTCAGTTCGACCGCAACTTCGCCGTCACTGAAGCGACCGACGTCGGCCTTGCCCAGGGAAAGATACAGGCGATTGGCTACCCGGCGCGCCAGTTCTGGATTGGCGTTGCCGGTGAAAACCATCATTTTTGCGGACACGGCGCGTACCCCAGGAGAACGTTGTCGGATTCCGGAAATTGGCTGGGGTGGCAGGATTCGAACCTGCGAATGCCGGGATCAAAACCCGGTGCCT
>CAZTJR010000022.1:0-53415 GCA_964613795.1 uncultured Alteromonadaceae bacterium | reverse complement strand
CCACTAGCGCACGATACCCCGCTCCGAGGCTCGCAGGGAATCGATAAGGACTTTGACCTCGGCACTGCCTGCAAACACGCCCTCAAGGCGCTGAATGGCAATATCCAGCGTCAGCCCCTGCCGATAAAGAATCTTGAAGGCCCGGCGAAGGTCGCTAATGGCATCAACCGAGAAACCGCGTCGACGCAGACCTTCCGCATTGATGGTCTTGGCCTCCGCAGGAGAGCCGCTGACGGTGATGTAGGCGGGCACGTCCTTGCCGATTGCCGTCTGCATGCCGCTGAAGCTGTGCGCGCCGATCTTGCAGAACTGATGCACCAGTGTATGGCCACTGAGCACCGCCCAGTCACCCACATGGACATGACCGGCGAGTGCCGCGTTATTCACCAGAATAGCGTGGTTGCCGATGACGCTGTCATGCCCCACATGCACGTAGGCCATGAACAGGTTGTCATGGCCTATCCGGGTCTCGCCGCAGTCCTGTATCGTGCCGCGGTGAATGGTCACCCCCTCGCGGACCGTATTGCGATCACCCATGATCAGCCACGTGGGTTCGTTGCGATACTTCAGGTCCGGCGTCGCCTCGCCGACGGATGAAAACTGATAGATGTGATTGTCGCGTCCAATGCGCGTCGGGCCGCGAATCACGACATGCGGCTCTATGACGCTGCCCGCGCCGATCTCGACGTGGGGACCGATCACGCTCCAGGGGCCAACACTGACATCGTCCGCCAGGGATGCGTCAGGGTCAATGATGGCCGAGGGGTGAATCATCCCTTGCGATCGGCACACAGAATCGTGGCGGAGGCGCAAAGAATACCGTCAACCTCGGCGCGCACGGCAAACTTCCAGATACCCCGCCGATCGCCAAGTATGCGCGCATGCAGAATGACCTGATCGCCCGGAACGCAGGGCCGCTTGAAGCGCAGGTCGTCCGCGCCGACAAAATAGTAGATAGACCCGTCGGCCGGGGTCTTGTCCTGCGATTTGAAACCTAGTATTCCCGCCGCCTGAGCCATCGCCTCAAGCATCAGCACCCCCGGAAAAACCGGCTTGTCGGGAAAATGCCCCTGAAAGAACTCCTCGTTCACGCTCAGGTTCTTCAGCGCGACGATCGACTCTCCCGGGACCAGCTCCAGAACGCGGTCGACCAGTAGAAACGGATAGCGGTGGGGCAGATGCTCGCGTATTCCGGCGATATCCATCATGTTATTCACTCCTTGTCAGTGGTTGCCGAAACAGCGTTTTCCATCGCCGCGAGTCTTCGCTCGAGTGTATCAAGCCGAGTAAAGCGGACGGCGTTGCGTGCCCACTCCCGCGTGGGAGCAAGTGTTGTACCAGACGAATAGGTTCCCGGCGCATGAATGGAACGCGTCACCCTCGCCTGTCCCGTAAGGTGCACATTGTCACAGATATCGAGATGCCCGGAGACACCCACCGCGCCGGCAAGGGTGCAGTTTTCACCGATAGTGGTGCTGCCGGCTATGCCCACGCAACCCGCTATCGCGGTATTCTTGCCGACCCGGCAGTTGTGCGCAATCTGTACCTGATTGTCGATAATCACCCCATCATCAATCACCGTGTCGTCCAGCGCACCGCGATCAATCGTCGAGCAGGCTCCCACCTCCACCCGATGACCCAGCTGCACACCGCCGAGCTGCGCAATTTTCTCCCAGCCATCGGGACCTGGCGCGTAGCCGAAACCGTCAGCGCCGATAACCGCGCCGGCATGGATGCGGCAATCATCGCCAATCCGTACGCCGTGGTACAGAACCACATTGGGATACAGGTGTGTGCGGGCGCCGATTCGGCTGTTGGCGCCGATGAAAACGCCGGCGTCGACCACCACGTCATCGGCAATGGCAACACCGGTCTCGATGACCACACCCGGGCCAATGGCAACTGGCGCGCCCAGCTGCACATCGGGCGCGATGATGGCCGTGGGATGGACCCGGTAATCCGGGGCTACCCGACGATCAAACAGCCTCGAGGCCCTGGCATAGGCCAGGTAGGGATCTGCCGCAAGCAGACAGGCGACCGGGCAGTCGCGTTGCCATTCCGGCTGCACTATGACAGCTGCGGCTGCGGTCGACCTGAGTTCCCCCAAGCGTTTGCGGGACGTGATAAAGGTCAGATCCTGAGCCGTCGCCGATGCCAGCGATGCAAGGCCGGCAATCGGCGTAGCGGGGTCGCCCACCAGTTGCAGATCGAGGCGCGCCGCAACCTCGCCCAGCGTGAGCACGGATGTCAGTTGGACGTGACCTGGTTCAGGCGATCCGTTACTTTGGCCGTGATGCTGTAGCCGGGGTCGGCGTGTATGACCGCCTGCTGCTGCAGAAGCAGGCCAATGCCCTCTGACTGAATGAGGTCGCGCAGGATTTCCTGCACAGCACCGGACATCTGGCGCAATATGGCCTGGCCAGCCTGTTGCTCGGCCTGCTGCAGCTTGCCGGTCACGTGCTCAAGGTCGGCCTGCTTGCTGGCAAGACGCTTGCGTGCCGCCATCTGCTGCTCCTGGCTCATGACAGCCGCGTCTTTCTGAAATTCCCCCACCAGCGACTCGAGTTCGTCCTGAATACGATCGAACTCCTCCTTGTCCTCGCTGTAGTCGCGCTGGGTGCGTACCTCTTCCAGGGCCTGCTGCGCTGCATCGGACTGCAGAATCGCCTCCTGCAGATCGACAATCGCGATTTTGCCCTGGGCCCAGCCCATGCCGGGCAGTGACAGTACAACGGCGGTAAGTAACAACGTTAATGATTTATACACAGTGTTCTCCTGTTAATTGGCTTGAAAATCAGAATCCACGACCGAGGGTGAACTGGAATACCTCTTCACGGTCGATATCCGACGCGTTAAGCGGCTGGGCAATGGCAAAGGTCATCGGCCCGAATCCGGAAATCCAGGTCACGCCAATACCGGCCGAGTAGCGCAACTCCGACGCGTCGATATCAAAACAGTTCAACTGATCACGGCGACATGTCGTGTCAAAGACATTACCGACATCGAGGAAGAATGCCGTTCTCAAACGACTCTGATCCTTGATAAAGGGTAGCGGAAACAGCAGCTCGGCTGAGGCCTCGATTTTCGTATTGCCGCCGAATGGCGGCGGGCGCCGGCGATTCTGGATGGTCTGGAAGTCCAGCAGACCCGTGTCCGGGTTCAGCACATAGCCGAATTGACGCCCATCGGGCCCACCCACCTCGAGTGGATTGCCGTCTTCGTCCACCGCGGTCACCGGCTGCGTCACGTCATAGATGGATGGCGGCGAACTGCGCGGACCTAGGGTATTGATTTCATAGCCGCGCACGGAACCAAAGCCACCGCCGAAGAAATGCTGGTAGAACGGCAGCTCTGTGGTATCGCCATAGCCATCACCGAAACCCAGCTGTGTCCGGAAATGCATCACCCAGCGGTTGGTAATGGGGAAATAGACTTCGCCGCGATAATTGGCCTTGTAGAACTCAAGGTCCGAACCGGGCATTGACACTTCCAGCGAGAGCGATTGTGCAGCACCGCGTGTAGCCAGCTGTCCGCGGTTCAATGTCGAGGAAGACCAGCTCGATGTGATCGTCCAGTTCAGGAATTCACTGCCGTTCTCGTCGAGGAAACCGGGCTCTGAGGGTATGGTTAGGGCACCCTCCGGCAGCTCTGAAATCGGACGGATGATCTCAGGACCGGCGTACAGACCACTGTCGAGTCGGGTGCTTTCATAGAAGGTATCGACACCATCAAGCAGACGCGGACTCGAGCGGATTTCCTGCACGGCAAAGCGGCCGGCGGTGATCTTGGTGTTGGAGAGTCCGAACTGGAATCCCAGCCGCTGGGTCTCGGAGAGCGGATAGCCAAAGTTGAGTGACCCGCCAACTGTATCGGTTGTATAGCTGGCGACGTTGACTTCCGCAAGGTCGGTGGAGCGGAAAAAGACATTGAAGCCGCGACTGACCCCATCCTCCGTGTAATAGGGATTGGTATAACTGAAATTGTAGACGTCCTGGAAGCGCGAGGAATTGAGGTTGATGCCGACCTGCTTGCCAGAGCCCAGGAAGTTGTTCTGCTGCAGGTTCACGCCGAGGATGAGACCCGCAGCCTGGGCGAAACCGAGGCTGGCACCAATGCTGCCGGAAGACATCTCCTCCACATCGAATTCGACATCAATCAGATCGTCATGACCGGGCACTTCCGTTGTCTCGACTGTCGCCTCACTGAAATAGCCCAGGCGCTGCAGCCGGATCCGCGATTGCTCAATGGCCGAGGCAGACGCCGGTGCGCTCTCCATCTGTCGCATCTCACGACGCATGACGGCGTCCTCTGTGCGCTTGTTGCCAGAAAACGTAATGCGGCGGACATAGGTGCGCTTGCCGGGATCGACAAAAAACTTCAGGTCGACTGTGTCCTCTCCCTCATTGACCTCGGGTATCCCGGTCACCTTGGCAAAATTGTAGCCCTCGTTACCCAGGCGCCGCGTAATATATTCTTCGGACGACGTCACGAGCTGCTGGGAAAAGGTCTGCCCTTGCCCGACGAACACAAACCGCATGAGATCCTGCTCTGGCAGCACGAGATCACCGGAAAGGCCAACTGACCCCACGGTGAACTTGTTGCCCTCGGTGACATTGGCCGTAATGAACACTTCATCCTTGGCCGGCGATACAGAGACCTGGGTGGAATCGATGGTGAATTGCAGGTAGCCACGGTCCATGTAGTAGGAGGTCAGCGTCTCGAGATCACCTGAAAGCTTTTCCCGGGCGTACTTGTCGTCATTGCGAAAGAACGACAGCAGGTTGGTTGTCTTGAGCGCAAAGTTGTCGAGCAACTCATCCTCTTCGAAGACCTCGTTGCCGACGATGTTGATGTGCTTGATGGAGGCGACATTGCCCTCATCGACGTCGATATTGACGGAAACCCGGTTACGCGGTTCCGGCAAGACCTCGGTATCGATATTGGCATCGTAGCGACCCTGCTGCACATACTGACGCTGCAGCTCCAGCTGCATGCCCTCCAGAGTAGAGCGCTGAAAAACCTGGCCAACCGCCAGACCGGCACCCTTGAGGCCCTCCAGCAGCGCCTCGGTTTCGATCGCCTTGTTACCTTCGATGTTAATACCGCTGATACTGGGTCGCTCGACCACTACGATAACCAGTACGTCGCCGTCGCGCCCGATGCGAATATCATCGAAGTTGCCGGTGTAGAACAACCGCCGTGCCGTTTCCCGGATGCTGTAGTCGTCCGCAACGTCACCGACGGCAATCGGCATTGCCGAAAATACGCTGCCGGCAGAAATCCGCTGCAGACCCTCAACGCGAATATCCGATACGACAAACGATTGCGCTGACACCAGAGGAGACAGCAGCAACAGGAAAAGTAGGCAGGCACGCCATTTGAGTGTGATTGTCGTCAAAATATCAATGACCAGCTTTACCTGCGGTCAGCATGATCGCCGCCGCAGCTGCCAGTGTTATCCCCCTAGAGCCGTGAGAAATCGTTGTATAACGCGAACACCATAAGACTCAGCACCAGGAACAGTCCCACCTGGTAACCTACCATCTGCACACGCTCCGGAACGGGCCTACCGGCAATCAGTTCCACCGTGTAGTACAGCAGGTGGCCACCATCCAGCACCGGAATAGGCAGCAGATTCAGCACGCCGAGGCTAACGCTGAGCAGTGCAAGAAAACCCACGTAGGACTCCAGACCGGACTGGGCTGAAGTGGACGCCACTTTAGCAATGGTGATGGGGCCGCTCAAGTTTTTTGGCGAGATAAGGCCCTGCAGCATTTTCTTGATTGAGGTCAGTGTAAAGCCGATCATTTCACCGGTGCGGTTAATGCCTGCCGCCAGCGACTCGAGCGGTCCCCGCTCAAAGGTTCGCAGCATGCTCTCGGGCATCTCGGGCACTGCCACCGCCATGCCGACCCGCCCGAAAGCCTCACCGCTGTCATCGGTGATGCGCTCGGGGACCAGCGCGGTCGATTGCCGCATGCCATCACGCTCGTAGCTTACCCTGATAGACTCGCCGGGGCGCTGACGCACGTAATCCACCCAGTTCTCCCAGCCCGGCATGGGGTTGCCATCGGCACTGACAATCAGATCGCCGGGCTTGAGTCCGGCCAGCGCAGCGGGGCCATCATCGACAATCTCGCTGACTTTGGGCGGAACCTCCGGCACGTAAAGACGCAGACCCAGCGCGCGGTAAAGATCCGGTTCGTCGGCACCGGCCAGCCAGTTGTCCAGCATGGCCTGCGAATCATACAGCATGTCGGACCCGGGATATTTGACGGTAAACGACAGAGGCCCGGAATCGCCGAGACGATCGAGCAGGCGGAAGCTTAATGCCTGACGGGTTGGCGTCTCGTGCCCATCCACCGCTACGATTTCCTGGCCCGGCTCAAGCCCCGCAATATCGGCGATGGAGGCACTTTCCACCTGTCCCACCACGGGCGCATAGCCGCTCTCGCCAGCCATGAACAGACTCCAGTACACTGCAATGGCAAGCAGGAAATTGGCCAGGGGGCCAGCTGCGACGACGGCGATCCGTGCCAGCACGGGCTTGCGGTTGAACGCCAGGTGCTGCTCCTGAGGCGCGACCTCGCCCTCGCGTTCATCCAGCATCTTGACGTAACCGCCAAGGGGTATGGCTGCGATCACATACTCCGTGCCGTGACGATCACGCCAGCGCGTGAGTGCCCGACCAAAGCCGATGGAAAAGCGCAGGACCTTGACGCCACAACGGCGCGCGACCCAGAAGTGGCCATACTCGTGTATGGCCACGAGTATCCCCAGCGTGCCAAGCATGACAAAAATGGTGTAGAGCAGGTCCATCAGCGTTCCTGTGACATGGGCACCTCGACCGCTGTGCGGCGGGGGCCGGGACTGGCGAGCAATGCCCGGGCCGTGTCGCGCGCGACTGCGTCGGCCTGTTCGACAATGGACAGCGTAGTAGGTTCCACCCGCGGCACCTGCTCGAGAGTCGCCTCGATCAGGCGGGGAATGTCGGCAAAGCCCAGTTGCCCATCCAGGAAACCGGCCACGGCTATCTCGTTTGCCGCATTGCAGGAGACCATGGCCGTGCCCCCCGCGGCAATCGCCTCGCGGGCAATGCGCAGGCAGGGAAACCGCCCTTCGTCCGGCGCCTCGAAATCGAGCCTCGCCGTGGCGATCATGTCCAACGGCGATACTCCGGCCACTATGCGCTCGGGCCAGGCCAGGCCAAAGGCAATGGGCGTGCGCATGTCCGGATTGCCAAGCTGGGCCAGCACCGAGCCATCGTGATACTGAACCATGGAATGAATGATGCTCTGCGGATGGACCACGATATCCACCTGGTCCGGCGTCACATCAAACAGCCAGCAGGCCTCGGCCAGCTCCAGACCCTTGTTCATCAGGCTGGCAGAGTCCACGGAGATCTTGCGGCCCATCGCCCAGTTCGGATGGGCGCAGGCCTCGTCCGGACTGGCATCATTTATCGCCGATTCAGACCAGCTGCGGAACGGACCGCCGGACGCGGTGAGCAGAATGCGTTCGACGCCGTGTAGGCCGGGCCGTCCATCGGCCGTCACCGGAAGACACTGGAAAATGGCATTGTGTTCGCTATCGATCGGCATCAGCAGCGCATTGGCCTCACGTACCGCTGACATGAACAGAGCGCCGGCCATGACCAGGGCTTCCTTGTTCGCCAGCAGGACGCGTTTGCCGGCCTGCGCCGCGGCCAGCGTTGGCGGCAGACCCGCGGCACCCACGATCGCGGCCATGACGGCATCCACCTCGGCCGCCTCCGCGACCTGTCGCAGCCCCTCATCGCCGTGCAGCACGCGGGTCATGCCGCTGTTCCGGAGACGTCCGTCCAGCAACCCGGCAGCATCGGCATCGGCCATGACGGCAAAGCGCGGCTGGAAACGAACGCACTGTTCATATAAGAGATCGACCGAGGTACTGGCCGTCAGGGCATAGGCACTGAACCTGTCCGGATGCCTCGCGATGACATCCAGCGTGCTGACACCTATCGATCCGGTGGAGCCGAGAATGGTGATCTGCTGTTGCTTCAAAGACATCTCAATATCCTGCCAGCAGCAAGGCCAGCGCAAAGGTCGGCGCGGCACCGCAAAGACTGTCAAGCCGGTCCAGCAGGCCGCCATGCCCGGGCAACAATGAACTGCTGTCCTTCACGCCACTCTCTCTCTTTACCATGCTCACCGTGAGGTCACCCAGCACGGAGGTCAATGCCGTCACCAGGCCCACAGCAATCGCGGCACCAATACCTATATGATCGAACTGTGTCGGCAGGATGGACCAGATGGCAAGCGTCACCAGCACCACACAGATCATACCGCCCCAGAAGCCTTCCCAGGTCTTGGCCGGGCTGACAGCCGGCGCCAGTTTGTGGCGACCAAACCGTTTGCCGGCAAAATACGCACCGATATCGGCGGTTGCAACCAGCAGCACCAACGTTGCCATCAGTACGCCACCGCGCTGGAAGCTGAGCAGATAAATCGCTGCCATCCAGGCGGGAAGCAGCACCATCAGCCCCATGACAATCCGCATCAGGCGGCTGCGCCAGAATACCGCGCTGCCCGGAAACGAGCGCACCCAGAGCAGCGCGAAGCACCACCAGAGGCAGGCGACGCCAAGCAAGGGCTGCACCTCGTCACGGCGCGGACTGTCACCCAGTGCCAAAGTGAGATAGAGCGCTCCACAGCCCAGTACGACCAGCGCGACATAGGCGCTTCGTGCCAGTGCGTGCTGCAGCCCCGCCAGCGGCGCCCATTCCCAGGCGCCGAGGGCAACTACCACAACGAAAGCCAGCGCCAGCGTCGGTATGGAAAGAAACAGCACGCCCCCCAGGAAGGCGATCGCCATGGCGATCGCTGTGAACACGCGCTGCCTAAGCATCGAGGTCACCGCCGGCAACCAGCCCATCAGGCTGACGTCTGCCAAAACGGCGTTCACGACGCGCGTAATCGGCCAGCGCCCGCGCAAATTCCAGCTCGCCAAAATCGGGCCAGAGTGTCGGCGTGAAATACAGTTCGCTGTAAGCAACGTGCCACAGCAGGAAGTTGCTGATACGCGCGTCCCCGCCTGTGCGGATGCACAGGTCAGGGGGAGGCAGATCGCCAAGACTGGTCGCACGACCGAAGGACTCGACCGTGATGTCGCCGGGCGCCATGCGACCGGCGATGACTTCCTGGGCCATGCGCCGCGCGGTATCTGCCATATCCCACTGCCCGCCGTAGTCGACAGCGATAACCACTGTTGCCGCGGTATTGTGCTGAGTGCTGCGTTCTGCGTGCTCCATAAGTCGCTGCAGACGCTCACTGAAGCGATAGCGCTCGCCGACAAAACGGAGACGTACCTCGTCGCGCTGCAACTGTTTGACCTCTGTGCGAAGATAACGAGACAGCAGTGCCAGCAGCGCGCGCACCTCTGGTCTGGGTCGCCCCCAGTTTTCGCTGGAAAACGCAAACAGCGTGAGTATTTCCACGCTCTGATCGCGACAGGCGCGCATGACATTGCGCACCGCCTCTACACCGGCGCGATGCCCCGCGGAACCAGGCAGACCCTGGCGCTTCGCCCAGCGGTTGTTGCCGTCCATAATGATGGCAACATGCCGGGGAATCGCCTGAGCGGATTTGGGTTTACCGGACATAAATCGCCGGTTCAGATTTCCATGAGGTCTGATTCTTTCTCAGCCAGAAGCGCATCCACCTTGCCAATATAGGTGTCGGTGAGTTTCTGCACGGCATCCTGACCGCGGCGCTCGTCATCCTCGCTGATATCCTTTTCCTTGAGTAACTCCTTGAGCAGGTTCATCGCATCGCGCCGCGCGTTGCGGATTGACACCCGCGCCGCCTCGGCCTCTGATCGCGCCTGCTTGATATAGCCCTTGCGAGTCTCCTGGGTCAGCATAGGCATGGGTATACGGACGACTTCACCTGCCGTTGCCGGATTCAGCCCGAGATCGGACTTCATGATGGCGCGCTCAACATCGGGAATCATCGACCGGTCCCACACCGTCAGGGACAGGGTTCTGGCATCCTCGACATTGACATTGGCAACCTGGGTGAGCGGCGTTTCGGCGCCATAGTAGGAAACTTTGATGCCATCCAGCAGACTCGGGTGCGCCCTCCCGGTACGGATCTTGTTGAAGTTGTGCCCCAGTGCCTCGAGGCTTTTCTGCATCCTCTCGTCGGCATCGCTCTTAATATCCTTGATCACGCTTGCTGCTCCCTCTGGACTCTTTCAGCCTGTTACTCTATCAGCGTACCATCGTTGCCGCCGCGCACGATATTCAATAACGCACCGGCCTTATTCATTCCGAAAACCCGCACCGGCATGCTGTGATCGCGACACAGGCAGATCGCCGTCAGGTCCATTACCTCCAGCTTCTCGTCGAGGACCTCGTCGTAGGTCAGGCGCTGGTATTTCTCGGCATCCGGCTGCTTGAGCGGGTCCGCAGAGTAGACACCATCAACCTTGGTGGCCTTGAGCACGACCTCGGCCTCTATTTCAATGCCGCGCAGGCAGGCCGAGGAATCCGTGGTAAACAGCGGATTGCCGGTGCCCGCGCAGAAAATGACCACGTCGCCATTGGACAGCGCGCGAATGGCCTTGCGCCGGTCATAGTGATCCACCACACCGCTCATCGGGATCGATGAGAGAACCTGCGTGGCGATGTTTGAACGTTCCAGTGCGTCGCGCAGCGCGAGGGCGTTCATGACGGTTGCCAGCATGCCCATGTGATCGCCCGTCACCCGATCGAGGCCCGCCGCCTGCAGCGCGGCACCCCGGAACAGGTTGCCACCGCCCACTACCAGGCCGACCTGCACGCCAATCCCGACAAGCTGACCGATTTCCAGTGCCAGCCGGTCGAGAATTGCCGGATCGATACCAAACTTCTCGCTACCCGTGAGGGCCTCGCCGCTCAGCTTGAGCAAAATACGTTTGTACTTTTTTTCTCCCGCGCCCTGCACCATAAAACCCTATCGCCTCCGGAAACGTGCGTATGTTACAGGACAATCGGGCACCGCCCTAGCGCCGGGACGCAGGCAATGTGTGCCGAAGCATGCTTTTTGGGCAAAAAAAACGGGGCCGCAGCCCCGCTTCTCCCGCCTGACGCGAATCAGCCCTTGAGCTGGGCCGCCACCTCAGCAGCGAAATCGACGTTCTCACGCTCGATGCCCTCACCCACCTCAAAGCGGCAGAAGGACACCACGCCCGCGCCAGCCGCGGCCACCAGCTTGCCCACGCTGGTATCGGGATCCTTGACGAACGGCTGATCGATCAGACTGTTCTCGGCGAGAAACTTCTGAATACGCCCACCGATCATCTTCTCGACGATCTCCTTGGGTTTGCCTGATTCCATGGCCTGCGCCGTGTAGATTTCCTTCTCCTTCGCGATCACCTCTGCCGGCATGTCTTCGGGAGAAACCACCCGCGGGCTCACTGCAGCCACGTGCATGGCAACATCCCTGGCCAGATCCTGGTCGCCTGCCTTGAGCTCAACCAGCACCGCGATACGATTGTTACCGTGCACGTAGGACCCAACGACGCCGTTGTCAGCCGTCATGAGCGCAGCACGCCGCACCGTGATGTTCTCGCCAATTTTCTGCACCAGCGCCTCTCGCGCCTGCTCCAGCTCTCCGGCCATGAGTTTTTCAACGTCGGTCTCGCGCTGCGAGAACGCTGCCTCGAGAACACTGCTGACAAAACCGAGAAAGCCCTCGTCGCGGGCGACGAAGTCGGTCTCGCTGTTGACTTCCAGCAGCATTCCATAACTGCCATCCTCTGCCACACGTGCCGCAACCACTCCGTCAGCGGCCGTACGACCCGCCTTTTTGGCGGCCTTCATGCCGCTGGACTTGCGCAACTCTTCGATCGCCTTGTCGACATCGCCACCGGCCGCCGCGAGTGCCTTCTTGCACTCAAGCAGACCCAGCCCAGTGCGCTCGCGCAACTCTTTTACCAATGCTGCAGACATGGATTTCCTCCTGAAATGCCCACCTCGACGGGCAAATAATGAAAAACGCGCGTCAGGCTCCCGACGCGCGATACCTTGTGGGGTGCGGCAGCCGCCTTCAGGCGTCTGCAGGTGTCTCCGCAGAGGCCGCTTCCTCGACGAACTCGTCGCCAGCGGAGGGTGGCTGCTCACCGCTTTCAGTGCGACCCGCTATGCAGGCATCCGCTACAGTCGTCACGTAAAGACGGACTGCGCGAATGGCGTCGTCATTCCCGGGAATCACGTAGTCAATGCCATCGGGGTCACTGTTTGTGTCGACGATGCCGATAACCGGGATACCCAGCTTGTTGGCTTCGGTGATGGCGATGCGCTCGTGATCGACGTCGACAACGAACAGGGCGTCGGGCAGACCGCCCATATCCTTGATACCGCCGATGCTGCGCTCGAGCTTGTCCATCTCCCGGGTGCGCATGAGCGCTTCCTTTTTCGTCAGCTTGGCGAGCGTGCCATCGGCCTGCTGTGCTTCAAGGTCGCGAAGACGCTTGATGGACGCGCGAATGGTCTTGTAGTTTGTCAACATACCGCCGAGCCAGCGGTGGCTGACAAACGGCATGCCGGCGCGCTCGGCCTGCTCCTTGATGATCTTGCCAGCGGCACGCTTGGTGCCCACGAACAGGATCTTGTTCTTGCCGCCGGCCATGCGCTTGATGAGCTGCAGTGCTTCGTTGAACGCCGGCACCGTGTGCTCGAGGTTGATGATGTGGATTTTGTTGCGGGCACCGAAGATGTACTGGTCCATCTTCGGATTCCAGTAACGGGTCTGGTGACCGAAGTGCGCACCGGCCTGCAGCAGGTCGCGCATGCTTATCTGTGACATAGTTGATTACCTTGTATGGGTTAGTCCTCCGCACTGCCCCCGATCCAAACCCGTGTCGCGGCAAGCCTTTGTGGCAATTGCCGGCACCGGCACCCTGAAGCGGGTTGCGGCGTGCGTGTGTCGTTTACCCGGAGCAGCCGCTCCAGGCGCGGCGCTTTATACCACAAGTTGGCGCCGATAAGAAGCATCGACTGGCGCCAGCCGCGCCTGAGACTACAGATTGCACCACTGCTTGCGTTACACTGTGTCGCTAACTCCGCAGGTCGCCCCGTCAGTGCGCCTGCCAACCTGTTTCCCTACCATAAGGTCTGCCATGCCGGTCATTGCAAAATCCGCCGAGGAACTCGACAAGATGCGCATCGCAGGTGCACTGGCGGCAGAAGTCCTTGAAATGATCAGGCCGCAGGTGCAGCCGGGCATTACTACGGGAGAGCTCGACCAGATCTGCCATCGGCACATCACAGAGGTACAGCAGGCGATTCCCGCCCCACTCAATTACCACGGATTCCCGCGCTCCATCTGCACGTCGGTGAATGACGTCATCTGCCACGGCATTCCAAGCGATACGCGCAAGCTGAAAAATGGCGACATCATCAACATTGACGTCACCGTCATCAAGGATGGTTATCACGGCGACACCAGCATTATGGTCGGCGTCGGCGACACGCCAGCTCACGCGGAACGCCTGATGCGCATTACGCAGGAGTGTCTCTACCGGGCTATCGACATAGTGCGCCCGGGCACGACACTTGGCGATATAGGCCACATCATCCAGCAACACGCCGAGTCCAACTATTATTCAGTGGTGCGGGAATACTGCGGCCACGGCATCGGCAAGGTGTTTCACGAGGAACCCCAGGTGTTGCACTACGGGCGCAAGGGCACGGGCATGGTCCTTGAACCCGGAATGACATTCACCATAGAACCCATGATCAATGCCGGCAGACGCCATACCAAACTCAACAAGAAGGATGGCTGGACAGTGACCACCCGGGACGGCCGACTCTCAGCCCAGTGGGAGCATACGCTTGCCGTAACCGACTCCGGCGTGGACGTCCTGACACGCCGTAGCGACGAGCCGTTCTGAGGCGGGGAATGTCTGAACTCGACCTGCCGCGGGATCTCTTCAACCGGGCGACATTTGAAACCGACGCCGCGGCGGCGGGGCCGGTAAAGGCCGGCAAGAAAGCCCTGCGGCTGGCCAATGAGCAGCTCAACGAGGCCTTCAACAGCGGCCACCTCGCCGGCGAACTCATTCACTGGCGTGCTGCAATGACAGACCAGCTGCTATCGGCGCTATGGGAGCGGTTTACCCGGGATCGCCCGGGGCTCGCCCTCATTGCCGTCGGGGGCTATGGCCGCGGGGAACTGCACCCCCACTCCGACATTGATCTTCTGATACTGCAGTCAGATCGCGAGAGCGTGGGTCCGGAAGGGGTTGAGCAGTTCATCACGCTGCTCTGGGATCTGGGACTGAGTATCGGCCACAGCGTGCGCACGCTGGAGGAATGTGTGCGCCGCGCCGCCGGCGATGTCACCATACTGACCAACCTGCTGGAAGCGCGCATACTGGCCGGTGACGCCAGTCTCCTGACGCAACTGCGCGAACGCACGTCGACCCGTCATATGTGGCCGGCACGAGAGTTCCTTCAGGCCAAGCTCGCAGAACAGGAGGCGCGCCACAACAAATTCGCGGACACGGAATACAATCTGGAGCCCAACGTTAAAAGCTCGCCGGGCGGCCTGCGGGACCTGCAGCTTATCGGCTGGCTGGCGCGACGACACTTCGGCTGGAGCACGGCGGAAGAATTCACCAGCAGCGGCTTCCTGACTGAAGAGGAATCGAGCATCCTGCTTCGCGGCCAGGAGTTCATGTGGCGGGTACGCTATGCCCTGCACATGCTGACGGGGCGCGAGGAGGATCGCCTGCTGTTCGACCACCAGCGCGAGCTGGCGCGACTGTGGGGCTTCACGGACGGCGACCGCCTCGCCGTGGAACAGTTCATGCAGGTGTACTACCGCTGGGCACTGGCACTGGCGCAGCTGAACGAACTGCTGATCCAGAACTTCGACCAGGCCATTCTGCGCACGGACGCCGAGGACGAGGTCACCCTGCTCAACGACAGCTTCGAGATCCGCAACGGCTATATTGCCGCACGCTCGCCTGATCTGTTCCGAAATCGACCGGGCGCGCTGCTGGAGGTTTTCCTGCAGGCGGGTAACAACCCGCACATACAGGGGATCAGTGCGCCGACCATTCGACTCATTCGCGAGCACCGGCACCTGATCAACGAAGACTTCCGGGCCGACCCCTCGAATCGCGGGCTGTTCCTGCAGCTGTTTTCCGCACAGCACCGCATGACGCGGCAGCTGCGCCGCATGGCACGCTACGGCATCCTGGGCATGTATCTGCCCGAGTTCGGACGGGTGGTCGGGCAGATGCAGCACGATCTTTTCCATGCCTACACGGTGGACGCACACACGCTGCAGGTGATTGAGAACATGCGACGCCTTCTGCGCGAGGACAGCGACGAGCGCTTTCCCGTCACCAGCCGCGTCGCAAGGCGTCTGCCGAAGAAAGAGCTTCTTTATATCGCAGGTCTGTACCACGACATCGGCAAGGGCCGCGGTGGCGACCACTCGGCGCTCGGTGCGGTGGACGCCGAGCGCTTCTGCCTTGACCATGGGCTCAGCCGACGCGACACCAATCTGGTGACCTGGCTGGTGCGCAACCACCTGGTCATGTCGGCCTTTTCCCAGCGCAAGGACATCTCGGACCCGGACGTTATTCAGGATTTTGCCCACCACGTCACCAGCCAGGCCCGGCTGGATTACCTGCTGGTGCTCACGGTCGCCGACATCAACGGTACCAACCCGACGCTATGGAATGCCTGGCGCGCCAGCCTGCTGCGTCAGCTTTATGCCGAAACGCGGCGCGCCCTGCGCCGCGGCCTCGAAAACCCTGTCGACAAGCAGGACTGGATCAATGAAACACGCCAGGCGGCCATCGACATTCTGGAATACCGGGGCTTTACGGTGGAGGAGCTCAATGCCCTGTGGCGCGAGCGCGGCGAGGATTATTTCCTGCGCGAGCGGGCCGAGGACATCGCCTGGCATACGGAGGCCATCGCGGGACACCACGACCGGCAGCAGCCGCTTGTGCTGGTGCGCAACAGCCTGGAGTCCAACGTTGCCAACACCACACAGATCTTCATTTACGCGCGTAATGACAAGCGGTCTTTCCCACAGGTCTGCGCCGAGCTTGAGCAGCTCGAGCTCAGCGTGCATGACGCACGGGTCTACAACGCCAATGACGGCATGAGCCTGGACACGTTCTTCGTGCTGGACTCAGACGGTACGCCGCTGGAAGACCAGGGCGAACGCCAGGAGCACATCGCCGACCACCTGACACATGCGCTGTCCGACGAGGCGTGTGGCGCCGCCATCGTGCAGCGCCGCACACCCCGCCAGATGCGCTCCTTCAGTCTGCCTACGGAAACCCTCATGACCACCGACACGAATAAGGGTGTCACCGTGCTCGAGGTCAGGTCGCCCGACCGGCCCGGACTGCTGGCGCGCATCGGCGAGGTTTTCGTGCGCTTCAGCGTGGTGCTGCAGGCCGCCAAGATCCAGACCCTCGGCGAACGCGTCGAGGACGTTTTCTTCATTACCGACGACGCGCACAGAGCGCTGGAAGACCCCGAGCTGTGCGCAGCGATACAGGCGGCGATTCGCCGCGAACTGGACGGACAGAAAACCGCATGAATACAGATCTTGACCGACTGCACCCCTACCCCTTCGAACGTCTGGCGGCACTCATTGCTGACGTAGAGCCACCGCGCTCGCTCTCCCCGGTTGCACTGACCATCGGCGAACCCCGTCACGATCCTCCCGCCGCCGTCATCGAGACCTTGCGCAACAACCTCCATCTGCTGGACCGCTATCCCACCACTCGCGGCAGCCAGGACCTGCGGGACGCCATCGCCGACTGGCTGCAGCAACGCTACGGTATTGCCCGTCCCGACCCGGCACGACAGGTTCTGCCGGTCAGCGGCACCCGCGAAGCGCTGTTCGCCATCGCCCAGACCTGTGTGTCCCGGGTGCCGGGAGCGCTGGTGCTGAGCCCGAATCCGTTCTACCAGATCTATGAAGGAGCAACACTGCTCGCCGGCGCCGACCCGGTATTCCTGAACTGCCACGCCGACAACGGGTTTCTGCCGGATCCCGATTGCATCGATGTCGAGACATGGAGGCATTGCCAGCTGCTCTATCTGTGCACGCCGGGTAATCCGAGCGGCGCCGTGATGCCCATGTCACTGCTGCGCCGGTTCATCGACAAGGCGCTGGAGCACAACGTGATCCTGGTCAGCGACGAATGTTATTCCGAGATCTATGGCGACGAGGGTGCCCCACCCCCCGGGCTGCTGCAGGCCTGCCTTGAGGCCGGTAACCCGACTTTCCGCAACTGCCTCAGTTTTCACAGCCTGTCCAAGCGCTCCAACCTGCCTGGCCTGCGCTCCGGCTTTGTTGCCGGAGACGCGAATCTGCTCGATGCATTCACTCGCTACCGCAATTACCACGGCTGCGCCATGCCACTGCACCACCAGGCCGCCAGCGCGGTTGCGTGGCGGGATGAAGCCCACGTGGCAGCCAACCGGGCGCTCTATCGGGAGAAATTTGCCAGCGTCGCCTCGCTGCTCGCGCCAGCGCTGCCGGTGCAGGTGCCAGAGGCCGGTTTTTACCTGTGGCCGCGGACGCCGATTGCGGATACCGATTTCGCACGACAGCTCTACGCGCAGGAAAACGTCCTGGTTCTGCCCGGACGCTTCCTGGCCCGGGACGCCGACGGCGTGAACCCCGGGGAGAACCATGTGCGCCTTGCACTGGTAGCCGAACTGGCCGACTGCGAGCAAGCCGCAGAGCGTATCGTGCGCTTCCTCGGGCGGCTGTAGTGCTGCCCAAGGCGGAGCGGGTTGCGTTCATCGACGCGCGCCTGCAGGCGCTCTACCCGAACCCGCCCGTCCCTCTGGATCATCGCGATCCCTACACCTTGCTGATTGCGGTATTGCTCAGCGCCCAGTGCACCGATGAGCGCGTCAATCAGGTCACGCCGGCACTGTTTGCGGCAGCCGATAACCCGGTTGACATGCTGACGCTGGGTACCGAGGCCATCCGCGGCATTATCCGACCCTGCGGGTTGTCGCCCCAGAAGGCGCGCGCCATCACCGGTCTCAGCCAGATTCTGCTGGACGAGCACGGCGGCGAGGTACCGGCAGACATTGATGCCCTGGAGCGCCTGCCCGGTGTCGGGCACAAAACGGCCAGCGTGGTGATGGCCCAGTCCTTCGGCGTACCCGCCTTCCCGGTGGACACGCACATACACCGCCTGGCGCAACGCTGGGGTCTGAGCTCGGGCAAAAGCGTGGCGCAGACGGAAAAAGACCTGAAGCGACTTTTCTCCCGGGCGCGCTGGAACACACTTCACCTACAGTTCATTTTCTACGGTCGCGAGTTCTGCACCGCGCGCGGCTGTGACGGTCGCGTCTGTGATATCTGCCGCACCTGCTATCCAGGGCGGCGACACCCGAAAAAAACCCGCAAGGCATGATCCCATAAGGCAATGCCCGTATCGCGGGCACCGTGGCATCTTTGCTATCCTTGCCGGCTTTTACATGCTGCCGCAGCCCGGAGATTATCGTGATCACGCTATATGGCATCAAATCCTGCGACACGGTGCGCAAGGCCCGACGCTGGCTGGACCAGCACGACATCGACTACCAGTACCACGATCTGCGGGAAGACGGCCTGTCTGCGGCCAGTGCCAACGAATGGCTGGCGGCGCTCGGGCCGCGGGAGCTGGTGAACAGACGCAGCACCACCTGGAAAACGCTGCCGGCAGAACTGCGAGACGACATGGACGATGAGCGAGCGCTGAGGGCAGTGCTTGAACACCCGACATTGGTCAAGCGGCCGGTGCTTGATACCGGCAGCGAGATTCACGTCGGCTTCAGCCCGGAGCGTTACGGTGCACTGTTCAAACAGCACACTCTCTGAACACACCTTTTACTGACATGGACGACTCGACACAATGACGACAACCGCGTTTGCTTTCGGAATCGGCATCGGCACGCTGGACAGCGCCGGCAACTGGCTTGAAGTGTTCTATCCCCGGCCCGGGCTCGCGGTGGATGCCGATCTCGCCTCAGCCCTGCGGCCTTTCAGCAGCGCACACCCGCTGTCGCAGGCTGCGGCACAGGAACTGGGTGCGGCACTGGAACAGGCAGGTTTCAAGGAGCTCGCGCAGCTTGCGAGCCGTCTTGGCAAGGCCCCACAGCCCTTCGCCTGCGTCCTTCTGGAGGAAGATGTCGCGCCCGCCAGCGTGCCTGAAGCCTACCTCAAGCTGCACCTCATCTCCCACCGTCTGGTAAAGCCGCATGGCACCAACCTCGACGGCCTCTTCGGCCTGCTGCCCAATGTGGCGTGGACCAGTGAGGGTGCCATTGCGCTGGAAGAACTGGCCGAGCGCCAGCTGGCTGCCCGCCTCCGCGGCGTCCCGCTGGACGTCAGCTGCGTCGACAAGTTCCCGAAAATGACGAATTACGTAGTGCCGCGGGGAGTGCGGATTGCACACACCGCTCGGGTACGCCTGGGTGCCTATCTCGGCGAGGGCACCACGGTGATGCACGAGGGCTTTGTCAACTTCAACGCCGGCACCGAGGGACCGGGCATGATCGAGGGGCGCATTTCCGCTGGCGTTTTTGTTGGCGCACAGTCAGATCTGGGCGGTGGTTGCTCCACAATGGGCACGCTGTCGGGCGGCGGCAACATCATCATATCGGTGGGCGAGCGCTGCCTGATCGGCGCCAACGCCGGCATCGGCATTCCGTTGGGTGACCGCTGCACGGTCGAGGCCGGACTGTTTATCACTGCCGGCACCAAGGTCGCCGTGCTGGATAATGAAGGCACCATCGTGGACACGGTCAAGGCCCGGGAACTCGCGGGCCGGCCGGATCTTTTGTTCCGACGCAACTCAAGCAGCGGCCGCGTGGAATGCAAGACCAACCAGGCCGCGGTCGAGCTCAACGACATACTGCACAGCCACAACTGACGGACTCCACATGGCGCAGACATCTAACCACCCCACGCTGGCACTGTGCCGCGACCTGATCGGGCGACCTTCGGTGACGCCGCTCGATGCCGGCTGCCAGGACATCATGATCAGTCGCCTGGAGGCTGCCGGCTTCACCTGCCAGCGCCTGCCTTTCGGGGATACCCTGAACTTCTGGGCGGAGCGCGGCGATGGCGGACCATTGATGGTATTTGCCGGTCATACCGACGTGGTTCCGCCGGGTCCGGAGGCCGCCTGGCATACGCCGCCCTTTGAGCCCACGGAGATCGACGGCGTGCTGTATGGGCGCGGTGCCGCCGACATGAAGGGTAGCCTGGCGGCGATGGTGGTCGCCTGCGAAGCGTTTGTCAGTGCACACCCCGACCACAGCGGACGAATCGGCTTCCTGATAACGTCCGATGAGGAGGGGCCGGCTACCGATGGCACGGTCAGGGTCATGCAGTGGCTGCATGAGTCGGGTCGGCAGATAGACTGGGCCCTTGTAGGCGAACCCTCCAGCAGCACGGCGCTGGGAGATACGGTAAAGAACGGGCGGCGTGGCTCGCTGGGAGCCACCCTGGTGGTGCACGGCAGGCAGGGTCACGTTGCCTATCCACAGCTGGCAGACAATCCTGTGCACCGCGCACTAGCGGCACTCGCCGAGTTAAGTGCCGAGCACTGGGATAGCGGCAACGCGCATTTCCCGGCCACCTCGCTGCAGATATCCAACGTGCAGGCGGGCACCGGCGCCACCAATGTCATTCCCGGCGAGCTGCGCGTTCTGTTCAATTTTCGCTTCTCGACAGAGACGACGGCTGGCAGCCTGCAACGCCGCACGCAAGAGCTGCTGGACCGGCATGGGCTCAACTACAGCATTGAATGGAACCTGAGCGGCGAGCCCTTCCTGACCGCCGAAGGGACACTGGTCGATGCCACGGTGGCCGCGATACGCGAAGTCACCGGCCGCACGGCGGCGCTATCAACCGCCGGCGGCACTTCCGACGGACGCTTTATTGCCCCGAGCGGCGCGCAGATCATCGAGCTCGGTCCGGTGAACGCCAGCATCCACCAGGTGAACGAACAGGTTCGCAGCGAGGATCTGGTCACTCTGACGGCGATATATACCGCACTGCTGCGGCGGCTCCTAACAGAATAGCGCCCGCTCCCTGTCCAGCGCCTCGATCACCATCGCACGGTTCTTTGTGCCCGGCACGAGCAGCACCTTGCCGCTGTCCAGACCGGCAAGACTCTCGCGCACGACCTCACCTACCGGCATCCAAAGATCCTGCGGCGTGCGCGACTTGTCAAAGCCCTGCATGGCAGGCGAATCGTGGATCTCGGTGTGCGTGAAACCCGGGCACAGGCTTTGCACGCGGATGCCAAAGCGCTCCACCTCACTCTGCAGTGATACGGAAAAACTGTTGAGAAATGCCTTGCTGGCCGCGTACACCGCGCTGCCGGGCATCGGCAGGAAGCCGCCGACGGACGCCACATTGATAATATCACCCCCGCCGGCGTCGCGCATCGCGGGCAGCGCCGCGCGAGTCAGCAGCAGCACCGCATCCTGATGCAGCCGCAGCATCGCCAGGTCCCTGTCGATGTCGTCGTCAATGAAGGGGCCGAAACTGCCGAAGCCGGCGTTGTTCACCAGCATGCCGAGGGGCCCCTGCTGGCGGATGCACTCGACGGCGCGTCCCTGCCCCTCCAGCGTAGCAAGGTCTGCCTGCAGCGGGACAATCTCAGCGCGCTCAGAAGCCAGCTCCGCGGCGAGGGAGTCGAGTCGCTCGGCGCGGCGAGCAAGCGCTATGATGCGACCGCAGCGCGGCGCCAGCTGGCGCACGTACTCCTCGCCAAGGCCTGAGGATGCCCCGGTCACCAGCACTGTGACTGTTTCAGGATTCATGGCTTGGCACTCCATCCAGTTGGTAAACATCGAAACGCACGGAACGCCCGGCAAGCCGGTGTGACGGGCGGATAGCGCACAGCTGTGGCGCCTTCAGAGGGCGCTTCACCACCACACGCCGCACCGGCTGGCGCAGTGCCCAGTTCAGCAGGGACTCCGCGGCATTGTCCGGATGTTCGGGCAGCAGGCGCTGCAGCAGGGCCATACCCTTGCCTGCCGCCGAACGTCGGCCCGAGGGAAACATCGGATCCAGGTAAAGAACATCGTCGGCCTGCAGCTCTGCCGCGGGCAGCAAGCGGCTGTCACCGCAATGCACTGACAACCTGCCGACCACCTCCGAACGCCAGTCGCGCTGCACATGCGTGAGATGACTTACCGAGAGAGTAAGCAGCGCGGCGAGCAGCGGGTGCTGCTCACACAGCAGGACGCGCGCACCCAGATCTGCCAGGACAAAGGCGTCGGCGGCAAAGCCCGCCGTCGCATCCACCACGCGACCACCCGCGCGCCTGTGCACCCCCACGGCGCGACCCAGCAGCTCATTCTGTCCCCCGCGGCGCCGAAAGGCCATGGCCGCTTCGTAAAAGCCACAGCGCACAGGCCCCGGCGCACTGCTGCCGGTCATCTGCAGGAAAGGGCCCGTCTCGTCGTGGGACAGATAGACGTCGCAACGCGTCTCCCGGCGCGCCGTCTGGACGGACTCCAGCAGAGGAAGATCCAGCGTGTCGGCCAGACGGGGCCAGTCTACCCCGTCGCTGTCGAGCCCGGCGGGGGGACGCAGCAGGGCCATGCGGCAGGCGTCGGCGGCAGCGGCGCCGTCTCCGCCTTGCCGAGTCTGCGCCCTCACTTCTGTGCCCTGAGCTGCTCCGGTGAGTGACCGAGGCGCATCTGCACATCACCAATGGTTGCGGCAATTTCAAGATTATAGGCAAGGTGGGAGAAACCGTGCTTGTCGGTCAGCGCCAGCTCCAGCGGTGAGGTGTGCCTGGGCGCCAGAGGACGCGAGGCGGTCAGCCAGCAGGCGACTTCCTCGATTGCACTGCCCATCATCTTGACGCCACGTACCCGCTCAAGACCGGCGTCGCTCGACGCAACGAAGGCCGGGGTGACCCTGGCGTTCGGATCCACCACTTCTCCCGCAATGGTCAGGTCTGCAGCAAAATCTCCGAGCAGAATCTGGCCCGGCTCCGCCTTTTCGATCATGCGTGCCAGGTCGATGGTCACATCGCCGACGATGTAGCTGAACACCGTCGGGTTCACGCCTTCGGCCTGGTATAGCTCGTAATGGCTGCCTATATGGAACGCGGCGCGGATTAGCGGCACCGTCTTGCCGCGGGAGGCCCGCGACGCCAGCGCATTGTCGAGCATGATAAGAATGAGAAAATAGAAAAGCAGGCTGTCGGAGTCGGCTTCACGATCCCGGTTCCAGACATAGTAGCCGTCACCGGTGGTGGTTCGGGCAAAGTTGATTTCCATGCCCAGCGCGGCCAGCTTGTTGTAGACCGAGTTCATGGAGTAGGACAGGCTGTTGAGCTGGCTGGCCTGCTCGAACGGCGTGCGTAACGAGAAATCGGAAATATCAAACAGCAACACGGCGCGACTATCGACATAACCCAGTCCATAGCGGCGGATGATCTGTTCAACCGCAGCCACCACCGCCGGTTGATCATCGAGGGGATGATCCAGCTTGATAAAGGTGGGCGATGCGCCGAGACGTACGGCGATAGCAAACAGTTCGTCGCGGGTTTTGCGTCGCTTGCCGGAAATCAGGCGACGAATGTAGCGCTCGTTGTCGCGGTGCTGCTCATTGTCGTCAGCGTGCGGCGCACAGTAGTTGCCGAGGAAATAGTGCGGGACGAAAATCACCAGCAAGCCCCGGGCATCCAGCGACCAGCAAAGCACGATGTTCTGCCCCAGGCGCCACTGTCGGCGCAGGGTGCGCTCGAGGTTCTGCAGATTGCCCCGCTGGATGATACTGACCGCTTCCACTTCAGCGTTACCCATTCACAGGACCACTATGCCCGGCAAGATCGCCGATGCCCTGCCCGCCAGCATACTAGCATGCGTCGCATTGGGCCATCGCCGCTGCGTCCAGGGCCTCTTCGGCCAAGTCGAGCCACGAGAAGCCCACGCTCTGATCAGCCCAGACGACGCCGTCACGCCACCCGGGAAGCTGAGCGACCAGGGCCTCCTCCACAGCGGTCCGCGCGTTGTTCTGCTCGCTGATGTGGGCAATGGCCAGGTGCCTGAGGTCCTCCGTCGCGATCTGCCGCAGCAGTTCGCTGGCCTGCCGATTGCTGAGGTGTCCCCAGTCGCTCCCGACCCGGGCTTTCAGTGACGGCGGGTACGGCCCCCCGGCGAGCAGGCCGCTGTCGTGATTAAACTCCAGCAGCAACCCGTGGCAGCCACGGTAGGCATCGACCACGTGCGGGGTCACGCTGCCAAGATCGGTAAGCACGCCCACACGGCAGCCATTGCCGCTGAACAGATACTGGCAGGGCTCGCGCGCGTCATGCGGGACCACCACGGAGCGCACCGCCATGGCGCCAAGGGAAAACTGCTCTCCTGCGTTGAAGGCCACCACGTCCTCACAGGCACCGAGCCTGCCGCTGCGCTGCGTGCCGTGGGTCAGATAGACCGGAATGCCGAGAGCGCGTGAGAGCGGCCCCACGCCGCTGATGTGATCACTGTGTTCGTGGGTGACCAGAATAGCCGTGATGGCGGCGGGATCCACCTGCAGGCGCTGCAGGCGGCGCCGTGTTTCCTTTAACGAAAAACCACAGTCCACCATCACAAGGGTGGCGCCACACTCCACCAGGGTGGCATTGCCCTTGCTGCCGCTACCCAGAGACGCAAAGCGCACTAATTGATGTTCCCCTTGATCAATTCGAGCATCGCCTGCTTCTGTCCCGGGTCGAGCTCAGGCTCTCCCTGCTCTGTCTGCAGGTCAATCCTGACCTCGTTCGCATCCGACTCCGCGAGTGACACCACAAACCGGCGATCTGCCAGCGGATGATTGCTGTCACCGCTGAAGAGTCGACCGAACCAGCCAGGGCTGTCCTCTTCGTCGTCGCCAATAAAGCGGACATAGTAATTGCCGGCGCTGCGGTCGCGATCCAGTATCTCGAAGGTTGCCGCCTCCAGTGCCAGCGAGAGTGACGCCCACGCCCGGTTGAAAGGCAGACCCAGCCGGATATAGATCTCACCGCTGTCGTCCTCCTGTACGGCAATCTTGCCCCCGGCGCTGATCGCACGGTCAGCCATCATGGAGACGGGCGCGGTCTCCGTGCTGTTTGCTATGTATTGCGCTACGCTGCGCAGCATCTCGGATTCATGCTCAAGATTGTCTGACACCGCCGGCCAGCTGCCGGTATCGCCGGCGCGGTTCATCTGCAGCACGTGCAGTTCACTGGTGCCGCGCTGGACTCCTCGCTCAATGCGGAAACGGAAGCGGGACTCCATGTCCTGATTGCGCAGCTTCAGCCAGTCTGTCTCGATAATCCCCTGTCGGGCGTCAATCCGGCCTGAATTGATCCCGGCGGCGGAAAGAAAGCCTCGCACCTGTGGCCAGAGCTGGCCCGGCGCTATCGCCACCAGCGCCCAGCTCTCATCGCCCAGGCGCTGAATGCGAACCATTTCTTCGGCGCGTCCCGAGGCCAGCGACGCCGGTCTTGGCACCTCGAACTCCCGCGTCATGAGAGCTTCGCTCTGGATCGGGGGGATGGGGTACATTTCCACCAGTGCGGCCGTTTCGCCAGGACGCACCTCAATGACCTCGGTGGCCTGGGCCTCTCGATAATCCCCGGCGCTGTCGCGGAAGAAACCGGCGTCACCGAACAGATAACCGCAGCCCGCCAGCGAGAGACAGAGCAGCCCTGTGGACAGGCTGCGCAGCATCACAGTGCCGCCCCCGCCAGCGCATCATCCACAACCGCGCGCAGCTTCGCATCCAGGGGCAGTAGCGGCAGGCGTATACCATTCTGAATAAGACCCATACGCACCAGCGCCCACTTCACCGGTATCGGATTGGGTTCGATGAACAGCGCCGCCGTCAACCCCGCCATGCGCGCATCGATGTCTGCCGCGCTCGCCTGGTCGCCCGCCATCGCCGCGGCGCAAAGCGCCGCCATTAGCGCGGGCGCCACATTTGCCGTCACCGACACGTTGCCTTTGCCGCCCGCCAGCATCAGTTCCCGCGCCGTGGGGTCATCGCCGGAGTACACGGCAAAATCGTCACCCACCCGCTCGATCAGCTCCCGTCCGCGCTCCATGTTGCCGGTAGCATCCTTGAGACCGACGATGTTCGGATGCCGCGACAGGGCAACGGCCGTGTCATTGGCCAGATCTGCGGCACAGCGGGCGGGTACGTTGTAGAGAATCTGCGGTATCTCGACGGCGTCGGCAATCGCCGTGAAATGGGCATAAATACCGGCCTGGGTCGGGCGATTGTAATAAGGAACCACGAGCAGGCAGGCATCGGCACCCGCGTTGGCAGCGGCCGTTGTCAGCTCGATGGCCTCGCGGGTGGAATTGGCGCCGGTGCCTGCGATTACGGGCAGCCGGCCGGAAACATACTCGACGCAGTGGCGAATTACGGCGCAGTGCTCCGGCACCGTCAGTGTCGCACTCTCGCCCGTGGTGCCGGTAACCCCGATTGCCGCCGTGCCCTCGCGGATGTGCATGTCCAGGAGACGCTCTAGAGCCGCCCAGTCGAGGCTCCCGTCCTCGTGCATGGGTGTGACGAGAGCGACTATGCTGCCAGTGATCATGCGAAACCCCGCAAATTGGCCCGGACCGGCAGCCAAAATGCCGGCGGTCGGGTGAAAGGGCGCAATTATCCATGCCCACCAGTCAAACACAACCGGATTGAGGTATCTGTCACGCCGCGCTAGAGTGGAAGGCGTTGGTTTTACTGAAAACCGGAGGCCTGAATGAACATCCTGACCCGTCTTTCTCTGGTCATTGTTGCAGCACTTCTCTTGAGCAGCCTGCCGGCAGCAGCCCAGGACCAGCTGCGTATCAGCGAGCTGACGCCGCTGGACAGGCAATATATGCAGCGCCAGCGCGATACCATTGAAAGTCTGGCGCGCCGCCATACCGGCAGCGGTTTTGACGGCACTCCCACAAACGACATTCCCCTGTTGCAGCGCCTTCTCGATGAGCGCCGGGTGCGGCCCGACCAGACCGCGGAGCTGCAGGCCATGGGCATACTGCTGGGCGACCTCCTTGCCGAGGAGCTGGACATGCATTGGGTGGTGTACGAAGACCCCCTCGGCCGCAGCCGCGCCCTGCGTTACCGCGACACCGACAATTACCTGTTTCCCGTCACCATGATTTCGCGCCGGCGGGCCGTTGGCAATGATCGCCCGGTGCAGGAAATCTATGACAAGGCCGTCGACCTGATTGAACCGATCCGGGAAAAGCTGCCTTTCCAGTGAATCGATCACGTCACGGGCAACATCGGCCCGATGTGGCAATCCGCAGGCTTTGCGGCGCGTAAGCCAGGGAACACCGACCATGGACGCAACAGCCCCGGACTGCGCACTGCGTCCTGATGCCAAAGGTCAGCTCACGCTCTACCTGAGTGGCGACTGGACGGAAGGCCAGTCCACACCGACATCGTGCCGATTGCCGGATATGCTGGCAGAGATCGAACCACCCGGTCCCGTCGCACTCGACCTCTCCGGCATCGGTGAATGGGACTCGGAGCTGCCCGCGTTCTGCCTGCGATGGATCAACCTGTGCAGCTCACGCGGTATCGATTGCGAGCGCCGACGCCACGGTTCCAGTCTCGACGACCTGCTGGATCTGGCAACCGTCACGCCGCCGCGCCAGGAACGGCCGCGAAACGCCGGCTGGCTGTCGGTGGCCGCCATGAAGCGCAATCTGCATGAGATCGGCGAGCAGGTACAGAAATCGCTGGCTTTTGTGGGCGATGCCGCTGTTGCCTGCGCTACCTGCATGATGCCCGACTCGAGCATGCGCTGGTCTGATCTGAAACTGTATTGCGCCCAGGCAGGACCCGGGGCACTGCCCATCATTACTCTGACGAGTATTCTGGTCGGTATGATTCTGGCCTACCTCGGCGCGGTGCAGCTACAGGAATTTGGCGCGGAGATCTATGTGGCCGATCTGGTGGGTATCGGCATGCTCAGGGAGATGGGCGCACTGATGACCGCCGTGGTCATGGCGGGTCGAACCGGCGCTGCCTACGCGGCTCAGATCGGCACCATGCAGAGCAACGACGAAATCGACGCCCTGACGACACTGGGCCTGTCGCCCATGGAGTTCCTGGTTGCGCCACGTCTGCTGGCCCTCGCACTCATGATGCCCCTGCTGACGGTCTACGCGAACGTTCTCGGCATGCTGGGCGGGGCAATTGTTGCCGGCGGCATGGGTATCAGTCCGCTTGCCTACCTCAGTGAACTGGTCACTGTACTGTCACCCGGCCACTTCATCGTCGGACTGTCAAAGAGTCTGCTGTTTGCGGTGCTGATCGCGATCGCGGGCTGCCGTGCCGGGATGTCGGCGAGTCGCAGTTCCGCGGGCGTTGGCGACGCCACCACGGAAGCCGTCGTCACGGCAGTGGTCTATCTGATCGTGGCCGATGCCGGTATGAACATCCTGTTTCAGCAGGTGGGCCTGTGATCCAGGAGCCGGTTATCGAGGTGCACGGCCTGTGCATGGCCTACGATTCCACGGTGGTGCAGCGCGACCTTGATTTCGCCGTCTTTCCCGGTGACATCTTTGTCATCATGGGAGGCTCGGGCTGCGGCAAGAGCACACTGCTGCGCCATTTGCTGGGCCTCAAGACACCCGCCGCTGGCGACGTGCTCTACCACGGTCGCAGCCTGATGTCTGCCAGTGCCGCACAGCGACGTGTCATGCGGCGCAGCTGGGGCATTACCTACCAGAGTGGCGGTCTGTTCAGCGCCATGAGCCTCGCAGAAAACGTGGCGCTGCCGCTGCGCCAGTACACGCGATACGACGCTGATGCCATTGATGATATCGTGGCCTACAAGCTCGCGCTGGTGGGCCTGGACGGCTTTCAGGAGTATATGCCGGAAGAAATCAGCGGCGGTATGCGCAAGCGCGCGGCGCTGGCGCGCGCCATTGCCCTGGACCCCGAGATCCTGTTTTTTGATGAGCCCTCCGCCGGACTGGACCCGGTGAGTTCGCGTCGCCTGGACGACCTGATTCTGCAGATCAAGGAGTCAACCGGCGCCACCGTGGTGATGGTGACGCACGAGCTCCCGAGCATTTTTGCCATTGCCACCAACAGCGTCTACCTGGACGCGGAGACCCGGACAATGATTGACTACGGCGATCCACGCTGGCTGAGGACACACAGTGAACAGCCGGTCGTGCGGCAGTTTCTGAACCGCGAGGCCGATGTGCGGCCGTCCAGCGACGTCGTCGGGGAGAGCGACTGTGAGTGAACGCAAACACAGCGTGCTGATCGGCTCTTTCGTCGTCGGGTCTCTGCTCATTGTGCTGGCCGGTGCCGTTGTCATCGGCAGCACGGAGTTCGGAGGCCAGCGGCAGCAGGTCGTCATGGTATTCGAGGGCTCGGTAAAGGGTCTGACCGTGGGCGCCCCCGTGGCATTGCGCGGCGTGGAGATCGGTCAGGTCACCGACATCCAGCTGCTGTTATCCACTGACAAGGCCGATATCATCATGCAGGTCGAGGCGGAGTTATCCGAGAGAAACGTCCGTCTCGTCGGCGGCGGAATGGATGCGTCTTCGCTCATCCCCTATCTGATCGACAACGGACTGCGTGCCCAGCTCAACATGCAGAGCGTACTGACGGGACTGCTTTATGTGCAGATGGACTTCCACCCGGATACCGTCGCCACACTACCAGATGTGACGTTGCCGCACCCCCAGATCCCAACCATTCCCACGGAGCTGGAACTGCTGCGCAGAACGCTGCAATCCATCGACTACGCCAAAATCGCGCAGGATATCGGCGACATTGCGGGAAGTCTCAATACGCTGACGGCAACGGAGGCGTTCCAGGCCCTGCCCGGCGACCTGCAGCAGACGCTGGCCTCCCTCGCAAAGGCGGGCGACGGTCTGACAGACGCCATGGCCGCACTGCGACCTGAAATGACGACCGTGCTGGCCGAGGCCCGCGGCGTGCTGCAGCAGGTCAACGCGGAGCTCCCGAGGCTCAGCAACAGCGCCGACAGCGGGCTGCAGCGGCTGGATTCGGCGCTGCGGGTGACCGAACAGGCAATGCAATCCCTCGGCGATCAGGTGAATGCCGGATCTCCCACGCTGTACCAGCTGAACACTACGTTGAAGGAAGTCGCGAATGCCAGCCGGGCACTGCAGTCTCTGGCGCGCATGCTGGAGGAACACCCGGATGCCCTCCTGCGCGGCCGACGAAGTGACGAACAATGAGAGGCCTGCTTTTCCTGACGCTCGCTTGCCTTCTGGCATCCACACTGGGCGGCTGCGCTACGCCGGTCACTGTTGACTATCTGACGCTGACGTCACCCGCTCAGGCAGCCATCCGCAGTGATGCGCCCCCGATCAGCGTTGGTCCGGTTACCCTGCCCGATTACCTGAAGCGCAATGGTCTGGCACGGCGTGACAGCGACGGCGCACTCCACTACAGCATGTCAGAGCTCTGGGCAGAGCCGCTGGATCAAGGTATGCAGCGCACGCTGATCGAGATTCTCTCTGATGCACTTGAAGATACAAGCGTAACGGATTTCCCCGGACCCTCAGCCCTGCAGGCACATTACGGGGTCAGCATTTCTGTACGCAGACTGGAGGCAACGGACGGCGTCGCGAGGCTGTCCGCGAGTTGGCGTATCCTGCCTACGTCATCCGTTTCACCCAGGCCAACACTCACGGGGCGGTTCAGCCGCGAGAAGCCACTCGTGTCGCCCTCCGGCCCCGCCGTGGCTCGCGCCTTCAGTGCGCTGGTGCACGCGCTCGCCCTTGACATCGCCGGCGCGATCCCGGCGCGGGACAGCTGAACACGCCATACCCGGCTGGCCACCCGCCCGACACACGCTGCCCTCCCGTGTACAGTGCGGGGAGGCGCCGGTATTATCTTTCGACTGCTGCCTAACAGCCACAAGGACCGCATGCATGGAAAACATCGATATCACGCAGCTCATCAACGCCTACGCCATTCCCTGGGGCATTCGCATCGTCACGGCGCTGATCATTTTCACTATCGGTCGCGGCGTCGTGGGACTTGTGGTGGGGGTAGCCCAGAAACTCATGCGGCGGCAGGAACTGGACGAGACGCTGGTGATTTTTGTTATCGCCATTCTTCGCGCCCTGCTCCTGCTGTTCGTTATCATCGCAGCGCTGAGCCAGCTCGGTATCGACACGACGTCATTGATTGCCCTGATCGGCGCCGCCGGCCTGGCCATCGGACTGTCACTGCAAAACTCGCTGTCAAATTTCGCCGCCGGCGTCATGCTGATCATGTTCCGCCCCTTCGTCAAAGGAAACTTCGTCGAAGCGGGCAATGCAATGGGTACGGTAGACAAGGTCAATATTCTCACAACCACGCTGATCACGCCGGACAATACGGAGATCATCGTTCCGAACAACACCATTATGAGCAACAACATTACCAATTTTTCCGCGAAGCCCATCCGTCGCGTCGACATGACCTTCGGTATCTCTTACGACGATGACCTGCGCCTGGCAAGAAACATCCTGCAGGATATTGTCGAAAGCGATGAGCGTGTACTGAAGGATCCCGCACCCCTCGTGGTGGTCGGGGCTCTGGCTGACTCCAGCGTCAATTTCCTGGTGCGCCCCTGGGTGAACTCGGCGGATCACTGGCCGCTATTCTGGGACACCACGGAAAAAGTGAAATTGCGCTTTGATGAGGCGGGCATCACCATCCCCTTCCCACAGCGAGAGCTGCACCTTACGCGGCAGGAGCCCGCCACGCTTGCAGAGCACGCACCGACTGCTGCCGAGAAATAGCAGGCGACGTCATCGACGGCGATCAGAAGCTGCAGCCGAGACACTGCATGTAAAGATGCCGCGGATCGGCCAGTCCGGACATCGTATCGCGCGCCGCTGTCAACGGTAGCAGAGCCTGTCGCAGCGCGACCGGCAACGCGGCGGTCGGCACCGACAGGCCGGTAATATCGCCGAGCGCCACACGCTCGCTGAGCCGCTGCAGCAGCTGCTGTCGCGGCGACAGGTGCGCCCGCATGTGGTCCACGCGATAGGACGACACGCCAGCGAGTTCCGCAGCGGCCGCGACGGCCTCGTCCAGCGATCCGATCTCATCGACCAGCCCCACCTCTCGCGCTGCGGGCGCGCTCCAGACACGCCCCTGCGCCACTGCGTCAACCTCGGCCAGGCTCATGCCGCGGCTTTCCGCCACCAACGAGAGAAACTTCTGATAGATCTGCTCCACGGACTGTTGCAGTGCGTCTGCCGCCATGGGGTTCAGCGGACGATCTATGCGCAGTGACCCCGCCGCCTCCGTGGTACCGACGCCGTCGGTATTAATACCGGCACGGGAGAGCAGACGATCAATCGTTGGAAAAGCCGCGAAAACACCGATGCTCCCGGTCAAGGTCGCCGGCGTTGCCCAGATCTGGTCCGCTGCCGTGGCAATAAAATAGGCGCCGGATGCCGCCACGGGCCCCATGGACACCACCACCGGCGTGCCCCTGGCGCGCACCGCAGCAAGCGCTGTTCGAATCACCTCGGAGGCGAACACACTGCCGCCACCGCTGTTCATACGCAGGACGATCGCGGCGACGTCGGAAGCCTCTGACGCCTCAATGAGCTGCGACGACAGCGTCTCTGCGCCGATGGCGCCCGGATCCTGTGAGCCCGGCAGAATATTTCCCTGTGCGGTGACTACGGCAATACGCGCGCCGTTCAGCGCCGCTGAGCCGCGCGTCGCCAGATAACGCTGGAACGGAATCATCCTCGCCTCACCGGCGTCGTTCACGGCGCCGACGCGGCTCGCCAGATAATCATCCATTTCCCGACGTGACATCAGCTGGTCAACCAGGCCTTCGGAGAGAGCCAGCCTCGCCGGATCACCGCCGGCATCAGCGAGACGCTGAGGATAAGCGTTGATCTGCCGCTCCAGCGCCCCGTCGTCCAGTCCGCGCCGCGACTCGACGTGCCCGGTATACTGGGACCAGAGATCTTCCAGCCATGCCCGGGTGATTTGCTTTTCACCCTCTGACATGTTGTTGCGCGTCAGGGGTTCGGCGATCGACTTGAACTCCCCCGCGCGAAACACGTGGATATCCACGGCGAGCTTCTCAAAGGCTTCCTCAAAATAATTCTGGTAACGGGCAAAACCCTGTATGGCGACAGCGCCATAGGGATGCAGCAGGATATCGTCAGCCTCCGCAGCCAGCAGATACTGGTCCTGGGTTAAGACATCTGCCGCTGCAATGATGGGCTTGCCCGTTGCACGGAAGCGCGCGAGTGCCGGCGCCATCTCCTGGGCACGACTCAGGCCGAACTGCACAAGATTTTCTGTATCCAGAACCAGCGCCGTGATCCGCTCATCGCTCGCCGCTGCATCGACCGCGTCTATCATGTCCTGCAGTCGTGTCTCGGCCGTCGCCGGTGACGGCTCGCTGAGCAGGGAGAGCGGCTCGATACGCGTTTTCTCGTCGACCACCGTGCCTGCCGGATCGAGAAGCAGAGCCGCTTTCTCCGGCAGCGGCTCCGGCGATGTACCGCTAATCAGCAGGTAAATCAGCCCCAGAACCCCAAGAAACAGCAGATTCGACAGCGCCAGGCGCAGGAAGGTGATGCCGCGCCAGATGCCGCGCAGCAGTCGTTTCACAAAAGAAGGGCGACGGGTCATGGTTATCCTTCAGGCGAAGTGGCTGGCGGATACGCTGCGCGAAGCTCAGGACCGCGGGCGCGCACGTAGAGCATGGCCGCTGTGAACAACACCACCACCGCGAGCATGCCGGTCTGTGCCAGAAGAGACCCCGGCGCTGAGAACAGGTACTGGACGAGCGCAATGAAGTACAGCAAACACATGAAGCACAGCCAGATAAAGCTGCGCAGCCGGTCTTTCAGCATGCCGGGGACAAATATCAGCAGTGGCAGCAGTTTGCCACACCAGATGATCCAGGGTACGTCCCTCAGCCAGGCGTCAGCGGTTTGCTGCAGGAAAAGCAACAGCCAGGCGCCCCAGGCCAGTCCCCAGAACCAGGCGCTGGCGCCCTGTCGCGTCACGCCAACGCTCACGCCGTGCCACCGGCCGTGCGAGAAGCGGCGAGCGCCAGCGACAGGCGCGCCACACGGGCGCCCAGCGCCCTGCACAGACCCTGCTCATCAGCGTCCAGTGCGCGGTCATTCCGCGCCCCCGCATGATGGCTGGCGCCGTAGGGTGTACCCCCGCCGCGGGTGCGAGTGAGTCCTGGCTCGCCATAAGAGAGGCCGGCCAACAGCATGCCGTGATGCAGTAGCGGCAGCTGCATACTGAGCAGCGTACTTTCCTGCCCGCCGTGCAGGCTGGACGTGGAGGTGAACACAGCCGCGGGTTTGTCTACCAGCGCACCGCTCAACCAGAGCTCGGACGTACCGTCGATAAAATATTTCATAGCTGCGGCCATATTGCCAAATCGTGTCGGACTGCCGAGCACAAGACCACTGCACTGCCGCAGGTCATCAAGCTCACAGTACATGGGGCCAGCGTCGGGAATATCTGCTGCCACCTGCGCCGTTTCTGCTGAAACGCCGGGCACCGTACGCAGCCGCGCATCGATACCGGCTATGCCCTGCACCCCGCGGGCAACCTCCTGTGCCATCTCCGCTGTTGCGCCTGTGGCCGAGTAGTAGACCACCAGGACATACGGCGAGCCCGGCGTCACGACAACAGAGCCGAAGCACGTTTCAGGAATGTGCCGGTGACAGCGTGATCTGGGCTGTTTGCGATGAAATTCCGGCTGCGCGTAATGACGATCATTCGAGTCTCCATATCGTGGCGTCGCATTATAGCAAAGCGGCGTACCTGTCTGTGCCTGCACCCCTGCGCGCCGTGAATCGTGCAATAATCTGCCCATGATCAGCGTACCCGACAAGTGGCAGCCGCTGCTGCATCGACTCCACTACGTGCTCGGACGATACCGGGCGGATCGCTGCCCGGACACCGCGGCCGCGCTCACCTACATGAGTCTGTTCGCACTGGTACCGCTGCTGACCGTGCTTTACACCATGGCCTCGGCAATACCCGCCTTCAACGGCCTCGAAGGCAATATCCAGAACCTCCTGTTCGACTACCTCATACCGGAAGCCTCACGGGAAATGCAGGACTACCTGGACGACTTTTCCCGTCAGGCCAAAAACCTCACCGGGTTCGGCGTGGCTTTTCTCGGTGGCACCGCCATTCTGATGCTGCGCAATATTGAAAAGAGCTTTAACCGAATCTGGCGTACGCCGGAGAACCGCAGTCCGGTGTCCAGCTTTCTGCTGTACTGGGCCGTACTGAGTCTGGCACCCCTGACCATCGGGCTGGGCCTCGCCGTAAGCACCTATCTGGCCTCGTTCGCCGACGTCGTGGAAAGCTTCGATATCATCGGCGTCGGCGGCCTGCTGCTGCAGCTGACGCCATTTTTCCTCAACGCCGTCGGGTTCACTCTCATTTATGCGGCCGTTCCCAATTGTCGAGTATCCTTTAAGCATGCACTGATCGGTGGCATAACGGCGGGCATCGCGTTCAACCTGGCGCGCAACGTCTTCACCATGCTGGTGTCTGGCACGAGTTTCACCTTTATTTACGGCGCGTTTGCGGCAGTGCCCCTGTTCCTGCTGTGGGTTTTCATTTCCTGGAACATTGTCCTCATTTGCGCAATCCTTGTGCACAGCCTGTCTGCCTACCAGTCCAAAGAGCAGGCAGCCCGTCCACTGGTGGTGAAGGCGCTGGAGGCACTGCATCTGTTATGGCAGCGCCAGCAGGCCGGCGAGACCCTGCGCGAATTCGACCTGATGCTCGACCGTGGCTGCAATATCGACAGTGACAGCTGGAGTGCACTGCGTGGTATCTTTCTCCGGCATAATCTCATCTCGCAAAATGACCGCGGACACTACCTGCTGGCCCGGGATCTGCACGACATCAGCCTATGGCAGGTTGTACAGTGGATCGGCGGTGAAAAGCGGGTGCGCGATTATCCGGGCAACGCTCAGAGTGACTGGGAGGAAAATGCCATCGCGCTGCTCAGCGAGCAGGAACGGGCCCGGAAAAAAGCCCTCGACATCAATCTGGTGGAGCTGTTCACGACATGACGATACCGCGCAACTTTTCCCGCCCTCTGGCGACGCTCGCTTTTTTCCTGATGGGTATGACAGGCTGCGACCCAGCGGCAGACGATCCCCTGGGGCAAATCAAGGCAGCGCAGGGAAGCTGGGTCGTGGTGAATTACTGGGCCGAGTGGTGCAAACCCTGCATCAAGGAAGTGCCGGAGCTCAACGAGCTAAATGCGCGCGACGATGTCACGGTCCTCGGCGTCAATTTCGATGGCGCCACGGGAGACGCGCTTGCGGCACAGCTGGAAAAGCTCGGCATCGGCTTTGCGACGCTGCCGGAGGATCCTGCGGACGCCCTGGGAACCGAGCGACCTGTCGTTCTGCCGACCACGCTCGTGTTCCATCCCGAAGGCCAGCTGACACAGACTCTGGTCGGACCGCAGACCCTGGAGTCACTGCTTGCGGCGACGGTACATCAATCTGCGGGATAGCACTGTCGGTGCGATCAGCTATAAAAAAGCCGGCCTTGCGGCCGGCAGAGGAGGAGTCTCTCCCAGGGGATCAATGACCTGAACAGTGTAGATACATTGGCAGGCATTCACCGCCTACACCATTATGACCCCGGACAGGGCGAATGGTTCCCCACGGCAGATTTTCCTCTGCTGTCAGGGCAGCAGGACACTCGATCCGACCGTCGCCCGCGCCTCAAGATCCCGATGCGCCTGCTGCACGTCAGACAGCGAATAACGTTGATTGACCGCAACATCCAGTGTGCCGTTTGCCACCCGCTGCAGTACGTCCCGGGCAGACGCCTGCATCTCGGCATCCGCAGCGACATAGCTCATGAGCGAAGGCCGCGTAATGAACAACGAACCCCTGACCGTCAGCTGCTGCAGATCCAGCGGCGGCGGTGCACCAGAGGCGTTGCCGAAGCTGACCATCAGACCGCGGGGCTGAAGGCAGTCGAGTGAAGCCTCAAAGGTGGCAGCGCCCACACCGTCATACACGACGGGAACACCCACGCCGCCGGTAAGCTCACGCACTCGGGCCGCCACATCCTCCTCCCGATAATTGATCACATGGGCGTAGCCGCAGCGCCGCGCCACCTCGGCTTTCGCCGCCGAGCCGACAGTACCGATGACCTGCGCGCCGACCGCCTGCGCCCAGCGACCGAACAACTGCCCGACACCGCCGGCTGCCGCGTGAAAGACACAATGCTCTCCCTCACTCAAACGGTACGTACGCTGCAGCAGGTACTCGACTGTACAGCCCTTGAGAAGGACCGCGGCAGCCGTCTCCTCACTGACGCTTTCCGGCAGCACCACCAGCCTGGCCGCCGGCAGGTTGATCGCCTCACTGTAGGCACCGATGCCGGCCGCACAGTAGGCAACGCGGGTTCCGGGCACCAGCGCAACGCCATCGCCCGCGGCTTCCACTATGCCGGCGGCCTCAAGACCGAGACCGCTGGGCAAGGGCAATGAGTAAAGACCCGAGCGATGGTAGGTATCGATGTAGTTGAGACCAATCGCCCTGTTGCGCACCCGCACCATGCCCGGACCCGGAGTGGACAACTCCGCCTCGCAAAGCTGCATCACCTCAGGGCCACCGGTTCGTGCTATCTGAACACGCTGAACCATAGGATTACTCCGTCGTTGAATGCTGATCGAACCAGGCCAGAACTGCCGCCACCTTCGCCGCCATCTGGCTGGGACGCTTGGTAATGCTGTGGTAGGCACCCGGGATTCGCACCATCGCCGTATCGATTCCGCGCAGCTTGAGGGCCTGATAATACTGCTCCGTCTCGCTCATGGGTGTGCGCAGGTCAGCCTCACCGGTCAACAGCATGGTCGGCGTGCTGACATTGCCCACCAGAGACAGTGGCGAGCGCGCCCAGTAGCCCTCGGGGTCCTCCCAGGGCTGGGACGGGAACCAGTAGCGGGTGAAATACGGTGAGTTGTCAGCCGTCAGCACGAAACTGGCCCAGTTGATCACCGGCTTCGCCACCACCGCAGCGCGAAATCGCTCAGTCTTGCCGACAATCCAGGCCGTGAGCACCCCACCACCACTGCCACCGGTGACAAACAGCGCATCCTTATCGACGAACCCTTCATCAATGACCGCGTCTACTGCCGAGATCAGATCGTCGTAATCCTTGCCGGGATAGGCGTGGTGTATAAGGTTGCCGAAGCGTTCACCGTAGCTGGTGCTGCCCCGGGGATTCACATATAGCACCACGTAGCCTGCGGCCGCATACAGCTGTATTTCGGTCGAGAAACGTTCGCCGTAATTGGTAAATGGCCCGCCGTGGATCTCCAGGATAAGCGGGTATTTCCGGCTCGGGTCAAAGCCCGGCGGCAGGGCGACCCAGGCCTGGATCTTCTCGCCGTCAGCCGAAGACGTGATCCAGCGCTCCTCTACGCGCGCCAGGTCACGATGTGCCAGAAAGTTCTCGTTCAGGGCTGTGAGGCGGGCGGGCGCATCGTGCCCCGGCCGGCCCGCGGCAATGTCCGCGGGGCGCGACGTATCGCCTGCCGTATAGGCAAAGACATCACCCCCACCCACGGCGAACGCCGAACCCGCATACGGACGTCCCAGCGATGTCCCGCCAAGCCCCTCAGCAAGACGCACCATGCGGCCCTTCAGATCGGTCATGGCAAGCACCGTATCGCCCTTGTCGTCAAAGCTGAAGAACAGGTGCTCGCTGCCTTCGGACCACCGGGGCGATGCTACATCGCGATCAAGGTCAGCCATCAACTCATGCCTGCCGGAACCGTCCGCGCGCATGATGTAGAGTCGCTGGCGGTGATAGCCTTTGCCGGCATCATCCCATCCGGTGTAGGCGATATATCGGCCGTCAGGCGAGACCACCGGACCGCTGTCTGGCCCTTGCCGACCGGTCAGACGAGTCAGCTCGTCCGTCGCGAGGTCAACACGAAACAGGTCGGTGTTCACCGGGTTCAGTTCGGCGTCGTCACCCCGATTGGCCGCGATAAACAGCGCGTCCGCGGACGCAGACCAGGCGATGCCGCCGCTGTGATCGAAGTCGCCCGAGGTCACCTGTCGCGGGCTGCCGCCGCTGGCCGGCATGACGAACACATGCTGGAATCCATGTTTGCGATAACCCTTGCCGTCGCTGCGATAGACCGCGCGGTCAATGACCACTGGCGGTGGCGCCCAGTCCGCGCCCTCCGGGGCCGACGGCAACACCCCCATCACTGGCGCCTTTTCCGCAACACGCATCGTGAAGGCCAGCTGCTGGCCATCAGGCGACCAGGTCAACTGTCCGGGCGCGTTGGCAAGCCGCGTCAGCTGCGCTGTATAGCCCTGCTGCAACCAGTGCACAAAGATCTGTGATCCGGTGTCATCTTTGGCAACAAAGGCAACCCGGGTATCATCCGGTGACAACGCTGCGTGGGATACAGTCATCGCACCGCTGGTGAGCGGCCGATGTTCACTGCCGTCGCGTCTGACCACCCACAGGTTTTTCCGCTCACGATCCTGCATGATGTCCATGGAATGCCGCGTATATACAATGAACTCACCGCTTGCACTGACCAGCGGCGCGCTGGCAAAACGCAGCTGGAAAACATCCTCCAGCGCCAGCGGAACTTTGTCCTGCCCCGATACGGCCTGCGATACGAGCAGTAACGAGACCGCGCCAGTGACCAGTGACCGCCAAAGCCCTAGTGTCTGTTTCATGGGACATCCCCCTCTGCTGGAAACGGAAATCTGCCAGAAAAGCAGCCCGCGACGGGAAAGCGCGCGGGCATGCGCTACACTGGCGGCATGCTTACTGTAGACCCTGGAGTATACCCGATGACCAATCCCCTGCTCGCTCCTGCCGAGCTGCCCCGCTTCGGTGCTATCGAAGCGTCACATGCAGAACCCGCCATCCGTGAGCTGATCGATCGCAACAAGACGGCAATCGAGGCACTGCTTGCGTCACACCAGCCCGCCACGTGGGAAACCGTTCTGCAGCCGATCGAAGCGCTTGAGGATGACCTCGCGCGCGCCTGGGCACCGGTCAGCCACCTCAACGCCGTGGTCAACAGCGAGGCGCTGCGCGCCGCCTACAACGCCTGCCTGCCGCTCCTGTCAGAGCACAACACCTGGCTCGGTCAGCACGAGGGACTTTTCGAGGCCTATCGGCAGGTTTTCGACAGCGCATCATTCGCATCGCTTTCGCCAGCACAACAGCGCAGCGTGGAGATTGCCCTGCGCGATTTCCGGCTAGCCGGGGTGGCGCTGACGCCCGAGAAAAAGCGCGACTATGCCGAGCTTCGCCAGCGCCTGTCGCAACTTGGCGCCCGCTTCAGCGAGAACGTGCTCGACGCAACTGACGCCTGGTCAAAAGCAGTGACCGAGACGGAGCTGCCCGGCCTGCCGCCCTCGTCGCTGGACAGTGCACGGGACGCCGCTGCGGCCAGAGGAAAAGACGGCCTGCTGCTGACGCTGGACATGCCCATGTACCTGGCGGTGATGACCTACTGCGATGACAGCTCATTGCGCCGGGAAATGTACACCGCGTTTGCCACGCGCGCCTCTGAGCAGGGCCCTGATGCGGATCGCTGGGACAACAGCGCCATTATCCGGGAAACACTCGACTGCCGGCTTGCGCTGGCACGATTGCTCAGTTTCGACAACTATGCCGAGCTCTCTCTTGCCACAAAAATGGCCCGCGACGTCAATGAAGTCGTGCGTTTTCTCACCGACATGGCGGACAGAGCCAGGCCCCGCGCCAAGCAGGAATGGCAGGAGCTGGCCGACTTTGCCAGGGCACGTCTCGGGCTGGAACAGCTCGAGGCGTGGGATGTCGCGTACTGCAGCGAAAAACTCCGGCAGCACCGTTTTTCCGTGTCGCAGGAGGAAATACGGCCCTACCTGCCCGTCCCCCGGGTTCTCGGCGGCCTGTTCACCCTGGTCAAGCGCCTTTACGGGGTTGAGGTTGTGGAGCTTCCCGACGTCGACAATTACCACCCCGACGTACAGCTGTTCGAGATCCGGCGCGACGGCGCGGCGGTCGCGCGCTTCTATCTGGATCTTTACGCCCGCAGCGGCAAGCGCGGGGGCGCCTGGATGGGCAATTACAGCACACGCCGCAGCGTTGCTGGCGACGGCGTGCAGCTACCGGTGGCATGGCTGGTGTGTAATTTCTCCGCCCCCTCGGGCGGCTCACCCTCGCTGCTCACCCATGACGAGATGACCACACTGTTCCACGAGTTCGGTCACGGTCTGCATCACATGCTCACGGCACAGACTGTCGCCTCGGTATCGGGCATCAATGGCGTTGAATGGGATGCCGTGGAGCTACCCAGCCAGTTCCTCGAGAACTGGTGCTGGGAGGCAGACGCGCTCGGTTTCATTTCCGGTCACGTCGATACGGGGGAACCGCTGCCGGCGGAACTGCTGGACAGATTGCTGGCGGCGCGGACCTTCCAGGCGGCCATGCAGACCGTGCGGCAGCTGGAGTTCTCCCTATTCGACTTCCGGCTGCATCTGGAATGGGGCAGGCAGGACTTCGAGTCCGTACAATCACTGCTGGATACCGTGCGCGAGGAGGTCGCGGTGCTGCAGCCGCCCACCTGGAACCGGTTCCAGAACAGCTTCAGTCACATTTTCGCCGGCGGCTACGCGGCAGGCTATTACAGCTACAAGTGGGCAGAGGTGCTGTCTGCGGACGCCTACAGCCGCTTCGAGGAGGAGGGCATTTTCAATGCCGCGACCGGCGCGGATTTCCTGCGCGAAGTACTGGAGGCTGGCGGATCCCGCGATGCACTGGCCACCTTCAGGGCTTTCCGTGGGCGCGACCCGGACATCCGCGCCCTGTTACGTCACAGTGGCATCGCCGCATAAACCGACAAGGCAGCGTCGCCGGGTAGTCGATCCCTACCCGGCCGCCCAGGTAGAACAGCCCTTCTGCCCCGGACCGGAGGCAACGCAGATCTGCACCTCGCGTAGATCCTCACCTCGGGAATCGGCGATAACGCGCGCCAGCAGGTAGCGCGAGAACTCCTCCACCGTGGCATTGACGATAGGAAGCACGAGCGTGTCGCTCTTGAGAAACTGCAGGATGTCGTTGGCGAACGTCACCCGGTAGTGCTCCCCCTCATCCGCCAGGGTCTGGTGAGGCGAGTGCTCGGGCAGAATCATGTATTCATCAAGCTCATCACACAGACGCTTGATCCGGTTTTTGTACACGTTGTAATCCGCCGCGAAACCGTTGTTGCCCATCGGCGCCACAATTTTCGCTGACACCGAGTAATTGTGGCCATGCAGTCGCTCACGCTCGGTCGCCGAGAAAATCGTGTAGTGAGCGGCGGAGAACTTGTGACTCTCCTTGTCGATATACAGCGTTGCTAGCTGCTGTTCCTGATTATTCAACGGGCCTTCCTCTTGCAGTGCGCATGCGGGCTATCTGAACAGGTCTGCATACGCGCACCGTGCCGGCAATGGTTCACACCCAGGGCAATCCGGCCGGGCCGTCCTGGAGTATCAACTGCTCGCACACAACGGTAGCATAGGCTGCTTTTCCACAGCCCCAGCCAGACAGGACACATCAATGCCCATTGCGATCATCACAGGCGCCAGTGCGGGTATCGGCCTCGCCACTTCTGCGCAGTTCATCGACGCCGGATACACTGTCTACAATTTATCACGCCGGGCCAGTCCCGTTTCCGGTGTCGAAAACCTGCGCTGTGATCTCACGGACCGGGACAGCGTAGAGGCGGCAATGTCGGTTCTGCTGCCGGCCGTGGAGCGTGCCGACACAGTCGCCCTCGTCCACAATGCCAGTCAGATGCTCAAGGATTCCGCACTGGATTGCAGCGATGACGCACTGGCTGGCGTGCTTGGCGTCAACGTTATCGGCATAAACACGCTCAACCAGAAACTGCTGCCGGCGCTGCCAGCCTCCTCCAGCGTGATCTACGTGGGGTCGACACTGTCCGAAAAGGCGGTTGCCGGGGCGTTCAGCTATGTCATTTCCAAGCATGCGCAACTCGGCATGATGCGAGCAACCTGCCAGGACCTGATGGGCAGCGGCGTGCACACGGCGCTGGTGTGTCCCGGCTTCACCGATACGGAAATGCTGCGCACCCATGTGGGCAACGATGAGGACACCCTCAAGGCCATCGGCGGCAGCAACAGTTTTGGTCGTCTGGTGGAGCCGGAGGAAATCGCCGATCTGATCGTCTGGGCGCATGCACACCCGGTGATCAACGGCACCGTCATACATGCCAACCTCGGTCAGCGGGAAAGCTGAACCCATGAATGCCAGTGTGCTGCAGGAGCGCCGTGAGCGGGTTTTCCTGGTGCTTGCCGGAATCTTTCTCTGTGCGATGACGCTGCTCAACGTCATCGGTATCACGCGTTTCGTTCAGCTCGGGCCCATCGCCCTCGCCGTGGGGGTACTTCCCTACCCGCTCACTTTTCTGTGCACCGATCTGGTCTGTGAACTGTATGGCCGGGCCCGCGCCAACTTCCTGGTCAGCGTCGGTCTCGGCCTGAATTTCTTCATTCTCGGCGTGCTGATCCTGGGCAACAGCCTGCCCTCGGTGGGTCCCGACGCCATGCCGCCCTGGCAAGTGCTGCAGCTGGCGGCACCGGTAGCCCTGCCCAATGGCGACATTATCGAATCCAGGGTGGGGCTTTACCAGCTGATCTACGCCACCACCTCAGGCGCCGTTTTCGCCTCCATGCTCGCCTACGTCGCGGCCCAGTATTGCGATGTGCAGCTGTTTCATTTCTGGAAGCGGGTGACGCGTGGCAAGCACCTGTGGATACGCAATAACTTCAGTACGCTGATGAGCCAGATGGTGGACTCAGTGATGGTGGTAACGGTGACCTTCGGTGCCGCATTCCTGCGCGGCGATATCGCACTCACGGCGCTTCTCGTTCTGGTGGGCAGCAACTATGTGTTCAAGGCCTGTGTAGCGCTTCTCGATACCGGCCCACTGTACCTTGCCGTGCATTATCTGCGACGCTATCTGCGGCTTCAGCCCGGCGAGCTCGCGGCGGCGCACGCTGAGGTCAACGCTTACGGCACCTGACTTCCCTACCAGCCCATAACCTGCCGCACGAAGGGAATGGATAGCGCGCGCTGATACGTCAGCGATGCACGGTCTAGATTTTCCAGTACCGTCATCAGGTCTCCCAGTGATCGACCCGCCCGGTGGCCGATGTAGCGGGCCACATCCGCCGGCATGGCAAGACCGCGCAGACGGGCCCGCGCAATCAGTATGGTCTGCCTTTCCTCGTCGTCGGGCGAGGGCACGCTGTACACCAGCATCGACGCCAGCCGGGAGCGCAGATCCGGCAAGGCGATGGCAAGCGCTGCGGGCGGAGCATCAGCGGCAATCACAAGCCGTGCTTCTGACGACAGCACCGCGTTATACAGGTTGAACAGAGCATGCTCCCATTCGTCGTCCCCGGCGACAGCCTGCAAGTCATCAAGGCAGATCAACGCAGAGTGCTCCACGCCATCGAGAAGACCCGTCGGCGCCATATCGGATAGTGCGGCCATCGGCAGATAGAGGGCGACACTGTCGCAGGCATGACAGGCGGCCTGCAGAAGGTGGGACTTACCGCCATCATCTGGGCCGTGGATGAACAGCAGTCGCTCAGCAGCTGCGCCCATGGCCATGCGCACCGCCCGTGTCCGCGACCCGACTACAAAATTGTCGAAGGTAGCGTCATCGCGGGGACGGATGTTAAGAGGTAACTGGCTTCCCCAGGCACTGGCCACGATATCAGCCCCCGTAAAGATTACTGGCGCGGTAGCGCACAAGGGCGTGCCTGACGAAGACCATCACAACTGCCGCTACCGGCAAGGCGACCAGCACGCCCAGAAACCCCGCAAGCTGCCCACCGGCCATGAGGGCAAAAATCACCGCTACCGGGTGCAGGCCAATGCGATCACCCACCAGCACCGGTGTAAGAAAAAGACTTTCCACCAGCTGCCCGACACCGAACACCAGCAGCACCCAGAGCAGGACGGAAAACTCCTGAAACTGCACGTAAGCGACGATCATGGAGGCGGTGATACCCACGACAAAGCCGAGGTAGGGCACGATGCTCGCGAGGCCAGCGAGCAAGCCCAGTAGCAGCGCCGCCTGCACACCAACCAGCCAGAGCCCGCTGCTGTAAAGCACACCCAGAGCACACATGACCACGAACTGGCCACGCAGGAAGGCGCCGAGCACCTCATCCGCTTCCGCTGCCAGAGTGCGGGTGCCGGACTGCCAGGCCTTGGGCAGCAGCTCAAGCAGCTTGCTCACCATGCTGTCCCAGTCACGCATGAAATAGAACGCCACCACCGGCACCAGCACGATGTTGGTGAGCCAGAGCAGCATACCGAGACCGGACCCCGTGATCTGCCCCACGGCTTTCGCCGAGGCCTTGCCCAGTGACTGCCAGTTTTCAAGGAGCTGGCCCGACCAGTCGATTTCGGGGAGACGCGACGAAGGTATGCTCACCCTCGATTGCACCCACGGCAGGGCGCTATCGCGCAGCCAGGTATAGAAGGCGGGAATTTTCTGGATCAGGATATCCAGCTGCTGCAGCAGCATCGGTAGGGCAAACAGCGTTGCAATCAGCAGGAGCAGGCCGAAGGCGAGGAACACCATAACCACGCCAAGGGTGCGGCTGCCGCCCCGGGCCTCTACCCGGTCGACCAACGGGTCACCGAAGTAGCCGATCACCGCGCCGAGAACGAATGGCAGTAGTATAGGCTGCAGCAGATAGAAACACGCACTGGCGGCAACAAACACCGTGAGAACCAGCGGCCATCGCTTGATCGGGATATCAACCACCGGCTTGTCTATTTCTGCCATGTATACACCAGGTTGGCCCCGTCGCCACCCCGATTGTCCGGGACGAGACGGCTGTTGAGCTCGATAAGGGGTCGCAGACTCTGAAGATCGGTCTGCGCCACCAGACGCAGAGTGAGACGATCGTCCCGCAACCACTCCACGTTCGCGTATTCAATCAGTTCAAGACTCTCCAGCCAGCTGACAATCGCGGCGTAATCCGAATAGTTGCCGACACCGTTGACCTCCACCCGCGCGCCGGAGGCGCTGCCCGCAACAGATGAGGTCAGCGCAAAGCGGCCCGCCACAACGCCGGCCACCAGGTCGACGCCAGACTCCAGAAACTTCGCCGCCGACCCGGCATTGACCGGCCGGTCGGCGCGGCTACGCCCATCATACAGCAGCCAGTCGCCCAGCCAGCGGCCACCGGACAAAGCCGCAGCACGTCCGATCAGAATCTGCTCGGCGGGGTATCGCGCAGACGCCTGCATGATCTTTGCGAGTCTCTGCCGCCAGGCATCGCCCGGCGACAAGGCAACCACATCATTCAGATCGAACAGGGGCATGACCAGCGGCAGCCCCCGGCGCTCAAAGGCGCGCTGCATGCTGGCGACCACCTCCGGGTAGTTTTCGGCATCGACCAGCTGGCGCCCGTCCGGGCCGTCGACAACCAGCCAGACCAGCACCTGCGGGCGGTTCGCGGTCCACAGCGGAGCGCCGGCCTCTATCACCAGGTCGCGCACTGTCTCGCTGTTAAAACTGAGCTCTATCTGACTATCGCTGCCATCGTTCGAGGATTGATAGGAAAACTGCTGCAGCAGATCTCGCGCATCGCGTACGGCGCGATCAAGCACCGGAAGTGACAGCACCTCGCGGCTGCCGGTGATCTTCACCAGCACTTCGGCAAGGCCGTCGCGCGCCGCGGCGTCCAGAGATGCCTGGCTGCGGTCGGGCACGCTGACCCGGGCACTGTAAAGGTCATCAACAATGCGGGCGGCTGCCGGGTTCGCCAGCAAGGCGCACAGCAGACCCGATGACGCCACGCGTGCAAGGCACCTGAAAACGGATACAATCATGCCGTCAAGTGTAACAGCGCGAGCGGCAGGCGAAGAGTATAAATAGTGCCTACGCTGCTTTACTGGAGATAGCGGACCAGTACACTACGCGCCACGATCCAGCGCTTCACAGGGAAAAGCATGAGCGGTGATAATGACAAAGCCGGACTTAGCTACCGGGACGCCGGCGTCGATATCGACGCCGGTAATGCACTCGTGGAGCGCGTCAAGCATACCGCCCGACGCACACGACGCCCCGAGGTCATGGGCAGCCTGGGGGGCTTCGGTGCCCTCTGTGAAATCCCGGCCGGCTATCGTCAGCCAGTGCTGGTGTCGGGTACGGATGGTGTGGGCACCAAACTGAGGCTGGCGATGCAGCTTGGGAAACATGACACGATCGGTATTGATCTTGTGGCCATGTGCGTCAACGATCTCGTCGTCGCGGGGGCGGAACCCCTGTTCTTCCTGGACTACTACGCCACCGGTGCGCTCGATGTTGACGTCGCGGCCCGCGTTATCGACGGCATCGGACGCGGCTGTGAACTGTCGGGTTGCGCGCTTGTAGGAGGAGAGACGGCAGAAATGCCGGGCATGTATCACGGCAGCGACTATGATCTCGCGGGCTTCTGCGTTGGCGTGGTGGAAAAAAACGAAATCATCGACGGCAGTGCGGTACAGCCCGGCGATGTTCTGGTTGCCATCGGCAGCAGCGGCCCACACTCGAACGGCTATTCGCTGATCCGCAAGGTCATTGAGGTCAGCAACGCCGACCTGCAGCAGCCACTCGACGGCAGGACCCTGGCGGAAGCGCTGATGGCACCCACTGAAATCTACGTGAAGCCGCTGCTTGCACTGATACGCGAGGGTGGCGTCCATGCCCTGTCGCACATTACCGGCGGCGGGCTGCTCGAGAACATTCCGCGCGTTCTGCCTGAGGGCTGCGCAGCAGACATTGATGTCAGCTCATGGCAGTGGCCACCGGTATTCGAGTGGCTGCAGCGCGAGGGAGGGATTGCCACCGATGAGATGTACCGGACCTTCAACTGTGGCATCGGCATGGTAGTGTGCATGTCGCCCGAGACCTGGCGCGCAGGGATTGACCAGCTGCAGCAGCAGCAACTGAAAGCCTGGAAGCTGGGAACGATCAGTCGCGGCGAGCGTCGCGTCAACCTTAAGGAGTGATGGGCACTGCCGACAGCCTGCCGCGGCTGGCGATCCTGGCCTCCGGCAGCGGCTCAAACATGCAGGCCATTGTCGATGCCTGCAACGATGGCACTATCCCGGCCCGCATTACCGTGGTCGGCAGCAACCGGCCCGGCGCCGGCGTGCTTGAGCGCGCACACCGCGCGGGTATCCCGCAGGTTATCCTCGATCACCGCGACTACGCCACCCGCGACGCCTTTGACCGCGCCATGCTGGCGGAACTCGAACCGCATGCACCAGACCTGGTGATTCTCGCCGGTTTCATGCGCATACTGACGCCGCTGTTTATTGCGTCGTTCCGTGGCCGCCTGTTGAACATTCACCCGTCACTGTTGCCGAAGTATCCCGGCCTGAAGTCTCACGCTAGGGCGTTGGCGGCCGGAGACCGCGAGCACGGCGCGACGGTTCACTTCGTCACAGAGGAACTGGACGGTGGGCCGCCCGTCCTCCAGGCAAGTGTCTCTGTCATGCCTGAGGATAACGCTGACACACTGGCGGCAAAGGTTCTCGAACTGGAGCACCGCATCTACCCACAGGCCATTGCATGGTGGGTGACAGGACGGCTGCGGCTGACAGCAGGAGAGGTGACACTGGATGGAAAAAAGATGCCCGAAACCGGGATACCGTATGCCCAGTGCAAAACATAAGATCATCCGCCATCGCGCTGACTGGCATTCGCTGCGGCGACTGTCGACCCTGCTGCTCGCGTGCCTGTGCACCGCCGGCGTGCCAGTAGCAGCCCAGCAGGAATCGGCAGCAGGTACTGGAAAACCGGGGCTGAAACCCTACAGCACAGTCTACAAGACAACCGCACGTGGCCTGAGCATCAAGCTTCGCCGCGACCTCACCGTTGACCGCGAGGGGCATTGCAGACTGACCAGCGAAGGCAGCCTGCTGGTGGTGGGGCTGAGTGAAGTCAGCCGCTTCAGCCTGAGGGAAGGCCAGGTGGAACCCCATTCGTACATTTACCGGGGCACCGGCCTGATCAGTCGACGGCGGGAAGTCCATTTTACACCGGGCTCGTCGGTGATTCGAAGTCTCTACAAGGACGAGTGGTATGCGCTGCCCGATGTCGGACACACGCTTGACCGAATGAGTCAGCAGGAACAGATGCGTCTTAATCTCCTCGGACAGGATTCCGCGCCCAAAGAGATGCTGTTTACCGTCGCCGATGGCCGGAAAGTCAAGGATTACACGCTGGCACTCATCGGGCAGGAGCAACTGCAGACCCCGATGGGAGAGGTCAGCACACTGCTGTACCAGCGCCAGCGAGACACCGACGAACGCCTGTCACAGCTCTGGGTGGCACCCAAATGGGACTACCTGGTGGTAAAGACACTGCATATCGAGGAAGGCAGCACCGTGGAGGCAAACCTTATCAGTGCGGAAATCGACGGCGTGCCGGTTTCGGAGTACGCAGCGGGCTGAGGCGGCTTTGAGCTCTGAGCTCTCTTTCAGGCTCTGATCCGGTTTTACGCTCTGGGCCGTTTTTAGGCTCTTGGCAGTGTCACGCCGCGCTGCCCCTGATACTTCCCACCGCGATCCTTGTAGCTGGTCTCGCACACTTCATCGGATTCGAAAAACAGCATTTGCGCGACGCCCTCGTTGGCATAAATCTTTGCGGGCAGCGTTGTGGTGTTGGAAAACTCCAGCGTGACATGACCTTCCCACTCCGGCTCGAGCGGCGTGACGTTGACGATGATGCCACAGCGGGCGTAGGTCGACTTGCCCAGGCAGATCGTGAGCACGTTGCGCGGAATACGAAAGTATTCCACGGTGCTGGCCAGTGCAAAGGAATTGGGCGGGATCACGCAGACATCGCCGGTGATATTGACGAAACTGCTTTCGTCAAAGGCCTTAGGATCCACCGTCGCCGAATTGATATTGGTAAAAACCTTGAACTCCTGGGAGCAGCGCACATCGTAGCCATAGCTCGAGGTTCCGTAAGAGATCAGTTTTTGCCCGTCACGTTCGCGGACCTGTCCGGGCTCGAAGGGCTCGATCATGCCCTGCTCCAGCGCCATGCGCCGAATCCATCTGTCCGCCTTGATGCTCACCGCTGCTCCTTCCTGGACACTAGTCGTCCGTCACACTGATATCGGGTGCGTCACCTGACGTCCCGTCTACGACAACCAGCCGCTCCTGCAGGCGCCGCGCCGCCTGCAGGAAAGCCTTGGCGGCGGCGGAATCGGGTGCCGACAGCACCGTCGGGCGACCGGCATCGGTCTGTTCGCGGATAGCCATGGCCAGGGGCAGGCTTGCGAGCAGTTCGGCACCGTACTCCGCGGCAACGTCGGCGCCGCCGCCGCTGCCAAATACGTGCTCGACATGCCCGCACTGTGTGCATTCATGTAGCGCCATGTTCTCGATAATGCCGAGAATCGGCACATCGACCTTGCGAAACATCTCGATGCCCTTGCGCGCGTCGAGCAGCGCGATGTCCTGCGGTGTCGTCACAATCACCGCACCGCTGACCCTGGCCTTCTGTGCCAGCGTCAACTGAATGTCACCCGTGCCCGGGGGCATGTCGATGAGCAGGTAATCCAGTTCACCCCAGCGCGTCTGCTCCAGCATCTGGGTGAGCGCACCACCGGCCATCGGGCCGCGCCATACCATGGGCGTCCGCTCTGTTGTCAGATACCCCATGGACATGGTTTTCAGGCCGTGTGCCTCAACCGGGATGATCACCTGGTCGTCTTCGGTGTCCGGTCGCGTCCCCGGCGCAACACCCAGCATCAGCGGCTGACTGGGGCCATAGATATCGGCATCGAGAAGACCCACGCGGGCGCCACATGCCTGCAGCGCCAGCGCCAGATTCACGGTAACGGTGGATTTGCCCACGCCCCCCTTGCCCGAGGCGACGGCAATGATGTGCTGCACTGACTGCATGATAATCCTCCGGGCCGGGTGATACAGAGTCCACAGCCGGGCGCCAGTATAGAGATTCACCTCTTCGCCCACAATCCGCCGCCGCCTGCCAGCGTCAGTGGCGTGAAAAACCGCCGCAAAGCGGCTATAGTACGCGCCCATTTTGCGATGCAATACAGCCACATGCCCCGAGAAAAGCGCAGCATTCTTGTCACCAGCGCCCTGCCTTACGCCAACGGCCCCCTGCACCTGGGGCATATGCTGGAACAGGTGCAGACCGACATCTGGGTTCGCTTCCAGCGTTCGCGGGGGCATGAATGCCTGTATGTCTGTGCAGACGATGCCCACGGCACCGCCATCATGCTGAGCGCGGAAAAACTGGGCATCACGCCACAGGAGCAGATAGACCGTATCCACGCCGCGCACCGGCGTGATTCCGAGGCCTTTCTCATCAGCTTCGACAATTTTTATACCACCCACTCGGCAGAAAATCGCCAGTGGTGTGAGTACATCTACGCCCGCCTGAAAGCGAACGGCCACATTGCCGAGCGCGAGATCACACAATCCTACGACCCCGAGAAGGGGCTTTTCCTGGCAGATCGCTTTATTAAGGGCACCTGTCCGCGCTGCCGGGCGCCCGATCAGTACGGTGACAACTGCGAAGCCTGCGGCGCCACCTACACGCCGGCGGAACTGATTGATCCGGTATCGGCACTTTCCGGCGCCAGGCCGGTAGAGAAAGCGTCGCGACACTTTTTCTTCCGCCTGCCGGCATTTGCCGACATGCTGCGCGACTGGATAGGCTCAGGCACCCTGCAACCGCAGATCGCGAACAAACTGCGCGAATGGACCGATACCGAACTCCACGAGTGGGATATCAGTCGCGACGCCCCTTACTTCGGCTTCGAGATTCCCGGCGAAAACAACAAGTACTTTTACGTCTGGCTGGACGCTCCCATTGGCTACATGGGCAGTTTTCAGGACTACTGCACGCGCACTGGCACGGATTTCGACCGTTTCTGGCGCCCCGGTCACGACACGGAGCTGTACCACTTCATCGGCAAGGACATTGTCAACTTCCACGGCCTGTTCTGGCCCGCGATGTTGCACTCCGCCGGTCTGCGCGCGCCCTCCGGCATTTTTGCCCATGGCTTTCTGACCGTGAACGGCACCAAGATGTCCAAAAGTCGCGGTACCTTCATCAACGCCAGCACCTACCTCGAGCACCTCGACGCCGAATACCTGCGCTATTACTTCGCTGCCAAACTGGGCGCGGGCGTTGACGATATCGACCTGAACCTCGAGGATTTCGTGCAGCGCGTCAACGCCGACGTGGTCGGCAAGGTGGTGAATATCGCCAGTCGCTGCGCCGGCTTCCTGCGCAAGGGCTTCAACAGCCGCCTGGCCAGCAGCTGCAGCGAGCCGGAACTGCTGCAGACTTTCATCGCGGCAGGAGACGACATCGCAGCGCGTTACGAGAGCCGGGAGTTCAGCAAGGCTGTACGCGATATCATCGCCCTGGCGGATCGCGCCAACCAGTACATCGACCAGCACAAACCCTGGGTTCTGGCGAAAGACCCGGCGAACGCCGACCAGGTGCATGCCGTCTGCTCCACGGGCATCAACCTGTTCCGGGTGCTCATGATCTACCTGAAGCCGGTATTGCCCCGCATGGCGGACAAGGCAGAGACCTTTCTGCAGACGTCCCTTGACTGGACAGCGCTGGAGCAGACGCTGCTCGACCACGAACTGCAGGCCTTCACCCCGCTGCTGACGCGCATCGATGCAAAGCAGGTTGCTGCCATTCTCGACGCGGAACGCCAGGCGGCAGAGGCTGCCGACGTGCAGTCCGCACCGGCGAAACCAGCGACAGCCAAGAAGGCGCCCGAGGGGACCATTGGCAGTGAAATCGGCTTCGAGGATTTCGCAAAAATCGATTTGCGCGTCGCAAAAGTCGTCGGCGCGGAGGCCGTCGATGGCGCCGACAAACTGCTGCGCCTGACGCTCGACCTCGGCCCCTTCGGCGAGCGGGAGGTCCTGGCGGGTATCAAGGCGGCTTATGCGCCGGCGGATCTGGTGGGCCGGCTAACGGTGGTCGTGGCCAACCTCGCAGCGCGCAAGATGCGTTTCGGCACCAGCGAGGGCATGGTGCTGGCGGCAGGACCGGGCGCCAGAGAAATTTTCCTGCTGTCGCCGGACAGCGGTGCCGAGCCTGGCATGCAGGTCAAGTGAGTAACATTGTCTTGTCGGCTGTGACCCCCTAACATTCCAGCGAGGACCGGGCGGAATGCGAGATGCTTGCTGACTATTCCTTTCTGCTGATCGGGGCGATCCTGGTCAACAACTTCGTTCTGGTACAGTTCCTTGGTCTGTGCCCGTTTATGGGCGTCTCCAACAAACTGGAAACAGCCATGGGCATGTCCATGGC
>CAZTJR010000021.1:53215-56458 GCA_964613795.1 uncultured Alteromonadaceae bacterium | reverse complement strand
CAGAGCCGAAAGCGGGATGGCGAGTATCAGGCCGATAATAATCGGCAGCATCCAGTACAGCAGAGAAGACGGCAACCACAGTAATAATCCCAGCAGCAACATCCCGATGCTCGTGTGTGCGCCATGACGCATCAGTAATTGCCACCACTGAATACCGCTGCCCTGGCGTCGCTGCGCCGACCAGCCCGAGTCTTTCCCGCGCGAGATGTCCCACAGGTGCCGGCTGTGTATCATCATGAAGATGGGCGCATGCAGGACAGAGAAAAGCAGCTCCAGCAGCACACTGCAGAAAAATGTCAGTCGTCCCATGCCTCCACGCATTTCCGGTTTCAGCAGACCACCAGCGAGGCCGAGCATTTTTGGCAGCAGCAGCAGTGCCATAGTAAAAATGAACAGGCCGATCATGCCCGCAGAATCAAAGACGGGTAGGCTGGCTTCCGGCACAAGCCGCGGCTGTGGCAGCGCCAGCCGTGTACTCAACACGAGACCAATCGTGACCATCGCCAGCCAGAGCAATGAGGTCAGATAGTTCATGACGCCCATCAGCATATGGGCGCGGCTGGGCCAGCGCAGACCGCGGGTAGACACCACTGCCAGGTGCTGGACATTGCCCTGTGCCCAGCGACGATCGCGGATAGCCGCATCCAGAAGCGTGGGAGGGCACTCTTCCCAGGAGTGCGTCAGCGCCGGCAGCATTCTGACTGACCATCCCGCGCGACGCATCAGGGCGGCCTCCACGAAATCGTGAGAGCGTATTTCACCACCGAATGGACGACGCCCCGGCAACACGGGCAGGCCGGCGGAAGCCGCAAAGGCGCGTATCCGGATGATGGCATTGTGGCCCCAGTAGTTGCCGTCGTCACCCTGCCAGGCGCAGAGGCCGCGCGAGAAGACGGGACCGTAGGCGAGGCCGGCAAACTGCTGCAGCCTGGCGAACAGGGTTTTTCCCCCCTGAAGACGTGGCAGGGTTTGCAGGATGCCGCTTGCGGGATCGGCGTCCATTTCCATGACCAGCGCTATCAGCGTTTTACTGGCAATCAGGCTATCGGCGTCCAGTACCACCATGTAGTCGTAACTGTCGCCCCAACGGCTGACGAAGTCGCGGATATTGCCGGCCTTTCTCTGGCTGTTGTGCTCGCGGCGACGATACCAGACGGACATCTTTCCTCGCAGATGATCACGCAGGTACTGCACGGCGGCTCTTTCCGTGGTCAGGACATCCGCGGCGTTGCTGTCGGAGAGAATGAAAATGTCGAAGTGCTCCTGCAGTCCTGCGCTGGCCAGGTCCTCACCCATCGCCGCCAGCGCTGCGCAGGCGTTGATAGCATCCTCATTATATATGGGCATAATCAGGACGGTCCTGCCGCGCAGCGCGGAATCCGGCCCAGACTGTCGTTGCCTGCAGCGGGACCCCGATGTCTGGCAGGCAGACAGCAGCCCCGCCAAGGCCCCCGTCGCCGACAGGGATATCCAGGCAAAGGTCGCAGTGAACAGGCACAGCAGCAGCCACAGCAGCAAGGTCAGCCCGGGACCGGCTGAAGCAGCAAAGGTCGCCGCTTCATTCAGCGGGAGAATGTGGTATAGCTGAAAGCAGGCGCCCGCCGTCAACGCGAGGGCGCCACCGAAGGTGATTGCGCGTGCCAGCGCTGTGCGCAAATCGTGACTGGCATCATAGTGCGCGGGTCGCCGGGACAGGACCTGCGTGGGCATGGCCAGCGGCGATGCCGGTGGCGTTGGGGATAACGTGGACGTCATGATGGCTGCATTCTGTCCCTGTTTTGTCCAAAAATAGCGCGAGTGAATGTTGGCGTGACTGATTGACCCTACGTATACAGGGGTAACACAGATCAGCATTACGGTCGGGAGATGGTCTCGCCAGAGACGTGGCCCGTATAGTCACGATGGACGCTACTTGGCTTACTGCATGATACAAGAAAGACGAAACCTCTCTACCATTCGGGGCGCACATGCCGGGCTTGTCTGATGCGCTGCATGAACTGCCGCGCGTAGACGTGGAGCGCGCACTGCAGGGTGAACTGTTGCGCGTGGCCATTCTCGGCGTCAGCCTGCTGCTGGTGAGCGCAACGCTACTTTCAGGCCTTGAGGATGCACAGATGTCCCTGAGCTGGTTGCTGATGGGCCTCGCCTGCTGGAGTTTCGTGCTCTGGCAGTGCCGCAAGCGGCTTCACCTTAACTGCAGCTCCCCAGACGCGCTCCAAGGGCACAGGCGCTATGCCACGCTGGGTCATGGCAACCGAATCACGCTGTTTCGCGGCCTGCTGATTTCCGCGCTTGCCGGTTTTTTGCTTGTTCCGCCTGCGGACATGAGGCCATGGCTTCTTTATGTCCCTGCATGCCTGTATACGGCGGCAGCCCTTGGGGATCTCCTCGATGGCCGCATGGCACGGTATCAGCAGCATACGACCCGGCTGGGTGCGGAGCTCGACACAGCGCTTGATGCACTCGGCCTGGTGATAGCACCGCTGCTTGCGATAGTTGCCTACGGCAAGCTTCACGTCAGCTATTTACTCGTGAGCATCGCTTTTTACCTGTTTCAATGGGGCATAACGTGGCGGCGGCGGCGCGCGCTGCCTGTCTATCCGCTGCCGCCCAGTCGACTGCGACGGTATCTTGCCGGCCTGCAGATGGGCCTGGTGGCCGTTGCGCTCTGGCCGCCGGTGCCGCAGGGTATCACCCAGGTTCTCGGTGGCGTTCTGATGCTCCCACTGCTGATTGGCTTCTGCCGCGACTGGTGGCACGTCAGCGGCAGGCGAAATGTTAACCGGGGTCCGTGTTCTTGACTCCGGGAGCCGGCCTTCGTGACACAGACAGCATTGCCCGCAAAAGCACCCTCGCTCTGGTGCTTTGGTTGCTCGCACTGGGGCTGGTTGCCTGGACCCTCAGGCAGTTACCGCTCAGTGACAGTGTCTCCCAGCTGGCCTTACTGTCTCTGCCTCACTGGTTGCTCTGGATTCTGATCAACGTCGCCATTCTGTACCTTGCAGTAAAGCGCTGGCAGCTGCTTGGACAGGCCTTGCAGGCGTCGCTGTCCCTCACGAGCCTGTTCCGTCTGCGCCAGGCCGGCAGTACCGTGAGTTTTCTGACCCCAGGACCGCATTTTGGCGGTGAGCCACTGCAGCTGTACTGGATGCACCGCCATTACGGCACGCCAATGCACCGCGCCGTGGCCGCACTGGGTCTGGACCGCTTTGTGGAAACCGGCACCAATCTCGCTGTCCTGCT
>CAZTJR010000021.1:9558-53115 GCA_964613795.1 uncultured Alteromonadaceae bacterium | reverse complement strand
CAGGGGGGGATGGCAGGCGCTGGTCACTCTGCTGCGAGATGCCCTGGTGGGCCAGCAGCCAAAGCTATGGCTGGCGCTGTTGCTGTCTCTGGCGGGCTGGAGCGCGCTGCTGATCGAGCTGGCGATGCTGCTGGGCTTTCTCGGCCTGTCAGTACCACCCACAGGCATTGTGCTGATCATGCTGGGAATGAGACTGGCGATGTTGCTGCCGGTGCCCGGCGGCATCGGCACGATCGAGGCCTCGCTGCTATGGTCATTCCAGTATCTGGGACTTCCCGCGAGCGCTGCCGTTGGGCTGATTGCTCTGATCCGCTTGCGTGACGCACTGGTGCTGTTGATTGGCGCGGGCTGCCTGTTCAGCTTCTATCGCGCCGCGAGTCATCATGGCGAGCCGGCTGTTTTAGCTGAATGATTGTCGGTAAGCGGCCCAGCAGGTCGCGTTTTCCCACAGCTTGACGATCAGGGTACCGCTGCCGGGTGGCGTGATGCCAGCCATCAGTTTTTCGTTCAGAATACGGCTGAAGTGTTCGATGCTCGGATTGAGGCCGGCAAATTCCGGCTTATCATTCAGCATGCTGTCTCGGAAATATGCCACTGTCGAGGTCAGTGCCGCCTCGATCTCGACAATGTCGACCAGATAGCCGTGCTGATCGAGCGTGTCGCTTTCAATGCTGACCTCGAGCACGTAGTGGTGTGCATGGGGACTGTTTTCGTCACCCCAGTCACCGCCTATGAGGTAGTGGTTGGCAATAAAATCCTGTGTAACGGCAACGGTATACATAAGCGTCCTGTCAGTCTGGGTAATGGAACATGGTCTGCACGATATCGGGCTGCTGCTCATGCAGTTGCTGATACAGCGCCGGGGCTTCCCGCAGCGGTAGGGTGTGTGTCACCAGTTGACTCGGGTCGATACGACGGATCATGTCCCAGGCAAGGTCGAAACGGCGTTGTTTGTCCCAGCGTCCGCTCAATGCCGGTGCCAGCGTGCTGACCTGACTGGTCATCAGCTGCAGGCGGTTGCGATGGGCTTCGCCGCCGAGGTCAACCGCCACTGGCTTGTTGCCGTACCAGCTTCCGATAACGATGCGACTGGCATAGCCGCTCAGACCGATGGCCAGGTTGAGCGCCTGTGGATGGCCACTCACCTCATAAATCAGATCGGCGTCGCAAAGACCTGGCTCTCTCTGCGCGGGCCGTTCTGCCTCCGCCGGGCTGTACACGGTCTGTACACCAATCCTGCGGGCAAGTTGCTGTCGCGACCGCTGTCCTTCCACCGCAGTCAGCGAGGCCAGCGGATAGTGGGCGAGCAGGGCCGACAACAGCAGACCCACTACGCCCTGGCCCAGCACTACGACGCGTTCGCCCATCATGGGCTGGCCATCCTGTATGAGATTGATGGCCGTTTCCATATTGGGCAGGAATACCGCCGACTGTGCCGCAATATCGTCTGGCACTGCGATGAGCTGTTGTGGCAACGCGAGGAAATGACTGGCGTGGGGCTGAAAGGAAAATACCCGTCGTCCCGCCCAGGTGGCATCGACTCCACTGCCGATAGCCTGTACGTCGCCGATACAGGCGTAGCCGAATTGCACCGGGTACCCTGGTGACTGCTGCAGATGATCGAGCGTGCTGTCCAGTGCCATCGATTGCGGAATCTCGCCCCGATACAGCAACAGCTCAGTACCAGCGCTTACCGCGGAATAGCAGGTTTTTACCCGGACTTCACCCGGCCCCGGCGCGGCGATCGGAACATCCCGCACCTCGACCTCGAGCGGCGCTGTGAACCACAGCTGCGACGCGGCTTGTGTGTCAGTCAGGTCACTCATGCGGTGGTATCCGGCGATACTGCATTAGTATAGCAAAGCCTGCCCCAGGCGATGAGTTCGTTGCCAAGCTGGCGGCTGTGCAGTGTCGCGATGCGCGGGCAGGAGACGGTGTCCGCATTGTCCAGCTGGCCAATGGCGTTGTATCCCCCGATAAACACGGGTGCCACGGTCAGCACGGCAGCATCCGCCAGGCCCGCGCGCAGAAAGGCGGTGATGACCGCGGCGCCCCCTTCAATCATCAGATGGCGAATACCGCGCCGGTACAGGACGTCGAGGGCCTTGTGCAGGTTAACCTGGCCGCTGTCATCGCCGGATACCACGATCAGTTCGCATCCGCTCTGCGTGGCGGCAGTGGCTTGTGTTGTGAGAACCCAGCAGGTCTGGTGTTGATTCTGGCAAAGCCGGCTGGACGCGGGGATGCGCAGCTGGCTATCCAGCACAATGGGCTGTGGATCCCTGCCTGTCCATTCGCGCACGGTGAGCTGTGGGTCGTCTGCCAGCACGGTACCGATACCGACGAGGATGCCGTCATGCAGGCTGCGCAGCTGATGCGTCATCTGCATGCCCTCGTCACTGCTGAGAACGACGGTCCTTCCGGGAGCAGTGGTGATGCTGCCATCCCAGCTCTGGGCATAGCTCAGGGTGACATGGGGGCGTGCGTCAGCATGGCCGATGCGGGTGCTATGGAAGTCCGCCTGCTCACGCATCAACCATCGTTCAATATCATCATTAAGACTCATGAGCTGACTGTATTTTCCTGACCGGCTTGAGCGGCAGAAAATGATCCATGCGCTGTGCTTTGGTCAGCAGATAGTTCGCGTTATCGAAATTGGCGTTGACGGCGAGCGACACCCTCTCCGAGACAGCGATTCCCGCCGCTTCCAGCGCCAGGATCTTCGCTGGATTGTTGGTCATCAGCCGCACGGAGCGAACGCCCAGGTCTTCCAGGATCAGCGCCGCCAGGGAGTAATCGCGCTCATCGGCGCCATGCCCCAGCATCAGGTTGGCGTCGACTGTGTCATAGCCCTGATCCTGGAGATTGTAGGCCCGCAGCTTTTCGAGCAGGCCGATGCCGCGGCCTTCCTGCCGCAGATAGATGACCACGCCGACGCCGGCCGCAGCGACCATCGCGAGGGAGCGATCGAGTTGTTCCCCGCAGTCGCAGCGCCGTGAACCTAGCACATCACCGGTAAAACATTCAGAATGCAGCCGGACCAGAACGGACTCGACACTGCTCAGGTCGCCCATGCAAAGAGCGAGGTGCTCTTTGTTGTCCAGGTTATTGCTGTAGAAACATAGCTGAAAATCGCCGTGCTCCGTCGGAATCCTTGTGCTGGTCATGCGGGTTGCTTCAGGCTTCGCCATAGGACACTCTGACTGATGTTGTGATGATTTCATCATACGTCCGCGTGACCCCGGTTGTATGCCCCGACAAAACCTTAAACTACGACACCTTGACGACAACGGATCAAACCGACTGTGAGCATTGCATCACTGTATTTTGCGTTCCCCGGACGCCTCGAGACGCTGACAGGCGGGTATCTATACGATCGGCAACTGATACAGGAGCTGCGCCAACTGGGGCTGGAGGTGACAACACTCTCGCTGTCAGGACGTTTTCCCTTTCCCGACCAGCAGGCACTGCAGGAGGCGCGCGAAGCGCTGACTGCTCTGCCTGACGATGCTCTGGTTATCATCGATGGGCTGGCTCTGGGCGCCTTTGATGAGGCGGCTCTGGCGCCGGTAGACACAAAGCGGCTGCGCGTTATTGCACTCTGCCATCATCCGCTGGCGCTGGAATCCGGGCTCGATCACGTGCAGCAGCGGTGTTTTCAGCGGTCGGAACAGCGGGCATTGCAGGCGGCCCGCGCCGTGCTGGTAACCAGTGATCATACCCGGCGAATACTGATCACGCAGTTTGCAGTGCCGCCTGACAAGGTCACTGTGGCGCGGCCCGGCACCGCCCGGGTACCGTTCGCGCGCTGCGAGGGGCAGCCGCCCAGACTGCTGGCGCTGGCGTCACTGACGCGGCGCAAGGGACACGATGTCCTGATCGATGCGCTCGCTCCCCTGAGACACCTTCCCTGGCAGGCGCGGTTTGTCGGCGGTCGCGGCTTCGACCCGGCATGGAGCGATGAATTACAGCGGCAGGTGAATCGTCTGGCGCTCCACTCGCGTATCGACTTTGTCGGTGCCGTAGAGAATGCGCAGGCGGAGTTCCAGCATGCCGATCTGTTTGTGTTGCCCTCTCGCTACGAGGGCTACGGCATGGTTTTCGCCGAGGCACTGGCGGCCGGCCTGCCCATCGTGGCGGCACGGGCCGGCGCCGTACCGGACGTGGTGCCCGAATCGGCTGGACTGCTGGTGCCGCCCGATAATGTGGAGGCGTTGACGGCGGCGCTGCACAGCCTGCTGACCAGCGAGGACCTGCGTCGACAGCTGCGGGCCGGCGCCCGCGAGGTCGCCGGTAGCTTGCCGACCTGGGCCGACACGGCCGCGTGTGCGGCCGACGTTTTCGAGGAGATAGCATTGTCATGAGTGGTTTCAGTATCGACTGGCTGGATCTTCGCGAGGCTGCCGACCGGCGTGCCCGGGACAGTGACCTCTGTGCGCGGGCCATACACTGGCTGCAGACGGCTCCCTCGCCAGATCGTGAGGCAGTCGTGGTCGATCTGGGCGCGGGTACGGGTTCGACGCTGCGGGCTCTGGACGGCGCAGGTCACCGGCCGCTGCTCTGGCGCCTGTTGGACCATGATCCGTCGCTGCTTGCCGAAGCACAGCGACGCCACGGCGGGCAGACGAGTATCGAAACGTTTGCGGCGGATCTGTCCGACATTGGCATCCTGCCGCTGGACGATGCGCGGCTAGTGACGGCTTCTGCGCTTTTTGACCTGGTGTCTGCTGAGTTTCTGCAGACGCTGGCGCAGGCGCTGCAGAGGCCGTCGGGTCAGGATCCAGTCGGCGTGTATTCCGCGCTTAACTACGATGGACTGACGCGATGGACCCCGTCCCATCCGCTGGATGATGCCGTGCTCGAAGCCTTCAATCGTGACCAGCGTCGCGATAAGGGTTTTGGTCCGGCGCTGGGACCGGCGGCGGCAGATGCCATGCATGATGCGTTCTCGCGGGCGGGCTTCCAGGTCTTCTCCGCCAGCAGCCCCTGGGTGCTTGACGGCGCCGATGCACCGCTTCTATCGGCGCTGATAACGGGTATCGCCGCTGCGGTGGCGGGCAATTCCGGTGTTGAGACGAGCGCACTGGAGGACTGGGTCAGGTTCCGTCAGTCGCAGGTAGTTTTCGGTTCCTGCATGGTAGGGCATACAGATCTGCTGGCTGTGCCGGTCCGTGCGTCAGCGCAAGCAACGGAGTAGGTCCGGGCTCAGGCTTCAGTGGCGAAGCCGGGCGTAAACATCGCCGCTTCCTTCTCGCAAGGCCGTGAGCACACTGCGCATGTCGTCGGGCGTGCGCCAGCGATCAAACCGCAGGCGATGCGTTTCGCCGGGAGCCAGGTTGTACTCGTAGCGACCCAGCATTTCCAGACGGTCGATGCAGGACAGCGTCATCGCGATCGTTGCCGTAATGTATTCGAAGGATAGGGCGGCGAGCGGTCGGGACAGTCCCTGCAATACCTGCAGCTCAAAACCCTCGACATCGATTTTGCAGAAACTCGGCTCACCGTGTTTCTCGATCAGCGCATCCAGAGTTGTCACCGGCACGCTGACTTCCCGGTCCCATCGCACGGCATGAAACGAAGGGTCCTGCTGCACGCGTGCTATCCATTCTGCTGACATCGAGGTAACGGTTGGCGTGCGTGTACTGATAAACAGCGTCGCCTCACCCGGCTCGGCGGCAATGGCTTTCTCTACCAGTATGATCGCCGGATCCGCGCCGTAGCGGCGCTGCAGGGTCCTCATCAGCAGGGGCTGGGGCTCCACCGCCACGACCCGCGCGCCGAGGGTCCGCCACGCCCGCAGCCGATTGCCAACGTGGGCGCCGATCTCAAAACACAGGTCGCCGCGCCGGATAAACTGCCCATAGCACCGCTGCATACGCGACTGTCGCCCCGGAATGCCGTAGTACATCAGCAGTGAGCGCCACAGTCCAATGCGTGCCCGCCATTCTGTCAAGGCCATCAGGGTGTATCCTTGTGTCGCTTGGAAAAAGCCTCGATAAAACGATTGCGCAACCGATCCATTCGCCACACGGGAGCGTCCGCAGTGGGCAACATGCCCGGCTGCCAATGCCAGTCGGCAATGGCGTCGATAACGGCCGGGTCATAAGCGATCAGGTGTACAGGTACATCGCGATCCTCCGCGTCTCCCGAAATTCTCGGCGCGGTTGGATGATCCCCCAGCACCAGCAGCACCAGGCTCTCATCGCCGAAGGTCGTCACGTAGGACACCAGGGTCTCCAGCATGTATTCAATGGACTGTCGGTAGTGATCGCGCACCGTCTCCACATTGCTCCACACCTGCTCGGGGCTGGGGCCGGCCAGCGCCTGATCATTGAATACACGGCCGTCCTTCACCTGATCCCAGGGCACCAGTTCGGCAATTGGCGTCCACGGCGCATGCGACGAGATCAGGGCGAGCTCGGCCATCAGCGGCGGCCGCGTTGCGTCGCCACTGTCTCGTTCCCGGGCATGCAGGGCTGACCAGACGTACTGGTCAGGCATGGTGACCCAGTTGAAGGGCTCGCCCTCGTAGCCAAAATTATGGGCATGATAGATGCGGTCATAGCCGTAATAGGCGCCTTCAGGCCAGGCCATGCTGATAGCAGGCAGGGCAGCGACGGTTCGCCAGCCGGCGTCACGAAAGAGACGGTTGAGTGGGACCCGATCACTGACAACCAGGCTTCTGAAACGCGTTTCACTGTCAATCCAGGCACCTGACAGCAAGGTGGCATGGTTGAGCCAGCTCTGCCCGCCCACTGTGGCGGCGGTCAGAAAGGCGCTGCGCATCTGCGCGCCATCTGCCTCGAGCGTGTCCTGGGCCCAGCTCAGCCTGGCGTTTACCGATTCGGCGAAAGGATCGCGCTCCAGTAACGCCCGCCCGTAGGATTCGGCAAAGACGATGAACACGTCCTTGCCCTCAAGTTTTGAGAGCAGCGAGACGTCTGCTTTCCCGGCCATGGGGTCATTACCCACCGTCTCGTTGAACACCCGGATATCCCGGATGCTGCTGATCGTATCCTGCCCGTGCTCCACCAGCTGCCGGAATGCAAAGGCATCCGCCCGGGGTACCCCGCCCAGCTGTTTCAGCAGGCCCCAGGCGATCAGCAGCGCCACAAGCGTCAGCAGAGAGACGCGTGGCCTTCGCTGCAGAACGCGCTGAAGACGTCCGAGCGTGACAAAGGCCAGCCAGCACAGCAGCCCCGCCAGCAGTACCATCAACAGGCCTGCCAGCAACCACGCCAGACTGCCCAGTGCACCGCTCAGCAGGCGACCGGCATCGGCCAGTAAATGGGTGTCGAAGATTAGGTTGAAGCGTCGGGCAAAGATCTCATGGGTGATGAGATCCGCGGTTCGCAGCAGTATCGAGAGGCCCAGTAACAGCGCCAGGACGATACGGGCGCCATCCCCTGCGCGTGCGGGCAGTAGCAGCAACAGGCCGATCACCACCAGCTCGAGCGGAAAAACATTGAAGGCGACGCCCCTTATCCAGTCCAGCCGGTTTGGCAACACCAGAGCGACAAACACGAGGAGGAGTGCCGCAGTGGTGATCAGGACGTTGCTGGTCTGTCGGTAGTGCACCTTACGTCGCTGCCTCTGAACAGGCCCTGCTGGCGGTGTGATGTATCTTGTCGACGATGACGTCCAGCAGCGGGGCCGGGAAGTCGTGGCCCATGCCCGGCAATATCTCGAGATCCGCGTTCTGCAGGTGCCGTGCCGTGTCGAGACCGCACTTGAGCTTGACCAGCGGATCGGCGTCTCCGTGGATGACCAGGGCCGGTACCGAAATCCGGCTAAGCAGTGGCCGACGGTCCGCGGCGACGATGGTGGCGGCAAGCTGTCGCGCAACGCCCGCCGGGTCGTAGCCGCCGCGATGGAACGCCAGGGCTGCGGCATCATAAAGTTCGGCATCGCTTTTCGGGTAGACGGGGCTCTGCACCGCCTTGCGCACGTGCACGTTGCGGGCGATCACCGCTTCCGGGTCGAGCGGGTCCCTGGGTTTCATGAGCAGGGCGCGGGTGGCGCGCCGGTCGGCGCGCGGCAGGGCCCGGTTGCCCGTGGTCGACATGATGGATGTCAGGCTCAGTGTGCGCTGTGGAAAGCCTGCGGCCACAAGTTGTGCGATCATGCCACCCATGGAAGCGCCCACCAGGTGGGCGCGCCCGATGCCCAGTGCGTCAAGCAGGCCGACAGTGTCCTCGGCCATGTCCTCAAGGGTGTATGGCACGGTGGGCGGGAACCGCAGCAGATGCCGACCCACCACCAGCGGAATACTCGGTACGGCGGCGTCCGCGAGATGATCTGACAGTCCAATATCTCGATTATCGAAGCGAATCACCCGGTAACCCCGGGCTGCCAGGCCCTCACAAAGTGTCTCTGGCCAGCCGGTAAGCTGCGTCCCCAGCCCCATGATGAGCAGAATCGCTTCTGTGTTTTCATCGCCGAAAGATTCGTACTCCAGGCCAATCCCGTTGGCCGTTGTGCGCGCCATGTGCTGCTTTCCGTTGCGGGTGTCGAGGGCAGTATAACCGAGCCGGTGATGCTCCTTGCCATCGCAGCCGCTGCATGCCCACAGATGCAGGTCTGATGCTCCGGGGCGCATGCGCTGGTATTCTTGCACGATGCGCTGCCCGCGACTTCGGGCCGCTCTGTGGCAATAAGGAGATGCTATGCCCTCATTTGAAACCATCACGCTCGTCGTCGAGGACGGTATTGCCACGATCACGCTCAATCGCCCCGATCGCATGAACGCGTTTACGGTAACCATGATGGAGGAGCTGATAGCGGCCTTTGATCGGACCGATGCCGACGACGCGGTGAGGGCAGTGATCGTCACCGGTGCCGGACGGGCCTTCTGCGCGGGTGCGGACCTGTCGGCCGGTGCCGAGACATTCGATTACGCAAAGCACAAGGGCAATGCGCCAGACCCGCTGGCAAGCGGGGTCAATCGCGATGGTGGTGGCATGGTGGCCCTGCGCATATTCCGCAGCCTTAAGCCGGTCATCGCTGCCATCAACGGTGCCGCCGTCGGCGTGGGGGCCACCCTGTCTCTCGCCATGGACATCCGCCTGGCCTCGGAAACCGCGCGCTACGGTTTTGTGTTTGCGCGCCGCGGCATTGTCCCCGAGGCCGCCTCATCCTGGTTCATTTCCCGTGCAGTGGGTCTTTCCACGGCCCTGGAGTGGTGCATGAGTGGCCGTCTGGTGAACGCCGATGAGCTGGAGAAGCGCGGGCTGGTGCGGTCTGTCCATGCGCCGGAGGCGCTCTATCTTGCAGCGCTGGCGCTGGCCCGGGACATTGCTGACAACACGGCGCCGGTGTCTGTTGCCATGACGCGCCAGATGCTGTGGCGCATGGCCGGCGCGGCACATCCCATGGAGGCACACCAGATCGATAGCCGTGCGGTGCAGGCCCGCGGTGCATCGGCGGATGCGAAGGAGGGCGTGGCGTCGTTCCTCGAAAAGCGCCCGGCGGCCTACGGCGATCGGGTATCCGTCGATATGCCGGATTTCTTTGACTGGCAAGGTGAGCCGGACTTCAGGTGATCTGCGGGATAAGTCCGAGGCTTTTGCCGGTTGTTCTGCTGATCGATCACGAACGGTGCAAATTCTGTGAGGGGCAGCGTGTGCTTTGCCGTGGCGCGGCTTTATGGCAACATCCGGATCTGAGCGAGACGGCCCCTAAGCAGGAATCGCGAGCAGACATCGCGCCCATCGGGACTCACCATTCTTATGCGAGATTATTTTTTACGGCGTTTGCTGCTTGTCCCGCCGACGCTTATCGGCGTCACCATCATCGTTTTCGCCATTACCCGCCTGGTGCCGGGCGGGCCGTTGGAACGGGCGATCATGGAAACCCAGCAGATGAGCATGGCCGGCGGTGGCGCGCAGATGGCGGGGCAGGGCATGGCGATTTCCGAGGATCAGCTGCAGCGGCTGCGCGAGTACTACGGTTTTGACAAACCGCTGCTGCAAAGCTATCTGCAATGGCTGGGCAAGGTTCTGCGCGGTGATCTGGGCGCGTCCTATCGCTATAACGAACCTGTCTGGGATGTCATCAAGGAGCGCTTTCCGGTTTCCCTGTACTACGGGCTGGTCACTCTGGTGGTGACCTACGTGGTGTGTATTCCCTTGGGGGTTCTCAAGGCCATCCGGCACCGCACCTTTGTCGACAATATCAGCTCCATCCTGATTTTCATCGGTTACGCAATTCCGGGTTACGCGCTGGGTTCGCTGCTCATTCTATTTTTCTCCGTGCGCCTGGAGTGGTTTCCCATGGGTGGCTTCGTCAGCTACGACTTCCGGGATATGAGCGCCGGGGAACAGGCACTGGATCTGCTGAACCATTCGGTGCTGCCGCTCATTTGTTATCTGGTGGGCAGTTTTGCCCTCGTGACGCTGCTCCTGAAAAATCACCTCATGGATAATCTCGCCGCGGATTACATACGCACAGCCGTTGCCAAGGGCGTCTCCTTTCGCCAGTCGGTCACGCGGCATGCGGTACGGAATTCGCTGATCCCCATAGCGACCACCTTTGGCCAGAACATCACACTGCTTGTGTCAGGCTCGTTTCTGATTGAGACGATTTTTGATATCGACGGCTTTGGCCTGCTTGGTCTCACGGCGATTCTCGACCGCGATTATCCCGTGGTAATGGGGGTTGTGCTGCTCGCCAGCCTGCTGCTGCTGGTCGGGAATATCCTGTCGGACATCCTGGTCGCCCTGGTTGATCCGCGAATCAGGTTCCAGTAGCCAGTGCTGCGCCTCAATCCCCAGACTCGCAAGAAGCTCCGGCGCTTCCGTAGCATCAGGCGTGGTTACTACAGCTTTCTGCTGCTGGCGGGCCTTGGCGTCCTGCTGGTTATCGGTGAACTGCTGATCAACAGCCGTGCCCTTATCGTGAGCTACGAGGGGCAGCTCTATTTTCCCACCTACACCACCTTCTATCCGGGCACGGACTTCGGCCTCGACTATGATTACGAGACCAACTACCGCGAACTGAAGGCCCGATTTGCGCAGTCGGGCGGGGACAACTGGGTGCTGTTGCCGTTGGTTCCGTACAATCCTTACGAGAATCACGCGCCGGGCGGCATTTTCCGCCCGCTGCCGCCCGACGCATCGCAACAGCATTACCTGGGCACCGATACCACAAGCCGCGATATCCTTGCGCGCCTGTTCTACGGCACTCGCATCGCGCTGGTCTTTGCCCTGGTTTTCACCGCCTGCGTGTACCTCATCGGGATTACCATTGGCTGTGCCATGGGTTATTTTGGTGGCGTGTTTGACCTGATTTTCCAGCGCATTATTGAAATCTGGTCCAACGTGCCTTTTCTGTACATGGTGATCATCATCTTCTCGGTGATTCCGTCCACCGTCTCCGTATCCACCCGCATAGGTATTCTGCTGCTGGTAATGGTGCTGTTTTCCTGGACAGGTATGACCTATTACATGCGCACTGAGACCTATAAGGAAAAATCCCGTGATTACATTGCCTCGGCGCGGATCATCGGCGCCACCAATTCACGCATTATTTTCCGTCACATCATGCCCAATGTACTTTCGACCCTGGTGACGTTCATGCCCTTTACTATTGTCGCGGCAATCTCTGCCATTACCGCGCTGGATTTCCTGGGGTTTGGATTGCCAGCACCGACGCCCAGCCTGGGCGAGTTGTTGAAGCAGGGCACCGCCAACCTGCGCACGGCGCCATGGATCGTGATCTCTGCCTTCGGCACACTGGTTGCGCTGCTGACGCTGGTCACGTTTATCGGTGAGGCGATCCGGGAATCATTCGACCCCAAAACCTTTTCCGTTTACCGTTAACGCTTCCGCTATCGAGGTCATTGCCATGAGAGAAACACTGTCCGCGCTACTCCTAGCCGGTTTCCTGCTTGTGCTCGGTGGCTGCGGTGACGCCGGCGTTGACGGCGCCGGGTCGGGCGCGTCGACGGAGGCGAGCGGTGCGGGGATCACGGCGGAAGTGAATGCCTTTTATGCGGCGAATCCGGATTTCTTTGGCTTCAAAACGCCCGACCAGCTGCCGCCGGATCTGCAGTGGACCAGCAATGACCATCTTCCGGAGATCGGCTCGCCACAGGCAAAAAAAGGCGGTACCCAGTACGCCGCCCTGCAGGATTTTCCGCGCACGCTGCGCACGGTGGGGCCAGACTCCAACGGCAGTTTCCGGCCCTATCTGCAGGACAACGTGGGCATGAGCCTGGCCCAACAGCACCCGGACACATTGGAGCTTTTCCCGGGTCTGGCAGAGGCCTGGGCGGTGGACTGGGACAACAACACCGTCTACGCGAAACTGGATCCGGCGGCAACCTGGTCGGATGGTGAGCCGATCACCGCAGACGATTACCTGTTCATGTTCTGGTTTCACCGTTCGCCGTACATCATGGCGCCCTGGTACAACAATTTTTACAGCACGACCTACACCAATATCTCACGCTATGATGACCACACGATTTCCATCACCATGGCGGAACGCAAGCCCGACATGGATGAGCGCGGGCTGTTGCTGTCGCCCATCCCGCAGCACTTTTACCGGGAGATGGGGGACGATTTCACCGAGCGCTACCAGTGGCGGTTCGAGCCGACCTCGGGGGCCTATGTCGTGCGGGAGCAGGATGTCCGCAAAGGTCGCTCTATTGCGCTGACCCGTCTGGAAAACTGGTGGGCCAGGGACAAGAAGCACTTCCGCTATCGGTTCAACCCCGATCGCATTCAGTTCAGCGTTGTCCGTGACACGGCGAAAATGTTCGAGGCCTTCAAGCGCGGGGACATCGACCAGTTCGGCCTGAATCTGGCGGAGTACTGGTACGAGAAACTGCCGGATTCCGATCCCGACGTCCAGGCGGGCTACATTCACAAGAGCACGTTCCATAACCAGCGACCACGCCCGCCTTTCGGTCTCTGGATCAATACCGCGCAGCCCCTCCTGCAGGATCGCGATATCCGCGTGGGTATTGCCCACGCTACCAACTGGGGTATGGTGCTGGAGAACTTTTTCCGCGGCGACAATGACAGGCTGAACACCGGCAATGACGGTTTTGGGGACTTTTCTCATCCGACGCTGACTGCGCGTGAGTTTGATATCGACAAAGCGCAGGCCGCGTTTGCGCGCGCCGGTTTCACTCGCCGCGGCGCCGATGGCATATTGGTGAATGATGCCGGAGAGAAACTCTCTTTTATGCTGTCCACCGGCTATGAAAACCTGCGCGATGTTCTGACGATCCTGCGCCAGGAAGCCGCCAAGGCGGGGCTGGATCTGCGGCTGGAAATTCTCGATGGCACCGTTGGCTGGAAGAAGGTGCAGGAGAAGCAGCACGAGATTTTCTTCACGGCGTTCGGGCGCTTCATGGAGGCTTATCCCCGTTTCTGGGAGCACTACCACTCGGATAATGCCTGGGATCGGGCCTTCCTTGAGGACGGTCGCGTGAATCCTGACCGTCAGCTCAAAACCCAGACCAATAATCTGGAAGTGTTCGCCCTGCAGGAGATGGACGAGCTGATCGAGCGTTATCGCGCATCTACCGACAGGGATGAAATGATCGAACTATCCCATCGCATGATCGAGCTGCACCACGAACACGCCTCGTTTGTTCCGGGCTTTTACCAGGGTTTTTTCCGCACAGGGCACTGGCGCTGGATACGCTACCCCGAGGGCTTCTCCCACCGGCATGCGGCGAGCGCGGGAGACCTGTTCGTGCACTGGATTGACACTGATCTGAAGAAGGAAACCGAGGCGGCGCGGCAGTCGGGAGAGACCTTCGAGCCTGCCATTACGGTTTATGACCGGTGGGCAGAGTAATCCGGCGGTGGCCTTGCTGGCGGTCGACACGCTGATTACGGAATTCGCCACCGACGAGGGCCTGGTGCGCGCTGTCGACGGCGTGAGCTTCAGCGTTGACGCCGGAGCCACCCTCGGTATTGTTGGTGAGTCCGGCTGTGGCAAGAGCGTGACAGCCCTGTCCATTATGCGCTTGCTGCCCCAGCCCATGGGTCGCATTGCCGGCGGTGCAATGCGCTTCCAGAATCGCGACCTCGCGCAGCTATCCATTCCGGCTATGCAAAAAGTGCGCGGACGGCAGATCGGTATGGTTTTTCAGGAACCCATGACAGCTCTTAATCCGGTCCATACCATCGGCCGTCAGCTGACCGAGGGCATGCTTCTGCACCGGGTCTGCAAGCCCGAAAACGCCCTGCGCGAGGCGGCAGAACTACTGGACCGCGTCGGGATTCCCTCGCCGGATGTGCGTCTCGGTGAGTACCCCCACCAGTTGTCTGGTGGCATGCGCCAGCGGGTTGTCATAGCCATGGCGCTCGCCTGTCGTCCGGCGCTGTTGATTGCGGATGAGCCGACCACGGCGCTGGACGTCACCATCCAGGCGCAGATTCTGGCGCTGATCAAGGATCTGCAGGCAGAAATGGGTATGGCGGTGATCATGATCACCCATGATCTGGGCGTGATTGCGGAGACCTGCAGCCAGGTTGTTGTGATGTATGCGGGCAAGGTTGTGGAAAGTGGTTCCGTGTTCGATATCTTCGATCGTGCGGCCCACCCCTATAGCCGCGGGCTGCTGCAAGCCATTCCTCGCCTGGACAGCGCACCGAAATCCCGTCTCGGCGTTATCGAGGGCATGGTGCCGGGCCTGCATGATCTGCCAGCGGGCTGTCGCTTCGAGAATCGCTGTCGGCATGCCGTTGCCGCGTGTCGGGCCGCGCCACCGCCGTCAGAACAGGTTGCCGCCGGACACCGGGTCAGCTGCGGCCGCTGGCGGGACCTGTGAGCGCCGCACTGCTTGAGGTCGATAATCTCTCCATGCACTTCCCTGTGCGGGAGGGGTTGATGCTGCGCGCCAGGGCCTATAACCGCGCCGTCGATGGCGTGTCGTTCAGCATCGGTGCCGGTGAGACCCTGGGCCTGGTTGGCGAATCCGGCTGCGGGAAATCGACGCTGGGACGCTGCATTACGCGGCTGTACCAGCCCACCGGGGGCAGTATCCGCTTCAACGGCCAGGACATCACGCGTCTGCCGAATCGCGCGCTGCGGCCGCTGCGTCGGGACATCCAGATGATTTTTCAGGACCCCATGGAGTCGCTGAATTCGCGGCATACGGTGGGCGACATCCTCGAAGAGCCTTTTATTGTTCAAAAGCTGGGTGGCCGGCCATGGCGGCAGAAGCGGGTGGCAGAGCTGCTGAATACCGTCGGATTGCCGGCGCGTTCTGCAAGTCGTTACCCCTTCGAATTTTCCGGCGGGCAGCGCCAGCGGATCGGTATAGCGCGGGCCCTTGCGTTGAATCCGAAGCTGGTGATCTGCGATGAGCCGGTATCGGCGCTGGATGTGTCGATCCAGAGCCAGATTCTCAATTTGCTCGTGGATCTGCAGCGGGAATTCAACCTGTCCTATCTTTTCATTGCGCATGACCTGGCAGTGGTGAAGCATGTGTCTGACCGGGTGGCCATTATGTATCTCGGCAAGATTGTCGAAACCGCTGCCAGCGAGACTGTCTATCACCAGGCGCGACACCCTTACAGCCAGAGTCTGATCGCCGCCATTCCCGTGCCCGACCCGCACCGCCGTGTGCAGCGCCAGGTTCTGGATGGCGACGTGCCGTCGCCGATCAATCCCCCCTCCGGCTGCAGTTTTCATCCGCGCTGCCCCGTTGCCGAAGAGCGTTGCTCGCAGCAGGCGCCGGCGCTGCTCGATATCGGCAGCCAGCAGCTGGCGGCCTGCCATCTGGTTCCGGGACAACCCCGAGCAGCACTGTAGCGGCCTACCCGGCGGCCAGTGAGGCGCCTGTGGAGCGGCGGGGTTTCCGATATAATGCTCCGCCAGAAATCTATCAGCGACAGGAGCCACCATGAGTGAAGCGCCCTTGATTCCGGTTGTGAATGTCACGAGCGGCGAGAAATTTGTCAATCCACGGGGCATGCGCGTGATCAAGGATGGCATCAAGGCCTCGCCTTCCCAGTCGCCGCGGCTAGCCAAGCCGAAGTGGCTTCGTACCCGCCTATACGGCGGCCCTGTCTATGACAAGGTCAAGGACATTGTTCACCAGCACGGACTGGCAACAGTCTGTGAGGAAGCCAAGTGTCCCAACATGAGCGAATGCTGGAGTGCCGGCACCGCAACGATCATGCTGATGGGCGATGTCTGCACCCGCGCCTGTCGCTTCTGCGCGGTGAATACCGGAAATCCCCGCGGCTGGCTGGATGAACAGGAGCCATCGCAAACGGCGCGGTCGGTGCAGCTGATGGGCCTGAAATACGTGGTGCTGACCTCGGTCAATCGCGATGACCTCGAAGATGGCGGTGCCGCACACTATGCCGCCTGTGTACGCGAGGTGAAGGCGCTCAATCCCGACACAGCGGTCGAGGCTCTCACGCCGGATTTTCTGGGCGTTCTGCAGGATGTCGAAACCGTCGTCAATTCCGGTGTCGAGGTCTTTGCTCAGAACGTGGAAACCGTGCGTCGTCTGACGCATCCGGTGCGGGACCCGCGCGCCAGCTACGAGCAGACGCTTGAGGTATTGGCGCATGCCAAGGCCTCTCGCCCGGATGTGCTCACCAAGACAAGCCTGATGCTGGGACTCGGTGAAAGTGACGCTGAGATCTGCGAAACGCTGGATGATCTGCGCGCGGCCAATGTCGATATTGTTACGTTCGGCCAATACCTGCAGCCGACCTCACACCACTACCCCATCGACCGCTACGTCACGCCGGAGGAATTCGTGACTTACCGCGAATGGGGGCTTGAGCGAGGCTTTCTCGAGGTGGTGTCCGGCGTCATGGTCCGCTCGAGCTATCGGGCGGAGCAGGTATTGAAGAAGAACAATGTCGGCCTGTCCTGACGCCAGCTGATGGGCGCGTCAGCGGCTCGCAGCCGCTGACCATCCTGCCGGGGCGACGAAGAAACGCTGACGTTCCCGGTACTCATTGTCCAGTGAGGCCACCAGGACAGGACGGCACTCGTTCGCCAGCTGCCTCTGCAGTGCGACGCCACGGTCCGGGCAGAGGGGCAGCAGGTCGGGGATCGGCGCTTCGGACAGGTGCAGTGGCGATAGCCAGCACCGGCGGGGCAGGATGAGTGCATAGGCTGCGTGTTTGTCGGTAAGCAGCTCGTTCAGCGTGTCAGGGGTAACCCAGTTCAGCAAGCTCTGTGCGGGATTGAATCCCGGTGGTGGCAGGCAGGCCTGGTCAGTCCGGCGGAACAGACGTCCTTTGACGGCGACTTCCCGGCGCCCGGGCACCAGTCCGCGGGCCTCCAGCAGGCGGCGCGCGCCGCTGTCATCGGCGAGGCGCGTCTGGCGTGTGGCCAGATGATCCAGTTTCCTGTCCAGCCGGTCGCGACGTCCGGGACCGAGCCAGTCCGCGCGCCCGTCGCCGGTTCCACCGCTGCCGGCGCCCGTGTAAAGATAAAACTTGACCGCCAGCTCCAGGTGAACGACCTGATCGCGCTTGCGACAGCGGTAGAGACAGTCGAATTCTCCCACGGTCCGCCCGCCCTCGCGAACCGGCAGATTGTGCGCCAGCAGGTCCGACTCTGGGTCACTGTCCAGGAAAAAATGCCAGAGTGATTCGAAGTAGAGCCCGAGACGCTGTTCCCGAACGGCGCTGACATGCGCGAGTAGCGCGTCTGGCGATCGGTCGAGCTGCCGCAGCCAGGCTTCCCGTGCCGGTGTCAATTGCGACAAACCACAGCGCTCCAGTGAATGTGACGCTGAGCCGACGGACTCGGCGAGAATAAGATCCTCGGAGAACACGGCCCACGCAAGATCGCGAACCGCGGGGTGTACCAGCTGCTCAAGGACCTGCAATTCCGTCTCCTTCCCATTCCATATCGTCAGCGTATCACGCCCAGGCGTGCCTCATGGGTTCAGGGCCTCATGGCAGGTATACTCCGCGTCGATAACGGGAGAGCAGTGCATGACAGAAACATTTCAGCGTGTCGGTCTTGTCGGGCGCAGTCGCCAGGAGGGTCTGCAGACGGTCGTGGATGAACTGATTACGCTGCTTCGAGCACGCAGTATCACGGTTATGCTCGAGGATCGACTGGGTGCGGTTACCACAGAGGATTGCACCTTGTTGTCGCGGGACGAGATCGGCGAGCGTGCGGACCTGGTCATCGTCATTGGTGGTGATGGCAGTCTGTTGAGCGCGGCGCGCACTCTGGCGCGGTACAATACACCCGTTCTGGGCATCAACCGTGGTCGTCTGGGGTTTCTCACGGATATCAGCCCCGATGAGCTGACAGAGCAGGTGCCCGCGGTGCTCGATGGTGCGTATACCGAGGAGAACCGCTTTCTGCTTGACGTATCGATGGAGCGCGATGGCAAAAGCATTGCCTATGCAGATGCGCTCAACGACGTGGTTGTTAACTCCGGCACCTCGGCACAGATGATCGAGTTCGAGCTGTCCATCGATGGCGAATTCGTTTACCGTCAGCGCGCGGATGGGCTGATCGTGTCTACCCCGACCGGCTCTACTGCTTATGCCTTGTCTGGCGGCGGCCCCATCATGCATCCCTCGCTGGATGCTATCGTGCTGGTGCCCATGTTTCCGCATGCGCTGAGCAGCCGGCCGATTGTGGTGCAGGGCAGCAGCGAGATCCGCCTCGATGTGCTTGCCCGCAATCGTATCCATCCGCCGGTAACCTGCGATGGCCAGGTCAATATGACGGCGCGCCCCGGCGATGCCGTGGTCATACGCAAGAAGCCCGAGCGCTTAACGCTGCTGCATCCACTCGGACACAGTTTTTATGCCAGCTGCAGGGACAAACTGCGCTGGAGCAACGCATTGGTGGAGTGATCATGGGAGATTTTCTTTCAGCCCTGAGGCCGGTGCCTGTCACTGCCGGTCTGCTGTTGCTGTCTATTGCCGGGTTCTTCCTGGTGTATCTGAACATGCCCCTGCGCTGGGTATCCGGATTGACCTATCTGCCCTTCAGCATAGGACGAGCCGGCCCGTCCTTTGCGCCGATGAACGGTGAGTACTGGCGATTGGTGACGCCGGTCTTCCTGCACTTCAGCTGGCTGCACATCGTTTTCAATGCGCTGTGGACCTGGGAATTCGGTCACCGTATAGAGCGCACGCTGGGCAGCCGGTGGCTACTGCTCTTGTTTGTTGTCATCGCCGTGATCTCCAACAGCAGCCAGTTTGCCGCCGGCGGACCGAGCATTTTTGGCGGTATGTCCGGGGTGGTTTATGGCCTGCTCGGCTTCAGCTGGGTTGCCGCCCGTCTGCAGCCGCGTTGGCAGCTGGCACCGCCCCCGGGGCTGATGTTGTTCATGATTGGCTGGCTGCTGATCTGTCTGTTCGGCGTCATTGAAGTGCTTGGCTTTGGCGCCGTCGCCAACGCGGCGCACGTCGGTGGTCTGCTGGCCGGTGGGGCGCTGGGGGCGATTGCCGGATATGCCTCCCAGCGGGTCGGCAAAGTCTGATCCGGACCGCTATACTCTGCCACCCTGAAAACGATACGGAGCCCACATGGATGAATACGACAGGCTTGTCGGCAGCCTGACCCCTGACGTTTACGAGCGCCTGAAGCGCGCCGTGGAGACCGGCAGATGGCCGGATGGCAGGGAAGTGACGGCGGTGCAGAGAGAACACTGCCTGACTGCCATTATCGCATGGGGCGAGCGCAACCTGCCGCCGCAGGAGCGTGTCGGCTTTATCGACCGGGGGCGCAAAGGGGGCGGGACGCAGCTTGGTGCTGTCAGCGATCAGCCGCTGCGATGGCAGGAGGAAAAGAAAGCGGACGGGAGTGCGCGCGGCGATGAGTAAAGCGCCGCTCGCTTTCGGTAGTGTGCGCAAAATGCGTACGGAGCTGGCAGAGGTAGTTCAGTACCGTCTGCCGCTGGGCGATGAGGAAACGCCGCTCAACGCGTGGATCGGTCGTTCCCTGCACTTGTCCTTTCTCGGCGACATCCACTGTATCCACTGTGACCGCAAGACCCGGAAGAGTTTCAGTCAAGGCTACTGCTACCCCTGCTTCAAGCGACTGGCGCGCTGCGACAGCTGTATCGTCAAGCCTGAGACCTGCCACTTTTTTGTGGGTACCTGTCGCGAGCCGGAGTGGGGGGAGGCGAACTGCATGACCGATCACGTGGTCTACCTGGCCAACACCTCCGGCATCAAGGTCGGTATCACCCGCGGCACGCAGGTGCCAACACGCTGGATGGATCAGGGCGCGACACAGGCGCTGCCGGTGTTTCGCGTCAGTAATCGGCTGCAATCGGGCCTGGTCGAGACGCTGTTTGCCCGACACGTTGCCGACAAGACCCACTGGCAGGCCATGCTCAAGGGCCCGGGCGAAGTGCAGGACCTGTCTGCCGCACGGGACGCCCTGATGGACCAGTGCGCGGGCGATATTGCCGCGCTGCAGGCGGACCATGGGCTCGCTGCCATACAGCCGCTGCCCGACGCGGTGGAAACTACCATCCGCTACCCGGTGTTGACCTACCCGGTGAAGGTGAAGTCCTTCAATCTCGACAAGACGCCTGACGTTGGTGGCACGCTGCTCGGTATCAAGGGTCAGTACCTGATTTTTGATACCGGCGTCATCAACATGCGTAAATACGCGGGCTACCGCCTGCAACTGACTGCGACTACGGAGACCTGAAAGCCATGCGCGATGCCCAGCCAAAGGCCATCTACCTCAAGGACTATCAGCCGCCGGAGTATCTGATTCCGGAAACCCGCCTGCACTTTGAGCTGCACGAGGAGTTTGCCCTGGTGCACGCGACACTTCGCCTGGCTCGCCGACCGGGCTCATCCGCAACCTCGCTGCGGCTGCACGGCGAGGACCTTGAACTGCTTGCCATTGCGGTTGACGGCAGGGCGCTCGACGACGGTGAGTATGTCGTGGACGACGCATCCCTGACGCTGACGGGCCTGGAGGAAACGGCCGAGCTGCAGACCACCACCCGCATCCGCCCACAGGACAACACCGCGCTGGAGGGACTTTACAAGTCACGCGCCATGTTTTGCACCCAGTGCGAGGCCGAAGGGTTTCGCAAGATCACCTATTTTCTCGACCGGCCGGATGTCATGTCGGCGTTTTCCGTGACTATCGACGCCGACCTCGCCCGCTATCCGGTGCTTCTCAGCAACGGTAACTGCACGGCACAGGCCGGGTTGGCCGGTGCGCGTCACCGGGTTGTCTGGGAGGATCCGTTCCCCAAGCCGGCGTATCTGTTCGCCCTGGTGGCGGGAGACCTCGCCCATATCGAGGATACCTTCGTCACAATGAGCGGTCGCAGCGTTGTGTTGCGGATCTATGTCGAAGAGAAGGATCTCGGCAAGTGTGATCACGCCATGCAGTCTCTCAAGCACGCCATGCGCTGGGACGAGGAGGTGTATGGCCGCGAGTATGATCTCGATATTTTCAACATCGTGGCGGTCGATGACTTCAATATGGGGGCGATGGAAAACAAGAGCCTCAATATCTTCAATACGTCCTGCATTCTCGCGAGCCCGGAGACGACGACGGATGCCGGCTTTGAGCGCGTTGAGTCCATTGTGGCCCACGAGTATTTTCACAACTGGTCAGGTAACCGCGTTACCTGCCGTGACTGGTTCCAGCTCAGCCTGAAAGAGGGCTTCACGGTCTTTCGCGATGCCGAGTTCTCCGCCGACCGCGGCGCCAGGGATCTCAAGCGTATCGAGGACGCAGGCCTGATGCGCACTGCCCAGTTCGCCGAGGATGGCGGCCCCATGGCGCATCCTGTGCGTCCGGATTCCTTTATCGAGATCTCCAATTTTTACACCCTGACCGTCTACGAGAAAGGCGCAGCGGTCGTTCGAATGATCCACACCTTACTGGGTCCCGAGTACTTTCGCGCGGGGTCCGACCTGTATTTTGAGCGCCACGACGGTCAGGCTGTGACCTGTGATGATTTTGTCGATGCCATGGAGGACAGTGCCGGTGTCGACCTGTCGCAGTTCCGGCGCTGGTATTCGCAGGCGGGAACGCCCGAGCTCGCCATCAATGGAGAGTATGACGCCGACGCACGCACGTTTGCCCTGCACGTGGCCCAGTCCTGCCCGGCAACACCCGGCCAGCCTGACAAGCTGCCGCTGGTTATTCCGCTGGCCATGGGTCTGCTCGGTGATGCCGGCAACCTGCGCCTGCAGCTGCAGGGCGAGCCCGCCGGAAGCGAAACTGCGGACAACACCCACCGGGTATTGGTGGTGGACGCGGCAGAGCAATCCTTCCTTTTCACTGATGTGCCCGAGAAGCCGGTGCCGTCGCTGCTGCGCGGTTTCTCCGCGCCTGTACGCGTGCATTACGACTTTTCCCGCGAGGACCTGCGCGACCTTATGATGCGCGACGGCGACGGCTTTGCGCGCTGGGATGCCGGTCAGCAGCTGATGGTGCAGGCGCTGGACGACCTGCAGACCCAGCGCCGGGACGGTCGGGACCTGGTGCTGGATCCCCTGCTGGTGGACGCGCTGGGCGGGCTGCTGCGTGATGAACGGCTTGAGCCGGCCGTTGCCGCCGCCATGCTGACACTGCCGGGAGAAAACTACCTGGCGGAGCTGGCCAGTCATGCCGGCGGCGCAGACGTCGAAGGAATCCATGCGGCGCGCGAGCATGCGCGCGCGGTTATCGCTACAGCGCTGGGCGATGAGCTTGCTGGCGTCTATCGTCGATACCGCGTGAGCGAGGAATACGCGCCAGTTGGCGAACAGATAGGCCGGCGGGCGCTGGCCAACGTCTGCCTGGCCTACCTGGCGACGCTGGGAGAGGCACAGGTCGCACTGGCCGCGACTCAGCTCGAGGTAGCGGATAACCTGACGGATCGACTCGCGGCGCTACAGGTCCTGGCACGATATGGCGAGGACGCGCAGCGCGAATCGGCGCTGCAGGGCTTTTATGACAACTGGTCCCACGAGACCCTGGTGGTCAACCAGTGGCTGCAGCTGCAGGCCATGCTGCCGGTCGGCGATTCTCTTGAGCGGGTACGAGCGCTCATGGAGCATTCCGCCTTCACGCTGGATAATCCGAACAAGGTGCGGGCGGTCGTCGGTGCTTTTGCCTCGGGTAACCCCACCGGTTTCCACCGGGCCGACGGCGCCGGCTATGGCTTTCTCGGCGGCGTCGTGGAAACCCTGAATCGACGCAATCCACAAATGGCCGCACGCCTGCTGGTGCCGCTGACCAAGTGGCGTAATTATCCAGCGGGGCGTGATGCTATGCGTGAGGAGCTGCGGCGCCTGGCCGCCTTGCCTGACCTCTCGCCGGACGTTTACGAAGTCGTCAGCAAAAGTCTCGCCTAGCGCGGCCGCTGAGACGGAGCGGACTGCCCGGGCGCCGCTGGCTGCGTTCTATCCACTGGGATAGAGCGACGGCAGTGAGGCATTTTTGCGTGCATCGCTTGCTTCGCGGCCTCTCAGATAGCGCTGGCGCACTGATGCCGCCGCAGAGAGCAGGGCGTTGCCGTCCCAGGCGTCGGGTGTTTGCGGGCTTCCGTAAAGTGCTCTGTCGAGATCGCCAAGTGTGGCCTGCAGGTCACCGTCCTCCAGGCTGGCGGCAAAGGCGAGTGGGGTTAGCGATGACGCGGGCGGTGGCAGGGTTCGCTGCCAGCGTCGCAACGCTTCCCGCGCAGGGCCCGGACGACCGGCGGCGCAGGCGGCCTGGAGCTGTTTCCAGGCAGCGCGCTCGTGCGGTTGAGGCGCGGCGGCTGGCGGCTCCGGCTCGCTCTGCCGGTGTTGCCATATCACCCGGCCGAGAGCCGCGGCGGTCAGCAGCCAGCAGATGGCGAGTATGCCGCTGATCCAGGCCCAGCGATTACCGCTGTCCTGCGTCGTGACCGGCTGACGCCCCTCGTCGCCGGGCTCTGCCTGCGCTTGCGGCGTCGGTGCAGGAGGGCTGTCGGCGCTATCGCCCGCGGCGGTCTCGACTGCAATCTCCCTGCCGGGCAGAACGGCGTGGCGCAGGCGATCCTCGACCGTGTCCCACCAGGGAATACGCACCTCAGGTATACGGTAGACGCCTGGCCTGACCGGTACCAGAGCGGCACTGTCAGTGCGCAGTCCAATGACGCCGGTGTCCGTCTCGGCTTCCTCTATGCTGGGTTTGTCCGGGTAGTACTTGAGCCCCTGTGTGTCGGGAAATTCGAGCGGCGGCAGCTGCGCTCCCTGCAGACCCTCGCCGGTAACGGTAACGGTTCGCGTCACGGAATCGCCGGTGGCCAGCCCGTCCGGCTCCCGTGACCAGCTTTCCTCAATCTGCAGATTGCTGGCGGGCAGCCACGTGGTGCCGGGAAAAGACGAAGGTCGCGGCTTCACCTCCACGGTAATGGTTTCACTGTTGCGGCTGATGCGCGGTCCGCTGTCCAGGTCGAACAGGCTGCGGGAACCCTGCCGTGCACGGCCGGCGAAGGCCTGCGCGGGAATGGTGAGCGTCCCGCTCTGCTCCGGGAAGATTGCGTAACGTATCTCGTGCACCAGCCAGCGCCGCCCACCGCTGCTGCGCTGATAGGAATTCTGTCCGAGTGGTTTGACATAGGCGTCATCCAGCTGGAGTTCGGTAACGCTGCGGTCGTCAAGGGCAATGGCCTGCTGCAGGGTGAGCGTCAGTATGACCTGCTGCTGCACGTACACCGAGTCGTTGTCGACACTCGCGGTAAAGACAATCTGTTCGTCGCTCGCCGGGCCGCCGATCGCTTCTGACACCTGCAGCGGGATGGGCTGCGTGCGCTCTCCGCCCGCGAACAGTGCGGGTATTTCCAGTGCGCCGGCGCGTCGCGGCACCAGCTCTATTACCAGCGCCTTTTCCCGGGTGGTAGTGCCGTTTACGATCTGGGTGCTGCTGCGGCTGGACTGCTGCAGAATCTCGAAGTCGCGCGCCAGAGGTGACAGATCTGCCGCCGCCGGGTCGGTGACGCCGTCGGATGACAGCGTCAGCTGCAGGCTGTCCCCGAGCCTGACCTGCGCACGATCAACGGTCGCGGTCAGGTCTGCCAGCGCCAGCGCTGGCAGCAGACAGATCGCTGCCAGCCAGGCCGATAAGCGCTTACCACACGTCGTCATTGTCTCTCCTGTCATCGCCCTTGCGCTGTCGCTTGCGGCTTTCGTAGCGGAATTTTTCGCGCAGTAGTCCCGCCGGGTCATCCGGCACCCGGCGTAGCCACTGCTGCATGGCCTGATCGCGCTCCAGCGATTCGGCAAGCGAAGATTCCGTGTCGATCGAGGCGCTCGGCAGCTCGCGCGATTCAGCGGCGTCATCCGGGTCGCCTTCGGCTTCCTGGCGGTCATTTCCCGTTGTCGGGTCGCCGTCCGCTTGCTGTTGTGATTTTGATTCGTCGACCGGATCGTCGCCGTCCGGCGTCTGCGCAGCGCCGTCCCCCGACTGCTGTTCGCCGGGTGAGTCCGCGCTGTTGCCTGTCTGGTCGTCAGCCGCCGATTCCTGACCGGCATCGTCACTGTCTTCCTGCTGTTCGCCGTTGCTCTGGTCCTGATTCTGCTGTTCCTGTTGCTGCTCCTGCCGGCGTTTCATCGCTTCCACCAGGTCCAGGTTGTCTTTTGCGTCCTCACGCCCGGGGTCACGCTGCAGCGATTTGCGGTAGGCGTCTATGGCCGCGTCGAGCTCGCCTTGTTTCGCCAGGGCGTTACCGCGGTTATACCAGCTGTCTGCGGTGTCCTGCTGCATGAAACTCTGAGCGGCATCCTCGAAATCACCGGCCCGATAGGCGGCGGTCCCGCGCCACTCGGGGTCGGAAAAGGTCTCGGCGGCTTTTCCCGGCTCACCGGCATCCAGCGCGCGGGCCGCCTGCTGGTCCTTGGTCAGCCACAGATCACTCCACAGGTCGGCCCGGCTTGGTTCGCTTGGCAACAGCAGCAGGAGGGGAAACAGGGTATAGACCGCGCTGCGGCGGAACGCCACGAGCAGCAGAGGGAGCAGCGGCAGCGCGAACCAGTGCGCCATGTCAGCCCAGGTATCGGTCTGGCGCTCGATTTCGCGGGCATCCGCGTCGAGCGGATCGGCCGCGTTTGCCAGCAGCGTGTCAAGATCCGACAGGTCCACGGTGATCCCGCGGTATTCCCCGCCCGCGTCAGTCGCGAGGGCGCGCAGTGAGGATGCCGGCAGTTTCGGCATGACAATGGCGCCATCCTCGTCCTTGAGGAATCCGCCACCGGGGAGGGGGATCGGTGCGCCTTCCACTGTGCCGACGCCGAGAATGCTCAGGCGGGCACCACTGTCGGCGAGTGCACCGCGAACGGCCTCGGCATCATTGTCACTCAGTCCATCGGTCACCAGCAGAATGCGACCCCGGGGGACGCCTGCCGACATCAGCAGCTGCGTTGCCGCTTCGATGGCAGCGGCAGGTTCACTGCCGGGGAGTGGCATCATTCCCGGATCGAGGGCAGGTAGCAGATTGGCGATGGTTGGATGGTCATCGGTCAGCGGCGTCACCACGTGCGCATCGCCGGCGAAGGCGATCAGCGCGGTCTGCCCTTCCTCACGCAGGTCGAGCAGATCGAGGAGCTTGCGCCTGGCGCGGTCGATACGCGAGGGAGCCAGGTCCTGCGCCCACATGGAATAGCTCAAATCCAGCGCTAACACGAGGGCGTCCTGTTTTTGTAGCACGGGCTGCGGCAATTTCTGCCAGCTCGGTCCTGTCGCCGCCAGAATGGCCGCGATCCAGCCCAGTGCCAGCAGCGGCAGCCAGCCGCGCCGGCGGCGGGTTGCTGTACCGTCAATGAGGTAGGGCAGAAGGTCGGGGTCTATAACGCTCTGCCAGCTGCCGACGTCGTCACGGCGCCTTGCCAGCCACCATAACAGGAGGGCGACAGGCACAAGGAGCCAGAGCCAGTGTGGGCGCAGCAGGTGCAGGTCTGACAGAAGCTCTATCATTTGGTCCCCCCGCCTGCGGCCCGGCGCCGGCCCGCGGTGCCGCTGCCGAGCAGTGCCAGTCCCGCGCTGACGGCAAGCGCCGCCAGCAGGGGAATATGCACCAGTGAGCGGCGTGGTCGATAGGTCGCCGTGCTGACCTCCACAGGCTCGAGGCGATCAATGGTCTGGTAGATCTGCACCAGGTCCTGAGGATCGCGTGCCCGGAAGTAGCGACCGCCGGTGCGCGCGGCAATGGCGCGCATGGTGTCCTCGTCAAGGTCTGCCGACGGGTTGACCCGGCGGTTGCCAAAACGCGAGCCGAGGACACCCGGGACGATCATGCTGTCAGCGCCGATACCGATCGTGTGTATGCGGATATCCAGAGATTCTGCGAGGGCTGCAGCCTCCAGCGGATCGACGGTGCTCGCGGTATCCTGGCCATCGGTCAGGACAATCAGGACGCGGCTGTCGGTAGATCGTTCACGCAGTCGCTTGACCGCGAGACCGATAGCGTCACCAATGGCGGTTTCCTGGCCGGCGAAGCCGATCTGTGCCTCGTTGAGAAAACGTTCGACGGTGGCCGTGTCGAAGCTAAGCGGCGATTGCACGTAAGCATTGCTGCCAAACAGAATCAGACCGACGCGATCGCCGCTGCGCCGTTGCAGGAAGTCGGTAGCGACAGCCTTGACAGCGTCAATGCGCCGCACGGGCGTGTCGGCAACCAGCATGTCCTCCACGCGCATACTGCCGGAAATGTCGACAGCCAGCATCAGATCGCGGCCGCTGTCAGGAAGCTGCACCGGCTCGCCGATCCAGGTGGGTCGCGACAGCGCCATCAGCAGCAGCAGCCAGCACAGCCACAGCATAACCGCAGGCAGGCGACGACTCACGCCGCCAACAGCGACAGCCTGCGCGGAGAGAGACTGCCAGCGGCGGTAAAAGGGAATGCGCAGTGCCGCCGCCTGGGCCTGACCCGCCGCAGGCAGCACGCGGCGCGCAAGGAGCGGCAGTGGCAGGAGCAGGGCTACCCAGGGCCAGAGCACCTCAAGCATTCCCGCTCTCCCGTTGATGATGACGTACCCAGATCGCAGCCGCCTCGGCAAACGCCTCGATACTCGTGGGTGATGGCTTCGGCCTGTAAAGAATGTCGCCATCGATGTCAGCAAAGGCCTGGCGATTGCGCGGCAGGGTAGCGTTGAGGAATCGGATCCATCCGTCGCCACCAAGCGCCGCCACCCGGGTTGTACCGTAGGCCATCAGTGCCGCTCGCTTGAGTACGGCATTGATCTGCTGCACCCGTTCACTGCCCTGAAGAGGGTCTGTGCCCAGTGCCTTGAGTTCTGTCATTGCCTGGCGACGATAACGGTTGCGCCGCCGCCGACGCCAGCCCCATACACCCAGCGCTGTCAGCAGCACCAGGCAGAGAACGGCGAGAAACCACCAGCCCGGTGCGGGCGGCCACCAGCCCACCGCTGCTGGCTCACGCAGCGGATGCAGCGCCTGCAGGGGGTTCTGTGGTGTCATGCTGGTACGCTGCCGTAAAGTTCGCGCAGCACCTGAAACGGGGATTCATCGGTGGTTACCCGGCGACAGGGCGCACCGACGCGCCGCAGGGCTTCGGCGATGGCGGTCTGGTACTGACTTGCCTCGCGTGCATAGTTGCTGCGCAGGGCGTTTGCGCCAGTGGACAGGGTGCTGCGCTGCAGACCATCGGTGACGACGTAATCTCCCGGTGGTGGCAGCTGCTGCTCAAGCGCATCGGTGCAGTGCAGTGCGGTGAGTTCGACATGACGGCTGAGCTGGAACAGATGCTCCTGTGCCCGTTGCTGCATCAGACCATTGAAGTCGCTGATGATCACGAGGCTGGCGCCCGGCCGGGCGATGCGCCTGCACATGGCAAGCAGGTCCGAGAAGCCCTCGCCACCGTCGACGCCGGGGGATTTCAGTTGCCGGTTGAATTCGACCATTGTGGAGAGCAGGCCCAGCGCGGTTTTCCGGCTGCGACGCGGGCGGATATCACGGTGACCGTCATCGCTGAAGACAACGCCGCCAATACGCTCGCCGCAATTGAGCGCGCTCCAGGTGATGAGGGCGCCGAGATGTGCTGCAAGCACTGACTTGAAACAGTGGCGTGAGCCGAAAAACATGCCGGCGCGCTGGTCCACAGCGACCAGCACCGGGCGCTCGCGCTCCTCGTGGTACAGCTTGGTGTGCGCCGCACCGGTGCGAGCGGTCACGCGCCAGTCAATGGCGCGTATGTCGTCTCCCGGTTGGTAGCTGCGCACCTCGTCGAAATCGATACCGCGGCCGCGGACGTTCGCGCGATTACCGCCACTCAGCTGGCTCAGCGCCCGTCGGCGTCTGCGGATGTCGATCTGGCGCGCGGGAAAGCGTAGGGCGATGAGCGTCTCCAGGTCAGCGTAGGCGCCACGCGCGGGTTGGTTGAAGTCCTCGGCTGGCATGTGCGTACGCCTAGGCGACCGGGACGTGCGCTACAATCTCGCTGATGACCCGGTCGGGCGTGACGCCGTTGGCCTCTGCCTCAAAGGTCAGCAGCAGTCGATGACGCATAACGTCCGCAACCACGGCCTGGACGTCATCGGGAGCGACGAACTCAGCGCCGCGCAGCCAGGCATGGGCGCGAGCACAGCGATCGAGAGCGATGGTCGCGCGAGGGCTGGCACCGTAGCTGATCCACTGCGCCAGCTCGGCGCTGTAGTGGCCCGGCTGCCGTGTCGCCATGACCAGTTGGACGATATACTGCTCCACGCTCTCTGCCATGTGCAGTCCAAGCAGTTCGCCGCGTGCGGCAAAGACCGTTTCCTGCGCGATATGCGGCGCAGGCGCGGGCGCGGCATCCCGCGCTTCGCGTCGGGTCAGGCGCAGGATGGCGGTTTCCGCCTCAGCGTCCGGATAGTCCACGTTCACGTGCAGCAGAAATCGGTCCAGCTGTGCCTCTGGCAGTGGATAGGTGCCTTCCTGTTCAATCGGATTCTGCGTCGCCATGACCATGAACAGACCAGGCAGTGAATAGGTTTCACTGCCAACGCTGACCTGGCGCTCGGCCATGGCTTCGAGCAGGGCAGACTGCACTTTCGCCGGCGCCCGGTTTATTTCATCCGCGAGTACGAGGTTGTTGAAAATAGGCCCGCGCTGGAAGTGGAAGCCACCCTCCTGCGGGCGGTAGATCTCGGTGCCGGTAATGTCACCCGGTAGCAGGTCGGGTGTGAACTGTACGCGGTGGAAACTGCCCTCAAGCCCGTCTCCGAGGCACTTGATAGCGCGCGTCTTGGCAAGACCGGGAGCACCCTCAACGAGAAGATGTCCGTCGGCGAGCAGTGCAATCAGCATGCGCTGTACCAGATGGCTCTGTCCTATGACCTGGCCGTCGAGCCAGGACTGCAATGACTGAAGGGTCGCGGCGGACACGCTGTCTCCTTTGGGTGGTTGTCGCGTTGGGATTGGCAGGCAAGTGCACGCTAGTCTAGCGCAGGCGCTGTGTCTCGCCAAACCTGCCTGCCTGGCGCACAACCGGACCGGTCTCTGCGGCGAAAGTTCCTGTAAACGGGGATCAAAGCCGGGGCCTCATGGGATAGACTGTGCGCTTGCCACCAGTGGGTGGCGCGGTTAGAACGATGTTGTCAGAAGCGGGGGCCGATATGGCGTGGGAAAAGCTCAAGAACAGTCTGCTGGAGGACCTGGCGCGGCGGATTGAACAACGGGCGGACAGGAGTGTGGCCAGCTCGCTGGAGAATCTGGCTGAAGTTTTTTACAGCCGTTTCCCGGCGGAGGACATGCGCGGCCGTTCCGCGGAAAACCTGTATGGCTGTCTGTACGGACTGCTGCACTTCATGCGGATGCTTGATACCCGCAAGCCGCGCGTACGTATTTTCAATCCGCACATGGACCGGCACGGGTGGGAGAGTACTGCCACGGTCATCACCATTCTCTGTCGGGACATGCCGTTCTGCACGGCCTCGGTGCGCGGCGAAATCAACCAGCGAGGCATCAATATTCACACACTGGCCAGCTGCAATCTGACAACCCGACGCGACGCCAGTGGCGGGCTGCTGGAGGTGACGTCGCGCGATTCCGACGACGCCGAACTCTCGCATGAGAGTCTGCTGTATTTTGAGATAACCCGTCATTCCAACCTGTCTGACCTCGCCGATCTTGAGACCGCAATACAGGGCATTCTTTCGGACGTCGCGTATGTCGTTGACGATTTTGCGGCCATGCGGGAACGCCTGGAAGCGGCGCAGGCCAGCGTCGGGGCCAATGACTGGATGCCCACCGCGGAGCGCGCAGAGACTGAGGCCTTCCTGTCCTGGCTCAGACACGATCATATGACGTTTCTCGGCTACGAGTATCTGCAAGTCGAAAGCGTCGGTGCCGATTGTGTCGTGACCAGTGAACGCGACAGCCACCTCGGCATTCTGCGTCAGCGCGACACACGGGGGGCACTGGAGCTGGAGAGTGATATCCGCGAGACCGGTCCCGCGGGCCTTAAGGAGACAGTGCTGAGTTTCGGCAAATCGCGCACGCGCTCGCGCGTGCATCGTCAGGCATATCCCGACTATGTCGAAGTCAAGGTGTTTGACGGCGACGGCATGCTGATCGGACAGCATCGCTTCCTCGGCCTGTATACGGCGGCGGTCTACAACATGAATCCTGCCCTGATTCCTGTACTGCGGGATAAGGTCAGCGGCGCTCTGGCCCTGTCTGGTCTCGACAAGAATGAGCATGACGGACGCGAACTCATCCGCGTGCTTGAGCTGTTCCCGAGAGACGAGCTGTTCCAGTCGAGCATCACGCGCCTGTTCGAGACGGCCAGCGCGATCAATCGCATACAGGAGCGACGTCAGACGCGCCTGTTTGTGCGTCGCGATACCCACGGCAAGTTTTTCAGCTGTCTCGTCTACATGCCCCGCGACCGCTACACCACCTATCAGCGCCGTCGTATCCAGAGCATTCTCACCGAGGCGTTCGGTGCCGAGGAATCCGAATTCACCACGCAGTTCAGCGAGTCCATTCTGGTTCGGGTGCATTTTGTCTTAAAGGTCGACCCGGCGCAGGAGCAGCGCTGCGACGTCAACGAAATAGAGGAGCAAATAGTGCAGGCGACACTGGCATGGGAGGACCGGCTGCGAGGTCGTCTGGTCGAAGAATTCGGGGATGAGGAGGGCGAACGCCTGATGCGCGAGGTTGGTGAGGGTTTCTCGCCTGGTTATCGCGATGACTTTGACCCGCGGGTGGGCGTGATGGATATGCACGAGCTGCTGGCGGTGCAGCGGGGCAGGGCGCTGGGAATGCGGCTGTACCGGCTCCTCGAAGAGCCGGATGATCACCTCAAGCTGAGGCTGTACAGCGCGGCGCGCCCGCTGCCACTGTCCGACGTGCTGCCCATTCTTGAGAACCTCGGCCTGCGGGTGGTGACAGAGCGCGCTTATCCGGTTCGGACCCGCTCGGACGGAGTGTACTGGATACAGGAGTTTTCGCTGATCTACTCGCTGGCCCAGAATATTGATCTGGACGAGGTCAAGGCTGAGTTCGAGGACGCATTTGCCCGCATCTGGTTTGGCGAAGCGGAGAGTGACAGCTTCAATCGCATGCTGCTTGGCACCCGGCTGAGCTGGAGGGAAATTGCCTTGCTCCGGGCCTATGCCTGCTACATGCGCCAGATCAACTTTCCCTACAGCCTTACCTATATCGCCGAGACAATGGCCGACCACCTCCACCTGTCGGCGGGCATTGTCGAGCTGTTCCTGACGCGGTTTTCGCCGGTATTCGATGGCGACGACGAGTGGCGCGCGCAGCGCGAGGCCGCGGTGGAGGAACGCATTTCGACGGGGCTGGATCGGGTTCAGAATCTTGGTCAGGACCGAATCATCCGGCAGTTTGTCCAGGTCATCAAGGCGACTCTGCGCACTAACTTCTTCCAGCCGGATGCGCGCGGGGACCTCAAACCCTACTTTTCCTTCAAGCTCGCCCCGGGTGACATCCCGGACATGCCGCGTCCCGTGCCGCTGTATGAAATCTACGTCTATTCACCGCGCCTTGAAGGGGTGCACCTGCGTGGCGGCAAGGTGGCGCGCGGCGGTCTGCGCTGGTCCGATCGCCTTGAGGACTTTCGCACCGAAGTGCTCGGCCTGGTCAAGGCGCAGCAGGTAAAGAATGCGGTGATCGTGCCGGTCGGCGCCAAGGGCGGCTTCGTGGCCAAGCGGCTGAGCCCCGACATGAGCCGGGATGAGGTGCAGACCGAGGGTGTGGAATGTTACAGGACGTTCATCCGCGGCCTGCTCGATATTACGGACAATCGAGTAGGCGATGGCATGGTGCGACCACAGCATGTGGTGGCCAAGGATGACGAGGACCCATACCTTGTAGTTGCGGCGGACAAAGGCACTGCGTCATTTTCCGATATCGCCAACGCGCTGGCTGAGGAATACGATTTCTGGCTCGGCGATGCCTTTGCCTCCGGAGGCAGCGTTGGCTATGACCACAAGAAAATGGGTATCACTGCGCGCGGGGCCTGGGTGTCCGTGGAGCGTCACTTCAGGGAGCTGGGTATCAACGTCGCGACCACCGATTTCACGGTCGTCGGTATCGGCGACATGGCGGGGGACGTATTTGGCAACGGGATGTTGCTGTCACAGCATATCCGGCTCGTGGCGGCCTTTAATCATCTGCATATTTTTATCGATCCCGAGCCGGATGCGGCGACGAGCTTCGCCGAGCGTGAGCGTCTGTTTCAGCTGCCGCGATCGAGCTGGGAAGACTACAACGCGCAGCTTATTTCAGAGGGCGGTGGCATTTTCAGTCGTCATGCCAAATCCATTACCGTGTCGCCGCAGATGCGCGCCCGCTTCGACATCCCGGTGGCGCGCGTCACCCCCGCGGAGCTGATCAATTACCTGCTCAAGGCGCGCGTCGATCTGCTGTGGAATGGCGGTATCGGCACCTATGTCAAATCCAGTCGCGAGGCCCACACGGATGTCGGTGACAAGACTAACGACAGTCTCCGGGTGAACGGCAGGGAGCTGCGCTGTCGCGTTGTCGGTGAGGGCGGCAATCTCGGCATGACCCAGCTGGGAAGAATCGAGTACGGCCTTGCCGGCGGACGTTCCAACACCGACTTCATCGACAACGCCGGTGGCGTGGATTGTTCCGACCACGAGGTGAATATCAAGATTCTGCTGGACACTGTGGTACGCCGCGGGGAATTGACTGGCAGGCATCGCAATGAGCTACTGGAATCCATGACGGAAAGCGTTGCCAGGCTGGTGCTGCTGAACAATTACCGGCAGGTACAGGCTATCAGCCTGGCGGAGTTCGAGGCACGGTCACGCGGCGGCGAGTACCGGCGACTGATCGCGCAACTCGAGGACAGCGGCAAGCTGGATCGCGAGCTCGAGTTCCTGCCCTCTGATGATGAGCTGGCCGATCGTCACGTGCGCGGCAAGCAGCTCACCCGCCCAGAGCTCGCTATTCTTGTGTCCTACAGCAAGGCCATCCTCAAGGAGCAACTCATTGCGTCGGCGCTGGGTGGCGATCCCATCCTTGCGCTGGCCGTTGCCACGGCATTCCCGGCTCAGCTTGTGGAACGCTACCCGGAGGAGGTGGACGAACACAGGCTGCACCGGGAAATCATGTGCACTCAGCTTGCGAACGACATGGTTAACCGCATGGGGCTTAATTTTGTGCCGCGCCAGCAGAAGGCGACCGGTGCCACCGTGGATGATATTGCCAGGGCCTATATTGCGACCCTGGAGATTTTCTCGGTGCCCTCAACGTGGTCGGATATGGAAGCGCTGGACTACAGCGTCGATGCGCGTATACAGCTCGAGATGACGGTCAATATCGTGCGACTGGTCAAGCGCTCGACACGCTGGCTGTTGCGCAATCGGCGCCATCAGCTTAGGCCGAGTGATCTGATCAGCGAGTTTCATGCGGGGATCGGTGAGCTGGCGACGGCGCTGCCGACCCTGCTGCGCGGTCCGGCACTTCAGCTCTTCCAGCAGCAGCGTGACCACTATTGTGAGGCGGGGGTGAGTGATGCGCTGGCGTCGACGATCGCGGGCGGTCTGCAGGCCTTTACGGGGCTCGCAATCCAGGACGCGGCAGCGCAGACGGGGGTGCCGCTGATGGAAGTGGCCGAGCTGTATTTTGATCTTGGCGAGCGGCTCGAGCTGGACTGGTTCGGCGGTCAGATACTGGCGACCAATGTGGACAACGAATGGCAGGCGATGGCGCGCGAGACCTACCTCGAGGACCTGCAATGGCAGCAGTGCACACTGACCATGGGGGTTTTGCGTCGCAAGTGCGACGGGCTGGACGTGGCGGGCTGCCTGTCGCGCTGGGAAAAAGAGGAGGCCCAGCTGCTGTCGCGCTGGCGCGATATGCTGGGAGAGCTGCACAGCACGACAGCCCCGGACTTTGCCATGTTTGCGGTGGCGAACCGCGAGCTGCTGGATCTGGCGCAGAGTAGTCGCCGCGGTTCATCGTAACGCGTTACGACCCCTGCCGGGTGGTACGGGTCAGCGCTGTGAGGCGGCTTTTGGCGCAAAGGGCACTTTGCGCGACTCACGCATGAGATTGCTCGCATCATCGCTGTTGAGTGGCTGTCCGAAAAAGAAGCCCTGCCCCAGGATTCCCTTGCGTGCGCGCACGAAGTCCGCCTGGTGTGCATCCTCAATGCCCCCGGCGACCAGCGACATGCGCAGGGCCTCGCCCATGGCGATGATGGTATTGGCGATAACGATACCGTCATCGGCGTCCGGGCTGATCGACTGGATGAATGACCCGTCGATTTTCAGTGTTCTTACCGGTATAGCCTGTAGCTGGCTGAGTGCAGCATAGCCGGTGCCGAAGTTGTCTACGGCCAGCCCCACGCCCAGTGCGGCAATGCGCTGCAGGTTGCTGATGGTGACGGTGTCATTGCGCAGGACTACCCCTTCGGTCATCTCCAGCTGCAGGCGATTCGTGGGGATATCCAGCAGGTTGAGAGTGGTCGTTAACTCATCACAGAAACCGGCGTGCGAGAGCGATGCCTCGCTGAAGTTGACGCTGATGTAGTCAGGCGCGATCTTATCCTCATGCCAGTCGCGCATGCGTTCACAGGCCATGCGCATCGACCACATATCCAGCTGCCGCACCAGGCCCGATTGCTCGGCAATGCCGATGAACTCGGCCGGTGCGATATCGCCAAGTTCCGGATGGTTCCAGCGCGCGAGTGCCTCGAAGGCGACGCAGGCGCCGCTGCCGAGATCAATCAGCGGATGGTACACCTGGGTGAGTGCACCCAGCGTAAGCGCCCGACGTAAGGCCTCCACCAGTTTGAGATAGCGGGTTGCGCTTGCCGTCATGTCCGGGGTGTAGAAGCGCCAGTCGTTGCGACCCTGCGTCTTGGCGCGATACATGGCCGTATCGGCAAACCGGAGCAGCTGCGAGCGATCACTGGCATCGTCCGGGTAAATGCTGATACCGATGCAGCAGCCGATGGTCACCCGGTGACCGTCAAGGTCAACGGGGTCCAGCAGTCGCTGCATCAGTTTCCCGGCTACCGTCGAGGCGCTGCGGGTCTCTGCCAGGTTGTCGAGAATAACGAGAAATTCATCGCCACCTACCCGCGCCAGCGTATCCGTATCGCGAAGCAGACTTGACATGCGCCTGCTCGTTTCGACCAGCAGCGCATCGCCCGCAGCGTGGCCAAGTGTGTCATTTACTTCCTTGAAACGATCGAGATCAATGAACATGACGGCGAGCCGATGTTTCCCGCGCCGTGCCCGCTTCAGGCTGCCATCCAGTAGCGAGTTGATGAACGCGCGATTGGGCAGGCCGGTGAGCGGGTCGTAGTGGGCCAGGCTCTCCAGTTTCTCCTGCGCTTCGTGCAGAGACGTAATGTCATGCCCGCTGACGACGACCCCGCTGATGGCATCGCCATGGCGCAGCGGCGTGTACAGGACATTAACGTAGAACCTCTCGCCGGTGCCGGGCTTTTCCCGCCACTCCTGGAAACAGACGGTTTCTCCGGCGAGGCATTGCTCGAGTTTCTCACGGATGCCGCCATTCACATGCTCTTCGCTGAGGATGTCGTCGACACGCATGCCCCGTATGCTGTTCTCAGGCAGGTCGAGAAAGGCGGCGTAGGCCGCGTTGACCATCAGGTAGCGGAAGTCTGTACCTATGACAGCGAGCTGGTCACGCGTGCTGGAGACGGCGGACTTGTAAATTTCCAGGTGTGCCAGCGCCCTGCGGTGCGCACTGATGTCGCGTATCAGACAGACAATGTGCTGCGCGTCCGGGGCGACTGTCAACCTGGCCTCGAACCAGACCGGCCCGTTGGCCATCTGCAGCTGGTACTCGCAGGACTCCAGCTTTCTCGAGGCTCTGCAGCGCTCGATAGTTGTCTTGAACGTGCGTGCAACCGGATCGGGCAGCAGGTCTTCCGGGCGGGCACCGAGAAACGTTTCCGGTAAGGTGTAGAGGTGGTGCGCCTCGCCTGCGCGATAGCGTACGATGCTGCCGTCCTCGGCCAGCAGGAAAAACAGGTCGGGCAGCGCCTCAATGACGGCTTCCATTGCAGCGCGATCCATCTCGCCAGCCCCCAGTCCCTGCAGCATCGCGTTCTCTTTTTTGGATGTGGGCGGTCGCGTCATGAAATCCCTGTCCTTTTCGCCATCGGGTCGGCGTGTTCTCAAGGTCTTTCCGCTGGCGACGCAGGCAGCACCGCTTCGTTGTCGAATAGTTAACGGATAGCCAGCGAAATGCAAACGTCTTTTTTGCCCGGATGGGTTAGGTCTGCTGTGACCGGTCGGGGTGGTCCCGTATCGGGTGCTGGAGAGTCAGTGAGGGGGGTCCTGTCAGGGCAGGTACCGGGCCGCTCCGACGGCCCGGCTGCGTGTCAGATGGTCGGTATGCGATGCACGCCGGAGACGCCGGTCATGCCATCCCACTGGTCGGATCTGCCTTCGCGCCAGCCCGACAGCCAGTTCATTCGCTGTTGTTCGTTCTCGTGCGGACAGATGTCCATGCTGCGTCCGGAGACGCCGGCATGATAGCCGCGGTCAAATGCTCGGGTGCCCATATCGCGTTTTTGTCTTTTCATAGTGTCGCCTCTGGTCCTATTCAAAACATACGATTGTGGGGGTTATGCCGCAGACTGAATCGACGCTACATCGGTAGCGGACGACGTCGCGAGCTGCAGCATGACCTGCCACATGGTCGATGTAAGCAGACCCGCAGCTGACTGTCGACTATCGTTTGGTTCCTAGCCGTGCAGGCATTAAGCCTCACAAGAATAAAAGGCTATATAAAAGCTATAAATCAATCGGTTATATGGTTTTTCGTATATTAAATCGAGATCATGAAAGGCGTTCAGACTGTGCGGCAGAAGGCCTGTGGGGCGTATCGTCTGTCTGAAGATCTTCGGCAATGCGTTCTATCCAGTGCATGACCGGTGCCCGGGCAGCCGCCTGCAGATGAAGCTGGCAGCCCACGTTGGCGGTCACGATCGTGCCCGGATGTGCCATTTCCAGGGCGGCGAGCTTGCGATCACGCAGTCTTTTACTGGTGGCTGGCTGCAGGATGGAATAGGTGCCCGCGGAGCCGCAGCACAGATGATCATCGCGGGTATTCGCCAGCAGGTAGCCGCAGCGGTCCATCAGTTGCCGGATCGTATTCGGCTGGCGCATACCGTGCTGCTGGCTGCAGGGGATGTGCACGGCGACAGCGGTGGCGACAGGGCGTATCGGCAGCGAATCGATGGCCTCTCGTGCAAGGGCGTCGCCGAGGTCACGCGTCAGGTCGCTGACCCGGGCCGACAGCTCAGCGTAGTCGGGGTCGGCCGCCAGCAGTCGCCCGCAATCGGCGATTTGCACACCGCAACCTGTCGCACTGCTGATGACCGCCTCCGCGCCGTCTTTTAGATGCGGGCAGATGGCATCCACCGTTCTACGTAGATGGTTTAGCGCCGCCTCGTGGGCACCGAGGTGGTGATCGACAGCGCCGCAGCAGGTTTCACCGGCAGCAAAGACCAGCTCGATACCCAGGTGCGCAAACACCCGGCGCGCCGCCTCGTTGGTCCGCGGTGTTGCGGCACGCTGCACACAGCCCTGCAGCAGCACCATGCGCCGCGGCAGACTGCGCGCCGGCACCGGCAGTCGCCGCTGTCGTGGCGGTATGTTGTCACGCAGCGGCGCTGGCATGGCGCCGCGCAGAGCCTGACCGAGCCGCAGCAGCGGGGTAAACAGGGCGGGGCGGGGCACAATCTGGCGCAGCAGCCAGCGCAGCGAGCGCGTCATCAGCGGACGGCTGTCCCGGTGATGCACAAGGCGGCGCCCGGCGTCGGCGATACGAGCATAGGCCACGCCCGAGGGGCAGGTCGTCTCACAGCTGCGACAGGTGAGGCAGCGATCGAGGTGGGTTTCAACGGCAGTGTCACCGTTGCCTGTTTCGAGCAGGGATTTGATGAGATAAATTCGCCCGCGGGGACTGTCGCGCTCATCGCGGTTGTCGAGGTAGGTCGGGCAGGTTGCCAGACAGAACCCGCAGTGCACGCAGGCGCTCGTCAATGCGGCGGCTTCCTGTGCTGCGGGGTCGTCCGCGAAATCGGCATGAAGTTGTACATGCATGTGAAACGCCTGCTATTGATCGTTGAAAAGGCGGCCTGGATTGAAGATTCCGCTTGGGTCCAGCGCATACTTGAGTCGTTGCTGGAGCGTTTTCTCCGCGCCGGACATCGGCCCATTGACGTCGCTGCGGCGATCGCCACCTCGCCACAGCTGCGCGCGGCCGCCCGCAGCGCTGGCGGCTTCGTGCATGGCGGCCGGGTCGTGGTTGCCGGCAAAGAAACGCAGAGCGCCGCACCAGTCGATACTGTCCGGCGTGGCCCGGGTCAGCGGCGAAGATGGTGCGACGGACAGTCGCCACAGGGGCGCAATCCCTGAAAAGGGAGCCTTGTCCAGCGTATCCAGTGCCTGCCAGGGTGCGCTGTCACTCACCGCTTCACCACCCTCGCTGCGGCGAAAGTCCTCCACGGCGTCGGCCGTGCCGCTCGCGCGCAGATACAGTGTGTTGCCGGTCCAGCAAGCGCCACTCAGGGGCCCGGGCAGCGCTGCCAGGGTGACCATCCGCGCAATGGCGGCTGCTGCCGGGAGCGTATAGGCGAGCGTGATTTCCCGCGCCGGCTTTGGCACGACCCGCAGCGTGACAGCGGTAATCACGCCGAGCGTGCCCTGGGCGCCGGCCTGCAGGCGGCTGACATCATAACCGGCCACATTCTTCATGACCTGTCCGCCATAGCGCAGAATTTCGCCGTGGCCATTGATGAACTCAAGCCCGAGAATGCTGTCGCGCAGGGCGCCGCGCCAGGGGCGACCCGGGCCCGAAGCGTTGCAGGCGACGCTGCCACCAAGCGTCGCCGCGCCGCCGAACAAGGGACACTCGGCGGGCAGCATCTGGTTCTGTTCCGCCAGTGCGGCATGGATCTGTGCCATCGGCGTGCCGGCGCGGGCGCTTATCACCAGTTCGTCGGGCTGATAGTCGGTGATGCCGTGGTGGCCCGTCACGTCCAGGCGCGTGCCTCTCACCTCGCGCCCGAAGTATCCGGTCTTGCTACCCGCGCCGGCAATGTGCAGGGGTGATTTTCCCGTTATCGCCTCCAGCACCGCCTCGCGCAGCTCACTCGAACAATCAGCCATGAAGGTGCCTCTGCGGCAGGGCACGGTATTCCTGGCAGCGCTTGAGCACTGGAATACCCTTGCCTGGATTGAGGTTCAGCGAGGGGTCGAATGCCACCTTGATGGCCTCGAGCTGCAGCAGCTCGGCGTTGCTGAATTGCACCGACATCTGCGCCAGTTTTTCCAGGCCGACGCCGTGTTCACCGGTAATGCAGCCGCCGAGTTCCACGCTGCGCTCGAGAATGCGGGCCCCGAGGGCCTCGGCGCGGCGGATCTCCTCGGGTTGACTGGCATCGAACAATATCAGCGGGTGCAGGTTGCCGTCCCCGGCGTGAAACACATTGGCAACGCGCAGGCCACTTTGTCCTGCCATATCGCTGATCTCGGCAAGCATCTGCGCCACGTGCCGGCGTGGAATGGTGCCGTCCATGCAGTAGTAGTCCGGCGACAGTCGACCGACAGCGGGGAAGGCCGATTTGCGACCACGCCACAGCCGCTGCCGGGTGGGGCTGTCCCTTGCCACTTCGACGCGGCTGGCCCCCGCAGTCTGCAGCAGCGCGCTCACCGCAGCGCACTGCTGTGCGACTTCTGCCTCGTTGCCGTCAAGTTCGCATAGCAGCAGGGCTGCAGCGTCGCGGGGATAGCCGGCGCCGGCAAAATCCTCTGCCGCCTGAATGGCCAGGGCGTCCATCATCTCGAGGCCGGCGGGAAGAATGCCTGCGGCAATCACTTCGCCTACGGCGTCGCCAGCTGCTGTTACCGTGTTGAAGCCTGCCATGATCACCGCGACAGATGTCGGCAGTGGGAGCAGTTTCACCGTGATTTCCACCACGACCCCCAGCAGGCCTTCGGAGCCGATCACCAGCGCTAGCAGGTCCGGGCCGGGGGTGTCGAGGCCGCTGCCGCCAAGTGTCAGCGTCTCGCCCTCTGCGGTGATCAGGGTCAGGGCGGTCACGTTATGCACCGTGAGGCCGTATTTCAGGCAGTGCACGCCACCGGCATTCTCGGCAACGTTGCCGCCAATCGAGCAGGCGATCTGGGAGGAGGGGTCCGGCGCGTAAAAAAGGCCATAGGCAGCGGCAGCCTCGGAAATCGACAAATTGGTGACACCCGGCTGCACGCGGGCAATGCGATTGGCGGCGTCGATATCGACAATGCGGTCGAGCCCCGCCAGACTGATCACAATGCCTTCAGGGTGTGGCATGGCGCCGGCGGAGAGCCCGGTCCCTGAGCCGCGGGGCACCACCGGAACATCGAGGCGGTGGCACAGTGACATGACTGCGGCGACCTCGTCGGCCGCGCGGGGCATTACCACCGCCAGTGGCAGCTCGCAGTAGAGCGGCAGACCATCGCATTCCCAGGCGCGCAGGGAGGCCGGATCGCTGATGACGGCCTGCGCGGGCAGGATTTCTGTCAGTCCATCCAGCAGCGCGCGGACATTGATGTCCTGCCTGTGTTTCACCTCTTTCACTCAACTCACCCCACTGACCTGGCGCGGGCAGACACCCGTATCCGGATGTTACGTCAGCTGACGTTCCGGTGATACGCTGTGATCCGATCGAAAGCGCGTCCGGCATGTTGCGATGCCATGTTTGAAGCTGCCGTGCCGTCAACAGTGTAATGAAAGAGGTCTGTCAATGAAGAACCCGTTATCCCGCTGTCTCTGTTTGCTTTTATCCGGCGCTGCGTTTGCCGCCAGCACCATCGCCAGCCCCGCGCTGGACCCGCGTGAACAGGCTATCGTTGATGCCGTCGCGGCACGGCACACCGAGGCGGTGGCGCTGCTCAGAGCCTCGGTCGAGATCAACAGCGGCACCATGAACCTCGACGGCGTGAAACGGGTTGGCGAACTGCTGGCGACGGAGTTCCGTGACATCGGCTTTGCCACGGAATGGGTCGATGGCGCCGCGTTCAAACGGGCAGGGCATCTGGTTGCCAGCGGCGGCTCCGAGGGTCCTCGCGTGCTGCTGATAGGCCACCTCGATACCGTATTCCCCGCGGAGGCCGGTTTTCAGGAGTGGACTGTGCTCGAGGATGGGCGCGTGCGTGCGCCGGGCATTACTGACATGAAGGGCGGCAACGTGGTCATGCTGGAGGCGCTGCGCGCGCTGCAGCAGACGGGGGTGCTGGACGGCCTGCAGGTTCGCGCCGTCCTCACCGGCGATGAGGAAGACCGTGGGCGGCCGCTCAGCGTCGCCAATGCGGCGCTCGAAGACGCGGCGAAATGGGCTGACTTTGCCATCGGCTTCGAGGATGGCGATGGCGACACCGCAACGGCCGTTGTTGCCCGTCGCGGCTCCAGCAGCTGGCAGCTTTCCACCCGCGGCCGTCCGGCGCATTCGTCGCAGATTTTCCGTGAGGATATCGGCGATGGCGCGGCTTTTGAGATGGCACGCATTCTCAATGCCTGGCGCGAGGCGCTTGCGGAGGAGGAAAATCTGACCTTCAATCCAGGTCTGGTGATGGCGGGCACCGACATCCAGCACGACAGCGCGAACACGCGGGGCGAGGCCTTTGGCAAGGGCAACGTCATCGCCCAGACCGCGGTAGCGACCGGCGGCATTCGTGCCCTATCACCGCAACAGCTCGAACGGGCGGTTGCCGTCATGCGCGAGATTGCCTCCCGTAATCTCAACGGAACGCAGTCGGAGTTTGTGTTCGACACTGGCTATCCCCCCATGCCGCCGACCGATAACAATCAGGAATTGCTGGCGCTTTACAGCGGCGTCAGCGAAGCACTGGGCATGGGCGAGGTGCGGGCGGTCAATCCGCGCCTGGCGGGCGCCGCCGATGTGTCATTCACCGCCCCCTATGTGCGAGCGGCGCTGGATGGTATCGGCATGATGGGCAGTGGCGGCCATACCGTGGATGAAACGGCAGACCTCAATACACTGCTCACCCAGTCACAGCGTGCTGCGCTGTTTCTGTATCGCCTGTCGATCAGCGCGCACGCGTTCCCGTCGGGCCGTGCCCAATAGGTAAAGGCTCGGCGTTGCTCCCCGCTGGCGCGGACACCGCTGTCCCGCCACAT